>NZ_JARAMN010000013.1:0-102908 GCF_028807315.1 Dinoroseobacter sp. PD6 | reverse complement strand
AGAGTAGGTCACCGCCAAACCTAGAAAAAAACCAATAACTCTCATGCGATAAGAACACCCACGAGTTGGCACTGGCCTTCTCGTTTTGGCGCGGGATGGAGCAGCCCGGTAGCTCGTCAGGCTCATAACCTGAAGGTCGTAGGTTCAAATCCTACTCCCGCAACCAACGATTTCTGCGAAAGCAGGTTGTCCAAAGCCTCGGCCTCCGAAAGGAAGTCGGGGTTTTGCTTTCCGGCTGCAAAGCGCAGGATCGCCCCCAGGTCGCCGCGAAGGACGATGGAGAGTTCGCCGTTCTCGGGCACGAGGGTGATTTCATCGACCAGTGACCGAAGCACGTCGACGGCGGCGCCTCGATCTTCCTCGGATTGCAGGTTCTCGCAGAGCTTCGCGATCCGATCCTGATACATTCGTGCCATGTTCGGGTGCAGCAATGGCGGCGGCTCGTCGGCATTGTCCAGAAGCTCGGTCAACTCCGCCTTCCTCGCCTCCAGTTTCTCGGCCTTGTCTTTGAGTTTCGCCGGCGGGAAGCCCTGAAGAATGGCGTCGACCATCTTGTCGAGCTCTCGGTCAACCCTCTCGAGTTCGCTCCTCCAGCCGGCCAGGTCGGCTCCGCGCTCGATCCGGAGCCGATTAACCTCGCGCGTGAACTCGGCACAGAACTCATTGAAGAGTTCCGGCGACATGAGATGCTTCCGAAGACCATTCAAGATCGACGCCTCCAAGGCATCCCGACGGATGTTCAGACGGTTATCGCATGTGCCCTTGTTCCGTGACGCTGCGCAGCCGAGAAGGTCTTTCGAGATCAGGGAGTAGCCACCACCACAGCACCCGCACTTGATGAAACCGGCGAAGAGATGCTTCGGCCGGCGTCTATCGTTCATCGGATTGCTGCCTGTCGCCGTCGTATCAAACGAAAGGCTCTTTTGCCTTTTCTTCACCGCGTCCCAGAGATCTTGGTCCACAATCCGAAGGTCTGGGACCTCCTGGACAACCCATTCACTTTCCGGGTTCGGGCGGGAGACGCGCTTGCCGGTGTCAGGATCCTTCATGTATCGCAGTCGGTTCCAGACGAGCCTACCGATGTAGAGTTCGTTGTTGAGAATGCCCGTCCCTCGTTTCGGGTTGCCGTGGATCGTCGAAGGCCCCCATTCCTTGCCCTGCGGTCCTGAAATGCCCTCCCGGTTCAAGGTCATTGCAATCGTCCGCGAGGATTGTCCGGACAAGTAATCCCTGAAGATGCGCCGAACGACGTTTGCTTCGGCTGGATTGATGTCCCGCTCGCCCCGATCGTCCGGATCGGCCGTGCGAATGACGTCATACCCATAACAAAGTCCACCACCGGAGCGACCCTTCTCGACGCGCCCGCGGAGACCGCGCCGGGTTTTGTCGGCTAGATCCTTGAGGAAGAGTGCACCCATCGTTCCCTTGAGACCGATGTGCAATTCGCTGACCTCGCCTTCGGACAGTGTCACGATACTCACCCCTGCAAAGCGCATCCGCTTGTAGAGCCCGGCGATGTCCTCCTGGTCCCGAGAGAGACGATCCAGCGACTCCGCGAGGATCACTTCGAAACGGCCCTTCAGCGCATCCGAGATCAGTTCCTGAACGCCGGGCCGAAGCAAGGACGCCCCGGAAATCGCGCGATCCGTGTAGCTGTCGATGATCGTCCAGCCTTCCCGCTCCGCGCGTGCACGGCAGATGCGAAGCTGGTCCTCGATCGACGCATCACGTTGGTTGTCAGATGAATACCGAGCGTAAAGCGCTGCCTTCATGCGATAGCCCCCCTAATCGCGGAGGCGAGCCCGTGCATGCCGCCTGTTCTCTGTCTCAATGAACTCTCTCGCCGCCTGCCGCGCCAACAAGCGAACAAGGTTGACCAGTCGCGGATCATCGCCAGAAGACGTGAGGCGCGCGATTTTGTTCTCAGATGCTCCGCTTTCCTGAGATGAGTCCTGGGCGTCCATTGAGGCGTCAGCCCCCGGCCTGCTTTTCTGGTCCCTTTCCATAAGCGCCAGCCTGCCAGAGGCTGGCACACGTACGAAGGAAAAAGCCTATGCATCATAGCGGGTTGGAGGTGGGGCGCGCGCATACTCGCGTAGTCTGGCGTATTGATGGCTGCTACAGCGTCGCGCAAATCGGCGGCCCGGAATCCGGAGATACTGCGCTGTTCTATGCGAATTTTCACCATTTAGGGGCCCTAAGCTGTGGCAGGGCCCGAAGACCGTTGCCTGAACGAAGTCTGCCATAGGCCGCCCGAATCGCGCAACGCAGGTGTCACTAAGGCGCGGGAAGCCGCCACTGGCCAAGCGAGAGAGCAAGAGACTGGGAGGGGTGCCGTGACGGGTTGAGGGCTGGAGGAGAGGCCTCCGGCGCCCGTCGCGGAGGTTTTCAAATGAACACCGAAATTATCGATGCCGGGGATGATATCAGCGGCGGCTACAAGGTGGATGTGTCGCGCGGCGAGAACGTGGACCGCGTGTCGTCCGAGTGGTTCGCGCGGCCGGATGACGAGCGGTATCTGTCGCTCGACGACCTTTTCGCCTCAGTCAAGGGCCGGGCGGAGCGGAGCCGGACGCGCACGGTGGAGAGTGCGGCGATCCGGGTCGAGGCGCATCGCGACAACCCGGAGAAGCTGGGCCTTGTCCTGCCTGGCGCGGATGAACCCATCGCGCCGACGCATTGGTCCTTCGGCCAGCTGTCGAGCCTTGTCGGTGCACCAGCGGCCTATCTGCGCCAACTGCCCGCGCCGCTGGCGGGGATCAACCTGCAGTACGGCCTGACCAACCACCGGGCGGAGCAGATCAAGACGATGGAGGTCGTGGATGGCCGCACGGAACTGCGCGCCGTGACCGGACCGGACTATGGCCGCATCTACGACCATGAACTGGTCTCCGCCGTTCAGCGCATCGCGGGCAACGGCACGGGTGACACGCGCTGGAAGGTGCCGGGCGTGCTCGACTGGTCGACGGGCATCTACAACCCGCGCGTGGACGTGACGAAGGAGACGACGACGCTCTACGCCTCCGACCGCGACGTGTTCCTGTTCCTCGTCGATGACCTCAACCCCATCGAGGTGGGGCTGCTGCCCGATGGCTCGCCCGACCTTTATTTCCGGGGATTCTATTGCTGGAATTCCGAGGTGGGCGCCAAGACCCTCGGCATCGCGAGCTTTTACCTGCGCGCGGTTTGCCAGAACCGCAACCTCTGGGGCGTCGAGGATTTCCAGGAAATCAAGATCCGGCACTCGAAATACGCCGCCTCCCGCTTCGCGCACGAGGCCGCGCCGGCGCTCAGCCGCTTCGCCGAGTCCTCGCCCGCACCCTTCATCGACGGCATCCGCGCGGCGCGAGCGAAGATCGTCGCGCGGTCGGACGAGGACCGTCAAGACTTCCTGCGCAAGCGCGGGTTCTCGAAGGCGGAGACGGGGCGGATCGTCGAGACGGTTCTGGCCGAGGAAGGCCGCCCGCCCGAGAGCGTGTTCGACTTCGTACAGGGCATCACGGCGGTGGCCCGGTCGAAGCCGCAGCAGGATGCGCGGCTGATGATGGAGGGGAAGGCGAAGGTGTTGTTGGAGAAGGCAATCTAGCCCTAGGCGGGGCAAGCGGTACGATACTGTGCCGCATGCCCTGATCTTTCGAAACGAAGACGCGAGGTGTAGCCCCGCTAAAGTTGCATGTTGGCGAAAATCTTCAGATAGTCCAGATTGATGCGATCGCCTTGGGTGCCGAGCCCAAGAGCTACCGAGCGTGAAGTCTCTGACGGTGTCACAAAATAGGAATTTGAGTTTTGAATAATGATCAGCGGATGGCATTTGCCAATAAAATCAGGCTTTACTCAAGCATTATCACGATAATCGCGCTCGCAATCGTTCTGTTGCTATCACTGCGAATTCTTGCGAATGCAGTTGGCTACGCCTTCACTACGATGACAAGTATGAACGGCGTTGACTTGACTGATTTCGCTAGTTTGCTGGGTGCTAGGATTTCCGCCCTTGCCGACGGCGATCAAGCTCAATTATCAGCATTTGCGGTCGGTCTGATATCGATATTTTCCCACCTCATGCTCGTTTACTGCCTTGTGAAGTATTGGCTCAAACAGTTTGGCTTCGCAGTATCTGCTTTCTACGAGAGCGCCAAACTCGCGATGATCCCGGACGAGCGAGAAGAAATCCGGTTCAGTCCTGAGCCAGCTGTGATCTCTGTTGGCCGTCAGTTGAATAGTAGAGATCCCTATGATTACTCCTTTGACCTTCCTCGAACCACGAGAATTTTGATTGGAAGCAAGTCTCCGCAAGTGCTCCCAATTTTTAGGCACTTCTTCGAGCAGAGGCAGGGCCGCGTGATCGCACCATTGCGAGCGCTAAGGCATCTTCTGGTCGCGCTGTTCGCTTTCGGCGTTGTTTCGTTGCTGCTTTATTGGGCGGATGGAACTCCGCAAGTTGTTTCAAGTTACTGGAGCAGTGCGGCAGTCATCGCTCTGGCCTCACTGACCGGCATGGCCATTGTTAGTGCTCTGAGTAGCTTCTTTGACAACACATTGCTCCGAGGTCTCTTGGCGAACAAGCTGCTTGGTGCCTCCGTCGTTGCGGAAAAATCCGCAGAACCTATTCCGCTGCGTGTTTCATCGCTTAGCCTTTCCAAGCACTTGGTCGACAAGTTGGACGATGAGCCAGGTTTCGGGAAAGCTCGAATTTTGGTCGACAATGATGAGGGTCGCTCGAAGTCCGTGCAGGATACGGGCGATTTTTCTGTAAATATCATTGCCGAAGGGGAATACACGGAGCAGTCCAATCCGATCGAAGGATTGGGAAAGAACCGCCTCTTGGTTGGTTCCGCCCTTAGTGTTTTAGCGTCAATTCTACTCGCTCTGTTTTCGGTACCTCAGGCTTTGTCAGGGCTTTGGAATGGTGAAGAGGTCTCAATCGGTCGCGTTATCGTTGCACCTGTCGTGATTGCAGCCGCCTATGCTGTTGCAGCAGCTTTCGCAAGAACGGGAGAAAACTTGCAAGTTGATGGCTTGAGGATTTTAGCAACAGACTGGATCTCTTCAGAAATCACCTTCACTGAGTTTTATGGACAGGTCGCGGCAAGTACTGGGCGCAGACTTGACCAAGCAGGAATGATTGCGGAGGAAGAAAAAGGACAGGTTTGCCAAACGAACTATAGGGCAGTTAGCGCAACGGTCTCGTTCGTTTCGGATGCGCCCGGCGGTCAACGTGTCGCCTATTCGTTTGAAGCGGGAGATCACAGCCAATTCCGTTTGCAAGCAATTTCTTCCGCGATCAAAAAGATTGCAAGCTATGGCCAACCATCCGTGGCCAAGATCGAAAAACCAAACGGTAATCCCGAGCTATTGCTTGAGGTGGACAATGACTCCCCCGATGACGACGACCTGGACCCGCTAGACGAAGAAGACAAGCGCGATTTGAACTGACCTTCGTCGCTGTCTCTTGAGAGTGAGAGGGGTGCCGGGTTTTCCGTGACGGGTTTGGAGGTCGGGAGAGAGGCTCCCGGCTGGCCCGTCGCGGAGATATCCCGATGACCAAGCAACAGAAGATCACCCTCAGCGCCTCGCGCGACATCCCCTTCAACAAGCTGATGCTCAGCCAGTCGAACGTGCGCCACGTCAAGGCGGGCGTGTCGATCGAGGAACTGGCCGAGGACATCGCGCGGCGGACGCTGCTCAGCTCCATCACCGTGCGGCCCGTGCTGGACGAGAGCGGTGCTGAGACCGGCATGTACACGATCCCCGCCGGTGGGCGGCGGTTCCGGGCACTCGAGCTGCTCGTCAAGCAGAAGCGCATGAACAAGACCGCGCTGGTGCCCTGCATCGTGCGCACCGATGGGCTGGCCGAAGAGGACAGTCTCGCCGAAAACGTCCAGCGCGCGCCGCTACACCCGCTCGACCAGTTCCGGGCCTTCCAGGCGATGCGCGAGAAGGGCCGCACCGAGGAGGAGATCGCCGCAGCTTTCTTCGTCTCGGCCAGCGTGGTCAAACAGCGGCTGAAGCTCGCTGCGGTCGCGCCGTCGCTGCTCGACGCCTATGCCGAGGAGGAGATGACGCTCGACCAGCTCATGGCCTTCACGGTCAATCCCGATCACGCGCGGCAAAGCCAAGTCTGGGAGGCTCTGCAGCGGCATTATTCGCGCCAGCCCTACGAAATCCGCCGCATGCTGACCGAAGGCGCGGTGCGCGCCTCGGACAAGCGGGCGCAGTTCGTCGGGCTCGACGATTACGTCGAGGCCGGGGGAGAGATCCTGCGCGACCTGTTCCAGCAGGACGACGGCGGCTGGCTGCAGGATACCGCCCTGCTCGACGTCATGGTGCGCGAGAAACTGGCCGAAGAGGCCGAAGCGATCCGCGCCGAGGGCTGGAAATGGGTCGAGGTCGATACCGAGTTCCCCTATGGCCACACCTTCGGGATGCGCCGGGTCCATGGCGAGGCGGTGCCGATGAGCGACGAGGAAGCCGCCAGCTACCAGGCGCTGAAGGCCGAATACGACGCGCTTGAGGCCGAGCATGCGGAAGCCGACGAGTTGCCCGACGACGTCGATGCCCGGCTGGGCGAGATCGAGGAGGCTATGGAGGCATTCGAGGCGCGCCCGATCCGGTACGAGGTCGACGACCTCGCACTGGCAGGGGCCTTCGTGAGCATCGACAGCTCCGGGCGGCTGCGGGTCGAGCGCGGCTACGTGCGGCCTGAGGATGAGCCGATCGAGGAGACGGAGGACACCAACGAGGTCGCACCGGACGCGGCGCCAGTCGAGGACTCCGACAACACCGTTGCGTCGGCCTCGGACGAGGAGGAAGAGGATGACGGCCTGAAACCGCTTTCCGACCGCCTCGTCATGGAACTGACGGCCCATCGGACCCTGGCGCTGCGCAATGCGCTGGCCCAGGATCCGCAGGTCGCCTTCCTCGCGGCCCTGCACGCGATGGTCCTGCGGCTCTTCTATCGCTACGCGGTCGACAGCTGTGTCGAGATCGAACCGCGCAATGCCGCCTTCGGATCGCAGGTGCCGGGCCTCGGCGACACGGCCTATGCGCAAGCCATCGACCAGCGCCACGAGACCTGGGCACGGAACCTGCCGAAGGCATCCGAGGACCTCTGGGAGGCGCTGACCGAGTTCGACAGCTGCAGCCGCGAGGCGCTCTTCGCCCATTGTGTGGCGATGAGCGTCAATGCCGTCCACGACCCCTACCAACGCCGGCCGCGCGCCATCGCGCATGCGGATGTGCTGGCCGGGACCGTCGGGCTCGACATGGCCAAGGCGGGCTGGACGGCCACGGGTGACAGCTACCTCGGCCGCGTGACCAAGGCGCGCATCCTGGAAGCCGTGCGCGAGGCGAAAGGCGAAGACGCCGCTGACCGGATCGCCGGGCTGAAGAAGTCGGAGATGGTGACGGCTGCCGAGGACCTGCTCTTGGGCACCGGCTGGCTGCCCGAACCTCTGCGCACGCCGCCGCTGCCGGAAGAGGATGCCCCGGAGATCGAGCTGATCGACGAGACGGACCGCTCAGACGATGACCCTTCGGAAGACGATCCCGACAGGAGCGAAGCGCAATCGGCGGAAGACGGCGGCGAACCGGCTATCGGAGACTCCGACCCCTCGGGGGAAGATGATCCCGTCGCCGGTGACGCCTTCGACAAGACAGCCGCCGAGTGACCTACGAGCAGCACGGGACCTTCCCCCAAGGTCCAAAGTCAGGGGCCCGTCAGTCATGGCGGGCCCCTGATTGCGTCCAACCCTGATGGAGATCGCCATGACGAGCCTCGCCACCGAGCTTTCGCGCCAGCTTTCCCAGAACGCCGAAACGGTGTGCCGGCACTATCTGTCGAACGGCCGGAAACAGGGTCATTACTGGCTGGTGGGAGACGTTCACAACACACCGGGCCGATCCATGTTCGTTCGGCTGTCCGGGCCACTGTCCGGCAACCGTGCCGCTGGAAAATGGACCGACGCAGCCACGGGACAGCATGGCGACCTGCTCGATGTCATCCGCGAAAGCTGCGGCTTGGTCGACTTCAAGGACGTTGCCGATGAGGCCCGACGCTTCTTGAGCCTGCCCTTACCTGATCCAACCCGACAGCATTCTCCACATTCACAGCCACCAGCTGCCACCGGATCCCAGGAAGCAGCCCGACGCCTGTTTGCAATGGGCGTACCGATCCGCGGCACTCCGGTAGAAACCTATCTGCGCAGGCGCGGCATCGGAGCGTTTGACCAAATGCCAAGCCTGCGGTTCCATCCCGCCTGCTACTATCGGCCCGAAGGCAGCGGGCCGATCGCGCGGCTTCCGGCCATGCTCGCCGCCATCACCGATCTCGAGGGCCGTCATACCGGCACCCATCGCACCTGGCTGCGGCCGGACGGGAGCGCCAAGGCCGATGTCGACACACCGCGGCGCGCGATGGGCGCTTTGCTCGGGAACGGGGTGCGGTTCGGCACGCCCGCAGATGTGCTCATCGCGGGCGAGGGGATCGAGACGGTTCTTTCCGTGCGCTCGGCCCTGCCTGAGTTGCCCGCCGTCGCGGCGCTGTCATCGGGACACCTTGCCGCCATCCGGTTTCCCGCTGGTCTGCGGCGGCTCTACGTATTGCGCGACCGTGATCCGGCGGGCGCGGCGGCAAGGAATCGGCTGGAGGCGCGCGCAGCCGAGGCCGGGATCGAGGCGCAGACCCTCACGCCGCGACTGGGCGACTTCAACGACGATCTCCGGCGCTATGGGCTGGCGGCCTTGCAAGCGCGGTTTCGGCTTCATCTCCACGTCGAGGATGCCGCTCGTTCCGTGCCGGTGTGACAGGGCGGCAATCGGGCTGGCGCTGTACGGCTCACAGCATCGTTTTCGCAGGGGCATCCCGCGCGCGGTTCCCATCCACGGGAAAGGCCGGCGCGCACGGCCTTCTCAGAGGGCAGGAGGCCCACAATCGGGACGGCCCGGCAATGGCCGCGCTCCGGCTATTTTCCGCCGCGCCCCGTTGGGGCGCTTTGCATCGCGAGGCAAAATAGCCGGGCTTGGCCATCAAGGCCCTCGCGAAAGGCTCGGGCTGCCCTGCCGTCCCGCCCGTGGGCGCGTTCCTGCCACGAAGGCCGCGTGTGGCGCGCGGCTCCCCCGAGGAAGGAACCCGCAGATGACCCTCGATCCCGAAACCGATGCCCACGAGCCGCATCACAGCACGTCCTCGACCGCCCATGTCCTGACCGAACTCCAGCTCTACGGCTGGCGCCCCTACGAGGATGAACCCGATCCGCGCCCCTTGCCCGAGGGTGACCAGATCGCCGGTGCCGTCGCCGATATCCTCGACGCCCTCGTCGCGACGCTGGGTGAAACGCGCCTAGAGCCCGATCTCGACGAACTGCTCTGGGGCGCGGTCAACCTCTTCCATCGCGCGCTGGCGCGGGCAGAACGTGAACTCGACGACAACGAACAGGCGCAGCGCCGCCTGCAGCGGGAACAGGATGGCTCCGAGGTAAAATCCCTCGAACTCGAACGCCTCGTGGCCGAGGGGCAGAGCATGGTCGAGCGGCGGACCGCGCTCGAGCTCTTCCGCGACCTCGCCGCCGAGGGCTTCGAGCATCACCGCGGCAAGCCCTGGCATCCCCGGACAGGCTCGCGCGTCAGCCATCGCAACCTGACCGCCGCGATGATCGACAGCCGGGATTTCCTCGCAGCCCGCCGCCGGGCCGAGGCGCATCTGCTTCTACCCGAGGGCCCAAAGGTGGCCGTGACCGGCGGGGCGGATTTCAACGATCACCGCCTGATCTGGGCGCGGCTCGACCGGGTCCATGCAAAGCACCCGGACATGGTGCTGCTGCATGGCGGCTCACCCAAGGGCGCGGAACTCATCGCCTCCCGATGGGCCGATCACCGCAAAGTGCCCCAGGTCGCCTTCCGGCCCGACTGGACCAAGCACGGTCGCTCGGCCCCGTTCAAACGCAACGATGCGATGCTGGACGTTCTGCCGATCGGGGTGTTGGTCTTCCCCGGCACCGGGATCCAGGAGAACCTTTCTGACAAGGCGCGGAAACTGGGCATCCCGATCCTGAAGCATGAGGGCGGCGCGTGAGCGTCGCTTTCAAGAAAACTTACACTCCGAGCGGTGACCGCAGCAGAAAGGAACCCGGGTTCGCCTCAGTCACCACCTTTGGGAACTCGCTTTGCCGAATGCTGCGGCATCCAAGAGTACACGACTGGCGAAAGCCGGATGAAGCGAATTGGTTGATCATATCCCAGTGCTTCCCTCGTCCCATGCAAATCGGTTAGGGTGCATAGGGGGGCTCCGCCGCAGCACCCATGACATTTGCGCTGCCATCAAGGGATTTGAATGATGATTGACGAGCTTGATGCGAAGATTGATCGATACCTTCCCGACGCTGGATTTCTAGAAATTTCAGCTCGACTTTCAGCGACGGCGCCAGACCCAAAATTCAGCGACGAAAAGTATGCGGAAAGCGCTGAGTTTCGAAATCGAAGCACACCCGAACTACACAGCCAGTTTTCTATGGCAAAAGGTGGAACGATAACCGTAACGATCGATGTGCCAAGCCGGGTGTGCAATACAGGTCAAACCGCCGAGAATCAAAGTGTAATTGACTATATTCGTGATAGAATTTCACGCCTCCAGCAGATCCGAGCGGCGGCTCTTGGCGTTAACGGCAATAGCAAAAGCGCACCAGCCTTGGAGGCAGCAATTGTTAGCTACAATTCTTCCCTCCCGGGGCATCAAATCGAGTATTGGCTTTGCCGCCCGAGCGGAGTGACAATTCAAGAAGGAGAGGTGGCGTTTTTTACTGCGTATCGAAATTCAGTAGACGCGGCGCGCGCGGCTCACGCTACCCTCTTTGACAGTGCCGAAAATCAGTTGGGAAAACTGAAATCCGCAATTGAGAAAATCGACGCTGCAAGGCGGGAGTTCGAAACCCAAACAAGGCCAAACCCAGGCATTCGACCAATTGAGAATGCGATCCAAGAAGCCAATGACGAACTAAATACCCTTTTGACATTTGATTTTGGGGTTTGGCGCATCCCTCAGCATGACCTTCGCGCTCAGGCGTTCTGGGCGAAAGCAAAAGCTGTACGCGACTCGCTTACGGCGAAATCGCAGATCTCAGAACTTGACCGCCTTAGAAATGAATATGCCGAGAATTCTCTCTATACTCCGGTACCCGGCGCTTTTGTGCAGACTGTGCCTGGAATGAATTTGTTTGACGCTGCTTCAATGAACACGGGGGATTATTCTTGGTTTATTGTAAGCAGCAGAATGCTGTCAGCCTTAAATTCGATATTCAGCGCCTTTATTCAAGAAAATGAGCCTTGGGGTTTCAGTATCGAGAGCGGATATCGCAACCCTGCCCGAAATATTCTTGTTGGCGGTGTGGCAAATAGTAGGCACGTATTCGGTGATGCCGCAGATCTAAACGCAATGGACTACAACAAGAATGGTCAGGTGGATTCACAGGATCTAGCGAGGCTCAAAGGGCATGTCGACGCACAGGGCTTCGATTTCATTCAGCCAAAGACCTACACTATTCATGTGCAGTTCAATGGCGGGCTTGGTTCTTAAGTTCGAAGGCCGCAGTACTGTCCATTGACAGTGGCTGGTTGGGCGATGATGTCCGGACCTGCCAAATGTGGAACCAAGAAAGGAAGTCGTCAAAGGACCGCAAGTGAGGCGCTTGCATTGTCGCCTCTGCGGAATATCGCTGACTAATGCGCAGAGGTCCGCCGCCTAGCACTGCCCGGCTTGGGAAACCCATGATCTTGAGGCATAGTCCAGCCAGCAGAACCGGCGAAACAGCATAGTCGCAGGCGGTGCGCACATTCGGGCAGCCTGTCGTGATCTCCCCAGTCACCGACCCATGGAGGCGTCCATGTCGCTTGTTCTTCTTGCCATCTCTCTGTCCATCGCCCTCGGCGTACTGGCCTTTCGCTTTGCAGTCTTCGCACTGCCGGTCATGGCCGGGATCGCCGCGTTCCTGCAGGTTCATGGTGGCGGTGCCGGTTTTGGCCTGTCCTTCCTTGCCGGCTTGGCGGGGGCGGCGCTCTCCGTCGCGTTCGTCATTGCCATTCTCGGCTTTGCTAGGAACCCGTTCCTCCGCCTTTTGGCGCTCGGCCTCTTTGCGGTGCCCGCCGCCCTGGCGGGTTACGCGTTGGCCCATGGCCTCGCGAAACATGCGCTCGACCCGGGTATCCTGCTGACGCTTCTCAGCGGCGGCTGCGGCACGGTTGTTGCCGTTGCGGCGATGATCAACCTCAATGCCTTGGGCGAGGGGTTTCTCTACCGGTAGCCCTCGGTTGCGGACGTCCCCAGCCGATTTATCGCAGGCGGGGTGGAAATCTGCGCAGCGACGATCTTTGGCTGATCGCAGGCCAAGACCCCCAATCACCCCTCTCTCGCCCTATGACCATGGACCAACCGGGCCTATGCATGTGAGTGCGGTGAACGATGCCTGACGTGCTCGGTTATGCCTGCGGTTTCTGGCCATCGGACACGGCGCAGCTGTGACACGCGGCGGAGGGTGCGTGAGGCCGACTGTCATTGGCGCGTGATCTGGGAGCCCAAGTTGCCCTTCGCGAGAGAGACTGTTCGGCACTGCGTCCCCGTTGGCGCTCCCCCGAGAAGACCTGTCCCTCCTCCTGATTGATCCCCTAAGCCCGTCCGTCCGAGGCCAGCAACCCCGCGCGGCGGGACCCGTGTTGGCGTGTGCCACGCCTGCCCGCGCCACGTCCCGCCTTGGGGGTCGAGCGGACACCGGGGGCGTCCGTGCAGGCCACGTCCAGCGGTCTTTGACGGGCCTCATCGGAGGGACGGTCCCTCCGCATGAAGCAACGGAGACATACCATGCAGAACATCGTCATCCTCGCCGGCAACATCGGCCAGACCCCCGAGACCCGCACCACCCAGGGCGGCACCTCGATCACCACCTTCACCCTTGCCACCTCCCGCCCGCGCTATTCCGAAGGCCGGGTCGTCCGCGACGAGAACGGCTACCGCGTCCAGGACACCGAATGGCACCGCATCACCTGCTTCAACGGCCTCGGCAAGACGGTCCAGCAGTATTGCGAGAAGGGGATGAAGCTCCTGGTCCGCGGCCGCATCCACTACACCAAGTGGACTGACGCCGCGGGCGTCGATCGCTACGGCTGCGAGATCATCGCCGAGACGGTCGACTTCCTGACCAAGGCCAAGCAGGCCGAGGACGAGGAGCCCTCCTTCATCGACGATGAGGATGACCAGTCCTGACACGACAACGAAGCCCGGCGGCGCAAGCCGCCGGGCTTTTCTGTTGGCACTGCCGGACGCCGATCACAATTCGTATCATTCGGCGATATCCCGCCGCGCGCAGCGGCCGAACTAGCGGTGAGTCGCGCCTTGGTCGGCTCCTGTGCGATCGAAGGCCCGAAACGGCCACTGACAACGATGATCACTGGCAAGCCCCCGGAAATGCGACTAAAATAGTCGTAGTTCTGGCATGTGTGAATGGCCGGGTGGGAGGTGATCATCATGATCACCGCCCGACAATCACGGGCCGCGCGCGCATTGCTGGGATGGACGCAGCAGGAGCTAGCCGATAAGGCCCTGGTATCACTGACCGCACTGAAAAGGCTCGAATCCGAGAAGGATCTTCGTGTCTACGAGTCGACCGAAGATCAGGTGCGCCGGGTGTTCGAGGATGCAGGGATCACCTTTCTGCGTTTGGACAAGGGTGAAGGCGTCTTGATCGATGTGACCAAGGCGAAAAAGGCCAAGTGATCGTAACCGGTTGATGCGGGTTTCGGTGGCGCGCCTGTACGAAAGGGCAACTTCGGGAGGGGGGTCGTTTCTGCGATCCTGTAGGCAAATGGCACAGGGCGAGACGACATTTCTGGATGCTCCGCCGGACAGCGAAACGCTGACCGACTATGACCATGCTCACATGGTTCTCTACCTCCGCATTTTCGACGCTGCCGAGGAAGGAGCCGATTGGCAGGAAGTGGTCGAAGTCCTGTTTGGACTCGATCCGAAGCATGATCCCGATCGCTGCAGGAACGTCTATGATAGTCACCTCGCGCGAGCTCGCTGGATGACCGAGCACGGCTATCGCGACCTGCTTCGGCAGGGGGGCGACGGCCCGAATGGCTGAGTCACGCCGAAACCCGCCCATGCAGGGTGGGCCGGACTCCCGAAGATCAATCAAAACGTGTAAAATCAGGTCGTTTCAGAGAAGTTGACGAACGGGATTTTTCATGCCGTCGGAACGCTCCGGCTGGCGTTCCTCGGCAGAGTACGACTACGTCGAAGACCTGAGCGCGTCCGATCTTGCCTGGGAATGGCTGCGCCGCAACAAGCGCTACGCACAGGACTACGCGACCCTCACCAAGGCCGCACCGGACGACGCGTCTCTGAAAGCAGCGCTCCTCGACAAATGGGGGTTGCGATTTCGCGGCAGATCCCAACCTCCCGGCTCCAAAGGCCCACGCACTCTGGGACCCCCGGATCGATCCCTCGGTGGTCGTGCTGCAGAAGGTTCCGGAGGTCCTGAGCGGCGCGGAGGAACCGACGATCCTGCCTGAAGGAACCATCCGTTACGCCCACGACGGCCTCCACCATCTTCTTGGCGTTGGCGGGCAACTTCGCCTGCAGGTTCTGCAATCGGATCCCGACGATGATGCGCTTGTGGCGATCATCCCTCTCGATCAGGAAGGCTTTACGCGTCTCGACGCTGTCTTTCGCTTGCTTGCGCAACTTCACGGCAGAGTGGTTCCTGACGACAAACGTCTCACCCGCCAGAAGCGACTACGTGCCAAACGCATGTTGCAGGCGTATGATGGGCACATGGCCAGAGCGTCGCAGCGCGAGATAGCCGAAGTGGTCTTTCGTCTGTCTCGGGTCAGCCGGGACGAGTGGCAAAGCGCATCGGAGCGCTTCGCGGTCATGGCCTTGCTGCGCGACGCGAGAAAGATGGTTGACGGTGGGTATCGTATGTTGCTGCGTACGAGGAGCGTGCGTCGATAGTATCCCGACCAGGACTCTTTGGTTCGGTGGTCTCTCTCAGCGCCAAGCCGAAACATCATGCAGCCGCTCTTCTGAAACCAGCGCTGATGCCACTTTACTGTTTTACGCTAGCAGGCAACGGGGCGCTAGGCGCATCGGCGGCGTTGGCAACGATCCCCCAGGCGTCTAGGATGCAACAAAAACAAGGCGAGGTCTGCCAATGGAACCCGAACCCAATCTGGTCATCTCGAGTGCTTCACAACGGGTCGTTGTCGACAACGTTCCGTTCAAGGTGGACATCTACAAGCTGGAAGGTGGCGAAGGCTGGTCGCTAGAAGTGGTAACCGAGGACGGCACGTCCATTGTTTGGGACGATCTGTTCGACGACGACAGGGCTGCATTCGAGGAAGCACTGGCGACCATCCAGAAGGAGGGCCCGGTTGCCTTTGTCAGGGGTGACGAAAACGTCATTCCATTCCGCCGGTAGGTTTAGCGTGAGTGGCCGAGAGCTGACCTTGGCTACTTGTCGTCACGCCCCATCGAGGCTTCACTCCACCAGCAATTCGTCGATCCCGCAGCATTCTTTCTGTATCATTTCCGGCTATGAGGCACCCATACCCAGTGGTCTCCTTCCCGACGCTTCTTGCAGTGGTTTGGTTTCAAGACACCCCGTTCATCTTGCTCCGTAATTTTTCAGACCAATCCTTCAACGACTTAATGTCGGCCATGACTTCGGATGGCTCCGGTGGCTCGGGATCATGGCCACGGGAAGGATCATGCGCGTCGACGAAGTCACAGCACTTTTTGAACCCGTTTTGGAAAATCTGCACATCGGCCTCTTCTAGAGCTGTGACACGTTTCAGATTTTTGGTGTCAATGTAATCGCGGTGGCGCATTACAACATTGGCAAATACGATGTCCTCTAGCGCCCGTTCCCAAGTAGCCCGCAATCGGCTGTAGAGCGAAGATACTGCCGTTTTGTAGGCCTCGTCGTCATTCTTCTCGAACAGGCGCTCTGCCGCGCGAGCTTCTTTTTCAAGTTTGTCAATCCGGTCTCGAATACTAGAGGCCGTCCAAGGCAAGTCCTTGTTTACGATGCCGACGACATCCTGTCCGCGCGTAAGATGCGCCAGCATAGTCGGCGTATTTCGCTGCGAGGCCAACTGTGCCAGATCGTTGACGAAGATCATGTCATGCGTGAACACGATAACTTGCCGCACGCCGGCTTCCTTTGCCAGGCGCTTGGCGACTTTCGAACGCCAGCGATGATCGAGCGAGGAAACCGGATCATCGAACACAAGCGCCGATGTGTGCGATGCGTTGGCTAGTTCGGTAAGGTATGAAGCTAACGCAACGCACGTCTGCTCACCCTCGCTGAGCACATCATGAACCTTGGCCTTGGGGTTGGCATAGAGCTTCACCTCGTATTGCGGTGAACCGAATTTGCCCCCCGAGCGCACGACCTCGACCCGTACCCGATTACCAGCCAGCGCAACGATCTCTTGTTGAAACCGGTCGCGCATACGCGGCGTGATAAGATTGTCGGCGATTTCGTTCCCGAGCCGCGTGATCGCAGTGGTGGCAGTGTCGCGCAAGCAGTCTTCAATGCGCTTTAGCTCTGCGAGCCTCGCGATCTCTGTTCTCGCAATATCCAGCAGCTCGTGACTTTGTTTCCGATCCTGCAAATCGGCCTGCTCATCGAGCAAGGCTTCCCGTGCTTCGCAGCCGGATGCATCATCGAGAGAAGCCGCATAGGCGCGTGTCTGCGCAGCTTCGGTGATTACCGCCTCCGCGACGGATTCAGGTAAAGCCAACGGATTCGGAACATCTTGGCCGGAGAGCTGTGCAAGAGTCTGCCCCTGTACACGCCGCGCAAGCGCGATGAATCTCAGCACTTGCCTTGCGAGCGCGAAGTTGCCGACCTTCAAACTCCGATAGGCCGCGGAGACCTTATTTACGTGAACGACCAACGCCCGGAATTTTTGCTTTGCTTCCATGAAGACATGCTCGGCCTCAGCCGCTTTGGTTTCGGTGTCCTTCTTGATGAAGTCCTCGAAGCCAAGCATCCGCGCGGCGGTGAGCTCGTCGATCTCCTGATGGCACAGAACGCAGATATCTCCAGCCGATGGTGGAAACGCCGTACCAGCTTCCTTCGCCACTTGCGAATATGATCTGGCGGATTCCCAGAGAGTCCGCCAGACGGTTTCACCAACGCCCTCAAGCGCCAATCCGGAAAATGCATCATGCGCTGCCGTGTTGGCGGCCATGCGCATGTCGTCAGCACTCTTTTTCGTCGCATGTAGCGCCTGAAGGGCCTCGTCATTCAGCGTCTGCTCGATCCGCTTCAAATAGGTTTCCAATTGATCGAGCTGGGCCGCGTAGTCGCGTTGGGCTTGTGCCGCCACGGCGGGGTCTTGAGCGAGATCGGATTGAAGCTTGATCAGGCGCGCTTCGTCCGCATTCGAAAAGGCTGTCTTGGGCGTTAAGGCGGCGACATCGGTATCATGACGAAGCGAAGACAGGGCTTTGCCGAGCGCAGAGCGGCTTGACCAGATCGGATTGTCGAAAACAGAGTTACGCTTTTGCTCCAGTGTTTCTTTCTCGGCTGTCAGGCGCGCCTTAATTTCCTGACAGACACCGGCGAGGTCATCCGGAATGTCAAGGCCGAAGGGGCGAAACCAAACCTCGTTCTTCTTCTGAACATGTACCGAAGCCGCATCACGGTCGAAGACCGTGATGGCTGAAAGCATCTCTGCGGGCTCGCCATCATCTTCCCATGCGACCGTTTCCGCTGCGCCGCTGGTACGGGTAATTTTCAGATCGGCCTTTGCCGTGCGCGTCGGTGAAGCGCTGTAGACATCAGGCATGATCTCGCCGGCATGTCGTGAGCGACAAGCCTTCTTAAGAATCCGCGTATAGCCAGATTTTCCGGTGCCGTTCTGCCCGTATACTATTGTCAGGCCCGACTCCTCGAAGTTCAGGGTCTGGCCGGTTGCGAGCTGGTTGACACCAGCAACATTTGCGATGCTGGACAGGGAAATTGACTCGCCAGCACCAGGATCAACCGGCAGATGGTCCTTCGAGAGTGGCTTGGCTGCCAGCGTCACCGTCTGATCGCCATGCTCTTTCTTGCAGAGCGCCAATAATTCCTCGAACGCCTCTTCGTCCGGATAGCCGCTCAAGACGATGCGGCGCAGCGCATCGCGCTGCCATAGCGGGCGGTTCCCTGACCAAGCCAAGATACGTTTAGGAACAGTATCGTTATTTTTGTCTATTTTTGCGCTGTCCGACATCACCGCATCTATCTTTCATGCAGAGCAAAGTTTTCAAAATCAGGAGGTTATATTTGCCTTATCGATAACGGAAGCAATTCCTCTGCTAAAGGTTGAAATTGCTTGACGCGCATAACGCCTTGTGTGTGGATGCATGCGCGACGCCAAATCCCACTTGCCCTAGTGGCTGATCTCCGGCTTGCGAGTTCGGCAAGAAGCACGACTCCGCCCGATTTGCAGAATTTGCTCGTAAGCGAAGCGGCACAATACGCATCGAAGTAAGACGGGACGTGGCCCGCCACCGTTCAAGTCTCATGTATCGTTGCCCTCCTGCAAATCGGCCATCGCGTCAAGCATAGCTCTTGGTGTGCGATTTCCGCACCCCCATCTTCGCACTCCATCCCACCTGCCGCACTTCGCCATCGTGGCCTCAATCAGCCGCCTTTGTCCGGCGGCCTCACGGACCCCACGGAGGCTTTCCATGCGACCCGATCACGCTCCCCTGCCGCCACGCTATCTACGGACCAAGGAAGCCGCCCAGTTCCTCAGCCTGTCCGCGCGGACCCTAGAAAAGCACCGCACCTACGGCACCGGCCCGGCCTATCACAAGTTGGGTGGGCGGGTCGTCTATTCGATCGAGGATCTCGAGGCCTGGGTCAAGCGCGGCGCCGTCACCTCGACGTCTGACCCGCGGGGTGGCCGCGTGCTGCCCGCCAAGCGACATGTTCTGACCGCGACCCCGCCCGCGGGTCGAGCCTTGCGCTGATCTGGTCGAGGCAGCTCCAATGTCCCGCAAAACATCAGAACGCGGCCAGCTCGATCTGTTCCACGCCCTCCCGGGCGAGTTCGCCGTGCGGGACGCGCAGGACCTCATGTCCTATCCCTTCTTTTCCCTGTCCAAGAGCCATCGCACGCGGCCCATCGAGTTTTCGGCCGGCAACATAGAAATCCGTGTCGAAGCCGTGGCCGACCATGGCATGGCCACGATCTGGGACGCCGATATCCTGATCTGGGCCGCAAGCCAGATCGTCGAGGCGCGCGACGCCGGGCTTCGCACATCGCGGCTCATGGCGGCGACGCCGTACCAGATCCTCACCTTCATCAGGCGGGGAACCTCGGCGCGAGATTATCATCGGTTGAAGGCCGCGCTGGACAGGTTGCAATCGACGACGGTCTGCACCTCGATCCGCCAGCCGGCCGAAGGACGTCGGCACCGGTTTTCCTGGATCAACGAGTGGACGGAGCGGACCGATAGCGGCGGCCGCCCGGACGGGATCGAGCTGATCGTGCCGGACTGGTTCTACCGGGCGGTCCTTGACGATGCGCTGATCCTGACCATCGACCGCGCGTATTTCGATCTGACGGGTGGCCTCGATCGCTGGCTCTATCGGCTGGTTCGCAAGCATGGTGGCCGACAAAAGGCTGGGTGGCGGTTCGAGTTTCAGCATCTCCACGTCAAATCCGGTAGTCTCTCGCCCTACAAGAGGTTTGCCTTCGAGCTGCGGGACATCATCCGCCGCCAGCCCCTGCCGGGTTATCGCCTGGCGCTCGAGATCGAGGCGCGGGGGCGACGACTGCTCGCCTTCGAGCCCTGTGGACAAGCTGTGGACGGGTTCGTGCCATCAGGAACCCCGATTGTCGTGCCATCGGGAACCGGTCCCTCGTGCTATCGGGAACCCGTTTCGGGTTCATCCATTTCAAAAGACAACAGAATTCGAGGCCGTAACTTAGACTCTAACAAGGAATCTAACTCTTGTTGTGCCGCCCCCGCTGGGGACAAGCCCGCACGCGGACGCTCTATATCCCTCGAAACAGACCCTCGGATTGACAGGCCCGAGCGACCTCTCGGCACGTCGAGGAGGGCGACGACATGAGTCCGATCCGCTCCGAACCGCACGCGGTTGATACACAGACCATTGGCAGAGAAGGCGACCTAACCTTCGTCGAACTGACCTGGAAAGAGGGGCACATCGAACAATGGGTCCGGTTCGGCCATTCGGTCTGCGAGCAGCGCATTGATCATCACCGGCGCCGCTTCGGCTTCGCGCCAGGCGCCGTCTTCGGGGTCAATCGCTGGGCTGCCAACGCCTATGGCACGGTCCTCTCGCGCTTCGACATCCTGCAGGTTGCGAAGCCCGGAACTCCCCTTCAAACGCTGCCCTATCTGCTGCCCGGAGGGACTTTGCTGCTCTCTACCCACGGCTGGCCCAAGGTCGAACGCGTGTTGCAGGCGATCGACGCGATCGAGGCGCTCGGGATCGACCCGGCGGATGCCTCGCCGGACTACTGGCGACACCTGCACAATCGCCTGACCACCGCACAACCGGCCCACACCTATACCCCTCTCCAGCACCGGGCTTGGCTCAAGCGGCGGAGCCTCGGGCAGTGACCGCGCGGAGCTCCATCGCCTGGACCACGGTCCTGTCGGTCACCCTGATCGCGCTACCTGCAGTTGCCACATGGTCGCCGCGCGTGCTGTGGAATGCCAGCGCGAGCGTTCCTGTCGGGCTCTATCGGTTGCACTCGGTTGGCCACCTGACCATCGGGGATCTGGTCGCCGTACAGTCACCACCGGCGCTTTCGGACTACCTCGATGCGCGCGGATACCTGCCGAGCGGCGTGCCGCTGCTCAAGCATGTCGTCGCGCTCGAAGGAGCATTGGTCTGCCGCTCGAGCGACAGGATCACCGTCGATCATCGCCGTCTTGGCCAAGCCCATGCGCAGGACCGCTACGGCCGCGATCTGCCCGTATGGCAGGGCTGTCATCGACTCGGCGCTGGTGAAGTCTTCCTCATGAACCCGGAAGCGCCCGACAGCCTGGATGGCCGGTATTTCGGGCCGTTGCCACGCAGCGCGATCACCGCCCGGCTGACGCCGCTTTGGACGGTTTCCGACGGGCGCACCGCAGAGGCGGCGCATCCGGAGTCCACACCGCACCGCAACAGAAAGGAGGCACGCCATGCCCCAGATCGGTGAATTCACTCGCACGAAATCCGGCTTTGCCGGATATGTTCGAACGCTGACACTCGACCTTGAGGTTTCCCTCGACAAGGCCGAGGCGACCGAGGCCGAGAACGCACCCGACTACCGTCTATTCCACGGGGATGGCGACCTCGCCCGTGAGATCGGGGCGGCCTGGGCGCGCACCGGGGAGAAGGCCGGTGAGTATTTCTCGGTGCTCATCGATGACCCGATGCTGGCGCGGCCCATCCGCGCCAACCTCTTCCGCAACGGTGAAAGTTCGGTCTGGTCGCTGCAATGGAACCGTCCGCCCAAGCGCAACGGGGCGGCGTGAGCGATGGCGCTGATTAGATCGAAACGCAGCAACCGGATCACAGTCGAGCGACCTTGCATCGCGCAAATATTGGCTGCCTTCCTTCTTTCCGGCCTTGCCGTGACAACACCGACCAGTGGTCCGGCTCTCGCTGAAACTCCGGTCGTCATCCGCGATCCAGCCCGCGATCCCCATGCAACCGCAATTGCCGAAGCCTCTGCGCGCTTCGTGATCCCGGAACACTGGATCCGTGCCGTGATGCAGGCCGAAAGCGCGGGCGATCCCCGTGCAGTCAGCCATGCCGGGGCCATGGGACTGATGCAGGTCATGCCCGGAACATGGACCGTCTTGCGGCAGGACCATGGACTCGGCGCTGATCCTTTCGATCCGCGCGATAACATCATCGCGGGCACGGCCTATCTGCGCGCCATGCTCGATCGCTATGGCACCGTCGGTGGCATGCTCGCAGCTTACAACGCGGGGCCGGGCCGGTATGACGCGTTCCTCTCGGAGGGCCGTCCGTTACCCGCCGAAACCCGCGCCTATGTCGCGATGCTGGCTCCGCGCTTGGATGGCACGGCACCGCTCCCGAGCCGCGCAACCGTCGCCGATTGGCGCGAGGCGGCCCTCTTCACCGACAGATCGGCGGCGCATCCGCTGCAAAATAGCGGCAGCCCGGATGCAGGTCGACCGGCCCGAGAAACGGGTCCAGCCGCCCCCAATCCAAGCATTTTCGTTGCTCGGTCCGGCGCGGAGACACGGCCATGAACTCGATCGTAGCTTTGCGTGCGTGGGCGAGCCGTTTCGAATGGGCGGCGGAAGGGCGCGCTCGGACAACGGGCGGGAAGAGAAAAGGGCGAGATAAAAGCGCCTGCCACGAATGCCGCAAGTCCCTGACGGGACTGGCGTTTTCGCGTGCATGGCGGTCGGTCGTGTGCAGGTTCCCGGAATTTGCCCTGCGATTTCAAGGCTCCGACATGCACAGGGGCGTTCCGTGCAACCGGAGGGTCTTCGCATGAACGAACCCGAGCACGACTTCCGGATCAAGCCGGGCAAGCCCCGGAGCACCCGAACGCCGCGTTCCAAAGGCTTCGTGGACCAGGTGCTGCGTGCGGCACAGAAAGCCGGGCATACCGGGCCGTCGCACAGTCTAGGTCGGCCAGGGCACTCGACTTTCGGGCGCGGCCATGGCCGGTTCGGGCGTAGCCGACTGTTCTCGCCCGCGCGTCGCGTTGTCGTCAAAGCCCGCATCGCTCGCCACAAGGGCCGTGCCTATCGCGCGGCACCGCTGTCGACCCATCTGGCCTATCTGCGCCGTGACGGCGTCAGCCGAGACGGGGAGCGGGGGCTGCTCTTCGATGCCGAGACCGACGGTTTGGACGGTTCCGATTTCGTGGCACGATGCGAGGACGACCGGCACCATTTCCGCTTCATCATCTCGCCCGAGGATGCCGCAGAGATTGAGGACCTGCGGGGCTTCACCCGCGATCTCGTGCGCCGGATGGAGGCCGATCTCGGCACGCGGCTGGACTGGGTCGCCGTGGATCACTGGAACACCGACAATCCGCATGTGCATCTGATCGTCCGCGGCGTGGATGATCGTGGCGGCGATCTCGTGATCGCACGCGACTACATCAGCAGCGGGCTGCGATCGCGCGCCGAGGATCTGGTCGTGCTGGAGCTCGGTCCGAAACTGGAGCACGAAATCCGGCATGCGCTCGAACGGGAGGTCACGGCGGAACGCTGGACGCGCCTCGATCGGGAGCTGCGCTATCAGGCCGACGAACTCGGTCTCATCGATCTGCGGCCGTCCGCGCCCGGACCCGAGGATCCGCAAATCCGCCGGTTGATGATCGGCCGCTTGCAGCACCTTCGGAAACTCGGCCTGGCCTCGGAAGGCCGCTCCGGCGAATGGATGCTCGGGCTCGAGGCGGAACGCACGCTCCGCGATCTGGGCGAGCGCGGCGACATCATCAAGACGATGCACCGCGCCTTCGCCGAGCGGGGGCAAGACCGCGGCTTCTCCGACTTCGCCATCGACGCGAGCAGGCCAGGGGACCCGATCATCGGGAGGCTCGTCGAGACCGGCCTGCATGACGAACAGACCGGCACCGCCTATGCCGTGATCGATGGGACGGATGGGCGCGCGCATCATGTCCGCTTCCGCGGCCTGGAGGCCTTCGACCAGGCCCCCGGGCCCGGTGGCATCGTCGAGGTGCGCCGCTTCGGCGGTCCGGACGATCCGCGTCCGACGCTTGTCCTGGCCAACCGGTCCGATCTCGACCTGCAAGGCCAGATCACTGCGCCCGGCGCGACCTGGCTCGATCACCGTCTGGTCGAAAGTTCCCGCATGCCGCTTGCGATGGGCGGGTTCGGGGCGGAGGTCCGGGACGCGCTCGATGCCCGCGCCGAACATCTCGCGGACGAGGGGCTGGCCCAAAGGCAGGGACAGCGGATCATCTTCCAGCGCAACCTCCTCGCGACCCTGCGGCAGCGCGAGCTCGACGCCATTGGCCAGACCCTCGAGACCGAGACAGGCTTGCCACATCGTCCGGCAAAGTCCGGCGAGCATGTGTCCGGCACCTACACCCGGCAGCTCCGTCTATCCTCCGGCCGCTATGCGATGATCGAGGGTATCGGCCCGGACGGCGGTCGCAGTTTCCAGCTCGTCCCCTGGTCCCGCGAAATCGAGCCCCGCCTTGGCCAGCACATCACCGGCATGGCGCGCAGCGGCGGCGGGATCGACTGGAGCCTCGGCCGCAAGCGCGGGCTCGGCATCTGACGAAAGGACCCTGACCATGACCGCCACGAAAATCCTCTGGGGCCAGATCCTCGCCGTCTTCCTGATCGTGCTCACGACGACCTGGGGCGCAACGCAATGGGTGGCCTGGCGGCTGGGGTTCCAGGCGCAGCTGGGCAGCCCTTGGTTCGAGGCCTTCGGCATGCCGATCTACCCGCCGCCCGCCTTCTTCTGGTGGTGGTACTTCTACGACGCCTATGCGCGCACGGTGTTCTGGGAGGGCGGCGCAATCGCTGCCTCGGGCGGCTTCATCTCCATCGCCGTGGCCATCACCATGTCCGTGATCCGAGCGCGCGAGGCCGCCGACGTCGATACCTATGGCTCAGCCCGCTGGGCGAACCGGTCCGAGGTCGAGGCCGCCGGGCTGCTGGGTTCCGATGGTGTCGTGCTCGGCAAGCTGGATCAGGACTACCTGCGCCATGACGGGCCAGAGCATGTCCTCTGCTTTGCACCCACCCGGTCGGGCAAGGGTGTGGGCCTCGTGGTCCCGTCGCTTCTGACCTGGCCGGGCTCCGCCATCGTCCACGACATCAAGGGCGAGAACTGGGACCTGACGGCCGGGTTCCGCGCGCGCCATGGCCGGGTGCTGCGTTTCGATCCGACCAGCATGACCTCGGCCGCCTACAACCCGTTGCTCGAGGTCCGCCGCGGTGAGTGGGAGGTGCGTGACGTCCAGAACGTTGCCGACGTCCTTGTCGATCCCGAAGGCTCGCTGGAAAAACGCAACCATTGGGAAAAGACCTCGCACTCGCTTCTGGTCGGTGCGATCCTGCATGTGCTCTATTCCGAACGCGACAAGACCCTCGCGGGCGTCGCGGCCTTCCTGTCCGACCCGCGCCGTCCGATCGAGCAGAGCCTTGAAGCGATGATGGCGGCGCGTCATCTGGGAGAGGCCGGACCGCATCCGGTCATTGCCTCGACCGCGCGCGAGCTACTGAACAAGTCCGACAACGAACGCTCGGGCGTTCTGTCGACGGCGATGTCCTTCCTTGGGCTTTACCGCGACCCGGTCGTCGCCCATGTCACCCGGTGCTGCGACTGGCGGATCGACGATCTCATCGGCGCGGACCAGCCGACGACCCTCTATCTTGTCGTGCCGCCCTCGGACATCTCGCGAACCAAGCCGCTGATCCGGCTCGTGCTGAACCAGATCGGCCGCCGATTGACGGAGGACCTGAAGGACACGCGCCGCCGTCATCGCGTGCTCATGATGCTGGACGAATTCCCCGCACTCGGGCGGCTCGACTTTTTCGAAAGCGCGCTGGCCTTCATGGCGGGCTACGGGATCAAGAGCTTTCTGATCGCCCAGTCGCTCAACCAGATCGAGAAGGCCTATGGCCAGAACAACGCTATCCTCGACAACTGCCATGTCCGGGTGAGCTTCGCGACCAATGATGAACGGACTGCCAAGCGTGTCTCGGATGCCCTTGGAACCGCGACCGAAATGAAGGCGATGAGGAATTACGCCGGCCACCGGTTGGCGCCCTGGCTGGGTCACCTCATGGTCTCGCGCTCCGAGACGGCGCGCCAGCTGCTGACGCCGGGCGAGATCATGCAGCTTCCGCCCGACGATGAAATCGTCATGGTGGCAGGCTCCTCGCCGGTTCGGGCGAAGAAGGCGCGGTATTTTGAGGACAGGCGGTTCGTCGATCGCGTGGTGCCGCCGCCAGAACCGCAGCAAGACACGCCGATGATGCAGGATGATCCATGGTCATCACTTCCGATCATCGGAGCCGATACAACGACGGGCGCGTCGGCGCCGTCGGCCAATGCCGATGAGGTGAACGCAGGCCTGCGTCGGGAACCGGACTTGCCCGAGCATCAGGCTGCAGCCTCGGAAAAGACAGCAGAACCGGCGCGCGAATTCGAAATGATGCTCGATGATGAGCCGGAGGAGGCCGCGCAGCAACGGCAGGCCCTGCGCAAACAGATGGGGCAGGTGGCCCGACAGGCTTCGATGGACCGCAATGACGGTATCGATCTCTGAGGACTGACCCATGCGCGACCGTCTCAACCTGTCCCTACCAGCCGAACTCATCGGGCGGATCAACGATATCGCCGACCGGAAACGCGTGACTCGCTCCGCCATCGTGGAGGCCGCGGTCGAATCCTTCCTATCGCCAGATCATGCCGACATGCAGGAGGCCGCCCTGACGCGCCGCCTCGACCGCCTCTCGCGCCAGGTCGCCCGTCTCGAACGCGACCAACGGATCACGACCGAGACTCTGGCGCTCTTCGTCCGGTTCTGGCTCACCATCACCCCGCCGATCGCGCCGGAGCAGCAGGCGGCGGCGCAGGCCAAGGGACGTGAGCGGTTCGATGGGTTTGTCGAGACCTTGGGCAGACGGGTGCAGAAGGGGCGGTGGTTTGCGGATGAGGTTGTTGGTGACCCACCTAACGACTAGAGAGCGATAGTCTGGACTTGACAGAAACCCCTGATGCCGACTGCCACGACCAGAAGACCCGGCAACTACTTGTAGATCGAAATCGAGATCATAACAGTGAACATACAGGCCCCAGACAACTCGCACCGAAAAAGATGCCGCTATCTTTCTGGTGGTTCGTTGGGCCATTTCACAATATGATGGAATATCTAGACGAAAGGTCCCTAGGCATGTCGGATTGGTTTGAAACGCACCGAGCAAGCATTCAGACTGAGGCTCCATCAGACTATGATACATCCAATCCGGTGTACGAAACCAGTCACGGAGCGATGTATTTTGGTCAGTCTGAGGTTGTTCTTCAAGCCGACCCATTAAGCAATTACTCTGGCAAGTTTCAGCTTGTGATGACCTCGCCGCCATTCCCTCTAAATACAAAGAAAGCGTATGGGAACCATACTCAAGATGAGTATGTGGAATGGTTTTCAAATTTTGCACCAATTCTCCGAGAAATGGTCACCGAAGATGGATCTATCGTAATTGAGATCGGGAACGCTTGGATGCCAGGGCGACCCGTGATGTCAGTGCATGTTCTCAAGGCCTTTCTTGGATTTCTAGAGAAGGGCGGTTTACATCTTTGCCAAGAATTCATCTGGTACAATCCTGCGCGGCTTCCTTCACCGGTTGAGTGGGTCAATAAGGAGAGGTCCAGAGTAAAGGATGCGTTTACTCGCATATGGTGGATGTCCCCAAACGAGCGACCTAAGGCGGACAATAGAAAAGTATTGAGGGAATATAGCCCTAGTATGAAACGGCTGATCAAATCGGGGAAGTACAACGCAGGACCACGGCCATCGGCGCACAATATCGGAAAAGACAGTTTCAGGACCGACAATAGAGGCGCAATACCCCCAAATGTTGGTGACTCTGAGGGACTTCCTTCGGTAGACGGGACCATCTCTCAAGATCAATTCGAGGCCACCATGCGACTTGTCTCAGAGTTCGAGGGTGCAACGAATTTAATCAAGGCTGCCAACACTGTTTCAAGCGACGGGTATCGAAGATTTTGCCTCGAACACGGTGCTGATGTGCATCCTGCCAGAATGCCCAAGAGTTTGGTTGATTTCTTCGTTCGCTTTCTCACGGATGAGGGGGATCTAGTTCTTGACCCCTTTGGCGGTAGTAACACAACCGGAGCCGTTGCAGAAGAACTGGGGCGCCAGTGGTTGTCTATCGAGGCAAATTGGGCCTATGCGGCGCATTCCATTGGTCGATTCGACCCAGGCAAAGTTGTCAGTACCTGTGAAGGTATTTCAATCCAAGAAAGAAAAGTCGGAGACAAAGTGCTCTCCTCAGAATGAGGTCGGCCAAGCACAACTCGCTTCAGGTCATAGGGTCAGGACCCATTGATCTGCTTGAGGCCGTTCGGCCTGCGTGATTCAAGCTCCCGAACTGACGGGGGTGGGGATGAGCAACCTTTTCTGGCTGACGGACGCGCAGATGGAGCGGCTGAAGCCGTTCTTCCCCAAAAGCCACGGGAAGCCGAGGGTCGATGACCGGCGAGTGCTGAGCGGGATAATCTTCATCAACCGCAACGGGTTGCGATGGTGCGATGCGCCGCGGGAGTATGGCCCGCCCAAGACCCTCTACAACCGCTGGAAGCGGTGGGGCGACATGGGGGTCTTCGCCCGGATGATGGAGGGGCTGGCCTCCGAAGGCGGCCAGGAGAAGGTCGTCATGATCGACGCGACATACCTGAAGGCGCATCGCACGGCTTCGAGCCTGCGGGCAAAAAAGGGGGGCCTGAAGACAAGCGCGGCCGCCTCATCGGGCGAACGAAGGGCGGGCTGAACACCAAGCTGCATGCGGTGACGGATGCCGATGGCCGCCCGTTGCGGTTCTTCATGACGGCGGGCCAGGTCAGCGACTACACCGGCGCGGCTGCCCTGCTGGGCAGTCTGCCGGCTGCCGATTGGTTGATCGCGGACCGGGGTTATGATGCCGACTGGTTCAGGGAAGCTCTGAAAGACAGGGGGATACGCCCCTGCATCCCGGGCCGGAAATCGCGCGGCACGGTCGTCCGCTACGACAAGCGCCGATACAAGCGGCGAAACCGGATCGAGATCATGTTCGGCAGGCTGAAGGACTGGCGCCGCATCGCCACCCGCTACGACAGGTGCCCGAAGGTCTTCCTCTCCGCCGTGGCTCTCGCCGCAACCGTCATCTTCTGGCTTTGACGATCAATGAGTCTGGAGCCTAGGAATAGGCGAAGTCGTTGTGGAAGCGCCGTCTCTAGTTTAACCTTCGGCTTCGTTATCTCGCTCGCTGATCTCCCATATACCGTCTCCTAAGTAATTCATGCCGGCTGAAGAGAGGGCATGTGAAACAATATTCTTTTCAATCTTCCTCTCCGTGATGAATTCTAGCCAATCTTTAATGTCGGAGATATCCATCGGTCCTGGAACTTGATTTGCTAGGCGATCTAGCGCTGCTTTCAGCGTCACCCGTCTGCTGTCGCCCCACTCTTTCAAATAGGCAAAACGGCCGACGCCAATTGAAATGCGGTCGTCCAGAGAAGCTATACTAAAGATGGCCTCAGGCTCCAGGTCTGTTTCACTTCCAATAAAGTCCTTAATCTCATCGAGATGTATGCCCGTGCCTTTCCGCCGAATTGCGCTGACGACGTTCTCCATTAATTTCGGCTGTTGATCCCGTTTGACCGCCACATCACGGTCGTTGAGCCCCCAAAGACCGCGGCCTACTCTGATAACTGGGTCACGGTTCCATATTTGGAACGTGCTGTTTACGCCACGAAACTCAGTAAGTTTCTCGTTTATCTGGCTGGTCGTCAGTGGTCCACCTGCATTTTCAAGAATTCCAATAACAGCATCCCTTAAGTCAACACGCATTTCATGGTTGGCATCGGGGCATGCCCATACAAGTCGACCCAAGTACTTCAGACCCGATTTCATCTCCAATGCTACACTGAGGTTGTATTTATCGAGTCTATCACCGCAGATGTCGCCGTAGCGTTCACGCAGTTCAGCAACCAATTCCGATGTATGCCACTGGCGATCGTCTTCATGTTCGGAGATAACTTCCGTAGCGAGCTGAGCTATTTTCTCGATCTCGTCATCGCTTAGCGGGATGTGCTTTCGGAGGCCATAGGTTCCACGCCCAAGAAGGATTCCAACACTGGCAACGGCATTGCGAATTTGAGACTCGCCGATCTCTTTGCCAGCAACGTCGCTTACCATTTGCGCAACTTCGCTTGTGTGAAGCGCCAGCGGGCTGTCTTCCAAGACTACTTGTACCATCTGTTCGAGGCCGCGACCATAAGCAGTTAGGACGCGGTTGCCTGAGGGGCCTGAGAAGTGACAAAGGCGGGAAGCCTCCTCCCACAGTAGAGGTCTCAGTTCCGTTCCGCCGTCTTGTAGAAAAGTCGATACCGTATTTCGGCACTCATCTTCTGACCAGTTGAGGTCAGCCGCACTCTCTAAGAGGTACCGAGCCTCTCTGAGCTTTGTATTCCAAGATTCTTGGTCAATGCGCGAAACAAACCTTACAGCGCCAACTTTTAAGACATGGAAGCGCCCTTCGCAAAGGTTCTCGATCAGATATGAAAGGGTGTCTTGTTTGTCAGATGTCCCTTTGAACCAATCATCCACGACTTCAAGGCCAAAGAGAGGTAAAGGTACTTCTCGATTTTCGAGAAGTGCGCTTAGACGATGCCGCATTACATCATCCCAGAGTTCATTCGCGATAATACGTTCGAGAGACCGCTTTTCAACCTGCCTAATTCTTTCTCGGGTTACTCCATGTTCGCTTCCGATACTCTCGAGAGTTCTCGGCGGCTCGTTGAAACCCATTCTGCCCACCAGGATGTCGCGATCTCGTTCCTCCAACTCATTCAAAGTTTTGAGGAGGTTGGCGATCAGCCCAATAGAAAGAGCGATAGAAGACTGGCTAGAACCACCTTTCGGAGCTTCGCCAATCGGTGGGTGGGACTGGTCCAAAGACGGCGGTCCAGCCGAAAAGTCTATGTCAATTGCACCGCGCCGTAGCCCCTCTCGGAGGGCTTCTCCAAGGTCTGAATACGAACGCCTTCCAAAGTTCTTGGTTGCGAACAACTTCTCTCTATTGAAATTGTCGAGATCAGATACACGCTTTATCCCATACATGTTGAAGACGTTACGCAGTCTAACAGTGATGGGAAGTTTTTCGAGCTCCTGGGTGCGAAGCCATGGCGGCGAAAATCGCACAATATCCAAAGCATCAGACGAATCTTGCACGAGGTTATCGAAGCGAAACTGGCCAAGAGCCGTTCTGACTACTCCAGGCAATTCGTGCTCCTTATCCAAGTAGCTCGCCTCATCGTGGATGTAGACGTGTTCCAATGCGTCCTTAAACTCCGGGGCTACGTCTAGGAACTGTGCGACCCAACCGGTCGCAGTTGTGGGACTGCCGTTGTCGTGTTGAGAAGGACGACCTAGTGCATGCTCAGAGGGAAGTCCGGCGGTCCGTGTAGGATCGTCGATCATGTAGCCCCAGCCGTCCAGAACAACATAGATCGGTAGACCGTCTACCACTTCAATTGCAGTTTCTGAGAACTTGGAAGGGGATGGCACTACGAACCTTGCACCTGCAGTGGCAAGAAGGGTTCCGTCTTTGCCTTCAGTAACCTCGTTGAAGAGACGCGCAGCTGGTCGACCAAACCCAACGTGCAAAACACCAGAAACGCCGCCGAGTACGGATTGCTTCGACCATTCCGTATGAACCTCTTCAAGGGATTGTGAAACGAATATCTTCCAGTCGTACCCACGTTTGCGGGTCATCAAAAACAGTCTTAGCGGCGCGCTCATTGTGACGATGCGTCTTCTACACTTTCTAGGATTTTTACGAAGTCTAGTTGTCCGTTGGATGCCAGTGCATGTAGTTCGCGGACACCCCAATCGGCCAAACGCTCGGCGACACGATACACTGACGCTGAGGCGATTTCGTCGGGGTACACGGCTTCAATGGAGGTTCGGATCAACTGTCCAGGGTCAAGAGACCCTACATTGAAGAGCGTTTTCCTCTTTCCGATTTCCGATGGCAACACACCGGACGCGACTGCAAAGCTTATCGCAAACCGATACCCATCAAGCTTTTCGGCAAAAATTTCCAGTTCCTTCAACTGATCAAGGAGATCGTCTGCCTCTTCAGAAAGGCCGACGGTTGTGACTTCTGAGTCCATCATAGCTTGGACCTTTCGATCTTGGTCTGAGTCTCGGAAATCTCGACAAGGTCATAGACGGCTCCCACTCGTTCTTTGATCGCGTCGAGATCCGTCTCACGTCGAATTTCACCACCGTGAACAAATAAGACAAACTGCGTAGTCACTGTCGGCAAATAGTCCAGAATATTGGCCCGGTGCTTCGGGTCGAGTCGGCCGAAAGGAGTGTCCATCACTACCGGGCCAGCTGATCTTCCGGTCCGGTTCAGGCCGTCGATTAAGGATAGCGCTACTATTTGCTCAGCACCAGCGCTTCGCATCGAAACACTCCTCCCATGACTGTCGAGTATGCTCAAGCCATAGTTCTCGTTGATCGTCAGGCCTTGGTAGGCGTGTTGCGTCGTCATCTTACGAAATGCTTCACTAGCCAGCTGCTCAACTCGTCCACGCAACTTGTCCCGAAGAGTTTCAATGCTCGCGGCGAAGGTCTTCTCCAAAGAAGCAGTCAGCGTGACTTTCTGAGTCGATTTCTCGGCTCGGGCCGATGCAACGCCTTCAATAGCCTTTCTTGCGATCGCAAGCTCTTCTTTCACCTTCTTGAGATTGTTCCGAACTCCATCTAGGTCGTTATCAAGTTTGCCCTCTTCCTTGAGAAGGTCTGCTCTGCGGGACCTTTTTCTTGCTAATTCGGTGGCATCTTGCTCGTTGACCTTCTCCTCTATCTCTTCGATTTCGTTCTCCGCGCGCTGAAGTTTGATCTGTGCATGCTGAATATCCTTCTCAATCTGGGCAAGTCGCTGGCGCGCTCCACTGCCCCGAACCTTTTCAAGAATGCCAAGTTGCGCCGAAATCTCATTCAGCCTAACGCTGACATCTTTGTGCGCCATGACACTGGCCTGCATCTTGCCAAGCTCTTCTTTCAGTCTGCTCCGTATGGGACCATCCACAGGCTGATCGCACGTTGGGCAAGAGTCGGTCTCAATCAGCTGCTTCAGACGATCAATGTCCGACTCTACCCGAGACGTGGTCTTCATCGCCCTCGTGATTTGAAGTTGCTCTTCTCTCAATCCAGCTTTCTTTTGGCTCAGCCGGGCATCAAGCATGTCCTTCCACGCCACGGCCAATACCTCATGACGCTCGTTGAATTTCCGATCGATAGTTGATTGGCTTTCGTCGCGCTCTGCCCGAGCACCATCAAGCCTGGCCTTAAGTGCGAGAACTGTTGCCGCGGCTTCGAGCTCATCTTCGAGGTTCTCTCGTTCTTCCCGAACGCTGGAGATTTGAGCCTCCAAGTATTTCTCATCGGCTTCGAATGCTTCTAGTTTCTCGTTTAGGGCATCTGTTCGAAGAGCCTGGGCCTTTAAGCCTTGTATGTGTGCCAACGCCTTTGTTTGAGCCCGCGATGCGTTCTTTAGGATTGTACCCAGTTCATCGCGGCCTCTCACCAGCGTTGGCACACCAAGTACTTGTTCAATTGCTTCTTTGATCTGCCGCCCCTGTTCGCTGCCTTCAAACAAGAGCTCCTCGTACTCCTGAAGTAATTCGCCGTCGAAGAGAAAGAAGCGAGATGTTTGCTCTGGGGCTACTTGATCAAGCTCGTAGGAGACTTGATCACCAGAGACGACCACGCCGTTCTTCTTCAAAAGAACAGAGGTTTGGAGATCGTCCGATCGTGATGGTCGGACCACAGTAGAACGACGATCCGCCGTACGGCGAAGTTCAAAGTGATCGCCGTTCGACTCGAACTCAATATAAACATCTATCCGCCAATTATCTTCCAGAACGGCGTCTTTGTTCACTATGTCGATCAACCCAATCTCGCGAGAGTGCCGTCCTAGGGCGCGTTCATAAAACCCCCAACGAATTGCGTTTAGTAGAGAGGTCTTTCCTCGCATGTTGTCGCCAAAAACCAGCATGACGTTACGTGAGTCGTCTATCGGAAACTCCAACACGGTTTGATCTTTGTATGGCATGAAGTTTTTCATCGTCAGCCGGATCAGTTTCATCGCCGACCCTCCACACCCGCAGCCATTTTTTCTACTTCGGCGTCGATGAGTTTCTCCATCTCGGCCATTGCAATTGATCGATCATTATTGAATTGATTGTTCTTTTGAACGAAGTAACATGCCCTAACGAGGTCCAGTGATAATTCCGGCGCGATCTCCGAGCGCAGTTCGGTAAGAATATCAAGGGCAATGTCAGCTTCAGGGTTATCAACCATCTTCTTCTACTCCGTCTCTCGCCTCAAGATCATCAAGGTCGATGCCCATCTCCATTGCAATACTTCGTAGTTCCGCGCCCGCTGATTTGTTCATGGCGCCGCCGGCAAACTCAATTGCTCGTATCAGTTCTCCTCGAAGTAAACCCAATTGCTCTGGTTCTTCATCAGAGTTGATAGGCGTGACTACTGCGTCGTGTATCTCTGCCATATTTTTCCCAGGGTAGGTCCGCAGTACCCGTCCGCGCCTCTGAATGAATTGCCGGGGGTTCTGTGATGACGCCAGAATGAGCGCGTGTGAGACTTTTGGAATATCCACACCCTCATCAAGACACTTTATCGAAACGAGTATTCCACCAAATCTATGAAACCACTCCATTGTGCTGTCACGATCGCCCAGCATATTGGAATGATACTCGATGCTTTCCATCCCGTGCATCCGAAGGCCGGATACAACATCTGCCAACTGTTCGCTATCTTCGCAGTAGACCAACCAACTTTGGCCTTCGTGGAACTCGTCGTTTAGAATTCTTACCGCTAGGTCTACTTTTGCTCTTGCCTTTTTTGCGATCCGGGAGCGTTGGATAAGGAGCATTCTTGCTCGCTCACTAAGTTGCTTCTTTCCCTCTGCATCTGCCTTGCTTCGTGCTACTTCTTTCCTAATCCTATTGCTGAAGTCTAGCCATTGGTCGGCCTCATCAGCGGTCAAGCTGATTGCATGGGGGAAATACCGGTACGGAACGAGGCGACCAGCGCGCATCGCGTCTTCGAGGGTGATGGGGGGCGGCACGACGCCAGAGAAATAGTCCATGAGCTTCTTCGTACCTTCGGGATCGCCGTAACGGCGCGGCGTGGCACTCAAACCCAGCCTTGATCCCGCTTGGATCTGCAACGCTCGTGAGTTCACTGGGCTGCCTAGTTGATGGACTTCATCAGCAACCAGTAATAGGTCGTCGCCACCCCCGAGTTCTGATAGAAAAAGGTTCGTCGCAGCTGTGGGCATCATTGCAAGTGTGATCCGCGGCCCAAGCTCTAGGTTGCCCACCGTCATACTCTTCAGCCGCCCATTTACTTTCCAGCGGTTGTGACCATCACCGGCTAGCATCACGGCTGCTTCCGGGATCTCTTCACTGATTTCGTCAGCCCATTGGCCCAGAAGCAGCCTGCTTGGGACAAGGATAAGTGCGGGTCTACCTTCGCGCACATGATCACGAATCGCAACAATAGCAGTGAATGTCTTGCCTGTACCTGTAGCATGCTCAAAAATTCCGCGAGAGCCATTGCTTCGCCAAGCTTCGATCGCTTGTATCTGGTGTGGTAAAGGCTTTCTGCGCGAAGTAGCGGTGACAGGGGGGCTTTCCATTATGTCCTCAATGCTTTGCGCTGCAAATTTCTCGAGGTGCTTTGCCGTCATCTCAGGGAACGGTGTGACCTTTATTCCTGGGTCTTCGCCTGACCAAAGAGTTTCGAAGTGCTGTCTGTGTTTTTCAACGCGATTTTCTTCTGATGCTCCAGTCCAGCTACAAAAAACTTCAATTGCCTCAAAGTTGCCTTCGGTGTGCCAGCCGCTCCACGTTTCGTTTGTGGAGCCTCGAAAGCTTACGTGATTGCCTAGTCCATCTGAAAAGATGCCTAACTTTTCATGATAAATACCTTTGCCATTCTTTAGTTCAGCGATCTTAATTTCAAGCGCGCCAAGAGCCACGAGTGTTGCCAATGCTCTAGCAGCAAATTCCGTTTCAGGCTCGGCCAGCAGTTTGTCAAATTCGTCTACTAGTGAGGCCGCAATAACTTCTTCTCTTCGAGCGTATCCCGCAGAGATGCTGCGTATATCGTCACTGCTTAGGCTTGGAGAGCAAATGAGTTGGATCCGACCTCCCTTGCGAACAAAATCGACAAGCGCCTTACCAATGATGATCAGGACGGACGATCGAAAGTAGCCAACTGCTCGTTGATATGAAGCAGAGTCTCGGAGGCATTTCTTATAGAAGTTTTTTACGGGATCGTTCTTGGTTGAACGATACTCAGTTTCCAGATGGAGCCTTGAGAGGTTGCCCATAAAGATAGATTCCGCAACCTTTTCATTCATCTCATCAGGGAACTCATGTTCTTTCTTTGAGTCACAGGCTGAGCCTAGGCTCACATACTACATCCTCCAATTGTTGCCTCTTGGCGTCAATCCCGCTTCGAACGATAGTGCCCACGTTGTGGTGTAGGAACGCCGTCCCTCGGAGAGGTCCCCGTTGATCAGGACGCCATGTCGGATCGTGGCTCTGTGCAAAGTGCTGAGCGCAGTTTCTTCATATCCTTTCGCTATCCCTTCGCGCCAGAGGCATACGGTCTTCACTGGCTGTTGATCGATAGGCGAGGCCACTGATTCTGCGCTCAGACCTTGGCCCCGGCGATCCAGGGCTTCCGGAGCGCTTGTCTTCTTCCGAACACCAGCCGACAGGAGTGCGGCTCACAGTTTCAAGATACCCGCCACACCTCCCCATCATCCAAACGCTTGACGTAGTCGACGCGCTCCCCATCCCAGTGATACGCGAAATGCGCCCCTTGGGTGGGGATCGGGATCACGTCGGGCCAGAAGACGGCGATGCATTGGCCCTCGGGAAAGCGCACGCTGGGCCAGGTGATGCCGTTCGAGCCGGCCGCACGGCGCTCGGCCCCGAAGACTTGCGAGGGACGGTAGTCGTCGGGATCCAGCAGGTCGGCGCGGCCCGTGGCGTCGTCGAGATCGGTGTCGATCGATCCGATCAGCTCGCGGAACTGCGAGGTCCAGCCCGGCGCTTCGTCCGTCGCGCGCATGAAGCGGGCGTGGTGATGGACGGTCTCGGCGATCGCCACCTCGGTGCGGTCGCCCGCATAGTAGAGGCCGAAGCTGCCATCCGAGAACCGTCCGGGCCTGAGCGGCGAGCAATGCACGAAAGGCGCCATGACCCAGCTCGCACCCGGGCCTGTCACGCGGCGGTCGACGGGCACCTTGGAGAGATCGCCGATGCTCTCGCGGATGCGCGGGTTGAACTTGGCCTCGGCCGAGGCAAGCGCCTCCCAATCAGCCGGATCGGCGATATCCTCGAAGAGGTCGATGGGCGGGTGGATCGAGCGGATGATGCGGACCGTGCGCGGCCATGTCACGCGGTGGACAGGCACATTCACCAGGCACCCCGTTCGGCATCGAGATAGGCGCGCAGGTCGATCAGGTCGGTGATCTCGCCCCGGAGCATGACGTCCAGCGCGCTCCGGCCCGCGAAGGCGGCGTTCGGCTTGCGGATCCAGGCATAGCCCCGGGCGGGGTCGGTGAAGAGAGTGCGCAGCGCTTTGTGTATCCCCATCAGGATCGCCATGCGCGCGCGCAGGTCGCGGTCGATCCGGCCGATATCGCCGGCCTTCCAGCGCGCCCAGGTGCGCTGCGCCATGTCGCCCAGCAACGTGCGGGCTTCCGCATCCGTCAGCTCCCAGGCCCGGAACAGGTTGACGGTGGTGCGCGCCAGCGCGGCGGCCTCCTCGTCGGTGATGACGGGAAGATCGGTGCGGGCGAGGATGGGCTGGACCGTGGCGAACTGCATGGTTTTCTCCTTTGGCATCAATATAGATAATATGTGCCAAAAGGCAAGATGGATCGTGCTGTGCCGCTTTGATCGTCTCTAACCCTATTACCTGTCTTTGCACGCTATGGCGCTACGCCCCTTGAAGACCTGTTGAGCGCATCCGGGTTCCGGTTTTCTTGATGGACCCGATCCAGGGCCGCCCGTCGGTGGCCACTCACGGAACAGGGACAGCATGGCAGAGGCAGCTCGGAAACCGGACGCGATGGCCCGTGGCGCGCGGATGCTGCGCACGGCGCTCGGGCCCGCCATCGCCGGGTTTCTGGAAGACCCGATGACCGTCGAGGTCATGCTCAATCCCGACGGGCGGCTCTGGATCGACCGGCTGTCCGAGGGGCTTTCCGATACCGGCGCCACGCTGTCGCCCGCCGACGGTGAGCGGATCGTGCGGCTTGTCGCCCATCACGTCGGGGCCGAGGTGCACGCCGCGCGGCCGCGCGTTGCGGCCGAACTGCCCGAGACCGGCGAACGCTTCGAGGGGCTCTTGCCCCCCGTGGTCACCGCGCCCTGTTTCGCGATCCGCAAGCCCGCCGTCGCGGTCTTCACCCTCACTGATTACGTCGCCTCCGGGATCATGACCGAGACCCACGCGGAACTCTTGCGCGACGGTGTCGCCGCGCGGGCCAATATCCTCGTGGCGGGAGGCACCTCGACCGGCAAGACGACGCTGACCAATGCGCTGCTGGCCGAGGTGGCCGGATCGTCCGACCGCGTCGTGATCATCGAGGACACGCGGGAGCTGCAATGCACAGCACCCAACCTCGTCGCGCTGCGCACCAAGGACGGCGTCGCCTCGCTCTCCGATCTCGTCCGCTCCGCGCTGCGCCTGCGCCCCGACCGCATTCCCATCGGCGAGGTGCGCGGGGCCGAGGCGCTGGACCTCCTGAAGGCCTGGGGCACCGGGCATCCCGGCGGGATCGGCACCATCCATGCGGGTTCGGCCCTCGGCGCCCTGCGCCGGATGGAGCAGCTTATCCAGGAGGCCGTGGTGACGGTGCCGCGCGCCCTCATCGCCGAAACCATCGATCTCATCGCCGTTCTCTCCGGGCGCGGGGCCAGCCGCCACCTCGCCGAACTCGCCCGCGTCGACGGGCTGGGACCGGACGGCGATTACCGCATCACCCCGGCGGCGCGGCCGACCGGGACCGAAACCACGACAGGAGACCCCTCATGACCCGACACCTTCACCTGCTGCGCGCGCAAGCTGCGCATGCAGTCACCTACGCCACCGTGACCCTGATGCTGGCCGGACCCGCCCGGGCGGCGGGGTCCTCCATGCCTTGGGAGGCGCCGCTGCAATCGATCCTCGAGTCGATCGAGGGGCCGGTCGCCAAGATCATCGCGGTGATCATCATCATCGTCACCGGCCTGACGCTGGCCTTTGGTGACACCTCCGGGGGGTTCCGCCGCCTGATCCAGATCGTCTTCGGCATCTCCATCGCCTTCGCGGCGAGTTCCTTCTTCCTGAGCTTCTTCAGCTTCGGCGGCGGGGCATTGATCTGATGGACAGCACATTCGAGCAGCTGGCCGACGTGCCGGGCTTCACCGTCCCGGTGCATCGCGCGTTGACCGAGCCGATCCTGCTGGCCGGTGCGCCGCGGTCCTTCGCGATCCTGAACGGCACGCTGGCCGGGGCCATCGGGCTCGGGCTGCAGCTCTGGGTCGCCGGGATCGTCATCGGCCTTCTGGGCCACGTGGTGGCGGTCTGGGCCGCCCGGCGCGATCCGCTCTTCGTCGAGGTCGGTCGCCGGCATCTGCGGCTTCCCGGTCATCTCGAGGTCTGAGGGCGCCCCCATGATGAACCTCGCGGAATATCGCCGGAAAGGGACGCGACTGGCGGATTACCTGCCCTGGGCGGCGCTGGTGGCCCCCGGCGTGGTGCTGAACAAGGATGGCAGCCTGCAGCGCTCGGCCCGCTTCCGCGGCCCCGATCTCGACAGCGCGGTCGCGGCGGAACTCGTGGCCGTGGCGGGCCGCATCAACAACGCCTTCCGTCGCCTCGGCTCGGGCTGGGCGATCTTCGTCGAGGCGCAGCGCGTGGCGGCGGCCGACTATCCTGACAGCCGCTTTCCCGATCCGGCCTCGGCGCTTGTCGATGCCGAGCGACGTGCGGGCTTCGCCGAGCAGGGGGCGCATTTCCAGTCCGAGTACTTTCTGACCTTCCTCTACCTGCCGCCCGCCGAGGAGGCTGCGCGGGCCGAGACCTGGCTCTACGAAGGCCGCGACAAGACCGGCATCGATGCAGGCGAGGTGCTCGGTGGCTTCATCGACCGCACCGACCGGGTGCTGGCGCTCTTCGACGGGATCATGCCCGAATGCCGCTGGATGGATGACAGCGAAACGCTGACCTACCTGCATTCCACCATCTCGACGCAGCCGCACCGTATCCGCGTGCCGGAAACCCCGGCCTATCTCGATGCGATCCTGGCCGACCAACCGCTGACGGGCGGACTCGAGCCGCGGCTCGGGAGCGCCCATCTTCGCGTTCTCACCCTCTCGGGCTTCCCGACCGCCACCACGCCCGGGATCCTCGACGATCTCAACCGGCTGGCCTTTCCCTATCGCTGGGCGACCCGCGCGATCCTGATGGACAAGATGGAGGCCGCGCGGATGGTCGCCCGCATCCGCCGCCAATGGTTCGCCAAGCGCAAATCCATTGCCGCGATCCTGAAGGAGGTGATGACCAACGAGCCATCGGCGCTGGTCGATACCGATGCCGCCAACAAGGCCGCCGATGCCGACATGGCCCTGCAGGAACTCGGTGCCGATATCGCGGGAGAGGCCTATGTGACGGCAACCCTCATCGTCTGGGACGAGGACGCGCGCCGCGCCGACGAGAAACTGCGCCTGGTCGAGAAGGTCGTGCAGGGCAGGGACTTCACCGCCATGGTCGAGACGGTCAATGCCGTCGACGCCTGGCTCGGCTCACTGCCCGGGCAGGCCTACGCCAATGTCCGCCAGCCGCCGCTCTCCACCCTCAACCTCGCCCATATGATCCCGCTCTCCGCCATCTGGGCCGGGGAGGAGCGGGATGCGCATTTCGACGGCCCGCCGCTGCTCTACGGCAAGACCGAGGGCGCGACGCCCTTCCGCCTCTCGCTCCACGTGGGCGATGTGGGCCATACGCTGGTCGTTGGTCCCACCGGGGCGGGCAAATCGGTGCTCCTCGCGCTCATGGCGCTGCAGTTCCGCCGCTACCCGGGCGCACAGGTCTTCGCCTTCGATTTCGGGGGCTCGATCCGGGCCGCGACCCTCGCCATGGGCGGCGACTGGCATGATCTGGGAGGCGAACTGACCGAGAATGCGGAAGCGACGGTCTCCCTCCAACCGCTCGCCCGGATCGACGATCCCGCCGAACGCAGCTGGGCCGCGGGCTGGATCGGTGCCATCCTCGCCCGCGAAGGCATCGCGATAACGCCGGAGGTGAAGGAGCATCTCTGGTCCGCGCTGACCTCGCTGGCCTCGGCCCCGGTCGGCGAACGCACCATCACCGGTCTCGCGGTCCTGCTGCAATCCTCCGACCTGAAACAGGCCTTGCGCCCCTATTGCCTGGGCGGCGCCCATGGGCGGCTCCTCGATGCCGAGACGGAAGAGCTCGGCGCGGCCTCGGTCCAGGCCGTCGAGATCGAGGGGCTGGTCGGCACCGCCGCGGCGCCCGCCGTCCTCTCCTATCTCTTCCACCGCATCGGCGACCGGCTCGACGGCCGGCCGACGCTCCTGATCATCGACGAGGGCTGGCTGGCACTGGACGACGAGGGCTTCGCAGGACAGCTCCGCGAATGGTTGAAGACGCTGCGCAAGAAGAACGCCTCGGTCATCTTCGCGACCCAGTCGCTCAGCGACATCGACGCCTCCGCCATCGCGCCCGCCATCATCGAAAGCTGTCCGACGCGGCTACTCCTGCCCAACGAACGGGCCATCGAGCCCCAGATCACCGCGATCTACCGGCGCTTCGGCCTCAATGACCGGCAGATCGAGATTCTCGCCCGCGCCACGCCCAAGCGCGACTACTACTGCCAGTCGCGGCGTGGCAACCGGCTCTTCGAGTTAGGCCTCTCCGAGGTGGGCCTCGCCCTCTGCGCCGCCTCCGCCAAGTCCGACCATGCGCTGATCTCGAAGATCCTCGCCGAGCACGGTCGCGACGGCTTTCTCGCGGCCTGGCTCGACGCCCGCGGTGTCGGCTGGGCCGCCGAGCTGATCCCGGACCTCACCAATCTCGCGCCGGAGCCTGAAGTTCCGGATGCACCGATCCCCCAAGCCCCCGAACCCGCAAAGGAGACCACCCCATGACCCACACCGCCGATTGTCTGTCCCGTCTCGCCAGCGCCTCCGCCTTGGCCTTGGCGCTCGCAGCCCCCATCGGCCTGTCGCCGATCTTCGCGACGTCCGCCCAGGCCTTCCTCTTCGGCGGGGGCGGGCGCATCGTCTACGACCCGCGCAATCATGCCGAGAACATCCTCTCCGCCGCACGGGCGCTCGAGCAGATCAACAACCAGATCACCCAGCTGCAGAACGAGGCGCAGATTCTGATGAACCAGGCGCGCAACCTCGCGAGCCTGCCCTATTCCTCGCTGCAGGCGCTGCAGCAGAATGTCGACCGCACCCGGCAGCTCCTGTCCCAGGCGCAGAACATCGCCTTCGATGTCGCCCAGATCGACCAGGTCTTCCAGCAGGACTACGCCAATATCCCCATGGCCGCGCCCGAGGCGCAGCTTCTGGCCGATGCACGGTCCCGCTGGGAAAACACCGTCGACGGGCTGCAGGACGCGCTGCGCGTCCAAGCCGGCGTCGTCGGCAATCTCGACGGCCAGCGCGCCGAGCTCTCCGCCCTGGTCGGCGAAAGCCAGTCCGCCGTCGGTGCCCTGCAGGCGACCCAGGCCGGCAACCAGCTCCTGGCGCTGCAATCCCAGCAGATCGCCGACCTGATCGCGGTCGTGGCCGCCAACGGCCGCGCGAACGCGCTGGTCGAGGCTGAGCGGTCTGCGGCCGCCGAACAGGGCCGGGTCCAGCGCGAGCGCTTCCTCACCCCGGGCACGGGCTACCAGCCCGGCAATGCCCGGATGTTCAACAACTGAAGGGGGCAGGCCCATGGAGGGATCGGTCCTCGCGCGCATCGCCGCCATCGTCTTCGTCGCCATCGCGATCACCGCGGCGGTGGTGGAGATGGGCCGGGACGAGGAAAGGCAGGCGGCGCGTCCGGCAGCTCTGCCTCTTCCGGAGGCCGATCCCTTGCGCGCCGAACAGCGGCGCTGCCAGGAACTGGGCGAAGCCGCGGCCTCCGATCCCGACTGCCTCGCCGTCTGGGCCGAAACCCGCGACCGCTTTCTCGGGCGGGAACGCGACCAGACCGGAAGCGAGTGAGCCATGGGCGGCACCGGCGTCATCGACACCTTCCTCGGGGTTTTTACCTCCTACATCGACAGCGGTTTCGGGTTGCTCGGTGGCGAGGTCGCCTTCATCGCCAGCACGCTCATCGTGATCGACGTGACGCTGGCGGCACTCTTCTGGGCCTGGGGCGCCGATGACGACATCATCGCCCGCCTCGTGAAAAAGACCCTCTTCGTCGGCGTCTTCGCCTGGCTCATCTCCAACTGGAACAGCCTCGCCGCCATCGTCTTCGACAGTTTCGCGGGGCTGGGGCTCTTGGCCTCCGGGACCGGCTTCTCGCCTGCCGATCTCCTGCGTCCCGGTCGGGTGGCGCAGACCGGGCTCGATGCCGGGCGGCCGCTTCTGGAATCGACCGCCGATCTCATGGGCTTCGTCGCCTTCTTCGAGAACTTCATCCAGATCGCCTGCCTGCTCTTCGCATGGGCGTTGGTGCTCCTGGCCTTCTTCCTGCTCGCGGTGCAGCTCTTCGTGACGCTGATCGAGTTCAAGCTGACGACGCTCGCGGGCTTCGTCCTGATCCCCTTCGGCCTCTTCGGCAAGACCGCCTTCATGGCCGAACGGGTGCTGGGCAATGTCGTCTCCTCCGGCATCAAGGTGCTGGTGCTGGCGGTGATCATCGGCATCGGCTCGACGCTCTTCGGCCAGTTCACCGCCGGGTTCGGCGGCGTGACGCCCACCATCGACGAGGCCATGGCGATCGTGCTGGCCGCCCTCTCGCTCCTCGGTCTCGGCATCTTCGGCCCCGGCATCGCCACCGGCCTCGTCTCCGGCGGGCCGCAACTGGGCGCGGGGGCCGCCGTCGGCACCGGGCTCGCCGTAGGCGGGGCGGCGGTCGCGGCCGGTGGCGGGGCCCTGCTCGGCGCCCGCGGTGCCGGGGCGCTCGCCTCGGGCGGGGCCGCCGCGACGCGCGGAGCCGCTGCCGCCACCGGGGCCGCGTCCACAGCCTACAGACTCGGATCGATGGGCCAGATCGGGGCCGCCGGTGTGGCCTCTGGTCTCGGCGGCGTAGCAAAAGCCGCGGGATCCGCGGCAGCATCACCTCTTCGCCGCGCCGCCGCCTCGGCCTCCGACACCGTCGAGGCAAGTCATGCCGCAGGTTCCCGCGCGGGCTTCGCCGCCACCGGCGGCACCTCATCCATGGGCAGCGTGGCAGGTGGATCGCCCGCCATGTCCGCCCCCGCAGGCAGTCCACCGGCCTGGGCGCGGTCCATGCGTCGCAGCCAGACCATGAGTCATGGCGTTTCCGCCGCCACGCACGCGCTGCGCGCCGGGGACAGTCCCGGCTCCGGCACCTCCGTTTCCCTTTCCGAAAGTGACCGCCCATGAGCCTCTTCAAACGCGCCGCCGCGCATTACGGCAAGACCCCGGAACCCGAGACCCCCTATCAGAAGGCCGCCCAGGTCTGGGACGAGCGCATCGGCTCCGCCCGGGTGCAAGCGAAGAACTGGCGCCTCATGGCCTTCGGTTGCCTGATCCTCGCGGGCGGCTTCGCGACGGCGCTGGTCTGGCAATCGGCGCGCGGCACCGTCGTGCCTTACGTCGTCGAGATCGACCGGCATGGCGAGGCGCGCGCCGTGGAGGCGGCAAGTGCCGGGTATCGCCCGAGCGATCCACAGATCGCCTGGCATCTCGCCCGCTTCATCGAGGAGGTCCGGGGCCTGCCCGCCGATCCCATCGTCGTCCGCCAGAACTGGCTCCGCGCCTATGAGTTCACCACGGATCGCGGTGCATTGGCGCTGAACGACCATGCCCGGGCCAACGATCCCTTCACGCGGGTCGGCGAGGACCAGGTATCGGTCGACGTCTCCAGCGTGATCCGCGCCTCGCCCGACAGTTTCCGGGTGGCCTGGTCCGAGCGGCATTACGAGAATGGCCAGTTGGCCCGCACCGAACGCTGGACCGCGATCCTGACCATCGTGATCGACCCGCCGCGCACGGCGGACCGCCTGCGCGCCAACCCCCTCGGAATCTACGTAAACGCGATCAACTGGTCGCGGGAGATGAGCCAATGACCCGACCGATCCTGCCCACCATTCTCCTCGCCACCACGCTTCTGGCCGGTTGCGCCAGCGACCGCCCGCCCGCATTCGCCTATGTCGACGCGGTCCCGCCCTTGCCGACACCGCCAGCCACGGCACCCGATGACCGGCCGCGCCCGCTCCATGTCCCGCCCGCCTGGACCCCGAGCCGGGGCGGCGAGGCGGCCGCGACACCCGTTGCCCAGGTCGGCAATGCCAATGCCGCCGCCCGCGTCGAACCGCGGCAGGCTGGGTATTTCAACGCGATCCAGATCTATCCCTGGTCCGAGGGCGCACTCTATCAGGTCTACGCCGCCCCGGGCCAGATCACGACCATCGCGCTCGAACCCGGCGAACGCCTGGCCGGCACCGGCCCGATCGCGGCGGGCGACACTGCACGCTGGATCATCGGCGACACCGAAAGCGGCGCGGGGCGCGACACCCGCGTCCTTGTTCTCGTCAAACCCACACGGCCCGATATCAGCACGAACCTCGTGATCTCGACCGACCGGCGCACCTACCTGATCGAACTCAACGCCAGCGAAGAGACCTGGATGCCCGCCATCTCCTGGGCCTATCCGCGTGCGCCCGACGCCCCACGCGTCGTGCCGGCCATGCCGCGCATCCCGCCCGCGCATGCCCGCAATCACCGGTATGGGCTGCAGGGCGACAGCCCGCCCTGGCGGCCGGTTTCTGTCTTCGATGACGGGCGCCGTACTTACGTCGTCTTCCCGCGCGGCATCGCCCAGGGCGACATGCCGCCGCTTTTCGTCCTCGGCACCGATGGCGAGCTGGAAATTGTGAACTCCCGGATCCACGGTAATGTGCTGATCGTCGATAGGCTTTTCGGTGCGGCCGAGCTGCGCCTTGGCCGCGGTCCCCGGCAGGAGGTGGTCCGCATCCTGCGGATCGAACCCCGGACCGAGGCGACGGTGGTGCGGCACGATGCGGAGCAGGGGACATGACCGAGACATCGACCGACACCGCTGCCGCCATGCGCCTGCGCGCCGATCCGCCGCGCGTCACGCGGATTTCCCGCAAGGTGATCATCGGGCTCGGCGTTGTCGCGGGCCTCGGGATCGGTGCGGCACTGATCTACGGCCTGCAACGTCCGGACAGGACGGCCGCCCCGGAGGAGTTGATCACGACGGACCGTCGCCAGCCCGCCGATGGTCTCCGCGATCTGCCCGGCAGCTATGACGCGATCCCGCGGCTCGGACCGCCCCTGCCGGGCGACCTCGGTGGTGGCATCCTTGACGCGCAGCAACGGGGCCAGCCCATCGCGGCTCCAAGTCTCGCGCCCCCGACAATGGACCCGGCGGAGCAGCAACGCCTCGCGGAACTGGAAGCGGCGCGCGTGAGTGACCTCTTCTTCCAGACGCGGCCCGGAGCGCCCGTATCCACCGGGTTCCAGATGCCCGCAGCGGCTCCGGGGAGCGGTTTGGCCGCCACTCCGGAGACCGATCCACGCCAAGCCTTCCTGACCGCTCCGACCGACCGCCGAACGGTCGCCCCCGACCGCGTGCAACCACCGGTCTCGCCCTGGCTTCTGCAGGCCGGCTCCGTCATCCCGGCCGCGCTGATCACCGGCATTCGCTCCGACCTTCCCGGTCAGATCACCGCGCAGGTCACCCAGAACGTCTATGACAGCCCCACGGGAAGCCTGCTTCTTATCCCGCAGGGCACCCGGTTGATCGGCGCCTATGACGACAGCGTCACCGTCGGCCAGCGCCGCGTGCTCTTGGTCTGGACCCGGCTGATTTTCCCAGATGGACGATCCCTCGTCCTCGAACGCCAGCCCGGCGCGGATGCCGCGGGGTATGCCGGTCTCGAGGACCGCGTCGACAATCACTGGGCCAGCATCTTGCGCGCGGCGGGGCTTTCGACCCTGCTCGCGGTCGGCGCGGAGCTTTCCCTCGATGAGGACGACCGCCTCGCCCGCGCGCTCCGCGACGGGGCCCTGGACACGATCAACGAGGCCGGACAACGGATCGTTCAACGCCAGCTGGAGATCCCGCCGACCCTCACCATCCGCCCGGGTTTCCCGGTCCGCGTGATCGTCACGCGCGACCTCATTGTCGCGCCGTCCAGAGGCTGACATGACCAAGCTGAAACTCGGACCGATCCCGGACGACAAGCCGGTGAAGCTGACTGTTGAGCTGCCTGCGCAATTGCACCGTGATTTGATCGCCTATGGTGAAGTCCTCGGCCGGGAGGCGGGTCAGGGACCAATCGAACCGAAGAAGCTGGTGGTACCCATGCTGGAGCGGTTCATCGCGACGGATCGCGGCTTTGCGAAGGCGCGTCGAAACCCCTAGTCGACCACTGGGTAGAACGGCCGTCCCCAGTCTTCTTGTGAATTGTCCATCATCAGGTCCACGAAAACCGGGACCAAAAAGGCGAGTATCTCTGCGCCATCGCGGACTTGTGCACGGTTCACTCCGCTGTTCCAGGTCGATCCGCCGTGCACCAACTGATTCCGCAGAACGTAGAGCCGATCGAAGACAAAGCTCAGAACACGCGCGCTGTCGCCGGCTTGAAACGACTGTGCGAAGCTGCGAGAGGATGATCGGAACCTCTCCTCCCAATCCTCGAACCCGTCGATGCCGTTCTGATGCTGCCAGAACGGGTTGAAGACGAAACGGTTCTCCATGAGGGTCCGAACAGGACCGGAGAACCGCTGCCATAGCGCCTTGTAGATGCGCCGCTTTTCGTCCCGCGCCACCAGCTTGCCGAAGTAATCGACGAATGCAGCTCTCTCTCCGGTTACCACCGACTGGAATTCGCGTTCGTCCGCGTAAGCTGCGTTGAAGGCGATCCAAAGGAAGATGAAGCGTGCATCGTGATCATCACCGCACGCCTCGGCTCGTCCGATCCAGCTGATGGAGCGGTGCACGCGCAAGCCCATCGTCTCGGGAAAGCCTTCACGGATCGCGCGTTGCTTCTCTTTCAAGGCGCTGAACGACAGGCTGTCTTGCATCGAATTCCTCCGTCTCAAATTCTCGTTCACGGCATCGCGCCGAAATCGGATCGACGGTATCCGTCGACCATCGCCCGGAGCGCCTTCGGGGCAATCACCTCGACCTTGTCCCCCCACTGGTAGAGGTGCCACGTCATCTCCACCCAGCCTGCCGCCTCGAAACGCACGACAAGGCTGCCGTCGTCTTGCGCCTCGAGCACTTGGCGGGGATGAAAGCGGAAGCCCGCAGCGCGTTCGGCCGCCTCTGGCGCGAAACGCCAGATCACCTCCCCATACTGATCGGGATCCTGCCAGACGCCGAAGGACCGCGCGGCGTAATCCGTGATGTTGAAACCGTCCTGCAGCGCAAAGCTCTCGTCCAGGACTTCCGCATCGCGGATCAGATCGATGCGGAAATTGCGTACCTCTTCTGCCTTTGCAGGGTCGCGGGCCGCCAGATAAGTCCGGTGGCCCAGCAAGACCCCGTGCGGTTCGAGGATTCGGCTTGCGTCGTCCCGGTTGTACCGCACGCGGAGCCGAAACGGGCCGCGCAGTGCCTCGATGATGGCGTCCAGTACGTCCGTCTTGACGCTGACCCTCGGGCCGGGGCGCGTGACCTGTCCCATGGCCGCGAGGACCGCCTCGGCATCGGTCTCGATGCGGGACCGGGAAGGTGCCTGCGCAAGCAGCCTCTCGCGCAACTCGACCAGAACCCGGGCATGACGCAGACGACCCTCGGCCTCTGCCCCGCGAGCGGCGATCTCCAAGGCTTCCACACCTGTTTCGTGGCGAAGTTGCAGGCGGTCGAGGCCGGGATCGAGTAGGCGCCAACGTCGTTTGCGGTCCTCGCCATCCTCTACCAGGACGTTTCCGAAGGTCTCCTCCAGCGCGTCGGTCATCCGCTGCGCGGTCCGGTGGGACACTCCGAACTCCAGCGCGATCTCCTCGAGGCTGATCCCACTGCGTCTTGCCGCAGCCAACTGCGCAAGCCGGATCAGGTCCTGAGCCTTGGAAAAGGACATGCGCGCCTCGCAGCCTGCCAATTTTTGACACCCTTGGAAGCTAAGAAGGTATCGGTTGCCTGTCGACCTGATTCTCTCACCGCTGCCGAGGAACGGGCGAAAGGCAGACAGAAGCTTCGGAAGGGAGATTGATGGCCATGAGTGGGCATGTGATCAGGATCGAACGAGTTTCTCCACGTGAAGGCGTTGTGGAAGAACCAGACTTCACGTCGAAAGGTTACCGACTTGGCGACCCTGCACATGGCAATGCCAAGCATCACGCCGAACACACCGTCTATGTGAAGACCCTCGATGAAGCTGCAGAGCTGATCGAGAAAGGCTTCTCTCTGTGGATGACGGCGAAGGGGAAGCGAGCTTCGCTGATTTCACCGCAGAGCCTGCGAATCGTCCGTGGCGGAAATACCAAGAAGGCTTGAAGCGTGGCTGTTCGTACCCCTTCCAAGCACCGGACCTTCGCAAGGGCCGACAGTTATTGACACCCACAGGGGTGATTTATGAAGCTGCAATCAGGAGACGTTTTCCGCGGTTCGGGTTGCGCTCATTGACGATTGAAGGAGCCCATGCGGGAAATCGGCGGCAACATCCTCTTCTCGGCGAGCGACCTGATGCGGTTCATGGGCTGCGCCCATGCCACGACGCTCGATCTAATGCGCCTGCGCGGCGAAGGGCCGGAGCCGGGCGCGGACAGCGAGGATGCTGCGCTTCTGCAGAAGCAGGGCGACGCGCATGAGGCCGCGCATCTGGAGCGTTTGAAGGTTTCCGGCAGGTCCGTGGTCGAGATCCCGCGTGGCGATCTGGCGCGCGATGCGGAGGCCACGCGCGTGGCGCTGACCGAAGGTTCGGAAGTGGTCTTTCAAGGGGCGTTCCTGTCGGGCAACTGGGGCGGCTGGTCTGACTTTCTGGAGCGCGTGGAGCGCCCCTCTGCGCTCGGGTCCTTCAGTTACGAGGTCGCCGACACAAAGCTGAAGCGCCGGCCTCATCCGAAACACGTCCTTCAGCTCGTGCTCTATTCCGACCTTCTCGCCGAGGTTCAGGGCGCGGCGCCCGAGCTCGCTCATGTCGAACTAGGCTCCGGCGAACGTGCGACGCTGCGGCTCGCCGACTATGCCCATTATGCACGCGGCGCGCGGGCGCGGTTCGAGGCCTTCGTGGCTGACCCTTCGCCCACGCGCCCCGTCCCCTGCGCTGACTGCGCGCTGTGCCGCTGGGCCGACCACTGCGCCAGCGTCTGGGTTGCCGAGGACAGCCTCTTCAACGTGGCGGGCATCAGCCGCGGACAGGTGAAGAAGCTCGAGGCCGCGGGAATCACGACGATGGAGGCGCTGGCCCGCCTCGATCATCCGATCCGCGGCATGGCGGAGACCACGCGCGCGAAGCTCGTCGCCCAAGCCCGGCTTCAGCATGCCCGCAAGACGGGAGAGCCGGCTTACGAACTGCGCGCACCCGAGCCGGGCAAGGGTTTCGACCTGCTGCCCGAGCCGACGCCTGGCGACATCTTCTACGACATCGAGGGCGATCCGCATTACGAGGGCGGCCTCGAATACCTGCACGGCGTGTGGTGCGACGGAGACTTCCACGCGTTCTGGGCACATGATCACGAGGCCGAGGCGCAGGCCCTGTCGGAGCTACTTGCGTTCTTTCGAGCGCGGCTCGATGCGCATCCGGGTGCGCGGATCTACCATTACGCACCCTACGAGATCACCGCGCTGCGTCGGCTGACCACGAAATACGGGATCGGCGAGGCGTTTCTTGACCGCCTCCTGCGCGAGCGTCGCTTCGTCGATCTCTACGCCGTCGTGCGCGGCGGACTGATCTGCTCGGAGGCGAACTATTCCATCAAGTCGATGGAAGCCTTCTATGATCGAAAGCGCGAAGGCGAGGTGACGACGGCGGGCGGCTCGGTTGTCGCCTACGAACGCTGGCGCGAGAAGGGCGAACAGCAGATTCTTGACGAGATCGAGGACTACAACCGCATCGACTGCATCTCCACCGAGGAACTTCGAGATTGGCTGGTCCAGGTCCGGCCCGAATGCCCCTGGCCGCGTCTAGGCGAGGACGCGGGCGACAAGGAAGAGGCGGAAGAGGCCGACGCCGAACAGCTGCATGCGATTCTCGCCGAATCCGGTCTGCCCGAGGAACGACAGCAGATGCTCTTCAATCTCGGCCTCTTTCACAAGCGCGAGGCGAAACCGGCGCAATGGGCCGTCTTCGACAGCGCCGGGAAGGACGAGGACGAGTTGATCGACGACCTCGACGCGCTCGCCGGGCTCGAGGCCGTTGGCCCGGCGGAACCGGTGAAGCGATCCATGGCGCGCACGTATCGTTTCCCGCCCCAGGAAACGAAGCTGAGGGGCGGCAAGAAGGCGACCGTTCCAGTCGCTGACGGACCGCCAACCACCATGGAGATCACCGCGCTCGACCGGAGCGCTCGGGAAATCACCCTCAAGGCGGGGCCGAAGAAAGCCGATCTGCTGACCGATCGGCTGACGCTCCACCCGGATTGGCCGATTAACACCGGCGTCATCGCCGCGGCTCTGCGCGATGTCATCACGGATCAATGTGGACTGCGTCGGTTTACCGCCATCGACGACCTGCTGTCCCGCTCAACTCCGCGCCTCACGACCGGCCGGAAGCCCGACCTGCTGGATGGCGCCGATCCGGTCGCCGGGACGATTGCGGCCGTTGGCGCGATGGACGGCACCGTGCTGCCGATCCAGGGGCCGCCGGGTACGGGCAAGACCTACGTCACAGCGCGGGCGATCCTGTCGCTGGTTCGGGAAGGGCACCGCGTCGGCGTGGCCTCGAACAGCCACGAGGCCATTCGCAACGTGCTGATGGGCTGTCTTCTTGCGCTGGAGGACGACGATCCGGGCATCACGCTGGAGAACGCCGAGCTCGCTCACAAGGTGAGCGGTGAAGACGACGGCTATCCCGAGGGATTCACCGGCATCACCCGTGCCACGTCTAACGACGATCCCGCGCTGACAGGGGCCCATGTCGTCGGCGGCACAGCCTTCTTCTTCTCGCGTCCGGAGTTCGAGCAGTCGCTGGACTGGCTGTTTATCGACGAGGCGGGACAGGTCGGTCTCGCCAACATGGTCGCCATGGGGCGTGCCGCGCGCAACATCGTGCTCGTCGGCGACCCGCGTCAGCTACTGCAGGTGATCCAGGGCGCGCATCCCGAGCCTGCCAACCTTTCCTGCCTCGACTGGATGTTGGGCGATCACGCGACGATCCCACCGGATCGGGGCATCTTCCTTCCCATCTCTCGGCGCATGCACCCCGAGGTCTGCCGCTTCATTTCGGAACAGGTCTACGAGGGGCGGCTGACCAGCCACGCGGACACCGCGCGACAGGGGGTTAGTGGCACTCGGTTTCCCGAGGCGGGGGCTTTCTGGGTCCCGGTCGCGCATGAGGGCAATGCTCAGATCTCGACCGAGGAGGTCTCCGCGATCCAAGCCGCGGCGGCCGATCTCCTGCAAGGCGAGTGGACGGAGAAGGACGGAACGCGCCGCCCGATGCGCGAGACCGACATCATCGTTGTCGCGCCGTACAACGCGCAGGTGAATGCACTTCGCGACGCGCTGCCGCTCGGCATCCGCGTGGGCACGGTCGACAAGTTCCAGGGACAGGAGGCGCCGGTCTGCCTGGTCTCGATGACTGCCTCATCGGCCGAGGAAACGCCGCGTGGTATGGACTTCCTGTTCTCCCTCAACCGGATCAACGTGGCTGTATCGCGCGCCAAGGGGCTGGCGCTGGTCTTCGGCGCGCCGCGCCTGCGCGAGGCCAAATGCGAGACGGTCGAGCAGATGCGGCTGGTGAACACGCTCTGTGCTCTGCCTGTATTCCAGAACGAAAGAGGAAATGCATGAGTGAGAACGATTGGTTTGAAATGCGTCCGCAGAAGGCTCAAGCCTATGGCTGCCCCGAAACCGGTGGCCTCCTTGTCCGCAAGGGCTCGACGGCGATGCGGGAGGGGTCTCCTCGTGTGAAACGGGATCGTGAGGAGCGGGACCGTCTGGTTCGGCAGGGTGTCCTAGTCCCGCACACCGACCCGGACCTGTATCGTTTCTCGCGCGATCATCTCTTCGGCAGCTCCAGTGTGGCCGGGCGCATCGCCAAGGATGGAAATTCCAGCGGCCCACAAAGCTAGCGCAAGCCCAGTGACGTAAAGACCATCAAGCAGGTATCCTGATAGTCTCCATTCAAATCGTTCGCCGTGAGAAAAAGGAGGTCAAATAATTGAACTTTGCTTCCGAGTTGGCTTCTCTTACCCCCGCCGAGGCACTACGAACGCAGGCGCGAAATGCTCTTTCGAACGCCCTCGATGCGCATCGAAAGGGCCAGCAGGTTTATGAAAGCCTCAAGAATCTCGGAGAAGTCATCGGAACCGAATACGGCGATCGGGTCCTGTTCGAACTCATACAGAATGCACACGATGCTCACTCGGCCGGTGAAGATGGTGGAATTGCGATCAAGCTCGCTGTGACCTCCGAGACCGAGGGTCGCCTTTATGTGGCTAACCGCGGGCATGGTTTCCGTGATCGCGATGTAAGTGCGATCATCAACCTTGCGACCAGCGGAAAGGAGATCGGTGAGGGGATCGGAAACAAGGGGCTTGGGTTTCGAAGCATCGAGGCGATCACCGAAGATGTGCAAATCTACTCCAGATCACCGAACCAGTCCTCCAAATCATTCGACGGGTTTTGCTTCCGCTTCGCGAGGCGGAATGAGATCCGAGACATCATTCTCTCGGAGTTGCGCGATGAAGCGGTCAGAGAGGATGAAGCGGACCGGATATCCAATGCAATTCCGAGATATCTGGTTCCTCGGCCGCTCGATGATATCCCGTCAGAGATCGCGCGCTATGCCAATTTGGGCTACGCAACCGTAATCGTCGCGCCTCTCCGGTCCTCTTCAGCGGTCAACCTTGTGCGCAAACAAGTCGAAGAGATTGCAAATCTGGAGCATCCGCTTCTCCTTTTCCTTGATCGCATCGCGGAGGTCCGGATCGATGTCGAAATTGAAGGAAAGAGAACTGGTGGCCGGCGCCTGACCAGACGCCAGAAAGTCCTGCGAGAGAGTGGTGGACCGGACAGTCCGGAAATTTCAGAGGTCGAAGTTGGAGAGCACCGCCGGTTCCTCTTGGTGCGACAGGAAGTGGAAAAGGAACGTGTCATTGCAGCCGTAAGGGACAGCATCGATCGTGCCCCCGCTCTGAAGCGGTGGATAGAGTGGAGAGGCCAGCCCTGCGTCTCCGTCGCGGTTGGGCTGTCGACGGCGGCAGTGCTGGATGGGCAGCTTTACAACTTTCTGCCGATGGGGAGCGAAGCCGGCTCGCCACTCCTTGGGCACATCGACGCGCCGTTTTTTGCGGACATCGACCGCCGAAATACCGATTTAGAACTGCCGCTGAACAGCCACTTGATGGACGCCGTCGCTGAGGCATGCGTATCCGGAGCTCTGGCCGTCGTGCGAGAGCAACTGGATATCCCCGGGCGCAGCGTATTCGACTTGATTGCCTGGACCGGAGGCGATGCGCGAAAGCTCGATGCTGCGGTGAAGGCCGCGGGTTTGAAATTGAGCGAGCTTAATGTGATTCCGATCATTCCCACCGAGAGTGGTGAGAAATGGTCGAACCTCGAAAACATTTCGATCTGGCCTGATGCCAAGTTTGCACTGCTGAAACCGCGCGAGATCGTGAAGCACGTCGGCGTACATCTGGCGTCCGGCGATCTGAACAATTCGCGTCTCGAGCGGCTTCGCGAGATGGCCGGACGCTGCTTTGGTCGGTATGGCTGGCGGTATTCCCGTCTCCCTTCGCCCGACGAGATCCCCGAGTGGTCGGCGATCTATGCGAGGACGCTCGTCGACCGGGACGCAAAGCCAGCAACATGGTCGAAGTTCTATAATGATCTGGCCACCCTCTGCGAGGCTTCGGAGGTTGACTTGGACTGTCTGGACGGCGTCGAAGTCCTGATCGACCGGTCAGGGAAGCTGCGCTCGGCGGGTGGACATGATGCGGACGGTCGCCACGGTCTCTACGTTCGCAGCGAAAGCGAGATCGGCAAGCGCAGGAAAGGTGGCATTCCATTGCCGCCGTCGTCCTTAACCAGAGGGTATCGCTTTTTCGATGAGAAGATCGGTCTGTCCGACGAAGTGCTGAAAGCGTTTGCCGACGCAGGGCTCATTCGGAAGTTTGATCCAATCGAAGCGCTGTCCGGTCTCGGCTCCGCGCTTGGTAAGGCACCTAGTGACAAGAGACGCGTGGAAGCGCTCGATTGGGCGTTTCGCGTCTGGGATGCGGCAGGAAAGAGCGCGGAAGCTGCGATAAAGAGTGCCGACCTACACGTGCCCACGCTGGGAGGCTGGATACGAGCCGACAACGCCGTGTTTTCCGGAACGTGGACCGAAGCCGGAAGACGTCTGGAAGCCTATCTCAGCGACGCCTCCGCATATTCGGAGGACTGCGAGCGGGCGAGGAAACATCTTCTAAAGCCGTTGGACGAATGGGAGACGCGGATCGACGCCGGCGCTCGAAAATGGGTGACGTTTCTGGAGGTGATTGAGGTAGCCGATGGCCTGAAACCCATTGCGGCTAAAGTTCGACGGAGAGGGTCGCCTTCGGGATACTGGGACAACCTGCTGCGTCGCGGAGACCTCAAGAACGGCCTAGGCGAGCCTTGGACAAGACACGCGGGTACGACCACCTTTCGTCATCCTAATACGGACGATTATGCGCTGAAGGGCGAGTTCTGGCGGATGCCGGGGCAGAACGAATATGACGAGTTGCCTGAGCATTTGCGCGAAGCGTTCTATGAATTGCTTGTCCAACACCTCTCGTTTTATGGCCGAAAGTTCCTTTCGGCGCGAATTGGACGTTACGATCGTGCACAGCGTGAGTGGGACGAACGTCGCGTTGTCACACCGTTGGGCGCGTTCCTGCGATCCGAGGCGTGGCTGCAGGGCGACCTGCGCGGTGAACGCATATTCCTTTCACCAAACCAGTGCTGGGCATCAAGGACCAAAAGACCAGGAGTTCCGGCATTTATTCCACGTCTTTCCGACGACGCTAGAGTGCTTGTCGAGAGAGAGGAGATCGCCAAGATCTCATTTGGCGATGCGCTTGGACTTCTGGATTGGGCCAAACCTGAGACGGCACCGCTGCGCCTCGCTGCTCTAGCGAACTCTGCCAGAAACCTTCAGTCGGGTGATGTGGCGACCTTTCGACGCCAATACGGCCGGGCTTGGGGGGAACTGGCCGAGAGCGGTGCAACGTTGCCATCTGACCTTCCGCTGGCGGTTTATCGTTCCGGAAACCTAGCGTCCATCGAGGGCGACAAGGCTGAGCCGATCGAGGTGATCCTTGTCGACAACGCACAAAGCTTTGAGGCGCGGGCGCTTTCCGCTGCCGGCATTGCCATACTGGAAGTGGGGGACGCCGACCTCGATATCATCGTTGAGAGCCTCAAACACATCAACGGCTATTCGCCCAGCAAGCTGGACCGAGCCTCCGTCCGGTTGCTTGTGGATGGTTCGGTGTTTGTTCCCAGGAACAATGACGACCATCTGGTATCACAGGGCCTAGACTGGCTTCCAGAACTCGCGGTGATCGCCAACGAGGTTGCGGGCGAGAACCTTGAGCGAGGGATTCAGCATGCCACTCTCGACAAGGGGATCCGAGCGATAAGGCTTCGGAGGTGCAGTTCAATTTCACTGCAGGTGGCTGACCAGGAGGTGACCGGCGGAGGCCGCATGGACTGGTACGCCTTCCGAGACGATGCCAGTCCGACGCTTATCCTGACGCACGGCGTACCTCTCGATTGGCCACGCTTGGCGATGGGTCTTGCTTCCGAGATATCCAAGCTTACCGACACGCGACTTCGCTCCCTAGAGTTGGTGCTTCTCCGCTTGGCGATCGGACGCCCCGAAGGCACTCTCGAACGCCCCTCGGATGCCGAACTCGCCACTGCACTTGGCTGTGATATCGGAATTGTCGAAGATATGCGCGCGGGAATGCGGACCGATCTGGCGCACATCCTTTATCTTATGGTCCCGGTTGTCGCATACTTCGAAGGTGCCGAACTGGCGCGGGCCCTTGGCGCAGCCGCGGAGGACATGGGGGCGGAATTCAGCCTGCGGGGTTGGCTAGAGACGCATCTTTCGGAAAACTCCCCGCCCGCCGGCGACCTGCTCGCCGCCTGTGAGGAAAGCCCCGACCGTCGTTCGGTTTTGACGACGCTGGGGCTTGACTACGGAAAGTTCAACCGGGTTCTTCAGTCTCTCGGTGAAGAAGCTCTATCTAGCGAAGCAGAATTGCGGGCCACCTTCGAAGCGTACCTGCGCGAATTGGTGCCAGGGCTCCGAGACCGGCTGAGATGCCTGCATCTTGAGGATTACCGGCAAGGACGCGATCTTTCCACCTACCTTTCAAGGCGCGAGCTTCAATTCATCCAGTTCGATCCGAGTTGGGTCCTAGATTGCGAAACGCTAGACCGTCAGACGGTTGTTACGCATGTGGAGCGGTCCTTCGCTGATGCGCTGGGAGAAATCCCGGAAGCGGATCTTCCGGCCTTCGAGAAGATGATTAGCGAGAACCGAAAAGTGGTCCACGCCTTTGCGAGCGAGGCCAAGCCCATATTAGGGGCGTGGACCCGAAAGAACCATCTCGATCTACCAGAGATCTGGGAACAAGGTGAGGCACAAGAGGTCGTGCGCCTGGTGGAGAATGCAGGCTTCCTTGACTTCGAGGTGATCAAACAGGACCAAGTGGCGAGTCTCTGCGAGCGGGCGGGCATATGGCCCGCGGAAATGCCTGCACGGATTGACCCGGAAGGTCTCGGGCTTGACGAAGGCGCTGTGCGCGAAGAGCAGGAGCGGAAGGCCAGAGAGCAGCAAGAACGTGATCGTCGGAAGCGCATTATCCAATTCGCTGGACAGGATCTTGATCCAGGGGACCCGTCGTTCGCTGTAGCCATGCAAAACATTGCCGAGGCCGCAATCGAGTCTGACGATAGCTGGTTCGAAAGGAGTCGTCAGCGAACTAGGCTGGTGCCGTTCGATGAGACGTCGAGATCGGACCCCGGTGGTGGCAACGGCGGTGGAGGCAAGCGGGTGCAGCGGGCCGCACGCCTGACCGAAACGCAGAAGGTCGCAATGGGCGTCGCGAGTGAATGGTTGGCCTATCAGTACCTCAAGCGACGCTTTCCCGAAGCTGTCGGCGAGAGTTCGTGGATATCGGAGAATAGAACGAAGTTCTTTGGTGGTAGCGAAGGTGACGATTCAGCTGGCTACGACTTTCTTGTGCAGACACCAACGGTCGACTGGATGTTTGAAGTCAAGTCTACCCTTGAGGATGGATGCGAATTCGAACTGACCTCGAACGAACTTCGCGTCGCCAGCTCTGCCTCGCGCACCGGTCGCAGACGGTATCGCATTCTCTATGTTCCGCATGTCTTTTCGCCTGAGAAGTGGTGTGTTTTTGAACTTCCCAACCCAATGGACAAAGAAACACAGGCGCAGTTTTCCGTCGTTGGACGCGGCTCGCTCAGGCTGCGCTTTGAGCGCCGGTAGACCCGATAGACCTGGAGAACGTTCGACCTCAGTCCCGTCCCCTCAAGCAGTTGCCCGTCAGAAAATGAAAATGGAGGGATGTCGGCTTGCTCTGGAGGAACACGCCCTGTCAGGCGTATGCACTTCACGAGCGTCTCTATACTGTGACAAAGATCGGTATTGGATGCGCCTGCGGTCTCCCGCAGGCGCCATTGCTCACTCACTGCGAACGATCTCGCTGTAGGCGCCGCGCAGCTGCAGCGTGACGGTCACGTGGGAATCGTCGCGGTTGCGCCAGAACCAGCCGTGTTCGCCGGGGAACGGCGCCTCGATGCTGCCCTGGCCCTCGGTCGCGCCGCGGCCGCGGTCGTAGTCCACCGACTGGCCGTCGCCGTGGGCGTGCAGGTCGAAGTTGATCCGGCCGCCTTCCGCAACCCACGCGTACTCCGCGACATCGCCCGCTTCCATGACGAGTTTGATCTCGGTTGCCGCGTCCGGCGCCAGCGTGAAGGTCTCCGTGTCGGTCCAGGCTTCCTGCGCGTGTGCCGCGCCGACGAAGAGGCCGAAGATGTCGTCCACGAGGCGCGAGGACTGCTCGCCGCCGCCGTGGATCAGTTCGTCCTCGGCGGCCTCGCGGGCGAGCTGCTGCTTGATCTCGCCCATTTCCGTGAGGCCGAGGACATTGCCCGCCCCGGTCGGGTCGATCCCGTATTCGGCCGGCAGGTAGACGCCGACCCCGATGAAGGCCGCGCCGATCACGGCGGCGATGGTCGAGCGCCGCAGTTGCCTCGGTGTCGGCAGGATCGCCGGATCGGGCTTCTCCGCGGTCAATTGCATCGTGTCACGCATTCTATCGATGAGTTGCATATCCGTTTCTCCTTATGCGGCCGTGAGGAAGCCGTTGATCTGGTAGACGGTGAGCCAGATGCCGAGGCCCACCATGATGACGTTGGCGACGACGGCCTGGCTCATGAACCGCTCGGACCGGCGCCAGTAGCCCATCACGACGAGGATCGCGAAGAGCGCGAGGATCTGGCCGACCTCGACCCCGACGTTGAAGGCCAGCAGGTTCCACAAGAGGCCGTCCTCGGAGATGTCGTATTCGATGATCTTCGAGGCGAGGCCGGTGCCGTGGAAGAGGCCGAAGATCAGCGTCGCGGCCTTGGTGTTGGGCTGGAACCCGAACCATTTCTGGTAGGCGCCGAGGTTGTCGAGCGCCTTGTAGACGACCGAAAGGCCGATGATGGCGTCGATGATGTAGGAATTGATGCCCCATCCCCACCAGACGCCGGCCAGCATCGTCACCGAGTGGCCCACGGCGAAGATGCTGACATAGATGGCGACATCCTTCATCCGGTAGAGGAAGAAGACGACGCCCAGAAGGAACAGGATGTGGTCGTACCCCGTCACCATGTGCTTGGCGCCGAGATAGATGAAGGAGATGATGTGCACCCCCCAGATTTCCTGAATGTAGCCCGCATCACCGGGGGTGACGTCATGGGCGAGCACCTGCGCCACGCTGGAGGCGTAGAGCGCAAGGGCTGTCAGAAGGATGGCCGTGACGCGTCGCGACGCGAGCGCGTGCAGGCCCGTTGAGTTGGAACTCATGAATAGGTCTCCGTACGTGCGATTGATGATCGGTGAAGCCGCGCGCGGGCGCGGCGCCGATCAGGCACGCGGAGGTCGTTCGATCCTGAATGTGTGGTGCCCGCCGCCGGGCGAGGCCTTCAGCCGCCACGCATCCCGGTAGGCGGAGGTCGGATGGCTTCGGTCCCCAAGGTCCAAGAACGCCTGGTTGTGGTCGTGGTCGGCCACGTCATGGCTGTGACCGTGCATCGCCCAGTAGAGGTCTTCCTCGAACCCGTGGGAATGCCCATGATCCGCGATCATCTCCAGATGATCCTGGATCGTCTCGAACACGGCCGGGGCATGGGTCGCTGCGGGCATGACGGACCAGACGATCAGCGACAGGCAGAGAAGCGCTGCAAACGCCTGTCTTCCGAATGTCGCCAAAGGTCTCATCGGTTTTGCCTGTCTGCCCGCTCGTTTGCGTGACCCCTTTAAGAGGCCATCTTGTTCTATCCCCCCAGGGGGGATAGCGTCTTTCTATGACAAAGCCCCATGTCCACGCAACCCATCCCGCCCTGATCGCCCGGCTGAAACGTGCCGACGGTCATCTGCGGGCCGTGATCGGCATGATCGAGGACGGCAAGCCCTGCCTCGATGTCGCCCAGCAGCTGCAGGCGGTCGAGAAGGCCGTCGCAAACGCCAAGCGGGCCCTGATCCACGATCACATGGACCATTGCCTGGACGAAGACCATTCCCCCGCGGACCGCGATGAGCTGAAGGCCATCGCCCGCTACCTCTGAACGCCTAATGCTGGAAATCCTCGCCGACCGCACATACCGCCACCTGTTCCTCGCGCAGGTTGTGGCCCTGCTGGGCACCGGGCTCGCGACGGTCGCGCTCGGGCTGCTGGCCTACGATCTCGCGGGCGACGGGGCGGCGATGGTGCTAGGCACGGTCTTCACGATCAAGATGGTGGCCTATGTCGGCATCGCTCCCATCGCGGGGGCCTTCGCGGACCGAGTGAACCGCCGCGCGCTCCTGGTCGGGCTCGATTTGGTGCGGGCGGGCGCCGCGCTCTGCCTGCCGTTCGTCACCGAGGTCTGGCAGGTCTATGTCCTGATCTTCCTGCTGCAATCGGCCTCGGCGGCCTTCACGCCGACCTTCCAGGCGACGATACCGGACGTGCTGCCGGAGGAGGCGCGCTACACCCGTGCGCTGTCTCTCTCGCGGCTGGCCTATGACCTCGAGAACATCGTCAGCCCGACGCTGGCCGCGTTGCTGCTGGCGGTGATGAGCTACAACTCCCTCTTCCTCGGCACGGTGGCGGGGTTCGCGGCCTCGGCGCTTTTGATCATCTCGGTCCTGCTGCCGAGCCCGAAGCCATCCGAACCGCGCGGCATCTACGACCGCTCGACCCGGGGTGTCCGCATCTACCTCGCGACGCCGCGCTTGCGGGGGCTGCTGGCGCTGAACCTCGCCGCGGCGGCCGCGGGCGCCATGGTGCTGGTCAACTCGGTGGTGCTGGTGCGCGGCACCCTCGGCCTGTCGGAAAGCGCACTGGCCTGGACGATGTTCGCCTTCGGCGCCGGCTCGATGCTGGCAGCGCTTGTCTTGCCGCGCCTGCTCGACCGCGTGCCCGACAGGCCGGTGATGGTCGCGGGGGCCGCGCTGATGGTCCTGTCCCTGTTGGTCTTGGCGGCAGAAGTCGCCGCGCTCGGTCTCGACTGGCCCTTCCTGCTCGGCGCCTGGCTGCTGGTCGGACTTGGCTACTCGGCTGTCCTCACCCCCTCCGGCCGTCTCCTGCGTCGCTCATCCCATTCGGAAGACCGCCCCGCACTCTTCGCCGCCCAGTTCGCACTGAGCCACGCCTGCTGGCTCGTGACCTATCCGCTGTCGGGTTGGCTGATGACGCAGTTCGGGCCGGTCGCTGCACTCGGGTGCCTCGCCGCGCTTGCGGGTGCCGGTGTGCTCTCCGCGCTGCGCCTCTGGCCGAAAGAGGATCCCGAGATCGTCGAGCACACCCACGACAACCTGCCGCTCGACCATCCCCACCTCAAGGGCGAGCGCCGCCACGCGCATCCATTCGTCGTGGACGATCAGCACCCCCGCTGGGCGTCGCAGCTCTGATTTCGGTGTCTTCGACCGGTAGCGTTGTTGGCTCGTGTCATGCCCTCAAAAAACTCTGGAGCATTGCCTGGGTTCAGCTTTCCCGTTCTAGCCTAAAGCTCTTTTGCTCTTACCGTATGGAGAAACCGGTTCAGTTCCATTGCGCCTAGAACCTCTAAGGCGTCTCTTGCACCGGGACTTCACCAGTTGCGCTGTTTTCCGACGCTATTCCCGAAGCTACGCCACAAGCCGCGGCACCACGCCCTCCACCAATCGCAGGAATCGTGAGTTGCGAGCCCCCGCAACCAAACCCTTCGAAAAACCAAAAGAACTTCAGAGGCTTAGCGAGTGACGGGAATATTCCCGTCAATCGGTTCAAGCAATATCAATGGCTTAGCCCCGTAGGTGCAAATCACCCCGCAACCAACTGTGTCGGCGTATAGTAGCGTCCGATCGGCGTCGTTGTCGTGATGGATGGAGGCGATGCAGTCCCAGTTTCAGTGTCTTGCGGTGCGTCGTGTACAGCACATGTTCATGGTTCGATCACGTGCTTTCGTGTCCCGCCGCGGTTCTTCGCAAGCCTCCATCGTGACCTATTGCCGACACGTTCATTGTCCTGCGCACGAACAAATCGGCGCTCCTTGGCGCTGACATGTCGCTTATCGGGGCAGTCGGTGGTTTCCGACAAGCCGAGGTAGTTCAGGATTGCAGCTAATACAATAAAGGTCGACGTGGGAAAAAAACCGAAAAGCAGGGAGGAGAGAACCGGACCCCAGGGTCAGCTGATCGAAAGGGCTTTTCCGGCACACCGGCCGTTTCCGCGCGGGCGATAATTGTTTCAGCCCGTTCCGAAATACGCGTGGGCCTGCCTGACTTGACCTGACCAACTCAACCTGATGCTTCCCCAAAGGCTGGCGGCAATCCCGTTGTTCGAGAGGATCGCGCAGGCTTCATGCCGCTCCGGACAGATGTAGAGCGCACAGGTCGAGCCCGCTGTTCCGCCGCTCGCGTGGAGAATACCGGGCGATGTCGGGCTCGGTCTCGACGACATCCAGCCAGAGCATTGCGCCGCCGGCACCATCGCGCCTCGCTTACCAAGACCAAAAATGGGAACGGTTGATCGGCCAACGGCTCGGTCCAGTGCGGTCTCGGGTGCGGCTAGCGCTTGCATCACGCGGTCAGAAAATCGCGCGAGATCGCGCCCAGAAGAGCGAAGGCATCCGGCGGCTGCCAGGGCGTCGAAGGTCCAGGGCGAAACAAGCCGACCGCTTGTGTCCTTTGGCCGTGCGAAGCGGCGCTGCTGGTCTTCGTCTAGGCGATCCGTGGTATCGGCCAGTCCGAGCGGGGCGATGACCTTTTCAGTGAGAAGGGCTATGAACGGCCTCCCAGCTTGCATGGCCATGGCCTCGCCAAGAAGCCCGACACCGAGGTTGGAGTAGGCGTGGCGCGGCGCAGGGTCCGGCTTGGCCTTCCAGGTCCGAAGCCACCGCAACAGGTCGGCGCGTGCGAAACCGGCATAAGGCCCTTGAGGCATCGGCGTGATTGCCGCCCGCCAGATGGGCATGTGAATGTTCGGCAACCCGCTCGTGTGCGAGATCAGGCCCTCGGGCGTCAGCTCTGTCGGCACATCCGCCAGGTCTTCGGACATCTCGGCCAGTGGCGCGCATGGATCGACCGTGCCCTCTTCGATCAAGAGACACAGCAGGACCCCGGTAAAGACCTTGGTGATCGAGCCGATTTCGAAGATCACATCTTCGGGCGGGGCGTCTTCGAAATGAATGCCAGAGTGAAGAAACCCTGCGGCTCCACCGCGCAGATCAAAGGCCACGACGCTGTGGAAGGCGCCCTCATAGGTTCGCATCATCGAACGGAGGCGGCCCGGCTTCTTGTCAGGGTCGGTTTGCAAGCGTCGCACCGTTATCGAGAAAGGCGCGGATCACCGGAAGGGCTGCGCCGGGATTGTCCCAGATCACGTCGTGGCCGGCCTCGGGGACGATCTCGAGCCTCGCATTCGCGAAGAGCGCCGCGTGACGCGATTGGAGCGGCGCGCCTGTCCAGTCGTTGCAGCCACCGGCCAGGAACAGGACAGGGCCCTCGTACCCGGTTCCGCGCGCGATGCGATCGAGGTCGCTGTGCGAGGCGTGACGCCATTCCGCGCTTGCAATGGCCCCGAACCGCCAGCTCGGCGCAGTGTAGCCCTCGCCACAGTGATACGGGTTGTCGGGATGGTTCGCGAAGACCCCGACCATCTGCCCGATCATGAAGTCGTCGTTGGCCTGGGCGTCCGTCCCGGTGACATGGGCGGCGCGAAAACCGTTCAGGATCGCCTGCCAAAGATACCGCGCACCCGACATATACGCCGCCGCGCGGGTCTCCCATCCCGCTTTGCCCTCCGCATCCAGATAACCCGGTTCGATCAGGACTGCGCTTTCAACCCGGTTCGGATGTTCCCCGAGATAGGCCACCGCCAGCATCGCGCCCCAGGAATGGCCGATCAGCACAACAGGCCTGTCTGGGGACGTCAGGGCGATGACCTGGTCCAGTTCCGCCAGATACCAGTACAGCGTAAGCTGTTCCGCCGGCACACGCTCGGACAGACCCGCTCCGCGTTGGTCGTAGAAGACAACGCGGTGGGTGTCGGACAGGTCCGAGAGACCCTGGAGCGAGCGGAAGTCGCCGCCCGCGCCGCCGTGCAGGACCACGATGGTCTGCGCATCGGGCGGGCCGTCCTGGATGCGCAGGTGCAGCCTGACCCCGCCGATCTCCCGTGATGGCAGGGTGCCGTCCCCGGTCACCAGGGCGGCCACGGGATAGTCGCTGCGCGCCGCGACGTAGAGGGTGACGACGAGGGCAACCGCAACGGCGATCCCGCCCAGAAGCCATTTCAGAACCGACATCATGCGCGGCCTCCATGTGCTTCGATGGCTTTCAGAACCTCCAGCATGAAACCGAAGGGGCGTTTCGGCGCATCGGTCTGGTTGAAGGTGCCGACGAGGAAGATGTCCGGCCCCGGCGCGTGATAGGCAAAGGATCCGCTGGCCCCGGAATGGCCGATCAATTCCGGCGAGGGCCGCCAGAGCGTCATCCAGCCGGGCAGCTTGAACCGCATCAATCCGCCGCCGTACTGCAACGGGAAATAGAGACGCCGCCAGTCGCACAGGGCAGGCAGGTTCTCGCGACGGAATAGCTGCCCAGCCATTAAGGCGCGCAGAAAGGTCATCAGATCGTCCGTATCCGCGACGATGCCGCCGTCCGGCCCCATGCTGGACAGGATCAGCGGGACATCGAGCCTCAGCGCCTTGTGATAGACCGGCAACGTCCGGCCGTTGTCGTCACGGGTGGGATCGAAGAGAGCGGTTCGGCTAAGGCCGAGGGGTCCGCAGATCCGTTCTTGCAAGGCGTCGCCAAAGGACAGGCCGGTCGCGGCCTCGATGACCGCGCCGAGCAGCTGGAAATTGGTATCGGAATAATGCGCCTTGCCGATGTCCGGGGCAGCCTGAGGTTTCCCGGACCGCGCCCAGTCGAGAACCTGCGCAAGGCCGTAGGCGTAATCCTTGCTGCGGATCAGGTCGTCCGCCACGCCGCCCTCGTAGTAATCGGCCAGCCCGGAGGTCTGGAACAGGAGCTGGCGGATCGTCAGGTCGGCGCGATGATCGACACCCTTCACGACATGGACGCTTGACAGGTCGACCTCTGGCAGCGCGCCTTGTACCTTTTGGTCGAGGGTCAGACGGCCCTCGTCGACCAGCTGGAGGATCATCGCGGCGGTATAAGTCTTGGAGATGCTGGCGATGGGAAACCGGATGTCCGGGGTCGCGCTCCCGGCGCTGCCGCGGAAGTCGATCCTGCCATCGCTCGACTGGACGCGGAGGAGGGCGCCACGGGCCTGACTCTTTACTAATGTCTTGACGAGAAGGTTTTGCAAGGCCGTGTCGACCGTCGTCATATCATCCCCCTTTCTTCTGCGGCGCCGCCATAAGTGTAGTGCCGATTGCAAGGAACCAGGCGATGGCCCCGAGGCCGAAGATTGCTCCGGCGGCGTCCCCGAGCGAAGGGATGACAGTCGTAAGTCCGCCCAGACCTGTCAAAAGCCCCAGGTACACGGCGGGCCGCGCCAGGCTTTTCCCGATCAATCCGGCGAGGCTGACGCAGCCGATCCAGACACCGCCCGCGATCTCGTTGCCACCGCCCAGACCAAGCTCGACCGCATGGAGAGTGGTCCAGAGTTCCACCGCAGCCGCGGGGTCCGAAGCGGAGAGATGCGCGGCCCGTTCCAGCGCGACATTCGCGATCATGCCGGCGCCCAGGACCAGAGTGGCCCAGACAAGACCGAGCCCTCTCGTGACGGCGGCCCAGCCGGGCGTCGTGAAGGTTTGTAGCTCGGACAGGGCAACAACAAGCACGACGAGCGCGAGGGCATTCACGACGTAGATGACCGTGTTCCACGCGGTCAGGATGCCGGGGCGTGCCGCATCGAAGGCCAGCACGGCAGCGGGGTCGATGTCGTTCGAGCCGTAGCCCAGCGGCGCGAGCAGCGTCACCAGAAGCGCAAACCCGATCAGGTAGGTGGCGGCGCAGATCAGCGCGGCAATACCGCCGGTTCGCGTAAGGGTCATGGTGTGACCTCCTTGGAAAGGGTGGCGTTCGTGCTACCGGCAAGGTGCCGGAAATGGTCGGACAAGCGGCGCGTTCCTTGCGCCTTTCCCACCATGTCTCGGGAAAGGGCGGTCAGGAAGAACTGAGCAGGGCCGTGGATGCGGCGCGGAGCCACCCTAGGCAACACGGCCAGCGCGGCCTTGCGCAGGACGTCCGGCAGCCGTGTGATCCGCACGGGACTGTCCAGCGCGGCGAATGCCAGCCTGGCGATCTCGGCCTGGGTGAAGGTATCCGGCCCGCCCACGTCGAGCCAGCCAAGCCCGGCCTCGGTCGCATCAGCGATCGCCGCCGCGAGATCGGCGCCGTGGATCGGATTGATGCGCTTGGCCCCGGAGCCGAACAGCCAGGCACGCCCCGCCCGCGCCATGGAGAGAAACTCTTCCATGTCCGAGAAATACCCGGAGGGCGCGACGACGGTCGATGCGATCCTGGACGTCCGCAATTGATCGACGAAGTCTGCCTTTGCCGAGACAAGCGGCACGTGGCGCATCGCGTCGGAATTCAGGACGTGGACATAGCCAAAGCGCTTGACACCGGCCCGTTCCGCCTCACGCAGGAGGTTCAGGTTGGCCCCGAAATCCACCTCCTTGTAGCTCAGCCCATCGGCCTGCCGCGTGATCCCGAGCGCCGAGACGACCAAGTCGATGCCGTCCATGACGCCGGACAGAGTTTCGGGACGTGTCGCTTCCGCCTCGATCAACACGTCGGCGTCGAGGTCTTCCGCACGCTCCCGATCCCGCACCAATGCAGTGACGAGATAGCCGCGCGACCGATACGCGGCACAGAGAAAGCGGCCAAGGTAGCCGGTCGCACCGGCGATGAAAACGGACTGCATGAGTGTGCTTCTCGTGTTGTGGAGGGTCAGAGGGAGCGATGCAGACTTGCGGGAGTGGCGGGCCCGTCTTCGATCTCGGGCAGGCCGATGTCGCGCCTGAGACGCGCCGACGTCGGCAGCCGTGGCCTTGCAGAATCCGGCGACCAAGCCCGAAGGGCGAGGTCGAAGAGGGATGCAACGCCCGTCAGGCGACGATGGCGGCGATAGGGGTGCGTAGGCATTCTGGTCTCCAGTTCATTCGAAGGTGGGAGGGCAGGTCATCCGACCACTCTGTGCCCGCGCCCGCGCAGGCATTCCACGACGATGGCTTCCCGCCGTTCGCTTGCATTGACGGCGCTGGCGACACCGCCCACGAGCGCGCCGGCGATGGCGCCGCCCGCCGCGTCCGCATCGTCATCGGCGGCGCCCAGCAGCGCACCGGCACCGGCACCGAGGACAGCCGCTCCGGCGGTTTCCTGATCGAACTGGCGCTGATCGCGGGCTAGAGCCTGGCAGGCGGACAGATCGGATTGGAACGCGGCCGTGCGCGGACCGTCGAGGATCGGCGTGTAGTCTGCGCCGCTCCCGGCGCAGGCACTGACAAGGACAGGTAGAAGGCAAAGCGAAAGAGTTACGTGTTTCATTGGGTTTTCACTGAGACAATAGGTAAGGGGCGTGCAGACTACGTCTGCACGGTGGTGGTGTTCGGTGATCTCGTTTGGTGCGTTGGCCTAGTTGGGGCCGTCTCGGATCAGGGCTTGCGCCTCATGCGATCCGCGAAACCGCTCCCGGTATTCCGTGGCAGAGACGCCGAGATGCCGCTGGAAGGCCCGGCGCATCCGTTCGGCGTTCTGGAACCCTGAGCCCACCGCGACCTGTTCGATACCTTTCGCGGTAGTCTCCAGCGCGACCCGCGCGGCCTGCACCCGTGCTGTCTCGACATAGGCCGCCGGCGTCATGCCGGTCTCGTCCTTGAAGCGGCGTGCGAAGGTTCGCTCGGACAGCCCTGCGCGGGCAGCCAGCGCCGTCACGGTCAGAGGATCGCCCGGGTTGGAGAGGATGAAGTCGAGCGTGGCGTTGATCGCCGGGTCCTCGGCGCGCTGCGCCACGAGGTGCGCGCTGAACTGCGACTGCCCGCCCGGCCGCATCATGTACATGACGCTGAAGCGCGCGACCTGCAGGGCGGTCTCGTGGCCGAGGTCGTCCTCGACGAGCGCGAGCGCAAGGTCCATGCCCGAGGTCACACCGGCCGAGGTCCAGACATTGCCGTCGCGCACATAGATCGCGTCCCGGTCCACCTCGACCGCCGGGTAATCGTTTTCCATCTTCGGGCACCAGAACCAGTGCGTGCTGGCGCGTCTTCCGTCGAGTAGGCCCGCCTCTGCGAGAACGAGCGCCCCGGTGCAGATCGAAGCGATCCGGCGGGCGCGTGGCGCGGCGGCGCGGAGGAAATCCACGAGGGCGGGGTCCTTCATGGCCGCGGAACTGCCGTGCCCGCCCGCGATCATCAGCGTGTCGATGTCACGATCGTCGGTCAGAACATCCTCGAAGGACAGTGCGGCGGTGATCGTAAGGCCTGAGCTTGCCACGATGGGGCCCGCGTTTTCGGCAATGATGGCGATGTCGTAGGGACGTCCGCCATCTCCCGCGAAATAGGCCGTCGTCGCCAGGATCTCGAGCGGGCCGACCACGTCGAGGTTGTGTGCGCTGGGATAGGCGATCATCAGAATGCGCCGCGGCTCTGAGGGTGACATAGGGGATTCAATTCGTGCCATGGTCCGACACTAGCCCGAATGGCGCGTTGTCCGTTAGGACAAAGACCCCACGCTTTCTGCCAAACCAAGTTGTTTTGCCTCTCCGCCCATCCGCCGTAGGATAGTCGCCATGGGCTATGTCACTTCTCTGTTCGCGCGAAAGATGGTCGCCGCGGCCGGCGAAGCCATCGATGGCGCGGCGCTCCTGAGTGGCGCGGGTATCGACCCTGACGGCCCATGGGACCCCAAGGCGATGATCCCGGCTGCCGCCTACTACGACATGCTCGAACAGATCGCGACCGAGGTGGATGTCACCGAACTGCCCCTGCGGACCGGGGCCTCGATGCGGCTGGATGAGTACGGCGCCCTCGGGCTCGCGTTCAAGGCGGCAACGACGCTCGGCGGGTCCTATGTGCGCGTGGAACGCTATGCCCGGCTCTGGACCAGTGTCGTCGAGTACGAACTTCGCCCGGATCCGCGTGGCACGCTCTTCATCCTGCACCGGGCTGGCGAACGAAGGCTGGGCCTGCGGTTGTCGAACGAAGCGACGCTGGCAAGCTCCATATCCCTCGCCCGTCAGGTCAGCCCGGTTCCGGTGACGCCGCAAGAGGTCTTCGTGCGCCACGGCGCGCCGGGATCGGTCGCGGCCCACGAGGACTGGTTTGGCTGCCCGGTCCATTTCGATGCCGGGATCGACGCGATCCTGTTTTCGCCAGAGACACTGGCACAACCGAACATCCTCGGCGACGAGGGGATTTCCCGGTATCTCGTATCTCATCTCGATGCGGAACTTGCCGAGATCGCCCCAGCGGTCACGCTCGTCGCCCGCGCGAAGGACGTCATTGCGCAGGCTCTGAACGAGGGGTCGCCGCGCATGGTGGATATCGCGCGCGCCCTCGGCCTGAGCGCGCGCTCCTTTCATCGCCGCCTTTCGGAGCATGGGGTGAGTTTCCAGACCCTGACCGAGGACACCCGCCGCGACCTCGCGATCGGGCTTCTGCGCGACGACCGCCACTCCGTGGCCGAGATCGCCTTCCTGACCGGCTTCGCCGAACAGAGCTCGTTCACCCGGGCGTTCAAGCGGTGGGTCGGCCAGACGCCCGCGAGTTACCGGAAAGGAAGGGCCGGGCTGTGAGTTCCGCTTTGGCGGCGGGGAGCAAAAGCATGGCAGATGCGGTCAAGCGCGGACCCCGCGGGACGTGCGAGACCTGAGGACGTAACACGTCACTCATGGAGGCCTCAATGACCGCATATCTCGTCGCAAACGTCACCGTTCGGAATGCCGAAAAGATGGAAGCCTATGCCGCCGCGGCCGGCCCCACGCTCGAAGCGCATGGCGGAGAGCTGATCCTCGACGGCCAGCTGTCCGAAACGCTTTCGGGCGCCTGGCACGCGCCGGGCGTGGCGCTTGTCCGTTTTCCCAGCGTGGAGGCCGCGCAGACCTGGTACAACTCGCCGGAGTACCAGGCGCTGGCCCCGCTCAGGGCTTCGGCAGCCGAAATGGACATCGCGCTTTTCGCGCCCGCCTGAGCCAATTCCATCGATCCGATAGAGAGGCGGCGCCGGGATTCTCCGGCGCCGCTTTGGTTCGCGCCGCCCGCATGTTTTGAGCAATGGCAATGTCGGTCAAAACGCTGGCCGCTTCGGTCAATATCGTGCGCCGGGCGTCGTCTATTGCTTCCCCATCGTTACAAACAAGGGAAGTCGACAATGAAACTCAGCACCGCCGTATCCACCATCGCCTGCCTCGCGGTCATCGGCACCGTTACCACCGTCTCCGCAGGACCTGGCCACGAACACAATCCTGCCAACACGATCTCGACCGAGATCGACCACCCGGACAGCTTCCGCCACTTCGCCTCGGAACTGCCCGCCATGCGGGCGCGTGCGGCAGAGATCAACACGGAGTTCGGCCTTCACGTGAGCGAGATTGAGCCGGGCCTGTTCTTCGTCACCGACCTCATCTACCAGTCCGCCTTTCTCGTCACCGAGGACGGCGTCGTGGTCTTCGACGCGCCGCCCAGCTTCGGAGAGCGGCTCCGCATGGCCATCGAGATGTCCGCGCCGGGCGTGCCGATCACCCATTTCATCCTGAGCCACAAGCATGCCGATCACAACGGCGGCGGGGCGTTCTTCTCGGACGTCGAGGGGCTGACCGTGATCGGTGCGCAGGCCAATGCCGAGAGCCTTGAAGCGAACCCGCTGCGGGGCGTGCCGCGGCCCACCGAGACCTTCGAGGAGCAGCTATCGCTGACCATCGGAGGCGTACCGATCGAGCTTGCCACGGCCAACTTCCACTCCCCCGATACCGACGTGATGATCTACCTGCCGGAACAGAGGTTCCTCATGGCGGTCGACACCATCACGCCCGGCGAGGCGCCCTTCATGAATTTCGGCGCCACCAGCAACCTGCAAGGCTACTTGGATAGCTTCGAAATCTTCCTGTCATATGATTTCGAGCATTTCCTCTCCGGGCATGTCTCCGTCCTGGGCACCCGGCAGGACGTGGAAACCGCGCGCGACTATGCCTTCGACGTGCGCGACACGGTCGGGGATCTCTGGCCCGGTTTCATGGACCGCTTCATGGCGAACATGGAGCTGACCGAGTTCCAGCACGGCAATCTCGCCTATCGCATGACCATGGAACAGATCCGCGACGATTGCGCAGGCCAGATCGTCGACCGCTGGGAGGGCACGCTGTCCGTGGTCGATCTCTGGGCCGAAAGCCACTGCGAGACCGTCGTTCTGCACTCGATCATGCACTGAACGACACCGTCATCAAGGCGGGTCGGATTGGCGGCCCGCCATTCCCAGCAATACGCCAGTTTCGGAAAGGACGCGCGATGTCCACCATCTTCTTTGTCCTCCTGCAGCTCTCGATCCTCGCCTACGCGCTGGTCGCGGGCGTGTTCCTCGCCTTCTCGGACTTCATAATGCGCTCGCTCGCGCTCACCGGCGGCGTGGGCGGCGTCGAGGCCATGCAGGCCATCAACCGCGAGGTCTTTCGCTGGGTCTTCATGGCCCTGTTCCTCGGCATGGCCGCGGTGTCGGTCCTGATCGCAGGCTATGCCTGGGTCGCGCTATCCGGCCCGGCGGGAACGCTGATCGGCCTTGCGGCGCTGGTTTATCTCGTCGGCTGCTTTGGCGTCACGGTCGCCTTCAACGTGCCGATGAACGAGGCGCTGGCCGGGATGGACCTGTCGCAGGGCGCGACGCGGGACTACTGGCTTCAGACTTACGTGCCACGCTGGACCTTCTGGAACTCGGTCCGCACGGGCGCAGCGGCACTTTCGGCCGCGCTCCTGCTGTTCGGGCTGCTGTGGATGACCCAAAGCCAGCTGCAGCCCGCCTGACCGCCGCCACCGATCCCCTTGTTCCCGACACGTCCGCCGCAGGAGGCCACCCGATGAACACGCTCGAAAAGGTCAATATCGCCATCCTGCTGATGACGATCACCTACATCATTGCCATCAACAGCCTCCTGAGCGGGACGGACCAGATCGGCCCCGGACTGCGCTGGTTCATCACGTTTCTGACGAGCGTCGGCCTCTTTCGATTGCTCATCATCCTGGTCTACTGGCTCATCCGTGCCTCGGACACGCTGCTGGCCGTCTACCACCAGGGGCGCTTCCTCAAGGGGCTCTGGACCTACCGCTACGAGGTCGAAGGGATCCCGCACATGGGGATCTGGCGCATCTCGCAAGACCTCGCGTCGATCTCGATCACCGGCTACGGCATCGACGCGAAGGGCCGGATCGACAGCCATTTCCGCAGCGTCAGTCCGCTGTTCGAGCATCAGGGCGTCGACGAGATCATGTTCGCCCGCACCGACACGACGACCGGCGACGAGCATTTCGCCAAGACGACGCTCTACGTCGATCGCCTCGGCCGCCCGAACTGGCGCTCCGGCCCGACGTTCATGCGGGCCCAATCGGTGCTCTACGGCCACGACGAGGATGGCGTCCGTCACGCAGACATCATCCTGCGGCGGGCGAACCGAGGCCAGAGCGAAGCCCTGATCGTCGAGGAGATGTGCGGCGCGGCGCGGGCCGGGCTTCCCGCACCCGACGCGAGCCGCCCGCCCGCAGGCCGACCGGCGCTTGTGTCCTGAACCGAACGGCAGGCCGCGACCGCCGCCTCTCGCTTGTTTGCGGCTATGTCGACTCAGACCCAGCCACACGTCCCCGCACCGCTCGGTCCGGTTCGGCTTCTGCCTTAAGACAGTGGTGCGGCAGACCTTGGCGGACGGCTGAGCGCCTCGGCCAGCATGTCGAACACCACCCGCACGCGGCGGGAGGTGCGCACCTCGCGGTGGGCGACCAGCCACATCGGCACCGGCACGCTGAAGCCGGGCACCGCACGCGTAATGTCCGGATCGGCCAGCGCGATCTCGTCCATCATCAGCCCCACGCCCATGCCGCGCCGGATATAGGCCCATTGCACCAGATGGGCTTCGCACAGGATGCGAAACTGGCGTGCCTCGACCGGGTAGCCCCGCTCGGTCAGGGCGCGGGCCATGTTGGCGCTGCCCTCGAAGCCGATGAAATCGGCGCGCGAGAGGTCACCGCCGAGCCGCTCGAGATAGTCGCGCCGCGCGAACAAACCGGCCGGGCGGTCGGGCGTGCGGCGCGCGATCAGGTCATCCTGGGTGGGCTGGGCGTTGCGAATGGCGATATCGGCCTCGCGCAATTGCAGATCGCTCTGCTGGCCGGTGGCGACGATGGTGATCTCGATCTCCGGATGGGCGGCGCGCAGGCTCTCCAGCACGGGGGGCAGGATGTAGGCGCTGACCGCCTCTCCGGCGGTGATGCGGATCGGGCCATCGAGGCTCTGGCTCTGCCCCGAGGCCGTCAGCGCCATCCGCTGTGCCGCCTCGCCCATGGCGCGCACATGTTCCAGCAGGTCCAGCCCGGCGGGGGTCACGACAAGGCGCTTGCCGATCCGCTCGAAGAGCGTCACGTCCAGTTCGCGCTCCAGCGCTTCGACCTGCCGGCCCACCGTCGGCTGCGCCAGTTTCAGCACGCGCGCCGCAGCCGACAGACTGCCGGTCTCGGCGGTGGCGAGAAACGCCCGCGCACGGGCCCAGTCGAAACGAAGCATGTCCCAGTTCATGCATTAATGCATAAACGAAATGCCCTTTCGGTCAATTCGTCATGCGCATGTGAAGGTGTATCCCGACTTCAGTCACAACATCATCCCCATGGAGGTCGCCATGCCCGTCCAGTCCCAGTTCCAGTCCCGTCCCGCCACCATGACCGTCGCCACCGCCCGCCGCTACGGCGGGCCGGAGGTGCTCGCGCTGGAAACCATGCCGGTCCCAAGCCCTGCGCCGGGCGAGGTGTTGGTGCGCATCCACGCCTCCACCGTCACCACGGGCGACTGGCGCCTGCGCGGAGCGGCCTATCCGAAGGGGCTGCGTCTTGTCGGGCGGCTCGTATCGGGCCTCTTCCGCCCCCGCCATGTCGTGCCGGGCGTGACCTTCTCGGGCACCGTCGTCGCCACCGGCGAGGGCGCGGCGCGGTTCGCGGTCGGCGAGCCGGTCTTCGGCGGGGCAAACAGCGGCGGGCACGCGGAATACATCGTCGTGCCCGAGACCGGCGCCATCGCCGCCAAGCCCATGAGCCTGACCCATGCGCAGGCCGCCGCGCTCCCCTTCGGTGCCGCCACCGCCGATCACTTCCTTCGCCATCTGGGCCAGGTTCGTGGCGGCGAGCGGGTGCTGATCACCGGCGCCTCGGGAGCGGTCGGTCATGCCGGCATCCAGATCGCGAAGGCGCTGGGCGCACATGTCACCGCGCTGACCTCGCCGGGCAACATCGATTTCGTAGGCGGTCTCGGCGCGGAGGAGGTGATCGACTACACCCGTCAGGACGTCGCCGAGGCAGGTGCCAGGTTCGACGTCGTGTTCGACACGATCGGCCACCTGGATTTCGGTCGGGCGCGCGGGCTCCTGCGGCGCGGCGGGCGCTATCTCACGACCGAGGGCGGCTGGCGCGAGGGGCGGCAGATGCTGGTCCCGTGGCGGCGCCACGGCCATGTATTGCGCTTCGGTATCTCCGAGCCGGATGCCACGCAGCTGTTGCGCCTCGCAGAGATGGCCGAGGCGGGCAAACTGGCCCCGGCGATCGAACGGAGCTTTCCACTGGCCGAGATCGCGCGCGCCCATGAAGCAGTGGAAACGCGCCGACGCCGGGGCGTTATCGCGCTGGACATGCGCCCGTCCTCCGGGGATCAGCCGAACCTCGCGGCTGCTTGACCTGGTCGGGCGTTTTGAGGAGATTCTTCGCACCCGTCACAACCTCGAGCGAGCCAACGGCGTCCAGAACGTGGGCCTGAAGGTCGGATCGCACCGGGCGAAACCGGAGCGCACCGGATCCCTGGTTCTGCACGGCACTGGTCAAGCGCGCTGCCTCGACATGCGCCTGAGCAGGACCGATGCCACCGCGGCAACGACGACAAGGATGGCAGCCGTCGTCAGGGCGGATTTCACAATCGTCGCCGTGCTTGTGGCTTGTACCAGCGTAGGGTCTGCCCCTCCGTGCAGCATCAGGCCTATCCCGATGTTTTCCAGATAGTCGAAGGTCGCGGTCAGGATAGCCAATGGTACGCCTATCCGTGTCATCAACGTCGGCCCGAACCTGGAGGCACGCCATCGCAGCGTTGATATCAGGGTCAGCGCCAGCAATGCCGGGTAAAGTGTATCCAGGGGGATTTGGCGTGTGAGATAGTATTGGCGCCCGGCCACACCGAGCGCCTCCAGCAGCACCGCGGCATCGACCTGTGAATATCCTGTGGGTCGCAGATCGAACGGCAGCAACACTGCGAGATCGGTCAGGTATCTGAGCGTTCCGAGGACCATGACGAGGTAGAACATCATGGCACCCAGCCCGAATAGGATTGCCGCCTTGCCGCTGTGCCCGATTTTCATGTGAAGAACTCCTGTCGCGTTTGGGATATGAGTGTTTGGTAGGGGCACCTTGCTTGCGAGGCATTGTCTTTTGTTAACGGAGAGTCAGACATGCAGGTCGCAAGCAGCTTTGAATTGGACCCACGGGTTTTCGGCGGCCTGGCCGCTGCCGATGCGCACGCCTTGGCCGGAGCGTTTGAGGCCAAAGCCGTTGCGAAGGTTCAGCACCTCGCGCGACAGGGTTATCCGGATGACAAGGAATACATCCTGTTGTCCGGGAGGATGGTCAGTCTGATCGGTGACGCCGAAGGACGCGAAGTGTGTGTTGGCTTTTTCGTGGGTCCGTGTGTGATCACGCCCAATCTGGCGCGAACCGCCCAAGGCAAGTCCCTTGTCAGCCTGAGAGCAGAGACGGACGGACAAGCCGCATCAGTGGAAGCCGCGGTCCTGCTGGACATGATGCGTCGGTCGCCTGCGATCGAGGATTGGGCCAATGCCGTCCTGCGTGCCGAACTGGAGCACAAGACAAGCCGGGAATGGAGCCTCGCCGCACTCAAGGCCAAGGAGAGGCTTGAGTGGTTTCGCAGCAGCTATCCTGATCACGAAACACTGTTCACTCACAGTCAGATCGCGTCGTTCCTCGGAATGACGCCCGTGACGTTGAGCCGACTACGAAATCCAAGCGGATTATAGAAATCTAATTATATTTCAATAAATTAAGGAAATTTAAGGTCGGACGTCGGGCCCATCCCTTCCGCCAACACGACCGGCATCGAAAGACTTGTGCGGAGCGTGTTGGCGGAATTGCGGCTTCGGTAGACCCGGCCCGTTGGGGCCGGGGGGCTTTGTGGCTGTCGGGATTAGTCCCGGATCGAGTCCGGCCCGACGTCGTCAAACCCGGTGAACATGCCGTTGTCGTTGGCAAGTCCCTCGGTCGGCACGGGCTGGATCACGTCCCAATGCTCGACGATCATGCCGTCTTCCATCCGGAACAGGTCATAGAAGGCATTGGTCGTGCCGTTCCATTGGCCTTCGCTGACGGTCAGCACGAAGTTGCCCTCGCCCAGAACCGCGTGGATCTCGGTGTATTGGAACATGTTGCCTTGCGCTGTCAGCGCCTCGACCGCCGCAACGATCCCCTCGAGCCCATCGCCGATCATCGGATTGTGCTGGGCGTAGCTCTCGGCGCTGATGTAGTCGGTGATCCGTGCGGGGTCCTCGCCCATCAGCACATCGCGGACCAACGCGACGGCCAGCGCCTTGTTCGCCTCGGTCTGGTCCAGATCGGTGGCCTCGGTGGGGCCGTCGGTCTGGGTGCGGCCGCTGACAGTTTCCGAGACGAGGGGCTGCAGCGCATCCCAGTGCTCGGCGACGCGGCCGTTCTCATCCACGCGGATGATGTCGAAGGCCACCATCTCGGGGGCGCCGAACGGCTCGGCATTGCGCCAGATGTTGTGCATGAAGACGTAGTCGCCGTCCTGGAACATGCGGACGTTCTCGGCCGTCGTTCCGGCCTCTGCCAGCACCGGCAGAAGCTCGATGAAGGGCTCCAGCCCGGTCGGGATGAAGGGGTTGTGCTGGATGTAGTCGGGGTTCGCCAATTCGCGGATCGTGTCGACGTCCCCTTGCGAGACGGCGCCCAGGAAGGTTCCGACGATTTCCTTGTTCGACATGGTGTCCTCGGCAATTGCGCCGGTCGCGAGGGCGACGGCGGCGGTGGCGAAAAGAAGGGTCTTGGTCATGTTGAGGTTCCTTGGGTCAAGGGCTTGAAGTGTGGTATGCGGTCCGCGCAGCCCTCAGGCGTCGGCACCGCCGAGCACGCCGTCGAGCTGCATTTCCTTCAGGAGTGCGTCCTGGCGGGGCTGCGTGAAGGCGTTCACCTCGTCGACGCCCCAGGTTATGCCGACGACTGTGCGCGTTTTACGCTTGCCCGGGGCGGCATCGGCCAGCGCGAGATAGGTGTCCACGACCATCTGCGGGTCGGGGGCCTGATCGCTGGCGAGCATGTCTGCGAAGCCCGAGACCATCGTCGTTGGGACGTCGCGCAGATCGCCGTAGGACGCGAGGACGTCCTCAAGCGCAGGCGGCTTGCCGGCGGCCAACAGGTTCGAAGGGAAGGGGCCGGGCTCGACCAGCGCCACATCGACACCGAAGGGGGCCACCTCGTAGCGCAAGCTTTGGCTGTAGGCCTCCAGCGCGTGTTTCGTGGCGCAATAGGTGCCGAAGAAGGGCACCGAGACCCGCCCGGCGATCGAACTGGTGTTGATGATCAGACCCGACCCGGCCGCACGCATGGACGGCAGCACCGCCTGCATCGCGCGGATCGCGCCGAAATAGTTGGTGTCCATCTGTTCCGCGGCCTGCGCGAGGGAATAGGCCTCGGTCATGCCGATATACATGATGCCCGCGTTGTTGATCAGGATATCCACAGGACCGTCGTCAAGGATATGGGCGAAGCCTTCGGCAACCGAGTTGTCGCTGGTGACGTCCATCTCGGCGATGGTGATGCGCGGGGAATAGCCCTCGAGTTCGGCCTTCTTGGCGGCGTTGCGGCCCGCGGTGTCCCGCATCGTGCCCCAGACGCGGTCGCCCCGGTCTGCAAAGGCCCGTACGGCCGCCGCGCCGAAGCCGCTGCTGGCACCTGTGATGACGATGGTTCTTTCGGGTGTGGGCATGGGTCGTTCTCCTGCTTGCGCGCTTCGTTACCGACTGGTACGAATATCTCCGATGCCCAGTCAAGGCATAAAATACCGGATAGTATAAAAATGAACGAAACCGACCCGAAACCCGCGCGCGGACGACCGCGAACGATGAACGCCGAAAAGGTACTCGACGTCGCGATGACCGCCTACTGGCACAGCGATCCGGCCGATGTGTCGGTGAACGCGATCTGCCATATGGCGGGCATCTCCAAGCCCTCGCTCTACCGCGAGTTCGGAAGCGAGGACGGGCTGTCGCGCGCGGTGCTCGACCGCTATGCCGACCAGGTGCTGTCGGAGATGTTCGTGATCCTGCACGGCGGGACGGGGTTGCGCCAGACGCTTGACGCGCTCGTCGACTTCGCCAGCGACGATCCCCGGATGGAAACCGGCTGTCTGTTTTACAAGATGCGCGCGGGCAAGCATCGGCTGGGGCCGGAGACGCGGGCGCGGGTGGAGGAGATCGACGCGGCCGGGCAGGCTGCCTATGCCGCATTCCTGCAATCGGCCCGCGATACCGGTGACTGGCAAGGCGGGCTGCCGGTCGAGGCCGGGGCGAAGTACCTGGGCGAGCAGATCGCGCTGGCCATTACCCAGCGTGCGTCGGGCGAGGACAAGGCCCGCATCCGCGAAATGCTGACCCTCGCGCTGTCGGTGTTCACCCACCCATGACGGGATCGCCCCGCGCCCTGATGCCCGATTACCTGCGCCTCGTTGCGCTGTTCGGCATCGTCGTGGTCAACGTCCAGTTCATCGCGTTCTCGGCGCTCGGCAGCTTCGCGGACACGGGCGCCGAAACGGCGCTGGACGCCGTCACCCAGTGGCTGGTCAACGGGCTGGCGCTCCTGAAGACCTACGGGCTCTTCTCCTTCATGTTCGGCGTCGGGCTGGGGTTCCTGATGCGCTCGACGGCGTGGCGCGGGCTGCCCTTCGGGCGCCTCTACCGCAACCGCATGATCGGCCTTGCGATCCTCGGGATCGCGCATGGCTGCCTGTTCTTCCCGGGCGACATCCTGACGATCTATGCGGTCACCGGATCCATCCTCTATTTGTTCCGCGACTGGGCGGTGCGGAGCCTGGTGTGGGCCGGCGTCGCGCTACTCGTCCTTCAGGCCCTTATCGCCCCTCCGCTGCTGCTCGCCCTCCCTGAGACACCGCCGGACATCGTCGCGATGGAGCGCGCCATTCTGACCGAGGGCGGGTTCCTCGACGCTGTCCTTTTCCGCAGCATCGGATTCGCCTTCGTCATGCCGTCCTTTCTCGTTATCCAGGGCATCGCGGCGCTCGGCTGGTTCTGCCTCGGGCTGGCGGCGGTGAAATCCGGCATGATTGACGACGCGCGAGCCCCGCTCTGGCGGCGCGCGCGGCGCTGGTGCCTTGTGCCGGGCGTGGCGCTGGGGTTTGCCGGGGCGGCGCTCCTGCAATGGGGACCAGCGGCGGCGGGCGTCGTCCTGACGGTGGCCGCCGCCCCGGTCGCAACGCTCGGCTATCTTGGCGTGATAGCCGCACTCTCACGCCTGCCGGGGCCGGTCATGGCGAGGACGCTGGCCGCGGGCGGCTCGAGCCTGAGCATCTACCTTGGCCAGTCGATCATCCTGTCGACCATCTTTGCGGGCTACGGGCTTGGCCTGTGGGGCGCGGTGGATCGGTTGTCCGCCGTGTCCATCGCCCTCGTCGTTACGGTCTTCCTGATTGGAGCGCTGCTGATCTGGCGGGCCCGTTTCGCGCTCGGACCGTTCGAGTGGCTCCTGCGACGGATCACCTATGCCCGGCTCGGGACCGCGCCATCCGCGTGAAGCCCGGGGGTCTCGCCTATCGTGCAGTGTTTCAGCAGATCACGGGATCGCCCGGTCGAGCCCACGGGGAATGCGTTTCTCGGGGTCGTAGAAGGGAAGATCGGTGATCGTGCACGGCATGAGCGTGCCCTCGGCATCGTAAACGGTCAGCGTGCGACCGACCCAGTCGCCTGCGTCCTGCATGCGCGCATACCCGATCCAAGAGCCGAGGAAGGGCGAGCTGGCGCCGGCGGTGACGTTCCCCACGGCCTTGTCATTGTCCAGGATCGGCTGTCGGTAGCCGGGCACACGTTCGCAAGTCAGGCCAAAGAGCCGTCGGCCGCGCGGTGTCGTCATCAGGGCCTTGCGGCCGATGAAGTCGTTGGCGTCCAGATCGACGAAGTCCCCGAGGCCCGCTTCCCAGGGGGTCATGGAAAGGTCGAAATCCGTGCCATTGTCGAGAATGCCCGCCTCGATCCGCCGGATATTCATGGACGCGATCGACCCGAACTGCATGCCCTGAGGCGTGCCGACGGCTATGAGCCTGTCCCACAGTTTCGGGCAGTCCGTGTCGGCCTGGGTGTAGATCTCGTAGCCCCGTTCCCCGGTCCAACCGGTGTGCGAGACGTAGACTTCCTGACCCGCGATGGTGAAGAAACCTGCGTGGAAATACCCCATTTTCTCGGTGATCGCCCCATCGGTCAGCGCCCGCAGAATGTCGAAGGACGCCGGCCCCTGCAGCTGCAGAACCCACGACCTAGGGTCGGAGACGGTGACGTCGAAGCCCTCGGAATGGGCCAGAACCCAGGTCTCGAGCGCGCCGTCGGGCTGGACATACCAGAAGCGGGTGTCGTCCAGCCGGAACAACACACCGTCCATGAAAAGGCCCCCGTGATGGGCGCAGGCGATCGCATAACGCCCGCGTCCCGGTTTCAGGTTACCGATGGGCCGGGTGAAGATGCGCTCGAGGAACGCGACCGCGTCGGGGCCGGAAATCTCGACCGGCCGTTCGGGCACATCGTAGAGCATCGCCTTGCGGCGCAGCGTCCAGTAGCAGGCCTCGATGTCTTCGCCGTTCAGTGTGGGATAGAAGCGCCCTGCACAGACGCCCATGACCGTCTCGGGTGTCTCCCACAGGTGGCGGAACGGCGATTGCTCGAACCTGCGGGCGCTGCCCCGGACGGTGTTCCGGGCGTCTGAATGGATGGACTCGCTCACGGTTCGCCTCGCTGAAATGCCAGATTTTCTTCAGTCTTGGCGAGCGGCGAGATATCGCCGTTGATGCGACCCAAGCAATATCAATGACTTAGCCCCATGGGTGCAAATCACCCCGCAACCAGCTGCGACGGCGTAGAGTTGCGTCCGATCGGCGTCGTTCTCGTGATCGATGGAGGTGATTTCCACAAGATTTCAATTGGTTGGTAGGTTTCGTGTGCGGCACTGTCTATGTTTCGATCGCGTGATTTCTTGCCGCGTCGTGGGCATGTCGGTCTGTGCGCGTAGGTCATCTGTTCGGCGCCAACGAACGCTCTGCTGGGTCGCAGAATTTCCGCCGGCAAGTTCGCTGGGCTAGGACTTCGTAACGTAAGCCGTCTTCATTGAACGCGTGATGAACTCTGGCCAAGCGAGAAGAAGCGGTCATTCAGTTTCGAGGCGATACTTCAGAAACGTCGCCCCGTCGTACTCGATCTCGCCCACCTGGTACGCACCAAGCTTGTTGAGCGCGCCAAGGTTCTTTCGGGACGGTGGCAGAAGAAATGTCACGAAAGGGATGCGCGCGTCCGCAACTGCAAAGTCGATAGCTTTCCTCGCGATCAGCCTCCCGAGCCCGAAAGCGTCTGGCCGCAGCACCAGTCCGAAATCCCACTCGTCTCCTTCCCTCTGGAAACCGCCCCAGCCGACATATCGACCATCTGCCAGGAAGGCCCAATGCCCGAGCCCGTCTCGGGCCCAGCAGGCTTCCTTCATGGCGACGAACCTGGCTGCCGCGGCTTCGTCCCAGCCCAAGGTCAGCAGCGGCATGTGCTCTGCCACGCGCAGATCGGACATGTGGTCGGCGATTTCCGCCGGCGCGATCTCCGACAGCCGAACGAATGCGATTTCACGTCTCAAGATGACGTCCTCTGGTATCGACGCCTAGAGTCGCGTGTGCTGTAAGGCAAACCTTCGCGCATGTGCAGGTCACGGGTTCCAGGAAAGGGGTGAGCGTTCGGTCTGTCATGGTGCTGGCGCCTCAGGTATTTCTACTTCCTTGCCGTGGCGAAAGATCGCGAACCCTTCATCCGCCCCGGGTTCCGTGAAGTAGCCGGTCATTTCGTGGAACAGGGCGTCTGTCACGACGAACGGGTGATCGCCCGAGGTATTGCGCGCGCGCAGCCGTGCCAGGCAGACCTCGTCCGAGACGTCGAGGATGTGCAGCACATGCGCAACGCCGGTGGCCTCGATGATCTCCCTGAACCAGCGACGCTGGCCGCGCGTGTTCGCCGGGAAATCGAGGACGACCGACACGCCTGCCTGGAGGAGTGCCATGACGTGCGGTTTCATGGCGGCCTTGATCCTGCGCGAGCATGAGACGTAGTCCTCACGGGTCTGCAACTCTTCTCCGAACAGGGCGTCGAGCCATGCGTCCTCGGTGATGAGGACCGTGTCTGGCTTCGCGCTCAACCGGGCTGCCAGCGTCGACTTTCCCGAAGCTGTCTTGCCGCAAAGGATGTGCAGTTCAGGGCTTTCGATGGACATCTATGTCGTCTCCATTTTTCTAGTGCCGCTTGAGCGCCAAGGGCCTCCGCAGTCGCGAGGCGCGCTCCGGATCGCGGTGGCGCTCAGACGAAGTGCCCCAACCATCGGCCCAGTCGCTCCCCGAACCCCGTGACTTCGGCCAGCAGGACGAGAGCCGGCACCGGCGCCACGGCGACAGCCGCGCAGGCGAGAAACGCCGGGTAGGTGAAAGTCCGACTGTACCCCACCGCCATCGCGATGCCGCCCCCGCCGCCGATCACGGTATTGCCCGGCATGTTGATCAATAGAGCGAGGGCAAGCCACCGAAAACGCATCAATCCGTGGATCCACGGGCGATTCCGCAGTCCTTCCAGGAGCGAAGTGGCCGCATCCGAGGCCAGTGGTATGTTCCGGAAGGACGCAGGGCTTCGAGATCGGGATGCAAGGCGCCCGACCGCGAAGGCGATCGACAGCGCCAGAACCGTTGCGGCATAGACTGACCATGCCATGGCAGCGCCGAACACGAGCAGGAGCGCAAGGCCGATCTCCGCACCCGGCACGAAGGGCATGACGAGCAGAACGGTGTAGAGCAACAGGAGCGCCCAGCCCGTGATCTGCGATGCCGATGCCTCGTCCCGCAGTGCCGAGAGCATCGGCGAGATGTCCAGCTGGATCGCCACGCTCGCGGCTGCGGCAAGCGTGAGGACGATGAGAACCGTGCGCCCGCATCTGCGAAGGCGGAGGCCGGCCGGTGCCGCGCAAACATCGTTCGTGGGGGCGTTGTGGTTCATGGGTGTGCCGGTTCTGACTGGTCTTCCCGCCAGCGCCACGTGATCCAGGATATGGCAGCGAGGGCGCAGAACGCGACGCCAAAATGGAGCACATCGTCCATGTCGGTGGGCGGCGCCATCAGGGCCGGGCCTGCGGTGAAGATCACCCCGAACGCGCTCACCGGCCGCAGCCAGCGCCGCTCGAGCACCAGCGAGAACAGGACCATCGAGATGGGCACGAGCGCGAAGAAGCCGCCCATCAGCATCAGTTCGTCCGTGATCAGAATCCCGTTGTAGTAGCCCGTCAGCAGCATTTCGAGGTGAGACTTCAGCACGAACTGGTGGATGTCGCGGAAGATGATGTTCAGCAGGATGAACAGCCAAAGCGCGGACAGGAGCGTGTGTGGATCGAGCTTTCGCATTTTGGGTTCTTCCTTGTTCGGAGGTTTCTGGCATTTGGCTTGGGGTCACGGCCCGCTGGAGATTGCCGCGGGCTGCCTACGCGTTGCGAAGACGCGCCGGATGAAGAGTTCTGCGACCGCGAGGTTGATGGCCCACGCGCCGACCATCAGGAGGTCGCGATTGAGGCCGAGCGGCTCGGTCTTCATGAAGATCATGCCAATCAGGAGAAGAGCCGTCTGTGTCGAGGCTCCTTGGCCGATCGCATAGGCGCGCAGCATCGCGGCACGATGAGCAGCGGTCTCTCGTGCTCGGATCGCGACGACGGCCCACACGATGAAAGCGACCATCGCGAGACTGAGCGTGACCCGGGCCCAATAAAGCAGCGGTCCCTGCAAGGCATCGGGAAAGGCGTAGGACACCGTCATCCAGAGCCCGGTGAGCGCGCTGACGCATCCCGCCGCCGCCACGATCCGCCCGAGGGTCCGATGCAGAGCCGGGCGGTGGCGCCGCAGGCTCGGCAGGAACTGTAGCGCACCTACGAGGCAGAAGATCGAACTGCCGAGGATGTGCAGAGCAATCGGCAAGGGATCGATCACCGCGCGCGGGTTCGGCGGGATGATCATGGGACCGCCGAGAAGCTCGGGAATCCGGAGCAGGCCGAACACCGACGGAATGAAGGAATAAAGGACGATCAGGGCGAGGAAGGCCCATTCGCGACGTCTGATGTGATGCATGCTTGGGTCTTTCAGAAGAGCGGCTTGGACGGCGTCAGGCGGGTGCGCGCGCGACGATGATCGGGCTCATGCGCCTCGAGCCGAGGTGCAATGCGCGCTCGATCGTAAGGCCTGCGTCCTCGAGATATCGGACGAGGTCCGACTCGCTCAGGGGCGTTACGCGCGGTGCGATACGGAGCAGGGTCAGCGCGGGGATCATCGCGCGTATCGGCCAAGCGGCGGCCTTCGTGCACACCGTCTTGGACAGGAACAGACCGCCCGGCTTCGATTGCGCACGGACGGTTGCCAGAACTGCGGGGATGTCCTCGACAAGGTGCAGCAGGCTGAACGCGAAGATCGCGTCGAACGGCGCTCCGTCGATCAGCTCGCCGGCGTCGGCGTGGTGGAACGAGACGTTCGGGGGAGCGTCGCCGCCTAGCTTCGCATCGGCGATGCCGATCATGGCGCGCGAGCCGTCGGTGGCGGTGTAATGTGCGACGTTGGGCGCGAGGCGCAGGGCGGTGGTCCCCGTTCCGCAGCCGATCTCGAGCACACGGTCACCGGGCTTCAGCAGCGACGCGGCGAGCGCGAGCTTTTCCTCATAGGCGCCGGGATCGTCCACGGGCTTGCGGGCGTACTTGGGCGCGATGCGGTCCCAGAAGAGTTGAGTGGCCATAGGTCGTTCCGTCGAAGAGCTTGCTTTCAGATAGACAGGGCGGCGCGCAGAAGCTGTCGGCGGTTCGCGTCCCGGTATCGAGAGCGGTATCGCCATACGCCTGCGATTGGTCGATTGTCGAAATTCGTCCATCTGCTATACGCCGGTATATGAACTGGCAGGCCATCTCCTTCGACTGGAACCAGGTGCGCGCCTTTCTCGCGACGGCGGAGGAAGGCTCCTTCAGCGGCGCGGCGCGCGTGCTGAAGACGACCCAGCCCACCGTCGGGCGTCAGATCGGCGGTCTTGAGGAGGCGCTTGGTGTGACCCTTGTGGAACGCAGCGTCCGGGGGCTCACGCTGACCGAAGCGGGTCGCGACCTGCTCGACCACGTCCGCGCGATGGGCGAGGCGGCGACACTGATCTCGATGGTCGCCGACGGCGTGTCCCAGGACGTCTCCGGCGAGGTCACGGTCACGGGCACCGACCTCTTGTCCGCCGTGATCCTTCCCGGTGTCCTGAAACCGTTGCGGGAGGCTGCGCCCGGAATCCGCGTCCGCATCCTCGCCTCGAGCGAGATGGAGAACCTGATGCAGCGCGACGCCGACATCGCGATCCGCCATGTCCGGCCGGCGCAGCCCGACCTGATCGCGCGGCATCTCGGGGACTTCCGCGCCAACCTCTATGCCGCGTCGGACTATCTCGACCGGGCGGGCCGCCCGCGAACGGCGCGCGACATTGCCGACCATGATTTCGTCGGCAATGCCGATCCGGATCGCCTGATGGCCCCGTTGCACAACATGGGCGTGCCGGTCCGCCCCGAGAGCTTCGTCATGTCGAGTGCGAACGGCATCGTCGCGTGGGAACTGCTGAAGGCGGGCTTCGGCGTCTCCATGCTTCCCGAAGCGCTCGCTGACGCCGAGCCCGGGCTGGAGCAGGTCCTGCCCGGCTTTCCGTCCCTCGAGTTCCCGATCTGGCTCGTCACGCACCGGGAATTGCAGACCAGCCGCCGCATCAGGGTGGTCTTCGACCTGCTGGCGCGTGGGCTTGCTGAGCGCGTGGGGCGAAAAAGCCGTTCCGCTTGACAAGAGTGCGTCGGCCCCTCTAGACGGCGCCAAGGCATCAGACGCCTGCCGCCCGCCGACATTCGTCACGGTGAAGTTCTGTAACAGACACGATCTTCGTCATCCTCGGCACCTGTCGCGCGGATGGTAATGCGGGCCCCGTCCAGTCCTTGCGCGACCTCACGCCAGAAGGAAAACGGGGTCATGTCGTCCCAGACCAATTCATTTCTCGAGGGGCCGCTTGGCCCGATCTACGCGCGCACCGCGCTTCCCATCATCTTCGTCATGGCGATGAACGGCGCGCTCGCCGTGGTCGATGCCCTGTTCCTCGGGCATTTCGCGGGACCGCAGGCGCTGGCCGCCGTCACCTTGATGTTTCCGCTCTACATGCTGATCGTCGCGCTGGCGACACTGGTGTCCTCGGGCATGTCGAGCATCCTCGCCCGCCAGCTTGGAGCCTGGCGCGTGCAGGAGGCGCGCGCCACGTTTTCCGCGGCGCATGGTCTTGCAGCCTGCATGGGGTTGGTGCTTATCGCGCTCTTCCTTGCCTTCGGACGGCCTGTCGCCCTCTTGGCAGCAGGCGGGTCGGAGGATCTTGCCGCGATGGGGCTGATCTACCTGCGCATCACGGTCTTCGCCGCACCCCTGATCTTCATTCTTTCGGTCAATTCCGACGCGCTCCGGAATGAGGGGTTTGTGATGTTCATGGCAGCAATGAGCTTGCTCGTCTCACTCAGCAACATGGGGTTCAACTACGTCCTGATCGGCCTTTTCGACTTGGGCGTGGCGGGCTCTGCCTATGGCACGGCGCTGGCACAGGCCCTGGCGCTCGTCATCATCCTGAGCTTCCGCCTCTTCGGCGAGACGGGGTTGCGCCCGTCCGCGCTCTGGCACCATTCGCCGTTGTCGGGATGGCGGGGCATCCTCGCCCTCGGCGCGCCGCAGAGCTTCAACTTCCTCGGACTTGCGCTCGGGTCGGGGGCGATCATCGCGGCCCTCCAATGGGTCGAGGCGCCGAACTACGACGCGACTGTCTCTGCCTACGGCATCGTCACCCGCCTGATCACCTTCGCCTTCCTGCCGCTTCTGGGTCTGGCGCACGCGATGCAGACGATCACGGGCAACAATTTCGGTGCAGGCGCTTTCCGCCGCAGCGACGCGAGCCTTCTGACAGCGGTCATCGCGGCCTTCGGCTATTGCCTGGCGCTGCAGATCGGCATGACGGTCTTCGCGGAACCGATCGGTGCGGCCTTCGTCTCGGACACAGTCGTCATCGGCGAGGTCGCGCGCATCCTGCCGGTGATCTCGGCGGGATTCTTCGCCGCCGGGCCGCTGATGATGATCGCCATGCATTTCCAGGCCATCGGCGATGCGGGCCGCGCGGCGATCCTGGGCCTGTCCAAGCCCTATCTCTTCGCGATCCCGTTGACCTTCGCGCTCGGGGGCTCGGTTGGAGAGCCCGGAATCTGGCTTGCGGCGCCGATGGCAGAGGTCCTGCTGGTCGGACTGACCGGCCTCGTCCTGGCACAGGTCGCACGGGCGCAGTCCCTGCGCTGGGGTCTCTTCACCACGACTGAAGAGGTGCGGGCATGATACACGACTTGCCAACGATCCCGGAAGCGAAGCAGGAAGCAAGACACCTGCGCGCCACCCTTGCCGAACAGGGCGAGGCGATCAGCCACGCGCAGGCGCTGGAGCGGGTCGCGCAAGCCCACGGCTACCGCGACTGGAACGCGTTTCACGCCGCGCTGCGCGACCGGCCGCCGCGAGGCTGGGAGGCCGGCGGCCGGGTGACCGGGCGCTACCTGTCGCAGCCCTTCGCCGCGACGGTGCTGTCGACGGAGCAGCTGCGACCCGGCTGGGTCCGGCTGGTGCTCGACCTCGACGTGGCGGTGGACGTGGTGCGCTTCGACACCTTCTCGAACCTCCGCAAGCGGATCCGGGTCGAGGTCGGCCCGGAAGGCCACTCGAAGGAGCGGACATCGGACGGCACGCCGCATGTCCTGCTGGATCTCGACCAGCCCGGAAAGGACATCCCATGAACCATGAGTTGATCTTCGCGCTCGCCGGGCTGGTGGCGATGGCCGGCTGGGCCGCGCTCCTGCTGTCGCCGCTCATTCCGATCTGGTCGGACCGGATCGCGAGCCTGGTTCTTCCCGGCATCCTTTCGGCAGGCTACGTCGTGATCCTGTTCGCCTTTCCCGCGCCGGGCGGCGGCTTTGGCAGCTTTGCGGAGGTGCGCGCGCTCTTCTCGCACGTCGATGCCCTCATGGCGGGTTGGGTCCATTTCCTCGCCTTCGACCTTCTGATCGGGGCGTGGATCTGCCGACGCGGGCGGCGCGATGGTTTGCCCTTCTGGTCGGTCGCGCCGTGCCTACCGGTGACCTTCCTGTTCGGGCCGGCCGGGTTTCTCCTGTTCCAGCTCGTCCGGGCCGGTCACGGCTTGGCGGCCGCCCGTCATCCATGACACCCAACGTGGCCTCTGGACCGTCACCCCGGTTGTGGGTGACGGTCCGTTCGGTCGTCTGCACGGCGCGCTAGCCAGGCTCCGAGGTCGCTGCGCGCGGTGTCTCAAAGAACCGGGTGAAAGGCATCGTCAGCAGGCCAAGGAACACGAGGTTGCCGATGAGGTTCAGGGGCGCCCCGGCCAGAACCGACCCAAGGCTGTCCACGAGGAACCAGGCCCAGACCGAGGTCAGGATCGCCCGCTTCGCGAAGGCGGGCGCGATGCGCAGACCCTCCCCGGCGAGAGCCCACAGCATCAATCCCCAGCCCACCATGATGCCGCCGCCGATGGCGCTGAGCAGGTGGGCCTCCTGGGTGGTGGAGGTCTGAAGACCGTCGAGCGGCCAGAAGATGAGATCGCCGAAGAAGGCGGGGAGGCCGACCGTCGCCGGGTTGGATCCGAGCCAGACGACGACGCCGAAGACGACGACCAGTGCGGCCCCGAGTCTCAGAACGAATTCCTGCGGGTTCATTGCATATCCTTTCCGTGAACCGTTGGCAGGGTCTGTCTGACAAGGCGAGGGTAATCCGCACAATTACCTTGCAGGTAAGTGCGGCCGGCATCCGGAAATGCTAGCCGTCCAAGAAGGAGGCGCAGAGATGGCCAGGTTCGGAGAAATGCTGAAGTCCTGGCGCGAGACGCGGCGTCTCAGCCAGCTCGACCTCGCCTGTGAGGCATCGGTTTCTGCCCGGCACATCTCGTTTCTGGAAACGGGACGGTCGCGGCCCAGCCGCGATATGGTTCTCCATCTCTCCGAGGTCCTCGCCGTGCCGCGGCCGGCGCGCAACGGGCTTCTGGCCGCCGCGGGCTTTGCGCCGGTCTACGCGGCCGAGCCGCCGGACAGCGATGTCCTGCAGCCGGTGCTGGCGGCCATGTCGCGCCTTCTGGACCGGCATGAGCCGTATCCGGGCGTGATCCTCGACGGGCTCTGGTGCCTGCGCGACCTGAACCGGTCGGCGCGCCACCTGTTCGGGCTGGCGGGACTCGGGCCGGGCGACAGTCTGCTCGACGCGATGGCCGAGCCGGGCTGGGGCCCCGGCGTCGTGGAGAACTGGGGCGAGGTCGGACATCACGCGATGGTGCGGTTGCGGGCAGAAAGCCTGCAGGCCGGCGGCATCGCCGCACTGGACGAGGCCGCTGCGCGCCTTGCCGCCGACCCGGTCGTGGCGGCGTGGAAGCCCGACGAGCCGCTTCCGCCGGTTGTGCCCACGATCTATCGCGCGGGCGATCTGCGGCTCAGCCTGTTCTCGACCATCGCGCAGTTTCGCGGCGCCGAGGACATCGCGGTCGCGGACCTGCATATCGAGTTGATGTTTCCAGCCGACAAAGCCGCGCGGCAGGCGCTGAAGGCGCTTGATCGGAGCGGCGGCTTCGCCTGATCCGATGCACCCGCCAGAGCCCCCCGCCATCAAAGAGAAGGGAAGGATGATCATCAGACCATATAGGCCGACCGATGCGCGGCATCTGGCGGCGATACTGCACAAGGCTGTCCATGCCATCGGCGCGCGCGACTACAGCGCTGCACAGCTCGATGCGTGGAGCCCGGCACCGATTGCAGCAGAGCGTTTCCACGCGAGGGTCTCGGATGGAAGGGCGGTCACGGTCGCCGTATCGAACGAGGATGTGCCCGTGGCGTTTATCGAGCTCGAAGCGGATGGTCACATCGATTGCTTCTATTGTCACCCCGACGTCGCGGGATCGGGCGTCGGCAGGGCCCTGTTCGGACATGCTCAGTCACAGGCCCTGACAGCCGGTGTCAAACGGCTCACCGTCGAGGCGAGCGAGGCCGCTCGCCGCTTTTTTCTGCGCGAAGGCTTTCACGTGATGGCGCGTAGGGAGTTCCAGCTACTCGGCGTGTCGATCCACAACTATGCGATGGAGAAACGGCTGGATTTGATACACGCATGAAAGTCCCCCTGAAATCATCGACAAGGGATGGTTCAGCGCGGTCGGGTAGTTGCGATTGTCCATTTCGCGAGGGGCACGATGGCAATCGGCTGCCGTTTCTGGAGGATCGGGACGAACCCGCAGCCAGTTAACGCGGTTGGGCAGGTTGCATGTGCGGATCATGTGCACAGGATGTCTCGGCTTTCCCTTTTGTCGTCGCCAGAGTTGAAACTGCATGTTTGGCCCAATTGCACGACACGGTGTCCCCTTCTACGCCACAAGCCGCGGGACCACGCTTTCCACCAATCGCAGAAATCGTGAGTTGCGAGCCCCCGCAACCAACGATACTTGCGATGCCTCCGCCGGTCCTGCCGCGGAGGTTTTTGCTTTTGTCGGTCCCGCCCGCCGGGATCGTCTGCTGCGCCCTCCCGCAACCACTGTTGTCGAACCGACCGCCCAAGGGCGGTCGTTCGCATTCTGACCCTCCCCAAGACCCAAAAGCCCAGCCAACTCGCCAACGAGTTCAATGGCTAACGCATCCGCAGCCGGAACCAGACGGATCTCGGACAAAAGGCTGCGGATCGCCTCCGCCGCGTCCGCCGAACGCTCCGGATCAGCCAACGCCTCTTCCAGACCCGCGACCTGCGCACGGTACCGATCCGCAAGACCGGGATGAATAAGGACAGGTGACTCTTCTTCGGTCTCTCGCAGCACATGCTCAAGACGCGCCTTCTCCGCCTCCAGCGCCGTCATCTTGTCCTTCATGCTGATGTGGAACATCCCCTCGGCAATCGCATCGACAATCTGGGCTATCTGGCGATTGACCTTCGCCAAGTTGCGTTCGCTTTGTGCGCGCTCCTTGCGCACCGTGCCCGCAAGACGATTGAACTCTTCCTGGTAGGCCCGGACATATTCGGCGATCAACTCGGGCCGCAAAAGCTGTTCTTTCAGGCCGCTGAGAATGCGGGCCTCCAAATCCTCTCGCTTGATGGTGAGCCGGTTGTCGCATGTCCCTTTGTTCCGCGCACTGGCGCAGCCATAGAATTGGCTGCCAACCTGAACAAAGCCACCACCGCAGCTGCCGCACTTGAGCATGCCTGAAAACAGATGCCGGGCGCGCCTTGCCCGACCCAGCTTCTTGATTCCATCACTTATGGCCAGGTTCCGGGTTTGAAGTTGGCGTGCCTTCACGGCGTCCCAAAGGTCCGTGTCCACGATCTGCAAGTGTGGCACGTCTTCGATGATCCATGCCTCTGGCGGGTTCGGGCGGGCCTGGCGCTTGCCGGTCGCCGGATCCTTGATGAAGCGTTGGCGGTTCCAGACGAGGCGCCCGATATAGAGCTCGTTGTTCAGAATGCCCGTGCCGCGCTGGTGGTTGCCGTAGATCGTCGAGGCCCCCCATGTTCCGCGCGGACCGGCGACACCTTCCTTGTTCAAGCTGCTCGCGATCGCTCTCGGGCTAAGCCCGTTCTTGTAGTCTGCGAATATCCTGCGCACGATCTCCGCCTGCTCCGGGTTGATGGCCCGCTCGCCCGTGGCAAGGGTCCCGTCCGCTTGCATCTGGCGCAGGACGTCATAGCCATAGGTCACGCCCCCGGCCGACTTGCCCTTGCGCACCCTGCCTTCCAGTCCCCGGTGCGTCTTCTGGGCGAGGTCCTTGAGGAACAGGCTGCTCATGGTGCCCTTGAGGCCGATATGAAGCTCGGAGATCTCCCCCTCTGCCACCGTGAACACGGGAATGCCTTGGAATCGCATCTGCTTGAAGAAGGCCGCGATATGCTCCTGATCCCGGCTGATCCGGTCGAGCCCTTCCGCGACCACGATATCGAACGCGTTGCCACGCGCATCCTCCAGCAGACGCTGGTAGGCGGGGCGCAAGTGTGACGCACCGCTGAGACCCCGGTCCGAATAGGTCTCGGCCTCCCTCCAGCCGTTGCTGGTGATCAAACGGGCACAGAGGCGATGTTGATCCTCTATGGAGCTGTCGCTTTGGAGATCCGTGGAATAGCGGGCGTAAATGGCGGCGCGCATGGGTCGGGCCTTTCGGTTTGGTACACGAGACGAGCCCATCCAAGTATAGGTATGGGATGGGCCCTGTCTTCCACTTTCGATTGCAACCCGTTGCAACGGAAAAGCGTGCAAAATGAGACACCTGGCGGGTGCCTCGGTCACGTCTGGCGGCCTTTGGGTCGCTTCTCCGAGCGGCGCTTCAATATCGCTTGAACCAGGTCCTGGTACTCGGAGCAGGCTGACAGGCCAGTGGCGCGGTTATAGTGCTTCTCGGCCATATCGAGGGTCGCGTGCCCGAGGATGTCGCGGATGATGTTGACATGCTCGGGGTCCTGCTCGGCGATGCTGGTCGCGGCGATGGTGCGAAACGCATGGGGTCGCACCGCGTGGCCCAGAAGGCGCTCGGTGACCTTGGGAAACTGGCGTGACAAACCGTCGGGCGTGATGGCGTCCCCGTATTGGTTGATCCAAAGCGCCTTGGTGTCTGCGCCGCCCAAGAGCTTGACCCGATAGGTGGTCAGATAGACCTTCATGGGACCAGCGAGGACCTCTGGCAGCGGAAACCAACGGTCTTTCTTGTCCTTCATGTCCTCGGCGGAAAAGTGGATCTCATAGCCGGTCCCAACCCGTCGGACGTGCCGGTCCGTGGTCATGGACAACAGCGAGCGGCGGCGCACGGGCCGGGAAATCAGAAAGCCGACCATGAGCGCCTCGCGGAACCGGATCGCCTGCTTCATCTCGCTCGTATGCCGGGAGGTCTCGGCCTCCTCCAGAGCCGCGAGGCACTTGGCCAGGATCTCGCCGGCCGACAGGGGCGGGGCAGCTGGCAGGCTTTCGCGATCTGCCCGATGTATCAGGCGCTTGGACACGGTGTTTAGCCAGCCCCAATCGGTCGATGGCTGAAGCGCCCGTGTAACGACATAGAGGTCACTGATCAGGTTCTTGGTCGTTCCGATCTGAACCCGCGCCTCAAGTTCGTCCATGAACCCGCGCACCGCATCTCGCGTGACGCGATCTGCGGGCGGCTGTTCGAGCAGGGCAGGGCGGTGCCGTGTGAGCCAGGAAAGCCACTGTCCATAACTCTGGCGCCGCTTGATGCGACTGCCCTCCGACCAGCTGGCGCAAGGCCCCGTGCCGTCGAATATATCCCCTTCTGCGAAGAGCTCCCCCCAGGCGGATTGATCCGCCTTGGGCCAGTCAGAGAAACGGAGAACGAGCGGGATCGGGTCAGACATCGGTCTTGCCCTTCCATTTGGAGAGCACGACCTTGTCGTAATGGTCATGGGCCCACTGGTTGCTGAGTTCCGCGTAGAAATCCATCGTGGTCTGGAGGCGCTTGTGCTTGAGCAACCGGCGCACAACTTCGAAATTGCCCGGGCACTTATCCAGATACATCTTGGCCGCGATGTGGCGGAACAGGTGGGGATTGACCGAAAGGCCCGTCTCGCGGCGAACGCGTTGCGTGAGTGCGCCACCAAAATTGCTGGGGCAGCGGGGCTCCCCATCGCTCATGCGGGGAAAGAGGGCACGGCCATCAGCCTGAGAAACCTGCGAGCGGAACTGCATGATGTAGCGATGCAGGAGTTTTGAACTGTCTGCGTTCAGAAAGACGTCGATGGGCTCCCCGTTCTTGACCTCTACCCCCTCGATACGGATCGTGTAGAGCGTGTGGGTCCCGGAGCGCTGCGGGAGCACGTGCCGGTCCAGGTCAAGTCCGGCCAGGTTTTTGATCCGCATCGGGCAACTCAGCAAGATGACGAACGCCGCAGCGTGCATTGCAGCCAGCGCGCTGTCGCGGGAGAGAGGCCGCTCTTGCGCCCGAGACATCAATATACTCGGCAGTCTCATCAACTGTTCGAGGTTGTCCCAGCTGTTGAACTGAGAAAGGCGCTCCCTGTTTTTGCGGCTCATGCCAGCCGGTGGTCCTGCGACCCGTTTGTGGATCGCCTTCAGTGCCGTGATCTCTTGCTCAGGCGCGTTCAGATGGTGCCGCGCGATGGCGATGGCGGTTCCTGCGATATTGCCCAGCCCCGAAGGGATATCGTCGCCGCCACGCCTCGCCTTCATCTTGCGAAAGGCAGTTTTGAGATTGTCCGCCGTGATCACTTTGGTGAGCTGGGTGAACTCCGACGGCTCATGGCCCACAGAGACGAGTTCATCCAGAAGCTGCCTGAGATGCGCTTTGATATTGCGCAGGCTTGTCTCGCGCAGGGGTTTGTCGGGGCCGTCTTCACAAAAGAGATCCCGATGGGAGACGCGGTCGAGATAGTCCTGGATCTCCTGCTGGAGGCTCACCGGGTAGTCCGACAGGGGGCGCGCCAAGTAGCGTGTGGACGGGGCGCGCTTCAACACCGGCAGATCAAGGCCGGACTTCCGGATCACATGGTTCCACGTGTCGATCATCGACTTGACGTGCTTGTCCGGATCCCCGGTCAGCAGGGTGGCGTCAAGCTCCGCGTGAAACGCCTCGACGGCTTCCGTGCTCACGTCCGCTGGCTGAATGGACCGGGCGCTGCAATACCGCGCGAACCGGTGCAGCCCCCAAACTTGATGGGAGGAGTGCGCGCTTCCCAGAAATCGATCCCAGGGCGGGGTCAGAGGCTGGGCGGTCTCACGATCCTGCAACACGCCGGTGGCCCGCAACGCCGCGGCCAGATCGCTCTTCAACGTGCTGAGCGATTTGGGTTTGATCCCACAGGGGACGGGATGCAACGTCTCGAGCAGGCGGCGGAGATGCGGAATATCCGTCGGGATCTCCGATGGGGGACGATAGAGAAATTTGGAGACGCGCGATATCGCTGAGCGCTTTGCGCTCTGGCGCTTCATGTCAGGATCGGGATGGGCCTCCAGGGCCTCGAGAACGTCTGCCAGAGATATAGGCAGTTTGATGTTCATATGCTTAGTCATGGTTTACTTCTTTCATTGCTGTAGAGGGGACATTGGGGGACGTGCGGGGTCATGGCGGCCCTCTTGAGGACATTCGGGAAATCAAGGGCGTGGTTTTGTATCCGAAGTTGTCGGACCCGTTCTCCCGACCGCCTGAAAAACCACGCCAGAAGAGGACGTTAGAGGACATCGGCCAGGCCCGTCTTTCCGCGGGCCGCGGCAAGCGCCCTCAGGTCCGATCTGGCAATGCGCCAGTCGCGTCCCAGCCGCGTGGCCGGGAGCTGACCGGACGCGATCCAGCGCCGCACGGTCTTCGGGCAGACCCGGAAAACCTGCGCGACTTCCTTGACGCTCAGGTACGAGGCGTTGGGCGGAAACGGCCAATCAGTCATGGTCCGCCTCCCCCGTGCAACGGGTTGCAAAGTCATTGCGCGCCGCCTCTCGCGCCAGAAGGCGCACAAGAGAAAACAGCACAGAGGGATCAGGGGAGGACAGACGGTCCTCGGGAGCGACAGTGCTTGTCGTCATCGTTTGGCTCTCCAGTGGGAACCGCTCGTGACAATGTCCGGTGGTGCAGGCGCACGCCTTCACTCAATGCACATGTGCACCGATCTCTTCCGAGATCCGGACCATCGTCATCGAGTGCTCCCTCGGGCGTGCAATCGCCCAGAGTGCTCCCTGCGGCCCAGCCTCGCGGGCTGGTGTCAGGTCAAAGTCTTCCGCATGCCAGCAAACGCACGCCAACATGCGCCCATAGCATCGGTCGAAATAATTGGAACTTCGTTTACCTTCCGTACGGAAAACGAGGATCCGTGTGCTCACGCGAGACCGACCCAATGCGAAGCGTGCTGAGCGTTGTGCCCAATGGCAGGTCGCGAGGCTCCACACGTGTCTTGAAAGACATGGAATCTCTCGTTTTCCAGATGTCGATGGCGACAAACCGAAGCGCCAGAAGTTCAAGCGCTACCCAATCGGCTACGTTCACATCGATATCGCCGAGGTTCAAACCGTGGAGGGCAAGCTCTATCTCTTCGTCGGCAATGATCGGACGAGCAAGTTTGCGGCCACGCAGTTGGTCGCCAAAGCACATCGCAAGACAGCGTCGTAATTTCTCGAGCTTCTGCTCAAGGCGGTCCCCTATCGCATCCACACCATACTCACGGATAACGGCATCCAGTTCGCGGAGCAGCCACGCAACCGGAACACAATATCTTCCGGGCAGATGCGGTTCTACATGATTTGTGAGAAGCATGGGATTGAGCACCGGCTGAGTAAGGCGAACCACCCCTGGACCAACAGCCGGGTCGAGCGGGTGAACCGCACGATCAAAAACACTATCAGAGGCGTCGGCTTGCCACCGAGCGCACCGGGCCGCGCGCCATGCAAACGTCGCGACTTCACGACAACATTAATGCCGCATCGTACATGAATTGCAGTGACAATGCGAGTTGCAGGACGCCAAACACCGCTCCAAAAAGTTGGAGAGGTACTGGGCCTACGGCACGCAGGATCGCTTTTGACCGCAACATGAGCAGCCAATTCAGCGTAACCAAACCCAGACCCATGGCGAGGATGCCGAGCTTGTTTTCAATTCCCGGAAAAGCTGTCGCAAAGATGAGCGGCACGACGACAGCAATGGGCGGAAAGAGCCCGGGGAAAGCGATGGCCGATGCGTCGACCTGGGACGGATCGATTTGACGCGCCGGGGCGGGCTGGCTCAAAAGGTCCCGCAGCGACAGGGCAAACAACGCCACCCCGCCCGCTCCAATCAAGATCGGGAAGCTGACGCCCCACGCTCCTAGCGCCCCGAGACCAACTACAACCGCGACGACAAATGCACCCGCAACCAATGCGCTGGCGCGCCGGGCGATTGCCTTGACCGTTGGATCTGCATCATCCGAGCCGACGCGCGAGAACACGGCGATGGCACGAATTGGTCCCATCGTCATGAACAGCAGCCCAAACAGCTGACCCCAAGGGATCTGCGCGAGTGTGTCGGAGGTCATGCCTGTTCCTCGACAACAGCGGTGATCGTCATGTAATTCACTATGGCAGCGGCCAGACCTGCGACGAGAGCAAGAAGCACAACTGCGCTGCCGAGACCAACCTCTACCGTGCCCATGGCGCGCTGCCAGACAACAGCCAGCGCAACCACGGCACCAAATGCGAACAGACCGTGCTTGATGACGAGCCACAGGGTCGTGGGCACGAATGGCTTTTTTGCACCTTTGACTGTGAAATGCGCCACTGCCGTCAAAATCATCGCCAATGAAACAGCCAACGGCACAGATGACCCGAGGACCGTATGTGTCTCAGTTCCGATCGAATCGACGGTGAGGGGCATCGGCATGGACTTTCGTAGCAGGAAGTACTGGATTGCCCCGTTGATCACGGCATTGATCACGCCGGAGATCACCGCACCCTGGAGGATTTGGTGCTTCGTCAAGGTTAGGCCCGTAGCCGGCAATGAATTTGTGGTTGTCATGGTTTGCCCCTGTCACCGGCCTGCCTTAGCGACGTCGTCAAAACTGGGAAAGAACACCTCGCGACACCGATCAAGCCGTTCGAACCGGCGTTCGAAATTCACGGTGGCGATGCGGAGGTCGGCTTCGCGGGCAAGCACGATTTCCTCGGACAGGCTGCCACGTGCCTGCAACTGCCGGGCGCGTTCCAGCGACTTTTCGGCATAGGCCATCCACGCTTCATTTGCGCGCGCCTCAATCGGGCCCTTGTCGCAGCCTGCATCCCAACCGCGCAGGTAGACGGCGTAAAGATCACCCAAATCGACGGGAGTCCCCGCGAAATGCTCGTTCAGCATGCTGATCGCCGTCACCTGCGCCGCAACGGCAGTCAGGTTCCTTTCCGCGACTTGCAGTTGCAGCTTGTTCCACGCGTCCTTGAGTTGCGAAACCTCCAGCTCCAAAAGGGAAACGGCGTTGCGCTCATAAAGGGCGCGGTTGCGTTCCAGGATGGCAGCGTCTCGGTCAAGCTGCGCCTTGATGGTCTCCAGATGAATGCCGGACAACATGCTTTGATAGCCAACGCTCCGTCCCTGGTCGGCAAACACCAGCAGCATGACCTGATCCATGGTGGCGGGGCCTGTTGTCGGTACAACGCCGGAGTCTTCTGCGCTGGCTCCCGCACCGCCAAGAGCGACGAGGGCCAGCGAAAGCACAATACCGTGCAGGCGGGCAGATATGCGCATCGCCGGCCCCTCCATCAGCTGCCAAAGAGGCGCACAACAGCGCCGCCGCCGTGCACGTTGATCGTCTGACCGCTGACCCAGCCCGCGGCAGGCGAGCAAAGAAACAGCATCGCATTGGCAATGTCCTGGGGCCGGCCCGGGCGGCCGGTCAGGTTATCGGGATGTGCCAGTTTCTCCTGCATCTCGGGCGAAATGCCGGCATCGCCGTACCCCGCCGTCATCACGGTGCCGATCAGGATGGAGTTCACGCGCACCCGTTTGTTCAGCATGTGTGCCATGGACACCATCATCTGGTTCAGCGCGGCTTTCGCCGTGCCGTAGGGCAGAATGTCATAGGCTGGCACCGCTGAAGAGAACGAACCCGAGTTGGTAATCGAAGCGTTCTCGGCCTTCTCAAGATAGGGAAGACAAGCCATGCTCATCCGATAGGCGCTGATTGTGTTCAGCTTGTAGGAAGTGATGAATTCCTCGTCCGCAATTGCGGTCGGGTCTGGCTGGCGCCCGCCCCAGCCAACATTGTTGACGAGTGTGGAGATGCCGCCAAAGGTATCGACCGTGGCCTGCACCAACCCGTTTATGTCATCCTGCGAGGTGACGTTGCACGCCATGCCACGGCAATCATTGCCGGTCTCCCTGGCGATCTCGGCGGCTGTCTCGGCAGCCATTTCACCGTTCAGATCGCCGATCATCACCTTCGCGCCGGCACCCGACAGCGTCTTTGCGATACCGGCACCAATGTTTTGTGCACCGCCCGTGATGATTACACTGTGGCCGTCCAGCCGAAACTCTGCAAAAGCATCGAAGCTCATGGTTTTCTCCATCATTTGTCTGAAGTGGGCCGCACGCCGCGCGCGGCGCGGGCGGCCTGAATGCGCTTCAGGTGTCAGTCCAGTTCTTGCACACCGCCGCCTGACACTGTCAGGATCTGACCGCTGACCCATGCTGCCGCAGGCGAGCAGAGGTAAAGCGCAGCCCCCGCGATATCTGATGGCTCACCGAGGCGCTTGATCGGCGTGTGCTTGAGCATCGCCTGCTCGACCTCTGGCGTGAGAACTGTGGCCAGCGCTGCCGTCCGGATCGCGCCGGGCGCGATCCCGTTCACCCGGATATTCCGGGATCCAAGGTCGTGGGCGATGTTGCGGGTCAAATGGCTGATCGCGGCCTTGGAAGAGCCGTAAGACGCCATGCGCACGTTCTTGTTCTCGGCTGACATGGATGAAATGTTGAGCACTGATCCCCCGCCGGCAGCCTCGATGTGCGGTGCTGCAAGTTGCGTCAGGCGGAAGGCAGAAAAGACGTTGATTTCATACGCCCAGCGGAAGTCATCCATCGGCATGTCAAAGGGTTTTGGCCCACCGCCACCCGCGTTGTTCACCAGGATGGTCAGCTTGCCGAAATTATCGATTGCCGTCTGAACGGCGGCCTCAAGGTCGCTTTCCTTGGTCACGTTGCAGGCAATGCCCACGGCTTTGCCACCGGTGTCTAAGATGCCTTTGGCAACCTCATCGGCAGTCTCCTGTTTCAGGTCACTGACAACAACAGCGGCACCCGCGCCGGCGAACATCTCTGCAATGCCTCTGCCGATACCAGCGCCCGCGCCGGTGACGAGGGCCACCTGATTCTCCAATTGAAATGCCTTTGGGTCGAACATGCATGTCTCCGTTTCACCTTTGGAGTGCGAACTAGCAGTGCGGAAATGGTTGACCATGAAAGGGATGCTCATTTTGAGCACCATGGCGCGACCTACCGCTATCTGCTCTTGGCGATCAGGTGCTCATGCTTTTCGACGATGGTCGCGAGATCAGCGACCAGCCGTGCAACGCGATCGATTGCCCGGCGATCCGTCTCTGCAAGATCTCGGCGGGCAGTGGACTGGTCCCCATTGGACACCAGCCGATACGCCCCGGCGTCATCCCGCTCGATCCAGCCGCGCGTCTCGAGTGACGCCAGCTTGCGTCGGACTGTCTGACGCGGGATATTGGTGATGTCTGCGATCCTGGACGCGTTGGTGCTTTCTTTGGCAGCCTCGATGTCCGGCAGAGTTGAGCCCGGGCTGGACGCAGTACGCACGGCGCCCAGCCGGGCTTGCCCAATAACCGCCAACACCAGCATCTCCTGATAATCCCCGTCGAAAGCGCCCACCGCGTCGATCATATGACCGATCAAGAACTCGACGAAGATGTACTGGTAATCGAAATAATGGCTCTCGAACGCCGCAGCGTTCCGGTCGGCCCGGAAAGAGTGCTGAGGCGAGCCGCCGTGGCTTGTGATCATTTTTGCCAAACTGACATCCTCTTTCGATTTGACCGACTGGCCCAAGTGTACCTATCCGTCTAACTCGCTTCAGCTAGCAATTCACCTGATCTCTTTACCCTAAGCGCAGTCCGTGGGTGTTAACAGAAGACATATCCGCAATCGTCCGCCCTTGCGGTAGCAAGACAATCGCGATCGGAAAGACTGAGAAGGCGGTGCGCCGCGTGCGTCAAGGAGGTGGCAACGCTCAACTATGTTCGCGCGTCAGTCTTCAGGGCGGGCCTAGATCGTGACTGCGATCCTGCACAGAGCGGCCGCGATCAACGCACAGCGCAGCGTGTCGGAATGCGGCACCGGGGTAAAAATGGCAGACTATGCTTCGGAGATGGCCCTCTGTGCGAAACCTTAACGCCCCTAGCACCCAGCGTAGCCACACCGGCCGCGCCACGGCCCTTCATAATGCAGCAGTACGGCACGCAGGCGCAGCGAAAGTCGGCTTCCCGCCCACCTTGTTGCCAAGCTCTGCGCTCGAAGCGCGAGTTCAGTGATAGCTCGGATTGGCTTTGTGCACGGGGTTGCCCGATCCGTTACAAGGCGCAAAACTAACGGTGCAAGGTGCATCTCAGCTTCGTTCGGCAACGGCGGTTGCGCCCTCCCGCAACCAAATTTTTACTCGTTTCCAAACGCTTATGCGCCGCCCTCCGGGCCGGCGTTTGCGTTTCCAGCCGCCGTGGAAGCACTGTGGAAGCAAGAGGGGCCGAAGTCCTTCGTGCTTCCACATGAGCAGTTGGGCTCAGCGCTCCTCGATGAAGACACTGCATTCCTTCGAGTGAGTGATCTGAGAGCCGCTTCTTCCTCCAGTTTGAGGTAGAGTC
>NZ_JARAMN010000012.1:0-116449 GCF_028807315.1 Dinoroseobacter sp. PD6 | reverse complement strand
CGAAGGTGTCGCAGGCATCCTTGAGGATGACCCGGAAGGTGCCGCCAAGACCCGAGGGCACCTCGTAGGTTCCGCCGATGAGATAGTCCGAGGCCCGGCGCACGAAGACGCGGATGCTGTGGCCATCGGTAGCGAGCCGGATGGCCCCCCGCCCCCGGTCGATGAGCACCTGCACATCATCGAGGATGTCAGTGTAGAACTGACCGGTCAGATCGCGAAACGCCATGCGGCGCTGCGCCATCCAGTCGCTGTCTCGAAACGGGTTCATGCCGTCGGCGAAGGCGAAGGAGGGATCGGCCTGCTCGGTGGTGACGATGCGGGTGGTCGTGCCGTCGATGCCGTTCGAGCGCAGATGCACACCATTGCCGACGATGAGGATCAGGGCGGGCCTGTCCACGGGCCCGTTCCAGTTGGGCAGGAAGGTCTTGCAGGCGCGCGCATGAGCGATCTGCGCCGCAACGGCGGAGGCAGAGAACTTGAGAATAGCCATGGGGATGTCTTTCCGTTCGGTTTGGAAGGATCGACCCGCGCAGGCATTGCGCCTCGCGCGGGTCGCTTGATGCGTCAGGCCGCTTGCGCGACTTCGCTGTCAGGGACGGGGGTTTCCGCAGTGGGCGCCGTGTCATCACAGGCGAAACCGGCGGTTTGCATCATCGGCGGGCACCAGGCGGCCACGGCGGCGCGCTGCGCGTCCGTAAGCGTGGCGAAGGGCTCGGCGAAGAGCTTGTCGCAGAAGGCGACGATCTCCTTCTTGCTCGAAGAGGCCAGCGTCACCGCCTCCTGGGCGAGACCCAGATCTTCGCCGAGGATCTTCAGGAGCCAAGCCTTCTTGAAGCGATTGAACAGCGCCGCATTCGGCGTCCAATACGCGCGAATGTCGGGCATGATCTCGATCTCGAACGCATGCATCAGGCTGTCACGCTGCCGGTCCCGGGCAAAACAGGACTGCGTGGTGCTGGCCGTCGCATAAGCCACAAGCTTGGCCTTCTCACCCGCTTCGAGCGCGCGAAACGCCGCGAACTGATCCGCGGGCGGGCGGGTGTCATCGAGCCACGAGAGGTCAAGCGCATCATGCGCCACCGCCGCCTGCTCAAGCGAGGTGCCATCGATCTCGTCCATCTTGGCGTGGCTGCGGTATTCCTTGCGAGCCTCTACCTTGATCGCCTGCGTGACGCTCATGCCGCGACCCAGAACGTCGCTCACCAGCTTGAAGAGCGTCAGATCGAGCGTGGCCTCCGGATGCAGCGCCATCGCGGCGCCAAGGGCCATTGCCCGCTCGGTCTTGAGGTCCTCGGACAGCGAGGCCGGGTAGGTGATCTCGCCGGGGTCCGGGGCCTCCTCGCCCGTTCGGTTGCTTGAAGAGCCACGCCCGCCCTCCTCTTTCGCGGTGTCCTCCGGGCGAACGAGGCCAACATGGAGCGTAGTCTGACCACCCTGCCACGACGCGATCACTCCAGATCGCGCCAGGTCCTCGGCGCTGTAGGCCTCCTGCAGATCGCGCGCTTCCTCTTCCAAGGTGTCCACGCGCTCGTAAAGGGCGTTGTAGGCGTCGTCTTCGAGCCCCTCGTCCTCCATTTCGAGCTGCAATTTCTCGAGTTCGACGGTGATCTCATCGATGCGCTTCTGGGCGGTCTCATCCGGCTCGATCGGGCCGGGATAGACGCGGCCATAGTCGGCCATGGCCGCGTAATCATAGCGGACCATCGCATCGGCCCAGGCAAAGCCCAGCCTCATGCGGGCCTCCTCGGCGGCAGCCGTGAGTTTCTCGAGCAGGATGGTCTCGACCAGTGCGGCATCCTCGAGCACCGAATGCTCTTCCAGAAGGTCCGCCGCGATCGCCCCGCCGCGTGCCTCGTAGTCCGCGCGCACGAAGGCGCCGATAGCGTCGCTGACCTGCACGCCACGGGATTTGAGCGCCTGGCGCACCGTATAGGCGTGCAGATAACCGCCGTCTTTCGTGAGGGACCCGAAGACCTCGCGCTGCACGTCCTGGCTCGGATGCTCGGCGAAGGCCTTCATCGTGTCGAGCGTGATCGTCTTGGCTCGGGCCGCCGCGCGGATGTCGGGGTGGATCAGGCCATAGCGCAACCGGCCTTTCACGGCGGCCACCGTCGTGCCGAATGTCTTGGCGATCGTTTCGGGCGTCTGTCCATCGACCTCCATCATCCGGGCGAAAGCCTCGAACTCGTCGATAGCGTTCATCGGGGCTTGCGTGATGTTCTCGGCGAGCGACAGGGCCGTGGTGACGTCGCAATCCTCGGGCACGAGGCGGCAGTCGACCTTGGTTTTCGTGGTGAAGCCTTTGGCGGCCTTGTCGACGACCAGATCCTTCAGGGCAGCGTGACGGCGCCCGCCGGCGAGTACGGCATATTTGCCGTCGATCTTCTGGACGAGGAGCGGCTGGAGGAGACCCAGCACCGCGATGCTGGCCTTCAGATGCGCGATGTTCTCGGGGTCATATGTTTCCGGCGAGTTGCTCCGCACATTGGCGGGATGTGCAGTCAGATCGCCGATGGCGACAGAAACGGGTTTGAAACTTGCGGTCATGGGATATCCTTCTCGATGGATTTGGAGCGGCCCGCGCGTTTATGCGCGTGACCAATCCCCGGCTTCGGGGATCACCACGACAAAAGGCCCGCTTTGCCTTTTTGGGGGCAGCGGGCCTTCATCGCTTGAGGTATCAGGTTTGGAGGTGCCCCCTGCCCTACCAGTCGCGCGCCAGCATGATGGTCAGCACGCGCATGGTGGTGGCGGGATTGTCCGGGGCCTCGGCCCCGTAGCGGAAGTCGGAATCCGCCTCGTAGAGATCGATTTTCCAGAACACGGTCTCGCCCCGGATCTGGACTGCGCCGAAATCGTGCCATCCTTCGGGGTCATTCTCCGGCTCGAATGTGGCAAACTCACCGGTTGCCTTCACCGCCTCGGCCATGAAGCCGTCATCGGCCTCCATGAGCGAGCGGGTGACATGCATGCGGCCCTGGATGGGCTGCGCGGGCGGCACACCGAGACAGGCGAGCTTGCGGAACGCATCGTTTTGGGCAGCGATCACGGTCGGATCCGGACGGTCTGTCTGGGATTGAGCGGTGATGGTCATAGGGCTCTCCTTTGAGAAGTTGAAACACCCATCTCAAAGCCCGCTTTTTCTTTTCCGCGGGGCGGAGGAACCGAAGCAGAAGGTGCCCTACCCGAACAGCCCCTTGGGTCTGTAATTCGGGTTGGGGATGGTCTCGACCCAGCCACCGCGTTCCTTGATGGTCTCGAGCGCTGCCGAGAGTGGATAGGCGCTCTCGGATGGGCTCCACCAATAGGCACCGCGTTTGAAGGTGATGATCTTGCGGCGGCCATCTTCAAAGCAGGCCACTCGCAGCGTCTTGGGCTCCTTGCGTGACATGGGCGTCTCCGTTCTCCCTGTGGTCAGGCAGCCTCGGCGCTGCGCGCTGCCCTACCCGCCTCCGACCGTGCGATCAGGTAGTCGCAGGCGCGCTGCGCGTCAGCGGCGTGTTTGAAGATGGCGCCCTTGTCCGAGCGCAGAACGCGCAGCCAATTGTAGAGATACGCCGCGTTCATCTCGAGCGTATGGGCCGTAAAGCCGAGCGTCTGGCCAAGGAACACCGAGGTCAGCTCGGCGACGATCTCTTCGCGGGCATAGGCCGTGTTGCCGAAGCGCGAGAGGCCGTAATCGCGGTTCAGCCGGTGCCGTGCCTTGGTGGCATGGGCGAGCTCATGCGCCCAGACCCCGTAGAAATTCCGCGGGTTCTCGAAACGCGCGATCGACGGCATGAAGACCTTGTCCACGGGCGGCAGGTAGTAGGCTTCCGTCCCCGTGAAGACGGTCGTGATGTCGATGGCGTCGAAAAACGCCTGCATGTGCGGGATGGGCTCGGACGGCGGATGTTCAGGCACTGGCTCGGGGTCTGGATAGAAGCTCTCGGGCAGGCCCTCGATCTGGCAGGCATTGAACACGCGGTAGGATTTCTGGAAGCGGAAGATGCGGGCCTCCTCGGACCGATCATCGCTCTCCTCCTGATCATCCTCGCCGCCGGCGTCTTTCCGGCTTTGGCCGTAGTAGACAACGACAGAGGACTTCTCGCCCTTGCGAACCTTTGCATCCAAAGCATTGGGCTGCGGAAGCGTCATCCAGAAGGGCGAGCTGTGGCCCGCCATCACGGTGCGCATGGTCAGCAGGAAGTTGTTCACGCCCTGGTAGGGTTCACCGCCCACGCGCAGGGGGCGAGAACTGCCTCCTGCCGTCCAGGGCTTGCGCCACGGCAGAACGCCGCGCTCGATGATGCGGATGATTTCGTTTGTGATGACCTCGGAGGCATCGAATTTGGGCGTGCGGGATCGGGCCATGGCTGGCCTCCTTTCGAGTGTTGATGAGAGGGAGTGGTGACTAGGTTGACCGACAGGGGCGCGGATCGTTGGTGATGCTTGCGCCGAGCTCTTCGACCATGTCGATGTAGGTGGACAGCGTGACAGACCTGCCGACACCCGAATGCTCAGGGTTGACCGATCCGTCCCGCCTCACCTGCGGCAGGTTCGCGAAGGCGAAGACATCGGTGATGGGCCGGATATCGATGAGGGGCGTCCCTCGTGCGACCGCAAGCACGGCTAGGGGGAAGCGCTCGATAGGCGCGAGAGTCGACACGGTGGTCCAACCGAGATGGAGGAATGTCCCGCCGTCTCCGCAGATCACATGCGCATTTGGCAATGACGCGGCCTGCTTGAGATAGCCGAGATCGCGGAGAACGGCTGTCCGCTCGAGCTGCCGTGCCAGATCCTTCTCGCCGGTTCGGCGCAGCTCTCTATGTCGCCACCAAGAGGCTGCGGTTGCGCGGAGCACGCGCAAGACACCTGTTTGCATGGGAATGCCCTTCATCAGGAACGGCAGACCGGAACCCGGCCCGGACCCATCTGAGGGACCCCAAAGGCCCTCATCCGTCAGTCACAGAACCCGAAGAGCACTTTTACTTTTCGTTGACCAAACCCATGAAACACCTAACCGCCACCGAACTGCACTGGTACGAAGGGATCAGAACTTCCACAGGGCCCATCGGCTAGACCTGTGGCGGTTTCTTCTTCACGAGATAGCCCAAACCGCTCATTCGGCCCGCACCTGCCAACTTCTTTGCAAAGCGTGCTGATGCTTTGGCTTCCCGCCGATGTAGCGGATCGGCACCCTGGAAAGGGAAACCATGTCGATGATGGCTATTACACGCATGATTTCTCATCGCGAACACTAAAAAATACAATAACCTATTGTTATTAAATCGTTTTCATCCACCGGATGGATCAGATCATTCCGCAGCCAACATCAAAGCGCTCTTTTGAAGAATTCGGGTGTCATGAAATCAAGAGATTGAGTTGCACCCGCTGTTCTGCGATTTCCTTGTCGTCTACTACGACTAAATCAGCGGAACGCGGGACTGCGGGCAATCAGCTGGTGCGCTCGAGGAACCGATTGCCTCGCTGGCCATGTCGCCATTATCGAAGTGACTGAGAAGTTACCGACTTCCCTTCCCCGCGCGCGGGAATTCGAGGATCGAGTCCTTGGTCAAACGGTTTTGGCAACCATCGATCGTCTGCTCCTTGTGCGCTACGGCCCTTAGCCACGATACCATGCAACAGACATCCACAACGGACCTCTCAGGCATTGGCACCGATGAAGGCCAAGCGAATATCCGAGGCCAGGATCCAAATCGCTACCAGCAGGCGCCGGATAGAGTAGAGCCAATTGTTGAGGGTATTTATCATCAGATCACAGACATCGAACAGGGCAGGGCCGCGGAGGCGCGCAACTGCTAGGTTGGCTGCAGCGCAACGCTCTGTGTGTTCTTCGCTAGCCGCCTTTGCGCTACTAGCCGCGATGGTCACCAGCTGAGGTTTTACCATGATGATCGGGATGCCTTCGTCATCCGATCTTCGCCGAGACGAAGGCGAAAGCCACTTTCACGATCTCAAATACCGCCACACCTCATCCCCTAACTTTTCTCTCTCGAACACCGTTTGTCTGCCGAGAGCCAACTTAACAGCTGTTAAGTTATGCCATGCCAGCCGCACGCGATTGGAGTTTAACAGCTGTTAAGCCGCGTTCCGCCGGCCAATCAATGCCATGACCATTGGGCCACAAGAAAACTCGCCTGCCGCAGCTTTGGCAGTCAGAGCTCGCAAGTATCCACCGGGTGATCTTATGTCAGCGAAGCGTTCCAGCATGGCAGCAACGACGATCGACGCTTGCTCCGGACCCATGAACCGCTGTGCTTCTTCCCATGCAGACGCACTGATGCCCATGGCTGGGCGCACATGGCACGCCGCATCGAAAAGCTGATGCCAATGCCGGAGCTCACCTTGGTAGAAGGTCTTGAGCGAGGGACATGCCGCGATCACTAGGTGGAGCGGGATCTTTGGTAGGTGTCTTGTGTCCTGTTCATCGACGTCAGCCACAAGCTCATCCGTGTCCACATCTGGCACACCCGCCACCACCTCGCTTTTTTCTAAAGCAGGTTCAAGATCTATAGATTCTTTATTTGAATTATGATGGTGACGCTCAGATTGGGCATCATTGGTGTTCATTTCTTCTGTTTCAGGGCCATCAATGACGTTGCGTGCCTGGTCGAGAAGGGCTTCAAGATCGGCTCGATAGGCCGCGAGGTCCTCAATTGAAAGCTTGCGGCGAAGTGCGCGAGATGTGAGGACCGCCTTGTCACGAAGTTGATCCCAGAGGCCAAGGCCTGGCTGCATTTCGCCTCCGTACTCCGCGAGGGCCGCGAGATCGCGTCGCATGAGGCTTACGACCTCTCTCAGGCGCCTGATGCGCTCCTCAGCTTCACGTACAGCCTCTGCGGCCCGTGCGATCTCCTCGGACTGACAGTAGAGCGGGGAAAGATCAAAGCCAAAGGCAACGCGGTCTTCGCCGTGCTTGCGGACGTAGCGCTTACCATTGGGGCTATCACGCCGCTGGAGCAAGCCAGCCTCGACCAGACGCGCGAGGTGACGACGCATCGTGGAGCAGGGCATACCATTCAGGCGCTCACAGATCGCCTTGTTCGAGGGGAAGACGACCATCTCGGCGTTCCCGCCAAGCGCATCGTCTGGAAAGAAGCTGAGGAGCCCCTGCAAAACAGTCAGATCACGTTCCGAGACCCCAAAGGCCGTTTGCGCCTTGGAGAGCTCGCGCAGGAGTTCCCACTTGTTAACGGGTCTGGCTGGAACAGATGCCTCGGGTCGCTCGATCACGCGCAAATGGGCGTGCGAAATCGGCCGCATAAACGGCGAGATTGGTGTGTACTCCATGAAAATGTCCACGAAGACAAAAATTCTAGGGCCCGCGAATCGCTTTGCGCTTGCGGGGTAGGGGCCAGAACGCTACATTCAGAAGTGCGAAAACTGAGATTTTGTAGCGGGCTGATCCCGGTGCGAAACCTTACAAAGGTCTCGTGAAGCTAGCTTCTCGGGGCCTTTTTCTTTTTGCCTGTATCGTGCCTCCTTCTTGTTGGTTGCTCTTCCTCAGTCTCCTGAACGCTTCCAGCGCTCATGAAGCTCGGTAATCAGCTTTGGGGCGTTGCCCTCCAACCAGCTGATAAAATCAGGTTCATCCGTAGTTAGATCAAGTTTGAGCTGCTTGCCTTGGCGGCCGGTCTTGACCGTCGCAGCTCCAACACCGGGGATCGCCAAAGCAGGCATTCCTTTTTTAGACGGGCTTGCTTTCTTCTCTGCGCTCTTCGCAGCTGCCAGAACTGCGAGAAACGCACGCTCAGAAACCTCATCGACCGAGCCGAAACTTTCGGACTTGGCTGCATGAGCTATGGCTAGCAGTTGGTCCCGATCACCGTCGTAGGCAGCCAAAGCCTTTTTGAGCTCTTCCCATCTCGGGCGACCAATCCCAGGAGCTGCACCAATTGCCTGGACGAGATCCTCGCCGACTGTCCGAACGACACTCAAGAGCTGTGAAACCCCAGCTTCGTGGAGGTTAAGGACTTCGGCGACACCACGATTGGTGCGCTCAGCCCCTTCCAAATGGTCACCGTCTAGAAGCGCCGTCGCTACAAGCGCACGTTCAATGAAGCTCAGATCACGACGCTCTTGGTTCTCGAGAAGCTGATCTCGAAGCGCTTGATCACCTTCAACCTCCGTGACGATGGCTCGAACTTTGATACCGAGTTCGCGACATGCTTCCAAGCGTCTGCGGCCATAGATCAGGTTGTAGCGATCGCCTTCCAGTGGGCGGACCAAGACAGGCACACGCTGACCGTTCTTGGAAATAGAGTTCTTCAGGCCCTCAACTTCAATCTGAAGCCTGTCATCCAACCGTCCTTCGGTAACAATCTGCGCCGGATCGATCTCAAAAACACCGCCACGCAGTCGGCGCCCTTCAAGAGCGTCAGGAGCGTTGCGAAGGGTCTGCAGCGGCAGGCCAAGTTTAGGCTTTCTTGCCATTCCGCCCCCATGTGTTCTGGATGATTTCAGCGATCTCATCGTTCACTGCGTTCATAGATTCGATCGCACGATCAAACGTCTGACGCGTGAAGTCCTTCTTGTCAGCTTCGTAGAGCGTTTGCTTGGTCAAGCCGGCATCAGAAATTGCGGTCGACTCAACCATGTGATTGGTCAGGACCGACCTCCCAAAGAGCCCGCGAATGAAGGCGATGACTTCGGTCTGTGGTGCGTCGCCGACTTTGTATCGCGTTGGCAAGAAGCGCAGCCAATCGAACCGCAGGTTGGCGCCTGCATCGCGGATCACGCCCAACAGGTCGGCCGTCATCCGCAGGAACTGCGACATGGACATGAGGTCGAGCATCTGCGGGTGGACCGTAACCAAGACCCCTGAGGACGCGGATAGGGCAGACATGGTCAGGAAGCCAAGCTGCGGCGGACAGTCGATCACAACAACGTCGTAGTTCGCTTCAACACTATCGAGTGCGTCATGAACTCTCGCGAAGAACGCCTTCGCTCCGCCTCGCTGAATTGCAGCAGGCGTCTCGTGCTCGAACTCCATGAGTTCAAGGTTGCCCGGGATAAGATCAAGGCCGCGGATGTAAGTCTTGCGGATCACTTCGGCGATCGGAACCGGATCGTCATAGCGAACGGCATCATAGAGGGTTCCGCCCTCCATGAGGTCAAGTTCTGGCTGGATTCCGTGAAGAGCCGAAAGAGATGCTTGGGGGTCGAGATCGATCGCAAGAACCCTGTACCCCTTGAGCGCCAAGCGCTGAGCGAGGTGAGCAGACGTCGTCGTTTTGCCGGACCCGCCCTTGAAGTTCACCACTGAAATGACTTGAAGCTCGTCACCGTCGCGACGTCCAGGCACGTAAGTTCCAGCCTTTTTTGCGTTTCCTTCAAGCGTCTGCCGGATTTCCCAGATATCGTCGAGCGTATAGCGGCGATGACTTCCAGCCGTCGTCTCGACGTCAACGATCTTTCCTTCTCGATGAAGCTTCCGAAGATAGGTATGGTCGACGCCAAGGAGCTCAGCAGCTTCGCCGCTGGTCAAAGTGCGCATCACCTTCTTAGCATCTGGTGGGAAATGTGCAGCGCGCTGAGCATGCAGGTTCGACGCGAGAAGTTCCGCGTAGTGCCCGATGGCGATATCTAGATCCTGTTCTGCTTCGCTCATGTCTGCCCCGATCCGTGGGCGCGTTTTTTATGTGACCGCGCGTTATTTTTCGAGACTATTGCCCGAGCAGCCAGATTCGTGCAAGCACTTTCTAGATTTAGTGGCAATCCGTTAGGCCAACACAAGTGTCGTGTTCAGAGGAGTCCCAACTTTTCCGCACGCTCAAGCAGCATTTTGACCGAAGACGGCTGCCAGCTAGTGCGCCCTCGGGGGGTGCGCTCACGCATCGATTCCAGCCGGTCGCAGATCGCCTGCAGTGTTATTTCGGGGTCCGAGCCTTTGATGGCAGCCACGATAGCCGGCAGGCGGTCATCGGTTTCGCGGCGTCCGGCGCGGCCAAGCACTGCATCTGGTAGAAACCCGTCGCGGACATAGGCTTTCACAGCACGGAGTAGGCGGCTTTGGGTCCAGTGCCGGTCGTGGGGCAGGGGGCCATTAATGATTCGCAAAACATCTTCCCAGGCCATTTCCGGCCGCAGGCGTCGCACGTGGGGCACCCAGTCCTGCGCGGTTTCGTTCAGGCGCTCCATGTAGCCGTCCTGTCGTGCCAGCCGCACCTTGCGCAGCGCGGCGGGGTCTTTGGTGCGAAGCCCAGGATTGCCGCCAACGCGGCCCTTGGCGCGCGCAGAGACAAGCCCGGCCTTCGTGCGCTCACGTATCAGCGCGCGTTCGAACTCCGCCGCCGCGCCCAGAACCTGCAATGTGAATTTTCCTTGAGGGGAGGCGGTGTCGATTGGATCCTGCAGCGAGCGGAAGAAGGCTCCCTTGGCCTCCAGACGCTCGATCACCTCCAGTAAGTGCGACAGAGACCGCGCAAGCCGATCAATTCGCACGACAACCAGTGTGTCGCCGCTCTGGACGCGTTCGAGCACGCGTGCCAGCACCGGTCGCGCGCGATTGCCGCCCGAGGCGTGCTCTTCAAAGATCTCGACGCAACCCTCAGTTTGCAGGGCCTCAGACTGGGGCAGGGGGGTTTGATCCTCTGTGGAAACACGGGCGTAGCCTATCAGCGGCATGAAAACGGGCCGTTTGCAATTTAAGACACCGCCATTAAACGACCGTTTGTAAACAAATGCAAGTAGGTGCTCTCTCGTCGTGCTCGTCCAAAAACCTTTGGTTTCCTTGCGCTGAAAGCGATCTGAGAGGTTTCACCTGCAGTCGCGCGCTCGTACTATATAAAGGGCGCAGGCAGCGGCCACGAAAACGCCTGGGCAATGTGCAAAAAATCAGTATTTTGCACACATGGTGACGCAAGCCTCTTCTTTGACTGATGATTACGACGACCCCCTTATCACCATCGAGGAGGATGAAGAGGCTCACGAAGACGATCTCTGGTTTCTACCTAGGTCACTTGAAGAAGAACCGGATGATTTGCCTCCAGGGCCACGGGCGGAACCGCCCGACACTGCTGTCGTCGAAGACTGGGCAAAAGCAGAAGGCGTTCACGCTGCGCGACTGGCAAGAGTGGCTGGACGCCTGGGAGCTCTGGATGACCGGCTGCTGCGTGGCCCGGAAGGCTGGCGGCATCGCCTCGCTCTTATCGAGGCAGCGGATCTCAGCTGGTTCGCAGGGGATCGGGTGAGTTCTGATCGTCTGGCGCTCTGGATATCGATGCGGCTGTCAGGTGCACAGGATGACCCAAATGCACTGGCAAGAGTTGGATGGGCTGTTCGGCGCCTAACAGGCGGTCCTGGACCGAAAGCTGACTTGGCCGCCTTCCTGGATCGCCGCGATCCCGAGAACATTGAAGACAGCGCTGAGCGTTTCGAGGATCGCGCGGGTGGGTGGCTGGACGTCATGGCAGCCGCAAAGGGTCTCCACCCGATCACGCGGGCGTGCATGGGGTATCACCTGTGGAGCTTGGCGGGCCTCGGACGCCACGGCGACCAGATCGAAGCTGCCGTCACCGCGTCCAGGATCGCGACCAGCGATGGAAGCGGTGCCATCTTCGCGCCGCTCGCTATGGCCGGGGCCGGGGGGCTGCGCGTTTCGGGCTTGCCACCCGAGCGTTTGGCCCGCTGGTTGGATGGGATGAACAGCGCAATTCTAACGGCGATGCGAACACTTGATGATATTGAAGTGTGGATCGGGCGGGCAGAAAACGTCATGGCGCAATTATCTGGCCGCACGCCGGTTGCCTTGCGAAAGGTTTTCACGGAATGGCCCTTGGTCTCCGCCCCGATGGCTGAGGCCATGACCGGAGCCAGCCGCGCCGCCGTTCAGCGCAATCTCGCATGGATGGAGGCAAGCGGTTTGATCCGCGAGGTGACGGGGCACGGGAGGTATCGCATGTGGAAAGCTGACCTAATATAGGTCATTTGTCGAGGCTGACACCGGCTTGACCTGGCACGCTTTAGTGCCGCCCCAGATGATCGTTTAAGCCACTTTCCGTTCGAATGCGACAAGGCTTTTCCAGCCCAAAGCGTTCGTTAGCCATTCGTCTCACGTTTTTGTGACAATTGATCGCTTGAAGCTCCAGTGGGTGAAGGTTGTAACGGGGCGAAATAACGGAATGAGAGCCGGAGCCAGAGATGGCATCGTAGCATTTGCGAGTGGCGTAAGTTCCCTGTGCCGTGACGTTCCCGATCTCATGGTCGCGATATCGAAGCCGCTGTGCCTAAATTTCCAGACAATCTGCGACTTAACGAATTGTCGCTGCGCAACTTCGGACCAGGTATCGTGCGAGCAGTTTTCTCCTCCCTAGCAAACTGGAAACTGCAAGGATCGCATGTTTACTTACGAAAATTTGCCCTTGAACCTCTAGCCACTAGAAGTCCTATCTGTTCAAGGAGAACACATACCGTTCTTGCCATCAATCGCCGGTGAGAACCGAAAGGGTACGAAATGCTGACAAGACGACACTTCATTCAGACAACAACGGCGCTTTTTTCGGTGACCGGTCCCGGTATGGCTTTTGCCGACACTTGGCCCACCGAGGCTCAGAAGGCTGAATGGGACGCACAGGTGACGCCTCAGGGTTATGTTGCCGAGACTTCCAACCCATGGGGATTGCACCTGCGGTTCCTGCCGCAACGAGTCGTCGCGAAGGACGGTCTCGTGCCGGGAGATATCCATGTCGATGCGGTCGCGCGATATCTCTACCACATTGAAGAGGGTGGAACCGCGATGCGCTACGGCGTGGCGATCGCGCGGGGCAACCTCTACGAGCCAGGTGTCTATACCATCAAGCGCAAGGTCAGGTGGCCGCACTGGACGCCAACACAAAACATGATCGAACGCGATCCCGTGAACGCACAATGGGCCGATGGGATGGAACCAGGGCCGGAAAACGCTCTCGGATCACGGGCACTCTATCTCTATGTCGGGGATCGCGACACCTATCTCCGGATCCACGGCACACCCTACCCGAGAAGCATCGGCGGTCGCGCGAGTTCAGGCTGCGTGCGGATGGTCATGGCCCACATCAACGATCTCTATCCGAATGTAGAACTCGGCTCTACAGCTCACCTGTATTCGGCAGAGGACAGCGTCACAGCCCGCAGCTGAGGGAGCGCTCGGTCGGCCAACGTGCCTGCGGTCCGTCGATCGATCTCAGGTTGGGCGCGCGGCGCAGATCGGGTTGCCGTTCGCTGTTCGCAGAGGGAGCAAGGTCACCTCCACCGGGCCGCTGTGCTCGTACCAATAGCAGCCGTCTTCCGGCCTGAGGCGGGCGGTCGATATATTCTGATCGGGCGCCGCCATTGCCACCACGCTCTCAGGCACATTCCCGATCGCATTCGCCGGGTCGCTACTGCCACTTGGAGCAATGGCGCATCCAGCGAGGAGCGACAGCGCCGTCGCAACCATCATTTTTTGCTTCAGCATCGAACCCCGCATCGAGCTTCCTTTCGTTTCTGGTTTTCCTTCGATCGGTTCTCATGCCTCAAGGGGTGAACGAGCCGGTCATCAAACCGTGTAGCAATAAAACAATCTGAAATACCACCGTATTTTGCTCTTGAAGCTCTAGCCACTGTAGGGGCTATGTCATGGTAAAGCACCCGAATCCAGAGGTCCATTCATGCCGTCCGACACCCATCGTCACGACCACGATCACGCCGAAGATGCCCAGACAAGCGGCGGCAGCTGCTGCGGGGTCGCCGGAACGTGCGGCGACATCGTTCCGGCGACCCCCGCGCCAGCGGGCGGGCGCAGTTTTCAGGTGTCCGGCCTCGATTGCGCCGAGGAGGTAGCAATCCTAAACAAGGTGGTCGGCCCGAAGATCGGCGGGGCCGAACATCTTGCGTTCGACGTGATCAATGGACGGATGACTATCCTCGACAGCGCCAAGAGTGTATCGGACGGCGAAATTGCAGAACTGGTCGCAAGCACCGGCATGACCGCCAAGCCCTGGGATGCCGAAAACGCGTCGGTCGACCAGGCGGCCCATCTTGCACGCCAGCGGCTGTTTACGGCGCTCAGTGGTGGCTTCTGGGCCGCGGGATTTCTGTGGCACATCATCGAGACCGGCATGGGGGGGGCACTCGGCCTCTTCGCAGGGCACGGCGAAGCGCCGATGCCACTGGTCGAGGCAGGGTTATTCGCGGTTGCGATCCTGTTCGGTGTTTGGCTCGTGGCGCCCAAGGCATGGTCGTCCGCACGGCGGCTGTCGCCCGACATGAACCTGCTCATGGTCGTCGCAGTCGCGGGTGCAATTGGCCTCGGCGAATTTTTCGAGGCGGCGACGGTTGCGTTCTTCTTCTCGCTCTCGCTTTTCCTCGAAAGCTGGAGCGTCGGGCGTGCGAGGAATGCGGTTTCAGCTCTGCTGGACCTGGCGCCGCCGACGGCAAGAATTCTTTATGATGACGGTTCGGAAGCGGACGTACCGGCTTCCGCGGTTGCTATCAACGTACGTTTCGTCGTGCGCGGCGGAGACCGCATCCCATTGGATGGTGAGGTTGTCGATGGGGCAGGGGCCGTCGATCAGGCGCCAATCACCGGAGAGAGTGCGCTGGTCCCAAAGGAACGGGGCGACGAAGTCTATGCCGGTACGATCAACGGCGAAGGCACACTGACGGTGCGCGCTACGAAGGCCGCCTCGGATACCGTGTTGGCCAGGATCATCCGCATGGTCGGTGACGCCCATGCCCGCCGCGCGCCGGTGGAGCAGTGGGTGGCGAAGTTCGCCCGCATCTACACGCCTATCGTCATGGCTCTCGCCATTGCAATTGCCCTGCTGCCGCCGCTCATTTTCGGTGGGGCCTGGGATTATTGGTTCTACAATGCACTCGTGCTGCTGGTGATCGCCTGCCCGTGTGCTCTGGTCATCTCGACACCGGTCTCCATCGTCGCCGCACTCGCCGCCTCAGCGCGGGCTGGGGTGCTGATCAAGGGCGGTGCATATGTTGAGGCACCGGGCAAGACCACTGCACTGGCCATGGACAAGACCGGCACGATCACCATGGGCGAGCCGGAGGTGGCGGCGGTGCATCCGCTGGGCAAAGCATCGGCGCAAGATCTGATGACCCTCGCCGCTGGGCTGGAGGCACGTTCCTCGCATCCCTTGGCGCGCGCCATTCTCGCGCGGGCAGAAGCCGACGGCATCAATGTGTCCGCCGCGCAAGATACCCGAACCGTTCCAGGTAGGGGACTTGAAGGACGCACAGACGGCCGGTCGATCTGGCTAGGGTCCGACCGGTTTGCCGAGGAGAAGGGTTTCGGCGACGCCATTCCGAAGGATCTGCGCGACCGCATCGAAGGGGCCGGCAGCACCCTTGTTGCCGTGGGCGACGACACCGGCGTCACCGGCATCCTGGAATTGCGCGACCGTATCCGCCCCGATGCCAAGGGCATCGTGGCACAGCTCCACGCGCAGGGCGTGAAGACCATCGTTATGCTGACGGGCGACAACGAGCGGACAGCGCGCGCTGTTGCAGCCGAGGTCGGCATCGACGAGGTCCGTGCCGAGCTTCTGCCCGAAGACAAGGTGACAGCCATCGAAGAACTGGTCGAAACGCATGACATGGTGGCCATGATCGGCGACGGGGTCAACGACGCCCCGGCCATGGCGCGCGCGCATTACGCCATCGCAATGGGTGCCGTTGGTTCGGACGCGGCAATCGAGACGGCGGATATTGCCCTGATGACAGACGACCTCGGGAAGGTGCCTTGGCTGATCGGTCATTCGCGCCGGACAATGTCGATTATCCATCAGAACATCGGTATTTCCTTGGCGACCAAGGGCGTCTTCGTTGTCGCTACCGCTTTCGGAGTGGCATCGATGTGGGGCGCTATTGCAGCCGATGTAGGAGTGTCATTGCTGGTGGTGGCCAACGCCCTGCGCCTGCTGAACAGCCAAAAGGCCAAGGCGCCGCCGTCCGGCGGTGAGCAGGTTGGCCCACAGATGGCAAAGGCCGCGCTTGCCCACGGACATTGATCACGCTGCATTTGCAAAGTAACGTGATGTCCATATCAGACCTCACCAAAGAGGCATCGAGCAGTGAAGACCATCCGATTTCCCCGCCGCGCCGTCCTGTTGGGCGGGCTGGCAGCGTTTCTGTCCGGGTGTGCCAGCAAGTTCCGCAGCTATGGCGGACCCGAGGTGACCCGTGTTCGGCTTTACAAGGGACAGCGCTTGCTTGTTCTCGACGGAGCCGATCGCGTATTGCAAACCTATCCGGTCGGGCTGGGTTTCGCTCCTGAGGGTCACAAGCAATTCGAGGGAGACGGCCGGACCCCGGAGGGCACCTACATTGTCGATAAGCGCAACCCTGAAAGTACGTATCATCTTTCAGTTGGCATCTCTTATCCGAACGAGGCCGACATCGCCTTTGCCGAAGCGCAGGGCCTTTCCCCCGGCGGCGACATCTTCATCCATGGTGGCCCACGCCCCGGCATCGACCCGACAAATGTCCGCGACTGGACAGCTGGCTGCATCGCGGTCACGGATCGGGAGATCGAAGACATCTATGCAATGGTGAAGGACGGGACACCTATCCACATCTTTGCATGACGGTCTTTCTCATGCGGCGGTAGTGAGCCGTCGCATTGGCGCCATTGCCCAGCTCCACGAAGCCAAGATGAGCGCCAACAGCATCCAGTCCCCGAAGCTCGCGTAGAGTGTCGGCGGTCGCGCGGAGGGCAGGCTAGCGTCGATGATGCCCGTTTCGCCGGTATCGAGCCGCGCAACGATCTCTCCGCTCGCGTCGATGACCGCAGAGATGCCCGTATTCGCGGCTCGGATGACTGGAAGGCCTTCCTCTACGGCGCGCGTACGTGCGGAAGCCAGATGCTGCTCGGGTCCGATGCTGGTGCCAAACCAGGCATCGTTTGTCGCGTTGAAAATCCAGTCCGGCCGGAACAGGTCGTCGACCACATGCCCTGGGAAGATGATCTCATAGCAGATCGCCACGGCGACCAGCGGCACACCCGGAAGCGCAAGCGTTCTCGGGCCCGGTCCGGGCGTAAAATCGCCCAGGCCCGCCGTGAGCCGCTCGATGGGCAACCAGCCACGGAATGGCACATATTCGCCGAAGGGTACGAGATGGTGTTTCGCGTATCCGGTCAGGATTCTGCCGGTCGCGCCAAAAGCCTGGACCGTGTTGAAATATCGGGTGCCATCGTCGCTCGGTACACGGTCCGGCACCCCGGTGAGCAGCACGCTGCCTTCCGTTAGCGCAGCGGCAATGCGGGCCTGCGCCTCCGTATCCTCATCGAGGAAACCCGGAAAGGCGGTTTCCGGCCAGAGAAGAACGTCGAAATCGCCGCGCCGGGTTGAAAGCTCAAGATAGCGCGCGAATGTCGCCTCGCGATTCTCGGGCGCCCATTTCTCCTCTTGTGGAATGTTGCCTTGGACAATGCGCAGGTCGACAGTGGGTGGCTGTTGTGCATCCGACTGGAGGCGAAGCGTGCCGACAGCCCACATCGTCGCGATGCCGGCCAGCGCCATGAGCGAAACGGTCAATCGTTGCCGCCCGGACACCATGACAGCCGCGCCGGGGAGTACCGCAACGAACACGGTGAGAAAGCTTAACCCATAGCTTCCGACCCAGGCGGCGGGCTGGCGAAGAGCGGCGTAATCGACCAGAGCGTAGCTGGCGAGGTTCCACGGAAATCCTGTCAAAACGTGACCTCGCAACCACTCGGCAGCGGTCCAGGAGGTCGCGAACAGGAGGCAAGCCAAGAGACTACCCAGGGCTCCGCGCCGCGCGATTTCGGCGAAAAGCGCGGCGGCAATGGCCGGGAAAATCGCGAGACCTGCGGACAATCCCGCGACGGCCGGGATCGCCATCGCCCCGAACCGCTCGGCCTCGACGTAGAAACTCTCTGCAATCCACGAAATCCCGAAACCGAACTGGCCGAGACCAAACGCCCAGCCGACGAGGAAAGCGCGCCCGAAGGAGAGATCGCGAAGCCCGACAAACAACGCGGAATAGGCAACGGGAACGAGCAGGAGAATCGAAAGAGGCGGGAAAGTCAGAACGGTCAGCGCCCCGGCGGCGAAACCAAGCGTCATCCGCGAAAGAAAACGGTGGCGCAGAGCGATGCGGTTTAGAATTTCCGGCTTCACGACTTGATCGAACGCCGCGCGCTGATCCATGGCGCGGCGAGCAAGAGCCCCACGCCACTGACGACAAATACGTCGGCCAAGTTGAAGGCAGGCCAATGTGTTGTGCCAATGTAGAAATCGAGAAAGTCTGTTACAGCCCGATACCGCACACGATCGATGACATTGCCCAGGGCTCCGCCAATGATCGCGCCATAGGCAAGTGTTTCGACCGCATTTTCGGCGCGAAACAGCATAACCCCTAGCCAAACACAGATGGCAAGAGCGAGAGCGATTAGGCTCCACCACGGACTGCCGCCCAGCATCCCGAAAGTCACGCCGTCATTACGATAAAAGACGAGGTTGAATCCCGGAAACACGGAAATCCCAGCGCTAATAGTGACGGCATTCGCAACGACAATGGCTTTGGTGATCTGATCGATCGCGAACGCAGCAAGCGCTGCAAATATGCCGATCATCGGAGATACTTTGTATGATGACATTGCCTCATCCCAACCAGACATCGAGAAACAGCATTAGAACGAGCCCGACAGCGAGACCGAGCGTTGCCCTGTTCTGATGGCCGCTGCGATGGGTTTCGGGGATGATTTCGTGGCTGATGACGTAGAGCATTGCGCCCGCGGCAAAGGCCAGTCCCCATGGCAGCAGCGGTTCCGACAGTGTGATGATCCCGGCCCCGAGCAGGCCGCCAATCGGCTCGACCATGCCCGTCAGCGCCGCAATGCCCCAGGCGCGCAGCTTCGGATATCCCTCGCCCAGCAGAGATACAGCGACGGCCAATCCTTCGGGCGCATTCTGAAGCCCGATGCCGATGGCGAGCGGTAGGCCGCCTTCCATACCTCCGGATCCGAAGCCGACCCCCACGGCAAGGCCTTCGGGGAAGTTGTGGATCGTGATCGCAATGATGAACAACCAGACCCGCCGCAAAGACGCCGCTTCCGGCCCTTCGCGTCCCGTCTTGAAGTGCTCGTGCGGCAGCTTTTCGTTCATCAGGGCGACAGCCCCCATGCCCAGAAGAATCGAAACGCATACGATGGCCGCAGGCATCGCGCCGTTCTCGAACATCGGTTCTGCCGCATCCAATGCCGGGATGATCAGCGAAAAGAAAGAAGCGGCGAGCATCACACCGGCAGCGAAGCCGAGCGACAGATCGCGTGTGGCCCGAGACGGGATGCGCCCGAACAGCACGGGAACTGCTCCGACTGCTGTGAGCGATCCGGCGGCAAGACTTCCGAGAAAGCCGAGCACTATCGGAGACAGATTTTCCATGGGCGGGCCAGATTATCCTTCGGCGTAGCTCGAAAAGACTTCCGTCGACCCGTCCTTGCGGATGAGGAAGACATCATAGGCCTCGCGGTCGTCTTCTGGCCCCATGCCGGGCGAGCCATAGGGCATCCCCGGAACAGCGAGGCCGACGGCGTCCGGGCGCTCCTCGAGAATGCGGCGGATGTCAGCGGCTGGGACATGGCCTTCGATCACGTAGCCATCAATGAGCGCGGTGTGGCAGGAGACCATGCGCTGCGGCACGCCGTTGTCGAGCTTGAAGCGAACCAGCAACCCACCGAACATGTTCTCGCCCGTCGGCGCAAACCCGTTTTCTTCGAGATGGTTCATCCACGAGAGGCAGCAGCCGCAACCGTTCGTCTTGCGGACGTCGATCGCCGTTGCCTCTGCGAGGGCCTGTGCCGCCGGGAACAGGGCGAGCGTGATGGCAAGAGCTTGGGTCATACGTTTCATGGGTCAGAGCCTTTCGGTTGTCGTTTTGGCAATCTCGCTGCCGAGGTTTTCATTCAGAAGCGCCCGCGCCTCGGCCAGACGCGAGAGCGCGGCGGCATCATCCGCATCGCTCTCGGCCGCTTCGGCGAGCCGGTCGTCAGAGAGCGGGTCAGTCGGGCGCCCATCCACGAGCACCTCATAGTGCAGGTTCGGACCTGTCGCCGTGCCAGTCGCGCCGACGCGGCCGATCACGTCTCCCGCCGCAACGCGTTGGCCTTGTGCCAAGTCTTCCGGCACGGCGCTCAGATGCGCGTAGCGCGTCATGGTGTCGGAGCCGTGCAAGATTTCGACCACGCGACCATATCCGCCGCGCCAGCCGATGAAATTGACCCGCCCCGGTGCCGTCGCTTGAACCGGTGTCCCACGTGCCGCTGCAAAATCGACGCCGGTGTGCATCCGGACGTTGCCAAAGACCGGATGCGTGCGGCGCCCGAACACCGAGCTGAGGCGCGCACCCTCGACCGGCTGTGCGAAGACGCGCAGCACCTCGCCATCGACGTAGATCGTCGCCTGACCGCTGCCGTCGTCAGGCCATACGATCTCGTAGAGCGAACCGCCGATCTCCAGTGCGGCGAAGGCGAGTTCGGGCTGTCCGATCCTGTCCTCGCCGACCCGCGCCTCACGCCAGAGAAGCCTTAGTGTTTCGCCGCCGGCCATCTCGCGGCGGAAATCCACGGTCCCACCCAGCATCTGCGCAAGGTCCACGGAAAAACGGGCGGGTATGCCGGCTTCGTCGAGTGCCGCGAAGATCGAGCTGTCGATCATGGCTTCGCCGGCAAGGGTTACGATTTCCGGATCCGGAGCCACGACCTGCGTGGACATCTGCTCGCCGAAAACCACCTCGATCCGAACCCCGTCCTCGACGGCGAGTGAGACGGTGCGGGGGCTGCCGTCCACGGTCGAAGCGACAGTGACCGAGTGCCCCGGCCGCAGCCGTCGCAGATCGTATTCCGCACCAAGCGCGAGGGCAACTTCGGCTCTGTCAGGTGCCGCAAGACCGGCCTCTGACAGCAAGAAATCGAGCGTTTCGCCCGGAGCAATGTCGCGCGACCACGTCGACAGGGGTGGCTCGATCGCTTGCACCGGCCTGTCGGCAACAGCGACCTGCAGAAGGGGCAGCGGGCTGAGATTGTGTGCATCGTCTGCCCATGCCGCCGCGGGCAGCGTCACGGGAATGTCAACGTTCTGGGGGACTTCAGGACGTTGTGGCATCCAGCTACTTGCCTGGGCAAGTTCCGGCGGCACGGGTTCTTTCGACATGAAATCAGAGATGGCGATAGCCGCTCCCGAAACCGTCCCCGCAATTGCGACACAAGCCGCCAAAGTTCTGAGCCTCATGTCGCCCCCTCCATTTCTTTTTCCAGCGCGCGGCGGATCTTCGGCACCGCGAACTCTCTGGGTTCGTGATAGTCGATCATGGTGACGAACCGCCCAGAGGCTGCGAACAGGAAGACGCTCGCGGTGTGGTTCATCGTGTAATCGCCGCTCTCCGTCGGCACCCGCTCGTAGGTGGCACGGAAGCCGTCCGCGACGCGCGCTATCTGCTCCTCGGGCCCCGTCCAGCCGCGGATCGCCGGATGGAAGTAGCCGACATATTCGGCCATCGTTTCGACAGTGTCGCGCTCGGGATCGACCGTGATGAAAGCCACGTTCATCTCGTGGGCCTCGTCTCCCAGATCGTCGAGCCATCCCGAAATGTCAGAGAGCGTGGTCGGGCAGACATCGGGGCAGTAGGTGAAGCCGAAGAACGCCATCGTCGGGCGGCCGATCAGGGTTTCTGGCCCGACCGCGTTGCCCTCATGATCCGTCAGACGGAAATCCATCTCGGTCAGAGCCACAGGCCGCTGCCCGACAGGTTCGGGTCCACCGGGTCCATCGACCTGCCACCAACCGACGAAGAGCATCAGGGCGACCGCCCCGACACCAGCCGCGCCGTACCCCAGGATCGCTCGTCGCCGCATCAGTCCTCTGGCCCCCGCGCGGCGATTCCGAGGATCGGCACCTCGACCGTCATTTCGCCTCCGTCGTCGAAAAGCAGGGTCAGCGGAAAGGTGTCCCCTTCCGTCATCGGTTCTTGTAGCCGCATCAGCATTGCGTGCAGGCCCCCCGGTTCGAGCGCGACGCTCTCGCCCGGGGCGATCGCGATCTCCCCCGCCGGGCTCATGGAACTCACACCTTCGGCATTTGTCTTCGTCTCGTGAATTTCGGGCATCATCGCGAGCGGTGTTGTAAGACCGATCAGCGTCACAGGCTCGTCGCCAGTGTTGCGGATCTTCATGTAGGCGGCCCCGGGACGGTTCATCCCGATGGAGGCGCGGGACCACGCGTTCTCGACGACAACATCCTCGGGTCCGGCCAGCGCGGGCACCGAGAGCCCTCCAAGGGTCAAAAGCGCGGCCAGTGTGCTGGTCAAAATATACTTTTTCATCGTTCTGATCCTGCCTTTTCCATTCAGCTTTGCGCGGCAGCGACTTCGGCAGCCACCAGACGACGCAATTCTGCCTCTCCGAATGGATCGAGCGGCTTGCCGTTCACGAAGAATGTGGGCGTCTGGCGAATTCCCACGGTCTCGACGTCGGCACGATCCTGATTCAGGATCGCCACGACATCGGGCGCCAGCATTTGCGTGCGCGCGGCCTCGGCATCGAGTCCGGCCGTGGTGGCGATCTGAAGGATCAGGCCAGGCGCCGGGGCACCGTGCGAAGCCCATCTCGGCTGTTCCCGCAGAACGGCCTCAAGCACCGGCACGTAAACGTCCTGCATGCGCGCCGCCTCGAGCACGCGGATCGCTTCCTCGGATGCCGCGCCGTGGAAGGGCGTGTAGCGGATCACGACGCGGACAGCATCCCCATGCTCGGCCATGATGTCCTTCACGATGGGATGAAAGGCGCGACAGGCCTCGCAGGCCGGATCGAAGAATTCGACGATCGTGACGGGCGCCTCCGCAGGTCCGAGGATGGGCGAGTAGGGGCGGATCATCGCCTCAGCAAGTTCCGGAGCAACAGGCTCCGCTTCGGCCACCGGGCCGGGGCGGGTTGCAAACCAGGTGGCTCCGCCGAAACCGGCGACGCCGAGGGCGAGAACGGACAGGATCAGGCCGCGTCGGTTCATGTTCGTGTGTCCTTCAATGAAAGGGCCGACAGCGCCCCGATCAGCGCGAAGGCGGCGAGCGCCATCAGCGGGATAGGGATGCCGAAGACCAGTTGGTTGTCATCGGTGCAAGAGGGGCCGGTGGCCGTGCAGGGCTGGATGCGTTCGGGAACAAGACCGACGTACAGCCCCATGTGCCACAGGGCGATTGCGCCGCCGCCAAGCGCCAATGCGATGCCGTAGCGCCCCACGCGGCCGTCCCGCCACCAAAGGCCGAGCCCGAGGACAATGGCCAAGGGGAACATGAAGGCGCGCTGGAACCAGCATAGCACACAGGGCGTCTGCCCCAGCACCTCGCCGATGAAAAGCACGGCAAGCGAGGCGACGAGCGCGATGATCCACGCCAGCCCGAGGGCTGTTTCTCCGGACATACGGATCATGTCGGTCAGATCCTCTCTTCCAGATCGGCGAGGATCTCTTCGGCGGAGGTGCCGTAGGGCCACGAGTCGGCGAAGCCCGCGTCGGGATCGAAGAGGAACAGATGCGACGTGTGGCCCATCGTGTAACCATCCGGCGCCGCAGCCTCTTCGACGCGTTCGAAGAAGATCGGAAAGGTCTCGGATGTAGCGGCGATCTGTTCCGGCGTGCCGGTCAGCCCGATGATGCCCGCATCGAACAGCGGGACGTATTCGGCGAGTGCTGCGGGCGTGTCTCGTTCAGGGTCGATTGTTATGAAAATCGGCTGGACCTTGGCGGCATCGTCGCCCAGACTGTCCATCACCGCCGCGACCTCGGATAGGGTCGTCGGGCAGACGTCGGGGCAGTTGGTAAAGCCGAAAAAAACCAGCATCCAGCGCCCCGCAAAGTCCTCCTCGGTTCGAACCATACCCTGGTGGTCCGTCAGTTCGAACTCAGCGAAAAAAGGCGGTTCGGCGTCGGTTCGGGCGCTATCGGCACGATAATCGGACCATAGCAAAAGCCATACGAAGGCAAGCGCTGCCACGCCTGCCAAAACCCAAAGAAACTTCTGTGCCGATGTAAGGGACAATCCTGTTCGCCTGATTTTGATTCTTATTGCCTGTGCGGATACATCCTCTAGCTGCTAGAGGTTCAAGCACGAAATCATGGTATAGCTTGAACTCACGCGTCTGTGAATCCGACACTTGTTTATTCCGACGGCAAAACCTACACAAACTGTATCTTTTTCATGGAGGCGAAAATGCTCACGATCGGTACTCTGTCAAAGAAGACTGGCACAAAAGTGCAGACCATCCGGTACTACGAACAGATCGGACTCATGCCCGAACCTGGCAGGACCGAAGGCGGACAGAGGCGCTACGACAATGCACAGCTCGACCGACTGTCCTTCATCCGCCATTCGCGGCAACTCGGTTTTTCGCTCGATGCGATCCGCGAGCTGCTCGACCTCAGCGACCATCCCAACCGCCCCTGCGACGAGGCAGATGCCATCGCGCGTCGCCAGCTCAAACAGGTGGAGCAGCGCATGGACCGCCTGAAGGCGCTGCGCACGGAACTGAAACGCATGGTTCACGAATGCAGCGGCGGGCGGACGGGAGATTGCAAGGTGCTTGAGGTGTTGCGGGACCATTCGGAATGCTTGACCGAGCACGAGGAAATCGGGGCCTGAAGGAATTCAGCCAACATTCCGGCTGGAACGCAGATCAGCCGCAGAAGTTAATGTGTCCTACAACACAAGCTGGAACCACAAAATGGCCGCTAGACAAGATTCAATGGAGAGACGGACGCTTTGGATCGTTCTGGCGCTCAATATCGGTTTGGCCGTGGCCTTTTTCGCAACAGGCGCCTTCGGCGACTCAAGTGCCCTGATCGCCAACGGGCTCGATAACCTTTCCGACAGCTTCGTCTACGCGATCAGCCTTTTCGCTTTGTCCCGATCCGACAAATGGAAACGCGGGGCGGCGAACATCTCCGGTGGGCTGCTGATCCTGTTCGCTGCAGGCATCCTCTACGATGCGTGGCGGCGCTATGTCGGCGGGTCGGATCCGCTCGGGACGATCATGATCACCATGGCCCTGATCGCCGCGGCGATCAACGCGGTCTGCGTCTGGTTGCTCGCCCGACTTCGCGAACCGGACGTCAACATCCGCGCGGCGAACACCTTCAGCTGGAACGACTTCGCCGCAAACCTCGGGATCGTCGTGGCTGGCGGTCTCGTCGCCTGGCTGGGAACGAACTGGCCGGACCTAGTCGTGGGTGTGGTCGTGGCCGGGATCGCGGCGTGGGGCGGTATCGACATCCTGCGCGATGCACACGGCGAACACCACAAAGCGGTTCACACGGACAAATAGTTGCGGGAGATTCTTTCTGAAAGAAAGGATTGAAGCTACAGTGACTATAGCAATTAGTCTTGTTCCAAGACGATTCGAGGAGCGACCCGTTGCAGATGACCGACCCCCTACTTGTACCCACCAAACTACTGGATTTTGATGCCGCGCCTCTTGCGCGTCTAATTGAGAACCGCAGCTGGCGCGGCTTATCCGAATACGATCGGATCGGAGCTGCCTATGATTTCGTTCGGAATGAAATCGCGTTCGGATACAATCGAGCTGACGACATCCCCGCATCCGAAGTGCTTTCCGACGGCTATGGGCAGTGCAATACCAAAGGCACGCTCTTGATGGCGCTGCTGCGTGGTGTCGGCATTCGTTGCCGGTTGCATGGGTTTACGATCCATAAAGGCTTGCAGCGCGGTGTTGTACCTGAGCTGGTGTATCCGCTTGCTCCGCAGGAAATTCTCCACTCATGGGTCGAGATCGAATTTCAAGGTGCCTGGATCAACCTTGAAGGCTTCATCCTGGATGACGCTTTCCTCAAAGTCCTGCAAACGTCTTTCTCGGACACGGACAGTCTCTGCGGTTATGGCGCGGGCACGGATTGCCTTGGCGCGCCTCCCGTCGCCTGGAACGGAGAAGATACCTACATTCAGAAAACCGGCATCGTGCAGGATTTCGGCGTGTTTGATACGCCGGACGCCTTCTATTTGTCCCATGAGCAATCCTTTGGATGGCTGCGTGGTGCCTTATACCGTCATATCATACGCCACTGGATGAATGCGCGCGTACGTGGTTTCCGCAGCGGCCGCCTGAAGACTGACCGACGCGCGACACACGCGCATGAGGAGCCTGCCAATGCCACATGACCACGGGCACGCGCATATCGATCCGGATTCTGGCGATCGGCGGGTTGCCATCGCGATCTGGGCGAACGGGCTTCTTACCGTTGCGCAAATCGTCGGGGGCATATTGTCGGGCAGCCTGGCACTGATCGCCGATGCGCTGCACAACTTTTCCGATATGGCCTCGCTTGTCATTGCCTTTGCCGCACGCAAGATCGCGCGCCGCCCAGCCGATGAGCGTATGACCTTCGGCTATGGTCGGGTCGAAATCGTCGCGGCCCTGATCAACTACACCACCCTCATCGTGATCGGCTTCTATCTGATCTACGAAGGTGGCATGCGCATGATTGATCCACCCGAAGTCATGGGGTGGACCGTCGTCATTCTCGGTGGAATCGCGCTTGTGGTCGACACGCTGACCGCAATGCTGACCTATTCGATGCAGAAGGGGAGCGTGAACATCCGTGCGCTTTTTCTCCACAACCTTTCGGATGCGTTGGCTTCAGTGGCCGTCATAGTCGGCGGGACGCTCATTATACTCTATGAAATGCGTTGGGTTGATCCGGCCATCACCATCGGCATCGCGCTCTACATCCTGTATTTGTCCTTCACCGAAATAGGGGGCCCAATTCGAACCCTGATGCTTGGAAGCCCGCCGGATGTGGATGGAAACGACGTGGTCAGAGCGATCCAGTGTGTCGATGGCGTTGTGGACGTGCATCATGTCCACCTGTGGCAAATGCAGGAGCACGCTGCGGCATTGGACTGCCATATTGTCGTCGAACGCGACCGGATGAGTGAGGCCGACAAAATTAAAGAAAACGTCAAATCAGTGCTGCATGAACGTTTTTCAATTGAGCATTCCACGCTTGAGTTTGAAGCGAGCGACAATGCGCATAAAGAGGCACAGGTGTTCGGACACCGCTCATGACGGTGGTTCAAAGCATCTAATGGTCATTGGCCTCCTGTCCGGTCTGGTATTGATTAGCGCGCTTCTTTGCCCAATCTTCCACCCATCTAGGCACATTTGGTCTCCGAACAGCGAAAGATCAGTCATTCCAAACTTCACATGGGGACTCACATTGGCCGTGTTTGGAGCGATGATCGCTTCGGGCAACAGGCGCGCACCCGTCAACCGCAACCTCGCTTGGATGGAAGCCAGAGCCCCACTTCGCGAAATATCCGGGCAAAGAATAATTCGGATGTGGTGCGACGCAATCCATGGTGATCGGAAGGCGTCTGAATATGGTCTGGTTTCACACGGCGCGACTACGTCAAAAAGTTCATATTATTCAGCCTAGCGTCAGCACCATGTTGTCGGACAAGGCCAGGGGTGGAATGTGTAGGTTCTCCGGCGCAGGCCCTTTGCGAATACGACCCGCGGTATCGTAGTGCGACCCGTGGCAGGGACAGAACCACCCTCCAAAATCGCCCGCGCCATCGCCAAGCGGGACACATCCCAAATGCGTGCAGACACCGATCATCACCAGATAGGCGTCATGGCCCGGAATGGCCCGGTTCTCATCCTGCGCTGTGGCCTCGCCGGGAAGATTGGGATTGCGCGCATCGGTGTCCGGCAAGGTGGAGACCGCCTCTTCACGCGCCTGGGCCATCTCCGCTTGCGTCCGGTGGCGAATGAAGACGGGCTTTCCGCGCCAATTGACGGTCAGTTGGGTGCCTTCCGCGAGCCCGGAGATATCCACCGAGATCGTCGCCAGGGCGCGCACATCCGCCGATGGGTTCATTTGATTGATCAGCGGCCAGAGCGCCGCACCGGACGCGACCACGCCCGCGCCAGCAGTGGCATAATACAGGAAATCCCTGCGTTCAGTGTCGTCGGTGGCATCCATAGCACAGCGAGTGTGCAACCTTCCCGCCCCGGAACGTCAACGCGGGTTTTGTAATGTTTTGTCTGCAACCCGGGGGCTGGCGGAGGGAAACTGTGGCGGATCTTCAGCTCAATGGTGGGGCGGTTCGCCTTTTGCCACCATGAGGTGATGCTCCTGGTGATGCGCGCCGATGGTCATCAGCCCGAAGAACCCAAGACCCTGTATCTGGTCGGAATCGCCATCGACGAGGAGGGCAACACCATCCCCGAGATCCTCTGTCGTGACCTCCCAACCCGTCTCGGCAGCCAGGAACGGCGCATGGGCAGGCACCATGGCGCGAATGGCCTCGAGAACGCGCGGTGCTCCGCGGATTTCGAACCGGATACCGGCGGGCCGCACACTGCGGGTAACCTCGGCCTCCATCGTCACAAGCTCCATGTCCACCAGATGTCGCCTCAGGGCCGCGATATCGACATTTGCCCAATCGGTAGCGGGATCGGCGCGTAGGAGCGCCACGATCTCGGCCATGGCGGCAAAGGCAGATTGCCCGGTTTCCTGCGGACCCGGCATCGCATGCCCGGTCGCGGAATGGCTGTGCTGGGCCGCGACGGGTCCAGAAAATGACAGGGCAAGCAGGAGAGCAACAAGGCGCATGGGGGGATCCTTTTGAACGGCACGATACCCGTTTTTCGTAGCACGCAGGCCTGCTCTGGAATATGATTTCAATCATATGCTGCCAGAGCCCTACGACCTTCTCCCGACAACTGCGCGTCAGTCGCACACAATTGCGGCTGGCGACGTGCTCTTCCGACAGGGTGCAAGGACCCTGGGCCTCTATGTGCTGATAACCGGGCGTGTGCATCTCGAACGGGTTGGTCCGAATGGCGAGCGGCTCATCATTCACCGGGCGACATCCGGGACCAGCTTTGCCGAAGCCTCGGTCTTTTCGGAGCGCTATCATTGCGATGCCATCGTGATGGATGCAGGTGAGTTGGTCCGGATCGACAAGTCCGCGGTTCTCGCCGCCTTCGCGAACCCGGATTTTGCGCGGGCCTATGGACGCCATGCGGCCCAACAGGTTCAGGCGCACCGGCAGATCATGGGAATTGTCGGCATCCGACGCGCCGAGGATCGGGTGATGGCGGGGATCGTTGCGGGTCTTCTGGATGGCACCGTCGTCGACTTTGCCGCGCGCCTCCAGCTGACGCATGAGGCGACCTACCGTGCGCTGCGGGCGCTTGTCGAAGCGGGCCGGGTTACAAACCCGTCCCGTGGGACCTACCGATTGGCCTAGCTATGACTGGCAAAGACCGATGTCGCGCCATCAGGCCCGACAAGCAGCGTATCAAACGTATCGCCGGCACCGGGACCGCCCATGCCGGGGGAACTCATCGGCATACCCGGTACACTCAGCCCGCGCGCCGCCGGTTGCTCTGAAAGAAGCCGGGCGATGTCCTCAGCCGGCACATGGCCCTCAATGAAATAATCGCCCACCACGGCGGTGTGGCAACCGGCCAGTTCCGGCGCGATCCGGAGCCTGTCTTTCAGCGCATAGAGGGCGTCCTGATCGACATCCTGGGCCTCGACCAGAAATCCGGCTTGCCGGACATGATCGACCCAGGCCGTGCAGCATCCGCAGGTCGGGGTTTTGACAACCTTGATGATGGGCCCGGCATCAGCCATGGCCGGGAGCGCGATTGTGGCGGCAGCGCCGGTCAGCAGAAAGCTACGTCGTTTCATGTGTCGTTTCCTTTTGAATTGCGTTCGAGATTAGCATCCGGAGCGGCACTGTCGAGGTGATCGCGGTGCGCAGGTGGTTCATGAAGCTCTGCCTGCGGCCCCATCGATTGCGTGACGTCCAAATCGTCCGCGTGGCGCTCGTCGAGGCAGTCCGTTTCAAGCTGCAGGGTCACCATGTGAAACCGGTGATGCTTGGTAAGGTGCGTATAGGCGGTCTCAAGGATGCGCGCGGCATCGGCAGGTTCTGCATGGCGCAGATGGGCCGAGAAGGCGTGCTTGCCGCTGGTCAGGGTCCAGGCGTGGACATGGTGGACATCGAGAACGCCGTCCTGCGCGCGCAGATCAGCGGTCACGGCCGAGAGATCAGTTTCTTCCGGGGTCCCTTCCAACAGAATATGCACCGCCTCGCGGATAACTCCGATCGAGGCCCAGAGGAGCACGACCCCGAAGGCCATACCAAGGATCGGATCGATCGCCAGAAAGCCGGTGAACTCGATGACGAGCGCGGTCACGATGATCAACAGGCTGCCGACGAAGGTCTGGATGATGTGCCAGAGGGCCCCGCGGGCATTCAGATCATCCTGGCTGGATTTCCACATCAGGCCGAGCGAGATCACCTCGGTGACCAAGCCACCGAAGGCCACCCAGAGCATCGGTCCCGTGGGCAGATGGATCGGATTTCCGAGCCGCATCGCCCCCATCCAGATCACCAGAAGCGCCATGCCGAGAAGAAAGCCGCCATTCACGAGCGCGCCAATGATCTCTGCGCGATACCACCCGTAACTGCGCGCCATATCCGCCGGGCGGCGCGCGATCCGCTGCGCAATGATGGCGACGAGCACGCCCCCGACGGCGGACAACGTGTGAAACGCATCTGACAGCACCGCGATCGAGCCGGTCCAGAGCCCGACGGCCAGTTCGATCACGAAGTAGATGCCGGTCAGCCAGGCAGATATGACCAGAGCTTTTCCCGACGACGGCATATGTCCCGCATGTGAATGAGTGGCCATGTCAGATCTCCTTTTTCGGCGTGCGGCGGTCACGCCATACCGCAAAGAGGACGGACGCGGCGGTAAATGCGCCAAGCGCCAGCGCCGTCCAGGTGGCGGTTTGCACGTCCCCATTCATGGCTTCGCTGCCGAGATGGGCGAGCAAGAAGCTGGCCGGAATGATCCCCGCGAGGGTCGCCAGGGCAAACCGCCAAAGGTGCAAGACGCTCAATCCTGCAGCGTAGCTGACCATGTCGAAGGACAGGAACGGCAGCAGTCGGCTTCCGAACACCAGAAACGTCAGTGTATTCTGTGACCCCAGAAGTCCACGCCCGATCGTCTCGCCGACATGGCGTTCCACGAAAGAGCGCCCCAGCCCGCGCGCGAGTAGAAACGCAGCAAGCGCGCCGATCTCCGCGCCGAGCACGACAAGCAGTGTTCCGTAGGTGTGACCATAGGCGGCCCCGGCAGCCAGCGCGATCGGCGCCGAGGGCAGGGGACTGGCCACGATCGCCAGCGTCATCAGCGCCACGACCAGAAGCGGACCAAGAAGACCAGCTGCCTCGATCCAAAGGCGCAGGTCGTCGCGCTCCGGCAGATCGGCATCGAGCCCCGCAAGGTCCGGACGCGCCAGGACGAGAAGCAAGAGCCCCAGAAGGACAAGAACAACGACACGCACCATGGCCTACCTCGTATAAAGCAGCACAAGAAAGGCTGCCGCCATCAGGTCAAAGACGACGCAAAACGGGATGTACCAGTGTGGGACCCGGGCAAGCCGGACCGCATTGTGATGGGCAAGATCCCACAGCGCATGGAGCGCGAGACCCAGAGGCAAGGCTGCCCAATGCCAAAGGAGACCCGCTACGGCCGCCGCACCAAAGACGAGAGCAACCGCCAGCTCAGACCAGAACACGGAGCGACGGCCATCGGCGGCACCGAACCCGATATAGGCCCCGCCGATCAGGGCCAGTGTGACCGCTGCCAAGGCAAGCGAGTCTGCCTGTTCCAGGAGGAGGTGGGCGGGCATTGTGACCACAAAAAGCGCAAATCCGATCCACGCGGGCGCCGCCATGGTCCGGTGCACTGATTGGGCGGGATGTTGCCCCGATATGTCTGGTCTTGCGCCTGTCATGCCGCGTCAGATGGGGCTTCCAGCAGCTGGAGGGTCAAGACATGTCAGGTCGATTGATACATATTGCGACAAACGAGGTGCGGGTCTTTCCCGAAAGAACAATCTATTCTGGGTGTTATGGAACTCAATCTATTGAATAGTAGGCCGATCAGCCAGACGTGCCGATGTGTGGGACCCGATCGCTGATGGCGGCATCGGCGCATATTCTGGTCGTCGATGATCATGCCGAGATCCGGCACTCCGTGACGCGCTACCTGGAGAAAAACGGGCTGCGCGCGACGGGAGCCAAAAGTGCGGGCGAGATGGATGCGCGATTGAGCGAGGACAAATTCGATCTGATCGTGCTCGATATCATGATGCCGGGAGAGGACGGGCTCGCGGCCTGTGCACGGTTGCGTCGGGAGCAGCAGCATACCCCGATTCTCATGCTGACGGCGCTCGGCGACGATGACGCTCGGATCAAGGGGCTCGACACCGGTGCAGATGACTACTTGGCCAAGCCCTTCAATCCGCGCGAGCTTCTGGCCCGGATCAATGCGATCCTGCGCCGTGCGGGGGACGGATATGCACCCCATGGCGGAACATTTGCGGGCAAGCGGGCCGTTTTTGCCGGGATCACATTCGATCACGACGCCAGCCATGTCATTTGCCCCGATGGCACGGTCAATACATTGACCACGGCCGAAGCAAAGCTGCTGACGGTCTTACTTGAGCGTCCTCGGGCGGTGATCGGCCGGGATGAGCTCCTGGAATTGAGCGCCGGCCGTGTTGCCGGACCATTTGACCGAACGATCGACAATCAGGTTTCGCGCCTGCGCCGGAAAATCGAACCCGATGTGCTTCGCCCCCGGATCATATCGACCGTGCGCAATGGTGGATATTGCCTGAACTGTGATGTGGAGGTCGAGGCCTGATGCGAATGGGGTTCCGCTCACAGATCGCCCTTTTGGTGGTGGTGGTTCTGTTCGTGGCGCAGGTCGTGGGTTTGTGGCTTTTCGTCGATGAACGGTCGCTGGCCGTGCAAGCGGCCATCGGCAGCGAGGCAGCCGGACGCGCGGCAAACGTCGCCCGTCTGATCGAGGAGGCACCGCCGACGTTGCATGAGGATATTGTGGCGGCGGCAAACTCGCCCCTTGTACGCTTCGATCTCGGCGACACGCCTGCCGTAACGCACACCCACCATGATGAGAACGGAGCGATAGAAGCGCGCGTGCGTGCGCTTTTGAACGATGGCTACACCCGCGATATCCGGGTCGAAGTGCATGAGATTGAACAGGGGCTGTTGCCGCTGCCGAACCTCTCTCCGGAAATGGCGGAAATGCACGCCGAGATGATGCAGGGCACCCTGGCGGCCCTCGAGATGGAGGTCTCGATCGCCATTGCCGGAGGCCAATGGCTGAACGTCGCCACCCGGTTCGAGCGGCCGCCCATACAATGGTCTTGGGCCTCCACCCTCTCTTTCGTGTTGACGGCCGCCGTGTTGCTGCTTGCGATCTTCTGGTTTCTGCTGACGCGCCTGACGCGGCCACTGAATGATCTCGCCGCGGCAGCCGAGGAGTTCGGGCGCGGTGGCGGGCAAGGACCCCTCACGCCGGTCGGCCCAAATGAAGTGCGGAACCTGACGACGGCCTTCAATGACATGCAAACGCGCCTGGCTCGCTTCGTCACGGACAGGACGCAAATGCTGGCCGCCCTGGCCCATGACTTGAGATCGCCACTCACCGCGCTCAGGGTTCATGCCGAGATGGTGGAGGATGCGGAGACCAAGACCGGCATCACGGCCTCTCTCGACGAGATGCAGGATATGGTGGAAGCCACGCTGGCCTATGCGCGCGGTGTGGGACAGGACGAGGCCCTGCAACGGACCGAGATTGGCGCGTTCCTGACCGACATTCGGGACGCTACCAACGGTGCGTTGGACGTGCGCCCGGGACCCGAGGCAATGGTGCAGATCAAGCCCAAGGCGCTGCGCCGTGCTTTGCGCAATCTCATCGACAACGCGGGGCGCTACGGGCGCAACCCGACCCTAACCTGGGGCGTCTCTGACGAGAGCATCGAGATTTTGGTCGAGGACGATGGGCCGGGAATCCCTGACAACCGCTTGCGCGATGTGTTTCAGCCCTTCCTGCGCTTGGAAGGATCGCGCTCCCGCGAAACCGGAGGCCATGGGCTGGGCCTTTCAATCGCCCGCAGCATCGTTTTGCAACACGGCGGCGCGATCACCCTGTCGAACCGTGCAGAGGGCGGACTCCGTGCGCACATTGTTTTGCCCGTGACTGCGCATCAAGCTGCAATGACATCTCCGTCAGAGCATCCCGAAGCGCGCGCCGAAACCGGATTTTCGGCTCGGACTAAAAAAGTGTAGCGCCGCGGTCCAACCGGCGGGTTGATACATAACCTTACAAAATTCCGGGGCTCCCTGCGTTCCGTCGCTCACTGATCTTCGATAGAAAACAAAGCGTTCGACATGGAAACGAGGCAGAGCCATGCAGGCAAGAAATCGATCCTTTTGGTCGCGTCGTCATTTTGTCGGCGGCGTCGGCGCGGCGCTCCTGTTTGCGCCTTCGGTGCTGCGCGCAGAACCACGCGCACCGGTTCGGCGCAACGCTTCGAGCTTCAGAACCCACGATTGGCAAGACCACTTCGATCATCTGGGCAAAGGCATCATTATCGCGGACACCAATTCACGGGCGCTTCAGCAATGGACAGCCGACGGTGAAATGTTTCTTTATCCGACATCGGTTCCAATGACGGATGAGCTGACGCGGCGGGGCTATACAGAGATCGTTTTCAAAGATCCTGAGCCGGATTGGACACCCACGCCATCCATGCGCGAGCGCGATCCGTCCTTGCCGGCCTATATGCCGCCAGGTCCGGACAATCCGCTCGGGGTGCGGTCGCTGCATTTGACCTGGCAATATTATCGCATTCACGGGACACACGATACACGCAAGATTGGTCGTCGTTCGTCGAGCGGCTGCATCGGCCTCTACAACGAACATATCATTGAGGTTTACAATCGGACACCGGTCGGAACGCAGGTCAAATTGATCTGATGGGGCGTTACACGATCTTATCCGTCGCCCTTGCGGTGGTTCTTGGCATTGGCTTCTGGTGGACAGGACCAACTGACGATGACGTGGCAACGACCACGGACGACGCGTCTCGCGCCAACGGGCCCATGGTCGATGTCGCCTTGCCGGAAGTGCTGTCGGCCAACGCGGAGGTCGGCAAACTGGCCTACGATGCGAAATGTGCAGCCTGTCACGGCGCAAATGCTGCCGGGCAGGACGGTGTGGCGCCCCCTCTTGTGCATAAGATTTACGAACCCAGCCACCATGGGGATGCCGCTTTCCTTCTGGCGGCCAAGAATGGTGTCCGTGCGCATCATTGGCGCTTTGGGAACATGCCGCCGGTCGAAGGTGTCACCGATGGCGATGTGAAAATGATCGTGGCCTATGTGCGTGAGTTGCAACGCGCGAATGGTATAAACTGACTGAAGAAACCGACGAAGGACGATCCGTGATATACAGAGTCGCACTGACAATTTTTTTGGCGCTGACCAGCGCGCAAGCCCTCGCCCATTCTGAAAAGGAAAGCATGACGCCTGCAGACGGAGCCATTCTTGACGCCGTACCGGAGACGATTGGATTGCGCTTCAACGATGGGATGCGATTGACGAAAGTCGAAATGACCCATGCTGAGACGCACACCGAGGCTCTGGACCTCGGCACCCAATCCGGTTTTGTCAAAGAATTCTCGCTTCCTCTCACGCCCATGGGGCCGGGCATGTATCACATTGAATGGCGCGGGCTTGGTGTTGATGGGCACCCGATGAACGGTGTCTTCTCGTTTGAAGTGAAGTGAGCGGTGCCGGATATCTGGGGACAGGCTGCGGTTGCCACAAAGTTTTTGCTCTATCTCGGCGTCCTCACGAGTGCCGGGCTGATACTCTGTCGCCAAGTCTTTTCCGAGCAGTTGGCTGGGCTCGACCGTTTTCTACGCGCCTGGGCCGTCTTCTTTGCTCTTTTGGCGGCTACAATGTCATTCCTCGGCTTTGCCGTGCGGGGCGCGGTGCTCATGGATGATGCTTCAGGCATGACTGATCTGGCGATCCTGGCGTTGCTCTGGGAAACGCCGCCCGGAGACGCCCTGCTGTTGCGGCTACTGGGCCTGGGGGCACTCCTGACCGGTGTGGTCTTGGGGGGACGGTGGCTATGGGTCGCGCTCTTGGGCAGTTTCTTGGCAATCTGGAGTTTTTGCGAGATCGGTCATGTCGCCAGCGAAGATCGCCTGTGGTTTCAGAGCGTCTTGTTCGGTCATCTGATCGTTGCCGCATTCTGGATCGGCGTCCTTCTTCCACTCCATAAGCTTTCGGGGTCTGCGGACACATTGCGAGTTGCTGCCGTGCTTGGACATCGCTTTGGACAGGTCGCATCTGTTGCGGTCCCACTCCTACTACTCGCTGGCGTGGTAATGACCTGGCGACTGGTTGGTTCGTTACCCGCGCTTCTCGGCACTGCCTATGGTTTGACACTTCTGGCAAAGATTGCCGTCGTGACGCTGCTTCTGGCCCTTGCCGCCATCAACAAAACACGGCTTGTGCCCGCTTTGCAGAGCGGTGATCCCAAAGCTGGGCCACACCTTGCAAGATCGATTTCTCTCGAATGGGTTTGTATCGGTGTCATCTTGCTTGCCACGGCTGTCTTCACCTCAATTCTAACGGTGCCATCATGAAACTTTCAAAACGCGATTTTCTTCGCATGAGTGCTGCCGGTTTGGCGTGCATGCCGAATTCACTGTTCGCGCAGACAGACATGCGCGCGGTGACAGCCCGGGTCGCAGATATACAGCTTTTGCCTGATGACTACGGAAAAACACAGATCTGGGGGTTCGATGGTATCGCGCCGGGCCCTGAAATCCGGGTTACGCAAGGCGCGCGGGTACAGAGACGTATTATCAATGAGTTACCCGATCCGACATCGACCCATTGGCACGGGATCCGCATCGACAATGCGATGGATGGGGTGGCCGGTCTGACGCAGGACGCCATTCGCCCCGGGGACAGCTTTGACTACGATTTCGTTGTCCCCGATGCGGGCACCTACTGGTATCACGCGCACAACCGCTCGTTCGAGCAAGTCGCACGTGGTCTTCAGGGTGCGCTGATCGTCGAAGAGCCGGAGCCGATCGATATCGACCGTGAAGAGGTCCTGATCCTCGACGATTGGCGGATCGATCCGGAAACAGCCCAGATTGCGGATACTTTCGGGGCGATGCATGACCTCAGCCATGCCGGGCGTCTTGGAAATTACATCACAACGAACGGCGTCTACAATCTCGCAAAGAGCGTGAAACGGCATGAGCGTCTGCGCCTGCGGCTGATCAATGCGTCCAACGCCCGGATTTTCCAACTTGCGCTGGAGGGGCTCGAAGGCTGGATTGTGGCCATGGACGGGATGCCGCTGGCCGTGCCGCAACCCGTGGAAGGTTCATTCCTGCTGTCGTCGGCACAACGGGTGGACCTGATCGTCGACGTGACCGCAGAGGTCGGCAGCGCAGGCCATATCGTGCAATTGAGCCGCGATGAAAGCTTTTCTCAGGTGGCCTTCGAGGTGACAGGCGACGGTACACGCGCGCGGCGCGGAACGCCTCAACCCCTCCCACCGAATGCCCATGCCATCCCCGATCTGGGATCGGCAAGGGACATCGCATTGCTGATGGAAGGGGGGGCCATGGGCGGCATGCGCGGTGCCATGATGGGCGGTCGGATGTCTTCGATGCGCGACATGATGGAGACAGGAAACTTCTGGGCCTTCAATGGCGCGGTGGGGGGCATGGATGGTCCAGCACTGGCGGAGTTGTCGCGTGGCGAAACCGTTCGGCTGAAGATCACCAATGACACGTCGTTTCCGCATGCCATGCATCTCCATGGGATGCACTTTCACGAGATCGCAGCCGATGGCAGCCTCGGCGCGCTACGCGACACCACACTGCTGGACCGGGGCGAAGTGCGCGCCCTTGCCTTCGTGGCAGACAACCCCGGAAAATGGTTGCTGCATTGCCATATGCTGTCACACGCGGCGTCCGGCATGATGACATGGGTCAATGTGGCATGAGAGCGATGGCTGCCATCCTCGGGATTGGTGTCCTGGCGGCTCTCGGGGCGGCAGCCTATGTCTGGACCGGGTCTGCCGGTGATGTCCAAAGCGTGGTGATGCCGGAAAGCGTCGATCTCGTGGCCGGCGAAGCGCTTTATGCCGAGACCTGCGCTGCGTGCCATGGGGCCAATCTGGAGGGTCAGGACAACTGGCGGAGTCCGGGCGCGGACGGTCGGCTGCCTGCACCTCCCCATGATGAAACGGGTCACACCTGGCATCATGCCGACCAGGTGCTGTTCGACTACACAAAGCTTGGGGGCCGAGAGGTGATGGCCGCTCAGGGCATGGAGTTCGACAGCGGTATGCCCGGATTCGGCGACCAACTGTCCGACCAGGAAATCTGGAATATCCTCGGGTACATCAAGTCGACCTGGCCCGAGGAAATACAGGATATTCAGTACGCGCGCACCCATGGTGTGCCGGTGAACTAGGAGAACTCTCATGAAGATCGCAATGACGATGTCTCTGGTCGTCACTTTGCTCGCCCCATTCGCGTCTCATGCTGACGCGCTCAGCGAAGACCGGGTCAAGGAATTGGTCCTGGAGGCCATCCGCGAAAACCCGGAGATCGTCCTCGAGGCGGTTCAGATCATTGAACGGCGTGAACAGGAACGGCAGGCGGCCGCGGCGGCGAGTGTCCTCTCCGAAAATCGCGATCTCCTCGAGAACGACCCGAACGCACCGGTTCTCGGAAATCCAGAAGGCGACGTCACGGTCGTGGAGTTCTTCGATTACAACTGCCCCTATTGCCGTAGGGTAAAGCCGCATATTGAAGCGCTCTTGGACGAAGATCCCAATGTGAGGCTGGTCTATCGAGAGTGGCCGATCCTCGGCGACGGCTCTGTTTTTGCCGCGCGCGCCGCATTGGCCGCGCGAGAGCAGGGTAAATACGAGGAATTTCACTGGGCGTTGATGGGCATGCAAGGCCGGGCCGAGGAAGCGTCCGTCATCCAGGTCGCACAGGAGATTGGTTTGGATATCGCGCAGCTGCGACGGGACATGCAGGCACCTGAGATCGATGCCCATATCGCGGCGTCAATGGAGATGAGCCGCGCGCTCGGCTTCAATGGCACGCCATCCTTTGTGATCGGAGACGCGCTGGTTCCGGGGGTCATCGAGGCCGATCAGATGATCCGTCTTACGCAGGAGGCACGCGCCGCAGGTCAATAGTTTCCTGACAATTGGCGAACGGACACAGTCAAGACGAGTGAAAGAGGTATTTTGATGGCCAAACTGACGCGTCGGCACTTTGTGGTAGGGTCTGCAATGCTCTTTTCGGCGCCACTCGCCACGTCGATATCGGCAGCGCCCACGTCCCCGCGCGCGATGTGGGATGTCTGGGATGCGCAAGTCACACCTCCGGGTTATGACCCCTCAACTTCCAATCCGTGGGGGGTTCATCCGCGGTTCCTACCGGTTCGGGTGGAGGCAAAGGCGGGCCTCGTGCCGGGTGACATCCATGTCGATGCCGTTGCGCGCTACTTGTATCATATCGAGCCGAACGGCAGCACGGCGATGCGCTATGGCGTGGCCATCGCACGCGGGACATTGTACGAGCCGGGTGTCTACACGATCCGGCGTAAAGCCAAGTGGCCCACGTGGCGTCCAACGGACGACATGATCGAACGCGACCCGGACCTTTATGCACAGCATGCGGAGGGGATGGACGCGGGGCCAACCAACCCATTGGGATCCCGTGCGCTTTATCTCTACGTGGGGAACCGGGACACTTATCTGCGTATTCATGGATCGCCTGAGCCGCGTTCGATCGGAGGTCGGGCGAGTTCGGGGTGCGTGCGCATGATCATGGCACATATCAACGATCTCTATCCCAACGTGGAAACGGGCAAAACCGCTCACCTGTATCCGCCCGAAGATGCGATCGGGGGCTAATGGGGCATTTTGGTGTTGCTCAAAGCGTCTTGAACTAGCTCACCGCCTGGCAGATTGGATTGCCTTGTGGCGTTCTGAGAGGCAACCAGGTCGCTTCAACCGGGCCGTTGTGAAGATACCAAAAACAATTGTCATTCGGATCAAGCCGTACCTTGTTGAGGTTCTGGTATGGCGCAGCGAGACCGACGAGTGGTTCAGGCAATTCGGTGAAGGCACCGTCCGCATCGACCACGGGTGTCGTGGAACATCCGGTCAGCAGATAAGCACTAAAGATCAAGCCCGACGCCTTCAAGATCGTGTTTATCCGGCTCTTCAATCCTCCGGACCTTCTTCCAGAGCGGTCGCCGGATAACCAGCTTCCGCAAGAACCTGAAGCAGGGCCGCCGAGGAGGAGGCTGTCGAGTCGATCTCTGTCGTGTGTGCAGCCAAATCCGGCCGAATGGTTGCGGACGGGTCTGCAGCCTTGACCGCTTTTTCGATAGCTGCAATGCAATGGCCGCAGCTCATGTCTGGGACGTGAAATTTCATGGTGTATCCTCTTCTCACTCATAGGAACTAAGGGTTCCAGCGGGTGGAAGGTCAAGCATCCATCGATGTTGGAAAAGGGGCTTTTGAGGGCGCGGGTGCGTTGCTATCCGATGACTTGCCGCTTCCATGGCAGGACTTCCCCATGAAGAAGAACATCACGCCATGTGCGCCGAGGCAAAGGGCGATTGGTGCTAGAACGCCCAAAATGTCCTGCAATCCAAAAAACGAGCCGCCTCGGGCAAAGAAAACAAGCAGCGGAAGCAGCATCACCGCGCAGCACACCCACATGCCGACGTGCATCATTTTTGAATTCTGCGGCTGCTGTTCCTGATCTGACATTTTCATCGGGCACTCTCCTGACCGGGGAATAGCGCACCGGTGGCTTGTCCGCCAAGTTTACAAATCGATACATTTCAATTGGAAACAGGGGGTTAGACATGCTTCAGGTTGATGCTGTGCCGGTCACCAAAAGAAATCTCCGATGACCCCTTGAGCTTCCAGTGACTGGAAGCCCTATATCTGCCTAGACCATACAATCCAGGTAACACGCTATGACCGACACCAGCCAAACAACGCTCAGCATCGACGGCATGACCTGTGCATCCTGCGTGGGACGTGTTGAAAAGGCCTTGGCGGGGCTCGACGGCGTTTCCGACGTCGCCGTCAACCTCGCGTCTGAGACGGCGCGCCTTTCGCTGGATGATCCGTCTCGGCTAACCGACGCCACGCAGACGCTTGCCTCCTTGGGTTATCCCGCGCGGACATCCAAAGTCACTTTGAACATTGCGTCCATGTCCTGCGCATCCTGCGTCGGACGGGTGGACAAGGCACTGGCGGACGTGCCCGGAGTGCTTTCCGTCAGCGTGAACCTGGCGGCAGAAACGGCAACGATCGAGTATCTCGAGGGCGCGGTGTCCTTGGGCGATTTGATGGCGGCATCGGCGGCGATTGGTTATCCGGCCGAGATTGCAGAGGCGCAGGCGAGCCAGTCTCGCGCCGCACGCAAGGCAGAAGAAGCCGACGGACTGCGTCGCAGCGTCCTTTTGGCAGCAATTCTAACGCTCCCGGTCTTCATCCTAGAAATGGGCTCCCATCTTATTCCGGCATTTCATCACTTGGTGATGACGACGATTGGTCTCCAAACGTCTTGGATCATCCAGTTCGTCCTCGCAACACTCGTCCTCTTCGGGCCGGGACGCCATTTCTACACCAAGGGGTTTCCCGCGCTTTTCAAGGGCGCGCCGGACATGAACAGCCTCGTTGCCGTCGGCACCGGCGCGGCCTGGGGGTACTCGGTGGTCGCAACCTTTCTTCCCGGACTCCTGCCAGAGGGGGTACGCGCGGTTTACTTTGAGGCAGCTGCGGTCATCGTCGTCCTCATTCTGGTTGGGCGCTGGCTTGAGGCACGCGCGAAGGGTCGCACCGGCGCAGCGATTCAGGCTTTGCTGGGCCTGCAGGTCCGCACCGCGCGCGTCATTCGGGGCGGTGAAACGGCGGAGGTCGATGTCGACGCACTCGCTGTCGGCGATGTGATCCTTGTCCGACCGGGTGAACGGATCCCCGTGGATGGCGAGGTGACCGAGGGGTCGAGTAATGTCGATGAGAGCATGATTACCGGAGAGCCCGTGCCCGTGCAGAAAACCGCTGGTGCCGCTGTCACTGGCGGGACTGTCAACGGCACTGGAAGCCTGACGTTTAAGGCCGCACGGGTTGGTTCAGATACCACACTCGCGCAGATCATCCGCATGGTCGAAGAGGCTCAAGGTGCCAAGCTGCCCATCCAGGGCCTAGTTGACCGCGTGACCCTGTGGTTCGTGCCTGCCGTCATGGTGCTCGCGGCACTCACGGTTGTGATCTGGTTGCTTGTCGGACCGGACCCGGCTTTGACCTTTGCGCTGGTGGCCGGCGTCTCGGTTCTGATCATCGCCTGTCCTTGCGCCATGGGCTTGGCCACACCCACGTCGATCATGGTGGGCACCGGGCGCGCCGCAGAGATGGGAGTCTTGTTCCGCAAGGGGGATGCGCTCCAAGCCTTGTCCGAAGTCGATGTCATCGCACTCGACAAGACGGGGACTGTCACCGAAGGCCAGCCGTCGCTGACCGATCTGGTCACTACCGACGGTTTCGACCGAGACAAAGTGCTGAGCCTGATCGCCGCTGTGGAAGCCCAGTCTGAGCATCCCATCGCCGAAGCCATTGTCCGCGGCGCGCGGGCCGAAGGGATCGCCGTTCCGAATGCCACGGGCTTCCGGTCGATCACCGGTTACGGCGTCGCCGCGACTGTCGAAGGTCAGGAGGTGATGGTCGGCGCGGACCGTTATATGTCCCGCGAAGGGATCGAAATCGCCGCCTTGGTCGAAACGGAAGCCGAGCTGGCAGGGCGGGGCCGGACAGCGCTTTATGCGGCGATCGACGGCAAACTGGCCGCAGTGATCGCCGTGGCGGACCCCGTGAAACCCGCCAGCCAGGAAGCCATTGCAGCCCTGCACGCGCGCGGTTTCAAGGTTGCGATGATCACCGGAGACAAACGCGAGACGGCGGAGGCCATCGCGCGCGAAACCGGAATCGACCACGTGATCGCGGGTGTCCTGCCGGATGGCAAGGTCGCAGCGCTCGACGATCTGCGCGCGGGAGACCGAATGATTGCTTTCGTCGGCGACGGCATCAATGATGCACCGGCCCTGGCCCATGCGGATGTCGGCATCGCCATCGGCACCGGAACCGATGTCGCTATCGAATCCGCCGATGTGGTCTTGATGTCAGGCGATCTGCGCGGCGTGGTGAATGCGGTTGAGGTTTCCAGGCGCACCATGTCGAACATTCGCCAGAACCTCGTCTGGGCCTTCGGGTACAATGTCGCGCTGATCCCGGTCGCTGCCGGGGTTCTCTATCCGGCCTTTGGTTTGCTTCTTTCCCCGGTCTTCGCGGCGGGTGCTATGGCCCTGTCGTCGGTATCGGTTCTGACAAACGCCCTGCGTCTGCGCCGCATCGCGCCGGCCTTGCGTGAAGACAGAGACATCACCGCACCACGGATCAGTGCACAGACCCAACCCGCGGAATAGGAGGATCGTGTCGTGAACATTGGAGAAGTTGCAGAGCGGTCTGGCATCCCGCCCAAAACCATCCGCTACTACGAGGATATCGGCCTGGTCAGGCCGCAGCGCAGCGGCAACGGATACCGCGCATTCCGCGAGACCGATCTGCACAAGCTTGCGTTTCTGGGTCGCGCGCGCGCGCTCGGGTTCTCGATCGAGGATTGCCGCAATCTCTTGAATCTCTATGAGGATGAAACGCGGGCGAGCGCTCAGGTGAAGGCCATCGCCGAAGAGCACCTGAGCGCAATCGACGACAAGATCGCGCAGCTTCAGGACATGCGCGAGACCTTGTCCCATCTCGTCGAGGCCTGCCGCGGAGACCACCGACCGGATTGCCCGATCTTGAAGGATCTTTCTGGTGACCTGAAGAACATCCGCTGAAAACGCGTTCTATTTCGGAACCCTCCAGCGCTGGAATCTTGTTTGAGAGAAAAGCGAAAGGAGTTCACATGTCAGATTCAGCAATATTAAATCACGACAGCCGCACAGCCGATTCCGCGAAATCGGACAGTCACGGCAAGTCTTCTTACGGGCGCTTCCTCGCGATGGTTGGAACGTCGACCGCTATTATGTTCGGCCTGATGTATCTGAACACCTATGCCATTGAGCATGTCTATTGGAGCGAGACACGGTTCTATATGACCTTTGTCATGGGTGCGACGATGGCAGTCGTGATGCTCCTGTTTATGTGGGGCATGTACAAAAACCTCGCCGCCAATGTCGCCATTCTCGCAGGCTCGGCAGTCCTGTTCGCCGGCGCTCTCTGGCTCGTCCGCGGCCAAGAAACCGTGCAGGATGAAAGTTGGATGAGTGCCATGATCCCGCACCATTCGATTGCAATCATGACCAGCAAGAGGGCGGAAATCACTGACCCGCGCGTCAAAGCGCTTGCTGAAGAAATTGTCGTGGCCCAAGATCGGGAAATTGCGGAGATGCGCTTCCTGCTCGCCGACATCGAGGCAAATGGTGAAGCTGGGCCAGAATGGCCATTGGGTAAATCCGATGGACCTGCAAGCGTGGCAAGCCTGACGCAGGCAATCTCGACGCCGGTCATTGCAGGCATCCGTCCTGCTCCTCTTTCGGACGCGGAGATCGAAAGCGGGCTCGGCACCGAGCCGATGTGTACGTTCGTTCGCGCCGTCAACGCCGACCCCATATTGGCGACCGATGGAAACGGGCAGGGAATCGCGAAGGTCTCCGGGTCGCTGGTGCAATTCGAAGCGACCGGCAGTGTGGCCTCTGGAGGTGTTCTGATGGCCGATGGTGGCCAGATGACCGTCGCGATGAGCGATGCTGACAATGGAGAAGGCTCTACCCTTCTGTTCGAATTGACCGGTGAAACCCCGCTCGCGGTTGGCTCCATGGGCTACTGGACCTGCAACGGCTAGACCAATGGAGGACATGATGCCGAAAGATACCAACCAGGCCGCAGGAAAGGCTGTTCTTTATCGCATGGTCATGGAAGACCACCTCTGCCCCTATGGATTAAAATCGAAAGATCTCTTGGAGCGCGAAGGGTATGAGGTCGAAGATCATCATCTGACGACGCGCGAAGAGACGGACGCGTTCAAGGCGGAACACGACGTATCGACAACACCCCAGACCTTCATCGGCGGTACGCGCATCGGCGGCTATGACGCCTTGCGCGAGCACTTCGGGAAAGAGGTTAAGGACGCGGACGAGACAACCTATCAGCCGGTCATCGCGATCTTCTCGGTGTCGTTTCTGATGGCCCTGGGTCTCAGCTGGGCGTTCTCTGGGTCGATACGTACGCTCCGTGCTTTCGAGTGGTTTATCGCGATCTCCATGTGCTTCCTTGCCGTCCAGAAGCTGAAGGATATCGAAGGCTTCTCGACGATGTTCCTGAACTACGATCTGCTCGCGCAACGCTGGGTGCGTTACGGCTACATCTATCCCTTTGGTGAAGCCATCGCGGGCGTTCTCATGGTCGCGGGCGCACTAGTGTGGATCAGCGCCCCAATTGCCCTCGTGATCGGGACCATCGGGGCGGTTTCCGTGTTCAAGGCGGTCTATATCGACGGGCGAGAATTGAAATGCGCTTGCGTTGGTGGCGGGTCGAACGTGCCACTGGGATTTGTGTCGCTGACCGAAAATCTGATGATGATCTTTATGGGGGTCTGGATGCCCGCGCGCGCACTCGGTTGGATATAGGACGAGCAATGGTCCATGTCGCCAAAGTCCTGACCTTGCTGACATGCGCCGTGTTTACACCAGCCGCGGGCATCGCCAACGAGGTCATTTCTTTTGACGGCAGCTGGAAAAAGCAGGGCTTCTTGCGCCTTTTCTCGAACGATTTTGGTCAACGGGGACGCCAGTTGGACATCGTTTCGGACGGTACGGTCTCGTTGCTCTGGCGCCCCGTTAAGGACCTCAATCGTTCGGTTGAATCTGCGCGTTGGGTCTGGCGGGTCCACGAGGGTGTCCGACCGACCGATCTTACGATCAAAGGTGGTGACGACAGAAATCTGGCGATCTACTTCGTGTTCGTCGATCCGGAGAGGGTGGACGCTCTGAGCGGAAAGAGCGCGCGGCGCATTCTTCAAGAGGACAGCGCACGCGCCCTGATCTACGTGTGGGGCGGTGCGCACCCGACCAATGCGATATTGCCCAGCCCCTATTCGCCCCGGTTGCGCAGCAAAGTCCTGCGCCCTTCAGAGATCGGGCAGTATCGTGAGCAGGTCGATCTCGCATCAGATCATCGCACTGCGTTCGGGATCGAGCCGGGTGCCCTGATTGGATTGGCCGTGTCGGCCGAAAGCGATGATACCAAGGGCAGAATCGTTGCGTCGATTTCCGATCTTCAGCTCGATTAAGCGCGTTACTCCGACGCGACACTTCGAACAGACGCTGTGTCGAGAGCGTCAAGAACTGCCTGTGGCGTCAAAATTTCCGGGAGAGCGATGCCGGAAGGCGACCCTGGCCCGAAGACGATATTGAACGGAATGCCGTAGCGGTCATATCGCTCGAGAAACCGCGCGATGTTGTCATCCGGGCGGGTCCAATCCGCCTGCATGGCGATCACGGAACCGCCGCGCAACCGCGCACGCACTGGATCCCTGTCAAGCACGAGAGACTTGTTGGCTTTGCAGGTCAGACACCAATCCGCGGTCACATCGACGAACACCGTCTCGCCTTCAGAGACGCGGCGCGCGATGCCGAGGGGTTCGAAATCCTGCCAGTGGGACGTCGCATCAACCCCTGCTGTGGTGCGGTCAGGGGTTGAGGTGAGACCTGCCCCGAAAATCGCCAGAAAAACACAGGCGCTGAGAACCGCACGCCGTACCCATTGGTTTGCCTGTGGGATTGATGCGGCGACAATGAACACAGCTGTGAGTGCCGAGATGAAGGCAGCTGCACGCCCACCCGTCACGCCGACAAGAACGAACAAGAGCCATGCGGCTGTTGCCAGCAACAGACCGCCAAGAAGGATCCTGACCAGAAGCATCCATCGCCCGGGCCGGGGCAGTCGCGTGACCAACTCGGGACGTGCGGCAATGACCAGGTAGGGGAGGGCCAGTCCAAGACCGAGCGCCGTGAATATCACTATCACGTCCAGTTGTGTACCCGCGAGCGCAAAGGTGATCGCGGTGCCGAGGAACGGGGCGGAACACGGCGTAGCGAGGATGGCCGCAAGCAGTCCGGTGCCAAAGTCTGAGATGTACCCGGCTCTGGCATTGCTGGCACCCAGGCGGTCTTGAAGGGCCGCGGGCAGGGTTATCTCGAATGCACCGAAGAGATTGGCGGCAAAGACGACGATGACCATGAACATCAGCGTCACGAAGACCGGATTTTGGAATTGTATACCCCAGCCGACGGATACTCCGATCCATTGAAGAAACACTAAGGCAGCCGCAAGCGCCCAGACAAATGTCAGTACCCCCAAGGCTGAAAACAGGAATCCGTTGCGCGTCATCTGCCGGGTTTGACCGGTTGCCTTCAAAACGGATGTGAGCTTGATCGATAAAACGGGTAACACGCAGGGCATGACATTCAGGATCAGACCACCGAGAAAGGCGATGGCGGCCACCGCCACGACCTTCAGCACACTCGTTCGAGGGTTCGCGCTTGAAAACGGTGGGGCAGGGGGATCTGAGGTAAGCGTGATCGGCGCCGTGATTGCACGTGCGGTGTCTGTGATCGTCACCGAAGGCTCTGCATGCTCTTCGGTCCAGGCGTTGATCGGTATTTGTGCCCAGAGTTCCGTTCTATCGCGATCCAACCGGATATCTGGTTTGCCAAAGGTCACAAGGGGTCCGAATTCCGGGAACACGTCGACCTCACCGAACGGTGTGTCGCTCGTTGCCACAACGATGAGAGCCGAGTCGCGCGCATCGAGGGCCGTGACCGATATCCTGATGTCGCTGTTCTCGGGTACCGCGGGAACGCGATCGGCATAAGTAGCAATTTGGCGAGCCGAGTTTGTATCGATCCCGATGCCTTGTGGCAGGGCGAGTGAAAGTTCGAAGTCATGGGGCACACAGACAGTCGAACATGTCAGCAAGGACACGCGGGCACGCAGTTCCAGAGGGTGGCCGTCGTCCTCAAGTCTCGCGCGGATCGGCAAGACAACCTGACCGGAATAGCCGAAGTTTTCGATCCCGAAGGCCTCGAACCGTTCCGGCGCGGGCCAGAGTAGCTCGGCGGATTTCAGGTTGGTCGAACCCGACCAGTTGATCTCCGGTGCCAAGCCAACCTCGCCGGGGGTGCGCCAGTATCCCTTCCAGCCCTCGCCGTACTCCAAGGCCAACCCAAGTGAGACGGAGGCGGCATCCGGCGCAATCCCGTCTTCGGCCGAGATCAGACGCGCCGTGACGGCGGGGTTTGAAAAGCTCTCGGATTCGGCAGCGTTGGCGGCATCGGATAGGAAGATGCCCACGCAACCGATAAGGATGAGCAGAAGCCAAGCCCCGAGGTGAAAAACTCGGACCGTCATTTGGGTGTGCATGCAGTCAACGCAGTACGCCAGGCAGGCTGGCCAAGGCCGCCTCCAGATCCGTCACGGGCAATCCGCGTGCGATCCAGCCTGGCCCCTTCTGTGATCCCAGCATGCCTTCCGAGACATCGATGAAGCCCGTGTAGTCGGCTCGTTTCAAGGCGCTCAAAAGACGGCCGCTGCGCCCCCCGGTGGCGCAGATCAGCGCAATGGGTTTCTCGCCTGAAAAATCGCGTGCGGCGAACAAGCGCTGCTCGAACACGGGTTCGTGCATACTGATCGGCCATGCGGCTTTCGCGACGCCCGTTTCCACCCATTCGGGGCGCGATCGAACATCAATCAGGGAAATCCTGTTCTGCGCCAATGCGTCGGCCGTCTCGGCAGCCGACCAGATCTCGCGCGTGGCGGCCGCAACGACCTGCGGCCCCATGACCCATGTCGATGCAAGCAGGATGAAGCACCGCCTATCCATGTTGCCTCCACAGTCGATTGACGAGAAACGCCAGGACTTCCCGGGGCGAGCCTTGCAGCCTAAGCAGCCTTACAAACATTCTGCCAACCCTCTTCGCGCTCCAACTCGATGATTTCCCGAACCATTTTGTCGCTGATCTGACCTTGGACGACAGTGCGGCCGATCACGAGGGCCGGCGTGCCGACAAAGGCGAACACGCGTGCAAGCGCTGCACTGTCTTCCAGCTCGCGCGTGATCTCGGCACTCTCCATGTCGGTGATCAATTGGCTGCCATCGACGCCAAGATCAGTGGCGAGGCGCGAGAGATATTCTGGCGTTGCCTGGAAAGGGGATTTCATCAGCCGTTCATGAAAGGCGACATAGGCATTTTGCCGTTTCGCCGCCAGAGCTGCCTTGGCCGCAAGATTTGAGCTGTCGCCGAGGAGCGGCAATTCATGCCAAGCCACTGCGATCTTGTCTGGCATCTCGCTCGTCATGTCGGCCAACCGTTTGGTTTGCACGCGGCAAAAGGGGCAATAGTAGTCCGAGAACGACGCCATCGGGACCTGCGTAGGCGTGGGAGTCAGACCACCATAAAGGGCCGAGCAAATATTATCGGAGACGCGCTCCAAGGCTGCGGCTTTCTGCGCCGCCACTTCGGTGCTGTCCGCCGTGCCCAGGCCTACGAAAGGATCGAAGCCGCCTGACGTCTCACCCGCAACGAACTTACGAAATCCTTCTGGTCTATCGAGTGCCTGCAATTCCAGTTTTTCCGGCAACAATGAGGGAACTGTGCGCAGGGCGGCGTACCCTGCGATGATCGCACCGATCGTCAGAAGCGTTGACCGTTTCTTGGAATCCATCTGAAGCCTGATCTCACCGTGTCCCCTTAAGTTCGTAGTGTGAAGCCTTGGAAAAGGTCAACTTTACAAACTGATACAATCTTTCAGCCCCGCTCCAATTGCCGCAACTTCTGAAGAGCGCTATTTCTCGCATATGGTTTGGAACGCGTTCTTTTTCCTGCGATCGGCATGTCTTGCCTGTGTGTGTCTGACGATCACCGTCGTCGGAACGCAGGCAATGCCGTTTGATGGAGAGATCAGCGGCGTGGAGCGCGGCCTGTACATCGCTTCTGTGGGAGAAGTGTCCAACCACATTCACGCGCACCACCCCGAAAACAATGGCGAGCGGCAAACGGACGCTCACGCAGGACACGGCGACGGGTGCCACACCGGTCTTTGCTGTGTCATGGACTACCAGCAACATCTGGATCATCGGTCTGAAGAAACCGCGTTTACGGCGCCAACACGGGCCGCATTCTCCAGGGCTCATGTATCCCGTGAGCCCCTCGTGCCCGATCGCCCGCCCCGACACTCCTGACGTTTCGGTGCCCGCATATGCGGGCTGTTTGACCAATCGATCGCTGCATCCAATGCAGCCGTCAGGAGACGATATTTATGCGTGGAAGATACGCGGCACTTTCAGTTCTTGCCTTGGCAGCTGGCCTTGGCGGTGGGGTTTACGTTGAGCGGTTGTACCTGAATCCAGCGGTGCAAGGCGGATCTGAAGGCCCCGAGATTCTCTATTGGGTTGCGCCCATGGACCCAAATTTCCGTCAACCAGGACCGGGCAAGTCGCCCATGGGGATGGATCTTATTCCAGTCTATGCCGGACAGGAACCATCTGGTGATCCTGCCGAGGTCACACTGAACGCGGCCGAAATCAACGCAATCGGCGTACGCACGGCGGTCGCCCGCATGAGTGAAGTGCAGCCTCGGATCGAGACTGTGGGTTTCGTGGGGTATGACGAACATCTGACCAGTCATGTGCATACGCGGGTAGAAGGTTGGGTCGAAAGGCTTAAGGTCCGAGCGGTCGGAGACCGCGTTGCCGGGGGGCAGGTTCTTTTCGAGCTCTTTTCTCCACTCATCGCAGCCGCGACGGGTGATCTTGTTCGCGCTGTCGAAGATGGTGACCCCCGCATTCTGGATGCGGCGCGCAACAAGCTGATGAGCCACGGTATGTCCGCCCGCCAGGTTGCGGAGATCGAGGCGGGCGGCGAATTGGTTCGCAACATCGAGATCGAAGCACCACAGAACGGCGTGGTCATCGCCCTGAATGCGGCCGATGGCATGTATTTGCAACCTGGAACGCTTGCCTTCTCCGTCGCTGACTTGTCGAAGGTCTGGCTCATTGTAGATGTCTTTGAACGTGATATTGCCCGGCTGTCTGAGGATATGCGGGCCATCGCTCGGTTCGAACACTTGCCAGGGCGCGTGTTTGAAGGCGACATCGACTACATCTATCCTGAACTCGATCCCCAAACACGAACGCTTCCTGTTCGACTGAGGTTTGACAATTCCGATGGCGTGCTCCGCCCCGGAATGTTCGGAAGTGTCAGTCTCAGGCCCAACGAAAGCCGGACGGTCCTGACAGTGCCATCTGAGGCCGTAATACGGACAGGGTCGGCTGAGCGCGTCATCCTGAAAACAGGGGAGGGGACCTTCCGACCGAGATTGGTGACTGCCGGTCTCCGGGACAGTTTCGGAGAAGGAGGGCGGACAGAAATTCTTCAGGGCCTGGGTCCGGGTGAAGAGGTCGTTGCCTCCGCACAGTTCCTGATCGACAGCGAAAGCGCTTTGAGCGCAGGCTTCACGCGCATGGCGCCAACGGATGCCGACCCGGCGCGGGGCAGCGGTGTTCTCGTTGCTCTCGATCCTGAGAATCGGGTGGCAACCGTGCAGCATGATGCCCTGGAAAGCCTTGACTGGCCAGCGATGACATCCGACTTCCCGGTGAGAGCCGATGTTCCCCTGGATCGGCTAAAGGAGGGGGAGGCAGTCGCGTTTCTCGTGGCCCGTGGCGCCGATGGACTCCTGAGCCTCACCGAACTTGCGCCAGATGATGGAATTGCCGGTACCGGCACTGGGATTGCACGCGCGGTGACGTCGGATGGCAAGCTAACGCTGGAGCACGGCCCGATCCCAGAGCTTGGCTGGCCCGCAATGACGATGGACCTGCCGGTGTTGGGGGTTGATCTCGAGACCGTGCCCCTCGATGCGCCGATCGAATTCGATCTCACGGCAGGTGATGGCGGCCTTTTCTCCGTAGTCGCGGTCCGCGCCGAGGGCGCCGATCCCGAAGAGGTGGAAGCGGCTGAAACAAATGCCGCGGCGCCGATCATGGTGTCCGGCACCATCGACGACCTCGATCTGCATTCCGGAACCGCAACGATCACCCACGGGCCCATGGCTGAGATCGGAATGCCAGGCATGACCATGGATTTCCCCATCGATCCGGGCTTGGACATGGCATCGCTGAAAACCGGCGTCCAAATGACCCTCACATTTGCACGGCCGGATGGCTTGAACATGATCTTGTCTGATGTCGAGCTTGAGGCAGCTGCGGCACCGCCCATCGTGGTCTCAGGCACGATCGATAGTGTCGATACAGACGCCTCAAAGGCCACGATCACCCATGGACCGATGACCGATATCGGCATGCCTGGCATGACCATGGCCTTTGATATTGATCCGTCACTCGACGCTGCCGCTTTGATGACAGATGTGGAGATGGTGCTCACTTTCGCGCGCCCGGACGGCATGAACATGGTGCTGGCAGCGGCCGAACCTGTGGCACCGCCCATGCAGGTTTCAGGTCAAATCAACTCCATCGATGCTCAATCACGGACGGCGAACATCACCCATGGGCCGATGACCGATATCGGCATGCCCGGAATGACGATGGATTTTCCCTTGGCTGAGGAGCTCGAGATTTCCCAACTCACAGTGGGAACGGACGTCACGCTCATCCTGCGGCGCAACCCGGATTTCTCGATGACATTGATCGATGTTGTCCGTGACGGGAGGGTTACCCAGTGATCCCGGCGATCATCCGCGCCTCGCTGGCCAATAGGTTTGTTATTCTGGTCCTTGCCGTCATGATGGGTGTCGCAGGCATCTGGGCCATCCGCGAGACACCGGTCGATGCGATACCGGACCTGTCCGATGTGCAGGTGATCGTCCGCACCCCTTATCCGGGGCAGGCGCCGCAAGTGGTCGAAAACCAGATCACCTATCCGCTCGCCACATCGTTGCTGGCGGTACCTGGCGCACAGGATGTACGCGGCTTTTCCTTCTTTGGTGACAGTTTTGTCTATGTCGTTTTCGAAGATGGCACGGACCTGTATTGGGCAAGATCCCGCGTCCTCGAATATCTTGGGCAGATCACCGGGAGCTTGCCGGACGGAGTGTCCCCTCAGCTTGGCCCGGATGCCACCGGGGTCGGGTGGATCTACCAATATGCGTTGATCGACAGAACCGGCACACACGATCTCGCGCAACTGAGAACGCTGCAGGACTGGTTTCTGAAATACGAACTGCAGGCTGTCGACGGTGTGTCTGAAGTGGCAACAATTGGCGGCATGGTCAAACAGTATCAGGTCGTCGTCGATCCGAACAAATTGCGGGCCTACGATATCACGCTGACACAACTCAGGAACGCGATACAAGCGGCCAATCGAGAGACCGGCGGAAGCGTGATCGAGATGGGCGAAGCAGAATTCATGATCCGCTCGTCCGGATACATCGATGAGCTTTCTGATCTATCCAGCGCCCCCCTAATGATCAACGAGCGTGGAGCTGCTCTGACCCTCGGCGACGTTGCTGACATTCGCCTAGGACCGGAATTGCGCCGCGGCGTCGGAGAGTTTGACGGGCAAGGCGATGCCGTTGGCGGCGTGGTCATCATGCGATGGGGTGGCAATGCCCTTGCGACCATCAAAGCGGTGGAGGCCCGCATCGAAGAGTTGCGGCCGAACCTGCCGGAAGGTGTCGAGATTATCACGACCTATGACCGGTCCGGCGTGATCGAACGCGCAATCGACAATCTCAAGAAGAAGCTGACGCAGGAATTCGTTGTCGTCGTCCTCGTCTGTGCGGCCTTTCTGCTGCATCTGCGCTCATCACTGGTGATCCTTCTGTCGTTGCCCCTCGGAATCTTCGCTGCCTTCATTCTGATGAAAGCGCAGGGTGTGAATGCGAACATCATGTCGCTTGGCGGCATAGCGATTGCCATTGGAGCCATGGTCGATGCGTCGATCGTGATGATCGAGGCGATGCACAGGCGGCTGGAGAAGGAGAAGCTTACCGCAGAAAACAGGTGGAGGATCGTGCAGGAATGCGCCTCTGAGGTCGGTCCGGCCCTCTTTTACTCCTTGGCAATCATCACGGTCAGCTTTCTGCCTGTCTTTGTGCTGGAAAATCAGGAGGGCAGGCTTTTTGCCCCGCTGGCCTATACAAAGACCTACGCGATGGCCGCCGCCGCGATCCTATCGATCACACTGGTTCCGGTCTTGATGGGTTACTTTGTCCGGGGCCGGATTTTGCCCGAGCGCAAAAACCCACTGAACCGATTGGTGGTCTTCCTGTATCGTCCCTTTCTCGACGCAGCCATCGCCTGGCCGTGGGCGACAACCTTGCTTGCCGGCGCCCTCGTGGCTTCAATGTGGTATCCGTACCAACGGCTCGGGTCCGAGTTCATGCCCGAGCTGAATGAGGGCGACTTCCTTTACATGCCAAGCTTCTACCCGGGCGTGTCGATCGGTAAGGCGCGCGAGGTCCTGCAGCAGACCAATCGCCTGATCGCTACAATCCCAGAGGTCGAAACTGTGCACGGCAAAGTGGGGCGCGCAGAGACAGCGACCGATCCTGCACCACTCACGATGGTGGAAACCACGATCCAGCTCAAACCAGAAGCTGAGTGGCGCCCTGGCATGACCATGGAAAAAATTCGCGATGAGCTTGATCGGGCTGTGCAGATCCCTGGCGTGACCAATGTCTGGATCCAGCCGATCAAGAACCGGATCGACATGCTTGCCACCGGGATACGAACGCCGGTTGGTGTCAAGATTTCGGGTGCTGATCTGAACGTCATCACAGACATCGGGATCGAAGTGGAACGAGCCGTGTCGGATATCGAGGGAACTGCCTCCGCCTATGCGGAGCGTCCGGTAGGCGGGCGCTTCATAGAAATCGACGTCAAGCGCGACGCCGCAGCGCGATACATGATGAGCGTGCGGGATGTTCAGGATGTGGTGCAAACCGCCATCGGTGGGATGCAGGTATCGGAATCCGTTGAAGGGCTGGAGCGCTTTCCGATTAACCTGCGCTATCCGCAGGCGTGGCGCGACAGCCCCGAACGCCTCGAAAACTTGCCCGTTGTCACCCCATCGGGGGCTCATGTGCCGCTGACCGCCTTGGCCGATGTTCGAATTGTGGATGGTCCGGGCATGATCCGATCAGAGAACGCTCGGCGCACGGGGTTCGTGTTTATCGATATCGCAGGACGAGACCTCGGCGGATATGTCGCCGAGGCGCAGAGGGTCGTGGCCGATCAGGTGCGTCTACCGCCCGGATATTCTCTGACATGGTCCGGGCAGTATGAGTACATCGAGCGGATGCAGGACCGGCTGGCGATCGTCGCCCCCGCCACGCTTATGATCATCACGCTGATGTTGTTCATGGCGTTCAATAGGGTGATCGAAGTTGGCATCATTCTCGCCGCGCTTCCTGTCGCGTTGGCAGGCGGTGTCTGGTTTCTGTGGTATCTCAGCTTCGACATTTCGATCGCCGTCCTTGTCGGCTTCATTGCCCTGGCCGGCGTGGCCGTCGAAACAGCTATCGTCATGCTGCTTTATCTCAATCTCGCCTGGGAAAAGCGACGCAAACTCGGTCAATCCGAAGGCCGCAAGCTGACACAAGACGATATCGAGGAGGCCGTCTTTGAGGGAGCTGTTCTTCGGGTGAGACCCAAAGTCATGACCGTGGCCACCATCTTCGCGGCGCTGATACCGATCATGTATGGCACCGGCACCGGCTCGGAGATCATGCAACGCATCGCTGCACCGATGATCGGCGGTATGGTGACAGCGACCCTGCTGACGCTTTTTGTCATTCCTTCCATATTCGTGATTTGGAAACGGCTCGCGCTGAAACGCGTTAACCGCGAAATCACGTCCCCAATTCAGCAGCCCGTCGATGCAGCACTGCCTGCCGAATAATCGAACGCACAAACCTCAAGAATGGAGCTTCTCATGAAGATACTGACTGCAAGTCTCGCACTTCTGACCCTGTCCGCGACAGGGGCTATCGCACAAATGAACCACAATATGGATCATTCGGACATGCCGATGTCCGCCGAACAAATGGAGGGCGCAGTTCACGCAAAGGCCGTGATCAATTCCATCGGCGACGGCACGGCCAACGTGAGCCATGACCCGATTCCCGAGATCGGCTGGCCTGCAATGACGATGGATATGACGGTTCTGGAAAACGCGCAGATGATGGGCGAGGTGACCGATGGTGACGAGGTGACCCTGATGCTCGTCAAGGGCGAGGATGGCATGTACGCAATCGGGGCCATAATGCCGAACTGATCATGAATGCGCAGTTGCCGAGAAATCGGCAACTGCGGCGCGTATTTGGAGAGGTACACCGAGTTCGACCGCCGAGCTGCGTGTAGGCGAAAGGAAAGTGAATGCGGCTGTCTTCGAAACAACTTGGTTTGATCGCTGCCGGCGGATCGGCCGTTCTTTTGCTGGCTGCCTTCTTGTTTCAGGCAGCGGGCTACGCACCATGCGCGATGTGCATTTGGCAGCGATACCCTCACGCGATCGCCATCGCTATCGGCGTGCTCCTCATGGTTGGTTTGCCCATCTTACTGCTACTGATGGCAGGCGCTGCCGCCGCGTTCGTGACAGCGGGTATCGGGATGTTCCATACCGGCGTCGAACGAGGTTGGTGGGAAGGTCCGACGGCGTGCACCGGCTCTGGTCTTGATATGTCGAACTTGTTAGCTTCGGACCTTTTGCCCTCCGCATCATCCGCTCCATCAACCTTGGTGATGTGTGACGAAGTCGCGTGGGAATTTCTGAGCCTGTCGATGGCGAGTTGGAACGCGCTTTGGAGTTTCGTTCTTGCAGGGCTCTGGATCCTGGCTCTTGCCAAAGCTTGGCGCGCGTCCCGCTCAGATGAGAGCGTGACGGCAGTCTAGCTCAGGAGACGCAGGATGACGGCTGCAGTAGCCGTCAGACACACAGCGGCCGACAAAAAAGCAAGGAGAGCAACCGAAACCGCGCCCATTTTCTTTGGGAAGAGATCAAAGATTGGTCTCAGGATTGCCGACTTTCCGGCTGCCGTAACATAGAGCGGCAGTGCACTTACCAAAGTGGCGTACAGGTAGACTCCGGATATGTTTTCAAAGAGTGCTGACCGCGCCAGTGTGGGCGCAACCACTGAAAGAGCCGTCGCCCGACTGCCTCCAAAAGAGCCGAACCAACTGGCGGAAAGCACGTAAATGAAGGCGTGGAGAACGAGAAAAAGAGCGACGCGAGTTATCACATCGAAGAGAATGAATACCGCCGGATCACGGCTATTGGTGTCTTTCGCCTTCAACATCGCAAACAGGAAGAAGCCGACGTAGTTGACGATAAAGATGACCGGTAGGCCATTCGTCAGAACCTGCCTGAGAAATCGTGATAGCGCCGGTCCACCGTCCATCAATGCCGAAGCAAATCCAGGCGCACGCATGACATAAACGAGCAAGACCGGCAGGAGACCGATTAGGCTGAAGACCAAGACGTTCATTACAAAATTCACGCCCGGCATCTTGGTTGAGAAGAACCGTTGCATGTGAGCAGGTTGGCATGTCGGGAGACAACAGTCGACTTTCTCTGCGACCATCATTTATTTACATAAACTTCATTATGCGTCTTTATACTTAGTGTTGCGAAAGTATATTATCGTATGTATGCTGACCCCTGTCACATTGGGTCCACAGCATGCGTCATCTACTCAAGAAGCTCCTCCCCTCGGTCGCAGTCGCTTTGACTGTGACAAGTACGTCGCTGCCGATGCCCGCCCGAGCGCAGTCATACCCGATCGATTGCGCGATCCTCTTGTGCCTTTCTGGCGGCTGGCCGGCTTCCGTGCCTTGCGCCCGGGCCCGCGCCGAATTCATCCGGCGAATTACGCCTTGGCCGGTGGAACCGCCGCTACAAATCTGGCGCTGTCCCATGGGCGCCTCCTATGAGAGCGATCGGCTATCAAACAACGCTGGCCGCATCTTTGAAATCTTGTACCGGCCCGATAGCCGTAGACCACTCCAATCCTTGCCAGTCGACGATCTCGTTCCCGCCGACCGGGCCCTCCAGCTTATTCAGGATCGCGCGGACATCGATATCAGCGGACCTGAGTTCAATTTCGTGCGGTCGATCCGCGTCTATGATGTCCGGTATGCGCGACAGCATGAATCCGGACGTGACGGCGACTGCAACCGTAGCGCCACCGTGGTCCTCGGCACATATGGAACCCAAGGCGACTTCGCGTGGCAAAGGTCCTCCATCACCGCCCTACCCTCCGCCCATATCGGTCTCGAACGCTGGGGCCAGAATTGCCCCGGTATCTATCACCGTTCCGTCTTCGTCGACTGGCGTGACTATGAAGGGAACTACGGCTTTGAGCAGGTGAACTACTAGCGCCGACAAAGACAGCGTTGAAATTCATTTGTGTTGACCTAAGTGCTCTGAGTTACTCAATTACCGGACCTTCGTTGCTGTCGATGCCAAGGTCCGGAGAGCGGACTTTCCCGACCTTGGATATTCGACCTTTGCTTATGCAGCATGTCTTCGCTGTCGTAGCACACATCTTATTGCGACGCAGCGCATGTTGACCTGCTCCCCTTGGAGTCCGCGTTTATGGCTTAGCTCTGTTCAGGTTTTGGTCTTCTTCTGACCGTTGGTGATACTCCCGCGGGCTGAGCCCGTCGAGGCTCGAGTGCGGGCGGTGGTGGTTGTAGTCGGCACGCCATGCTGCAATCAGATGGCGGGCATGGCGCAGCGTCAGGAACAGGTGCTCGTTGAGGCATTCGTCCCGCAGGCGGCTGTTGAAGCTTTCCACGAAGCCGTTCTGCATCGGTTTGCCCGGCGCGATGTAGTGCCACTCGACCTGGCGGTCTTCCTGCCATTTGAGCATGGCGTTCGACGTCAGCTCGGTACCGTTATCGCTGACCACCATGCAGGGGAAGCCGCGCATCTCGGCGATCCGGTCCAGTTCGCGGGCGACCCGGATACCGGAGATCGAGGTATCGACCACGGTGGCCAGGCATTCCCGGCTGAAGTCGTCGATCACACAGAGGATGCGGAACCGCCTGCCGTCCGAGAGAGCGTCCGACACGAAGTCGAGCGACCACCGCTGGTTTGGGCTTTGGGGGATCGTCATGGGCGCCCTGGTTCCGATCGCACGCTTGCGACCGCCGCGTTTACGGACGGTTAACCCTTCTTCGCGGTAGAGCCGGTAGAGCTTCTTCCAGTTCACCTCCCAGCCTTCCCGCCTCAGCAGGATGTGCAGACGCCGATAGCCGAACCGGCGCCGCTCGGACGCCAGTTCCTTCATTCGGTCCCGCAGTTCGGTGTCAGCCGGACGCTTCGATGTCCGCCGATACACCCGGGGATCAATCCCGGCCAGCGCACAGGCCCGTCGCTGCGAGTAGCTCTTCTCTGTCATGGCCCAATCCACCGCTTTCCTCCTCGAACCGGGCCTCAGAAATTTTTTCCGAGCATCTCTTTCAGCGTCGCCACATCCATCATCTGCTCGGCCAGCATCTTCTTGAGCTTTGCATTCTCGGCTTCCAGCGCCTTCAGCCGCTTCGCATCGGCGACCTCCATGCCGCCGTACTTCCGTCGCCAGTTGTAGAAGGTGGCATCACTGATCCCGTGCTTGCGGCATAGATCGGGCGCGCTCATGCCCGCCTGATGCTCCTTCAGGATGCCAATGATCTGCGCTTCGCTGAAACGGCTTCTCTTCATCGTCTGTCTCCTCGTTCGGAGAACAGGCTAACCTCAAACCGAGGACTTTTCAGGGGAGCAGGTCAATGTCACCGAAGCAGTCGTTAAACGGCACCAACTCGACCCGAACCGGTACTGCGCTTTCGCTGCTGCCTTAACGGACCAGGGAGACGCGGGACCAAGCGCCAATTGGCTGCGGATGCGCCAAAGTCTGCTTTTAAAGATCTTACCGGACTCTCCAATGAGCTGGCTATTCGGCCAAGTCAAAAGCAATACCGGTTTCGAACCACACTCTAAGTCATATTAGTTTCAAGCTGCTCGCCAGAACGCCATCCGCATCAGCATAAATCCATGTGCCGGGTGAGATGACCACGCCACCGATGCGGACGGCGCCGCCAACCATGCCGAGCCCGTCTTTCGAGCTCTTTACCGGCGAGGTCCCGAGCGCGAAAACAAGCGTGTTCATTTCATTGATTTCGGCGCTGTCGCGAATTGCTCCGCTCAGAACAACGCCTGCCCAATTGTTTCGAATGGCCAACTCTGCCAGCATGTCTCCCATAACGGCAATGCGTGTTGATCCAGCGCCATCAACAACAAGTACCCGACCTTCGCCGGGGGTTTCCAGCTGCGCCCGTATCAGCGTGTTGTCTTCAAAGCACTTAATAGTTTGAGCCTGTCCAGCAAAGCTCTGTTTCTTGCCAAATGACAGGAACGGCAGATGCAACAATTGCAAATCGGCGGCATGGGCGTCGATCAAGTCTGCGGTTTTCATTGATTAAATCCTTCCAAACGTTGTTTTCAGCTCAGCGACCTGTTCTGCCGTCAGGAGCCTGGTGGGCATTGCGCGAAGGGCAATGAGAAGCTTGGCTGTCTCTTCCAATTCTTCTGCTGCACAAACTGCCGAGAAGAGATCTTTGCCCGTCACAACCGGCCCGTGATTGGCAAGCAGAACCGCGGCATATTCGCCCTTCAGTTCTCGAATGAGCTCGCCTGCCATGGGATCTCCGGGCTTTACATATGGAACAAGCCTGACGGTTCCAACGCGCATGACCACATATGGCGTCAACGGGGGCACGCAGTCTTCGGGATCCGTGTCCTCGATGCAGGAAAGAGCTGTCGCCCAGGTCGAGTGCAAATGCACAACGGCGCCGGCATCCGGTCGGGTCTCGTAGAAGGCTTGGTGCAGGAACACTTCCTTGGTTGGCTGGTCGCCGGACACATGCTGGCCATCTGTGTCGATCTTGGAGATCCGATCAGGATCGATATTGCCAAGCGTCGAATTGGTCGGCGTCATCAGAATGCCATCGGACAGCCGGGCAGAGACATTTCCCGCCGTGCCAACGGAAAACCCGCGGGCAAAAAGCGACGCACACAAGTGCGCCATTTGCTGCCTCAGTGCGCGCTCTTCTGGTTTCATTGGCTGCCCTCCATCAGTCTGAGGGCTTTGACAAAGAATTCGGGCGCGCCGAAATTGCCAGATTTGAGCGCCAGAGCCACTTTCCTGTCATTGCCAAGTGTCAGCACCGGGACGCCTGGGTCGATTTCCCGGCCTACGTTCATTGCCGGCGCGCTCAGCGTTTGCGAAATGGCTTGCGCCACAGCACCGGATGTCTCGCCACCAGCAACGACGATGCGACGGAATCCCAGATCAACCAGCATTGCCGCGGTTTCAGAAAAGAGCGCGTCCAGTTTCGCAGCAACTTCTTCGCGTCCGAATTTCAGTTGCAGCGCCTTGACTTCATCTGGCGTCCCCGAGGAATAGGCCAATGGAGCGGAGCCGACATGGGCCCGATAGAATTTCACAAGTGTTTCGGCCGTGACTGTGCCTGCCATGACGCCTGGAACATCGATGGCAAGGGTTGGGTGATCGGCTGCATGAAAGTCAATTTGGCCCCGAGTCGCGCCTGAACAGGATCCTGCCAGAATTGCTTCCGCGCCCTGACAAGCCTCGGCTCCTGGTAGCTGCTGTTTGCTGGAGACGGATTTCAGGAAATTTCGCGGCAGACCCAGAGCAATGCCGGAACCGCCCGTGATCAGGGTGGCATCTGACAGCGCCTCACCCAAAGTGATCAAATCAGCATCATCAATGGCATCGGCAATGACAAAGCGCGCATCGATCCTGGCCATCGCCTGACGAATTGCGCTGGCACCTTTGGCCACGGCTGCATGGGGCACATGGCCGACGGCTTCGTTGGTTTGATGTCCCAACCACCGTCGGATATCCGCATCCGTCATCGGGGTGAGCGGGTGGTTTTCAAGGCCGGATTCATTCAGTGGCTTGTCACCGACAAAAAGATGCCCCTGATAAACCGTTCGACCGGTTGTCGGAAATGCCGGGCAAAACACAACCTTGTCAGCTCTAAGCTCATCGGCCAGAGCTTCGGCGACAGGGCCGATATTGCCTTCTTTGGTTGAGTCGAATGTTGAGCAGTACTTGAAAATGAACTGCCTGCAGCCCTGTGCCTGCAACCACCGAAACGCCGAAACGCTGTCGGCGACCGCTTCTGCTATCGGGGCTGTTCGGCTCTTAAGCGAAATAACACCCGCATCGACATTGGCCGGTGCTGCACCGTCGGGTACGCTGACAAATTGTGCCGTGCGTAGGCCGCCCTCCGGGTGAAGGCCCTTGGCAAGCGTGTTGGCAATGTCACTTGCGCCGGTAAAGTCGTCGGCAATGACTCCAATCAGCACGTTTTGTTCCTCTCACTTGTCTCGACGCGGCGGCGAATCTCCGTGATGGCAGCCTCGGGGCTGGTCAAGATTGGAATATCGATGTGGCGGCGGACCTCATCGGCCGCTTCCGCCATCGAAAACTGGGCGAGCATGATCGCATCCACGTCTTCGATGCCCTGAGCAGTCAGAGCTACGAGCCGATTGTGCTCGGCATTGTTTCCAGCACGCAATGCGTCCAGTGCGCCATCACAAAAGTAGGATCTCAGATCGGCTGTGCGGCCCTTTTCATGAGCCGCCTCCCGGAACTCTTCCTCCATACCGGCCGCAGCGGGGGGGAAGGTATAAATCATCGCGATGCGTTCGCCGAGTTCCAATGCGGCGTCAAACATCGCTTCATTTGGCTTCATGACCGGGACCGGGCTGCTCCTTGCGGCATCTTGGATCGCGTTTCCAAAGGCCGAACAAGTGAACAGAATGCCGTCCGCGTCCGTGCTTTCAGCGTACCGTGTGAGCCCGACAATCCGGTGATGAAGTCCTGCGGACAGGTCCTTGGACTTTGGCCGGTCGACGGAAAGGCCCTCTTCGAGGATCGAGATCATCTCCGCGTCGGGCCAGAGCTTGCGTGCAGCCTCTTCGATTGGGTCAATCGCAACCCGAGTGGCATGAATGAGGGCAATCCTTGGCATCTGAAATCGTCCTGAAATTGGCCGGTGGCGCTGCGGGAGAGAGACAGCGCCACCAGACGTGCGAAGGCTACATTGAAGAGCGAGGGCCTCAGGCGGCGACAGCCTGCTTGGCCACGGCTTCTGCCACGTAGCGTCCGAACGTATCCGTGTTCACGGTGCCACCCAAATCACGGGTGCGCTTGGCCGGGTCGTCGATGACGGCATCGACCGCTTCCGCGATGGCGTTGCCTGCTTCCATCAGCTTGGCGTGACCACGTTGCTCACCGAGCCAAATCAGCATCATCGCGGCCGACAGGATCAGCGACGTCGGGTTGGCGATATTCTGACCCGCGATATCAGGCGCCGAACCGTGCTGCGCCTGCGCACAGCAAAGACCGGTTTCCGCATTGGCGTTGATCGATCCAGCCAGGCCAAGCGAGCCGGAAAGCTCGGACGCGAGGTCGGACAGGATGTCACCGTAGAAGTTGGTGGCGACCACGACGTCATATTTCTGCGGCTGGCGCACCAGAAGCGCCGCGAATGCATCCACGATCAGCTCTTCGGTTTCGACCTCAGGATAGTCTTTCGCCACTTCGCGGAAGCATTCCAGGAACAGGCCATCCGTCATCAGAAAGGAGTTGGCCTTGTGAATGGCGGCCACTTTCTTGTCGCGCTGCATGGCCAGTTTGAACGCCTCGCGGCAAATCCGCATAGAGCCATGGCGGGTGATCTTGCGAACAGAGAGCGCCATGTCAGGGTCGGGCATCATCTCACCCACGCCTTTGAACATGTTGCGGTCGGGATAAAATCCTTCGGTCGCCTCGCGCATAATCACGAGATCCATGTCGGGCGCCTTGTTCTCAAGGAAAGCACGGCTGCGCGCCGGGCGCACATTGGCGTAAAGGTCAAGACCGATGCGGAAACCAGCAGACACATTACGACCGCCCTCTGCGACCGGGGGGTAGTCCATATGCGATTGCGTCCCCAGAATCACGCCATCGAATTCGGTCCGCGCGCGCTCCAGCACGTCGTCCCTGAGAGTGATGCCGTGATTCTTCAGGCTGGTGAACCCGGACTCTTCTTCATGGAACGTAAGGCCAAGGTCGAAGCGAGCGTTGGCCGCCTCCATCACCTCGAGGGTCGCCCCCATGATTTCAGGTCCGATGCCGTCACAGGGCAGTACCATCAGCTTCATTGTTCATCTCCTCCCTAACGGTCTTCTCCAAAGCTTCATCTTTGATCTTTATGTCTTAAAAAAGCAAAATGCAACGCAAAAATGGGAACGCGAAGCGATTCTACCTGCTTCTTCCGCCGTATCCCCTCGCTCGGAGTGCATCAAATGATCAAAAAAGATTGGGGTTTCGAAGGAGCCTGAGGCAAGAGTGCATTTATGGTTGACTATGTGCAATCAATTGGATTATTGCATTAAGAACTCAAGAAATGCATTATGATCCAAGGGAGGATACCATGATCAAGCGTAGAACCTTTGCGGCAATGGCTGCATGTGTGGCTGCCGCCGCGCTTGCTGCTCCGGCTATTGCTGATGACTACGGAACCGAGCGACTGAACTACACGATCGCCTTTGGGCCAGGCGGCGGGAATGACCGCATGTCGCGTACTGTCGTCGACATCCTGCGCACCTATGACCTTTATCCCGGCAACATCGTGGTGGAAAACCGCGAAGGCGGCAGCGGCGCAGTGGGTTTCAGCTTTGTCGCCAATAACGCAGGTGACCCCTATCGCCTGACATCGACCAGCGGGAACTTCATCGGCACTCCGCTGGTCTCCGACACCGATTGGACCTACGCGGATTTCACGCCGATTGGCCTGCTTGCCAGTGACGCGATGCTGCTCGTCGTGCGCTCCGACTCGGGCTACGAGAGCGTCGACGCCTTTGTTGAAGCAGCAAATGCTGGCCGTGTGACGATTGCAGGCAGTGGCTCTGCTGGCCCCGAACGTGTGACCGCCGAGCTTTTCGCTCAGGCCGCGGATATCGAGTTTGAATATGTGCCAATCGGCTCTGGCGGAGAGCTTGTGACTGCTCTGACTTCGGGCAGTGTTGACGCAGTTGTTGCCAATCCATCCGAAGTCGGTGGCCAGCTGGAAGCTGGTACTTTGGTGGCGTTGGCCTTCTCGGACACGGCGCGCAGCACCAACAACCCCGATGTGCCTACCTTCATGGAACTCGGTTATGACTTCAGCTTCTCTCTGCCGCGCGGTGTCGTGATGCCCGGCGGCGTGGATGCCGAGGTGCAGGACTGGTGGATCGAGACACTGCAGCAGGTGGTTGAGACGCCAGAGTGGCAGGAGTACCTAGTCACCAACGGCATGTCGGGCAACCCGATCTGGGGCGACGACTTTGGTGCCTATCTGGCCGAGACCAGCGCACGGTATCACGAGACGCTCGTGTCGATCGGCGCAATCGAAGAGTAACTTCTCGAACGCGACGCGGGCGCATGTTCTGCGCCCGCGTCTTCATATCCAATCGGAAGGGGAGGTCCGATGAAAAAGTGGTTCGCCGCGGCGCTCTTGCTCTTGTCGATCGGCTACACAGTTTACGGCCTGAACACGCTCACGCTTCTGACATCGTCCGGACGTCCGGCTGCAGGCTTTTTCCCACTGCTGATTGGTGTTTTGCTGATCATTTCCAGTGCGGTCAATCTTTGGGGCGATGTCAAGGAATGGCAAAAGGAACGTGTGACCGGTGTTCGCGCGCCTCATCGGGCCGATCCTGAAACGGAGGCAAAAGCTGACGCAATGGGCGTTGACGCGCATGCGCTTGACGGCGGCCCCGAGTATGGGCGCGATGTGTTCATCGTCTTCGTCTATATCTGCATCTTCGTGGGAATCATGAAGATTGTCGGTGCCCTTCTGGCCATGATCCTGTTCATGCTGGCGTTTCTCTTCACGTTTAACCGCGGTCATGTCGTCGGCAACTTGATCTACAGCGTGGCACTGCCAGGCTTCCTCTACGGTCTTTTCAAGATCCTCTTGAACGCCTCTCTCCCGACGAGCCCCTTTGGCTTCTGATGCGACTCCTGTTCGCTCGAAAGGACGAGTCTTATGTTTTCTGACATCGTTTCAAACCTCTCCCTTGGCCTCAGTGTAGCTGCGTCGCCTGAAGGATTTCTGTTCCTCGTGATCGGTGCCTTTTTGGGCATGATTGTTGGGCTTTTCCCCGGCTTTGGTCCTGCGGCAGGTATCGCGGTCCTTATCCCGATGACATTTGGGCTGGATCCCACAATTGCCATCATCATGCTCGCCGGTATCTACTACGGCTCGATGTATGGCGGCACGATCACTTCCATCCTGATTAACACGCCGGGTGAGTCTGCCACTGTGGCCTCAACCATTGACGGCTATCCACTGGCGCAAAAGGGCCGTGCCGGACCGGCGCTGGTGATGCAAGCGATTGCCTCATTCTTTGGTGGTACTGTCGGGGTTATACTGATCACCGCGCTGGCCCCATCGCTCGCGAATTTTGCTGCCTCCTTCGGCCCCTCGGAATACTTTCTGATCATCGCGGTCGGCCTTTTGATGCTGACAACGATGATGGGCGACAACAAGTTCAAAGGGTTCATCTCGGCACTGATTGGCTTTGCTATCGGTACAGTCGGCGTCGACGTGATGAGCGGCCAACAACGCTATACGTTCGGGTCCTCGGAGCTGATTGGAGGCGTTTACTTTGTTGCTGTGGCCATCGGCCTCTTTGGCATCGGAGAGCTGCTCCACTGCATATTCAATGGTCAACATACGCACCCAGCCAAGCGTTTGCGTATCGGATTCCGCGACAAAGAGTTCTGGCCGTCAAAGAAGGACTACCACGAGTCCCGCTGGACCTTCTGGCGCGGCTCGGCGATCGGCTTCATTGCCGGGGTTTTGCCTGGTTCCGGTGCAACGCTTGGCTCGATCATCGGCTACTCGGTAGAAAAGAAGGTCGCCAAGGACCCAGAGAAATTCGGAAAAGGCGAGATGCGTGGTCTGGTTGCCCCGGAGGCCGCCAACAACGCTGCTTCGGCTGGTGCTATGGTTCCCCTGCTCGCGCTCGGCATCCCAGGATCAGGTGCAACCGCTGTTCTGCTTGGCGCCTTTCTGATGTGGGGTCTGCAACCCGGACCTCTGCTGATCGTGAATGATCCCGAATTTGTCTGGGGCCTGATCGCAAGCATGTATCTGGGCAACATGATCCTCATCGCGATGAGCATCTTCGCGATCCCCTTGTTCGTAAAGTTCCTCGATATTCCTTACGTAAATGTCGTTCCGGTGATCGTGTTGCTGTGTGTGATTGGTGCCTATGCAATCAACGCCAGCATCATCGAAACCTGGATACTGGTTGGCAGCGGCTTGATTGGCTTTGCAATGAAGAAATACGGCTACTCGCCTGCGGCAACCGTACTGGCGCTTGTGCTTGGTTCAATGGCCGAAGAAACCTTCCTTCAGACATACATCATTTCACAAGGGACGATGAGCCTTTTCTGGGAGCGCCCGGTTTCCTTGGTTCTGTCCATCATCCTTCTGGCAGTCATCTTTGTGCCGCTCGCCATCAGCCTGCTGGGCCGGGCCAAGAGGAAGGCGGCGGCTTCTGAAAGCTGAGTAAGATCCTCAAATGAGTTGCACCTAGCGGTCAAGAAGTGCGATTTATGCTTACTTTTTTGCATCTGGAGTGCAATTATATCTGCGAAACAGTTGATCGACTAACTGAACGAAGAAGAGAGATGTCCCCTTCGATGCGAACCAGTGATCTCGCCCAAAGGATTTCGAAACGGCTCTTGCAGGATATCGCAGCTGGGAGCATTTCCACAGGGCAGCACCTTGGTGCGCAACAGCTTGCCGATCGCTATGGCGTCTCACGGACGCCGATCCGGGAAGCTATGAGTCTTCTTGAGGCCGAGGGCTTCTTGGAGCGCCAGGCAAACCGGGGATTCTTTGTTGCCGAGGCAGATATGTCCGCCATGAGCGAGGCGCTTGATGTGCAAATCGACTCTGCCGATGACGACTATCAACGATTAGCTGATGATTGGCTGGTGCATCGGTTGCCCGAAGAGGTGACAGAACAGTTTCTGCGCCAGCGATATGGCTGGACCAAGGCGCGCGTCAGCGAGGTTCTGGTAAGGGCTGCACGTGAGGGCTGGATTGAGCGCAAAGAGGGCTACGGCTGGCGTTTGCTGCCGGTTGCCAATACGCCGGAAGCCTTTGATGAGATCTATCGGTTCCGAATGGCAATTGAACCAGCCGCAATGCTGGAAACGTCCTTTGAACTGGATCGACAGATTCTTTCTGAACAACGCCGCATTCAGGAGGGGATGCTGGACATGGATTTCAACTCGGTGCCTGCCGAGTCACTTCTGGCGAATGGCGCAATCTTCCATGAGGAACTCATAAAGCTATCACGAAACCCCTTCTTTCTGATGGCATTGCAGCGTGTGAACCGGATGCGTCGGTTGATGGAGTATCGGGCCGAAGTCAACCACGACCGACTTGTAGAGCAATGTACCGAGCATCTTGAAATTCTGGATCTGCTCGAAGTGGGCGACAATCTGGGCGCATCTCATAAGATGCGAAAGCATCTCAGCGGCGCCCTGAAACGCAAATCCCCTCTTGCCTGGAACTGGGCCGCGGATGCCAGCAAACCCGCGCGATAGCCAGGTGTCAGGAGACCTCAGATGACGCAGGCTATTGCTCTTGTTGCGCATGACCAGAAGAAGGATCAAATGATCGCTTGGGTGAAACAACATGAGCACGTGCTGTCGGGCTTCCAGCTTTATGCGACCGGAACAACCGGTGGGCGCATCAACGATGAAACCGCGCTGACTGTGACGACGTTGAAAAGCGGTCCGCTTGGCGGCGATGCACAGATCGGGGCAATGATTTCAGAGCAAAGACTTGATGCTCTCGTCTTCTTCATCGATCCGCTATCGGCACTGCCGCATGATGTGGACGTCAAGTCGCTCCTTCGGTTGGCCATTCTCTATGACACCCTTCTGGCGGTGAATGAAGCCACGGCTTCCAGATTGGTGAGGCAACCGAGCGAATAGCTCTAACGAATGGCCGAAATCTGGAAGCAGAAAACCTCGATCGGGGTCATATCGTAGTTCTCAGCCCGCCTCGGAGGCACATCCCGAAGCAGCAACCTTGCGGCGAAAGTTGGCTATCCTGAATTCCGTCCGGTTTGCTTCCGCTCAGAGTTATCGGACTATTCGCATTCGTAGGCGAAACGCAGAACTGCCATTCGCGTCCGGCGCAGCATCCGAAGTTTTGAGATCTTGTCGACCGGTAAATTGACAATTCGCGCTCGCACATTTATCGGAAAGTCCATGGCGCGCCGGGACGACCCGGCCGCGAAAGGGCATCAGTCAGGACCACCTGCAAAACGTTGGGGGTCAGAATGGCTTGGATTTATCTTCTCATCGCAGGTGCGCTGGAAGTCGCTTGGGCGACGGGGCTCAAGAAGCTTGGCCTGGGTTTTTCTTGGACACTTGGCGCTCTAACGCTCATCGCGATGATCGCGAGCATCGTCGCCCTCTACGCTGCGATGACTCGACTGCCGCTAGGTATTGCCTATCCGATTTGGACCGGTATCGGCTCTCTCGGATCGGTGCTGGTTGGCGTGTTGGCCTTCAATCAGAACCTCAGCATCACCAGTATTGCTGGTCTGACACTTCTGATTGCGGGGATGTTTCTGCTCGGTTCAGATGCACACTAAGACGAAAGGACACGGAAAATGACGACAAAGACGAAAACAGCAAGAAAACTGATCGAAGGTCGGCCCGCGCTCATTGTGATCGACATTCAGAAAAGCACTTTCATTGACGACAGCGATGTACGTTCCATCGACAACATGCCTGGGTACAAGGATCGAATGATCGCTGCGCGCGACTTGGTCGATGCGGCGCATGAACATGATGTGCCAGTCATCTTCATTCAGGAAATTCATCGGTCCGACCTCATTGATTTTGGCCGCGAACTGGACGGGGATGAGGACGTTCACTGTCTTGAAGGCGACCCGCGCACGGAAGTCGCCAAAGAGGAAATGGGATTCAAGAAAGGCGACTACATCATCCCAAAGCGGCGCTACTCGGCATTTTTCGGGACGGATCTGGAAATCCTGCTGCGGGGGCTGAAGGTCGACACCCTTCTGCTGTGTGGTGGGCTGACCGATGTTTGCGTGCACTACACATTTGTGGATGGCCACCAATCCGACTACTTCTGCCGCGTCGTCGAAGACTGTGTCGGCGGTTCATCGGTTGAAGCGCATGAAGCGGCTCTCAAAGCGATGGAATATCTACAAACGGGGGCCGTTCAGGAGCGGGCGACCGTGATCGACGCAATTTCGGAGCATCGCCAAACGAAGTGACATCTCCGAGCATTCCGCGCGCACAACAATGCTAAACCGGACATTCGTCGTGCCGCGACCGTTTCTTAGGTGTGGGGTTCAGCACCGACCAACGCCGCATAACGTGCGGACACTCGCTTTGATACGGCGAACGGCAGGACCGTTCGCCACGTTGACTCAGATATCGATGCGCTCAGCGATGCTCAGGGCATCTTCGAGTTCAACGCCAAGGTAACGCACCGTACTGTCGATCTTCGTGTGACCGAGCAGCAGTTGGACGGCACGGAGATTGCCGGTTTTTCGATAGATTTCGGCCGCTTTGGTCCGCCGAAGTGAATGTGTGCCGTATCCGCTTGGCTCGAGACCAATTGCCGTCACCCAATCGCGGACCAGCCGCCCATACTGGCGGGTGGAGATGTGCGGCCGGTCGTGGAACCGGCTCGGGAACATGAACCGACGTGCAAGCATCTCAGGCGACTTAACCCACGCCAAGACAGTTTCACGCGTGTTTTCAGTCAGTTCAAACTGGACTGGTCGCTTGGTCTTGCTCTGGATCACAGAAACACGTTCGCGTACGCGGTCAACTTTGACGAGATCAGACACTGCCAATTTGACGAGGTCACAGCCCCGCAATTTGCTGTCGATGGCGACGTTGAACAAGGCCAGATCACGTAGATGACCCGCCAGTTCGGGCCGTGCCCGGATTGCCCAGACCTGTTTTGGCAGCAAAGGACGTTTCTGACCGATGATCCGCCCCTTGTTCCAGGCTCTGCGTTTCGAAGTTGTTGCGGGAAGTTGGACTCTTGGCATGATTTGCCCTCCGTTCCTCCCTCCAAACCCATTCATCAGCACTACGCTGACCGTTTCATTGTACAGTCCGAGCGGATGGCCGCTGTCCGATGCCCATGAGAAAAGCCGACGCTGCGATCGCGTTCTGGCGCAAAGAGCCCATACCTCCTGAATGCTGCACAGTGCCTAAATGGCAGCTTTCGCTCATCACCCGCTTGCCATACCGGCAATCATTGCGCCGAGTGCTACAAGGTGTACAAGCATGAGCGCCTTGTCATTCCATAGCGCGCCGACGGCGAACCATCCCACGACACCGACGAGAAACAGGTAAAGGTTCCAAGGTGTCCAGCCAAATCCCGTCGCGGTGTAGCCCATGATCTGAACGGCGGATGCGCCCCACTTGACCGAGAAGACAAGGCGCTCGCGCGGTGATACAAGGGCCAAGGTGTCAGACGGCACGGGTCAACCCTCCATCGATACGCAGGTTTTGCCCCGTCACGTAGCCGCCTTCTTCCGAGGCGAGCCACGAAATGAGAGAAGACACTTCCGAAGCGAAACCGTAGCGTCCCATGGGAATACGCGCCTTGCGATCTTCGGTTTCGGGCAAGCTGTCGATGAAGCCCGGAAGTACGTTGTTCATCCGAATATTCTCTGACGCATATTTGTCGGAATAGAGCTTCGTGAATGCAGCGAGCCCGGCCCGGAAGACGCCCGACGTGGGAAAAAGAGGGTCGGGTTCGAATGCCGCGAAGGTCGAGATGTTGATGATTGCCCCGCCGCCGTGCTCCTGCATCAGTGGGGTGACAAGCCGTGTCGGACGGATGACGTTCATCAGGTAGACTTCCATCCCTTGATGCCAATCGTCGTCGCTGATTTCGAGAACTGGTCCTTTTGGCCCGTGGCCAGCAGAGTTCACCAAGACATCGATACGGCCCCAACGATCCTTCGCACTCTCGACCAAAGCGTTCAGTGCGTCTTCATCAAGGTTGGAGCCGGTCACGCCAAAACCGCCAAGTTCGTTGCCGAGCGCTTCGCCCTTGCCGGACGAAGACAGGATGCCAACTTTGAATCCGTCTTCTGCCAGCTTGCGCGCTGCATCCGCACCCATGCCGCTTCCGGCTGCCGTGATCAAAGCTACTTTTTCTACTGCCATATCGAGCATCCCTTCTTGGTTTAGCCATACATGATGCTTTCGCTGAGAAACTTCGATTCAGAATTGATGTTGCATGACAGTAGAAATACTATTGCAGTATGACGGAACTTCCTCCGCTCAACAGTTTGCGTGCGTTCGATGCAGCAGGCCGTCGCCTCAGTTTCCGCTCAGCCGCTGAAGAATTGGGCGTTACGCAAGGGGCCGTCGCGCAACAGGTGCGCCAGCTCGAAGCGCATCTTGATGCCGTCTTGTTCGAACGGGTGCCGAAGGGCCTGGCTTTTACGTCAGTCGGGCGCAGCTATCACAACCGGATAGCCGGAGTGTTCGCAGACCTTCGAGCCGCAACTGCCGAACTGAAACCAGAGCCGAACAAGGTCCTTATCAGCGTCACGCCGACCTTTGCTGCGAAATGGCTGATCCCCAATCTACCGGACTTCACCGCAGCACACCCAGATATCGATTTGCGGATCATGGCGACCGAAAGAGTTTCCAGCTTCCACAGCGACGGGATAGACCTTGCAGTGCGCCAGGGATCGCCGCCGTTTGGCGCGTCACTGGACGTAACGCTCTTGTTCAGGCAATCGTTGATCGCGGTCGCCGCGCCGAAGTTCGGGGACAAGCGCGATGCTCCTCTTGATCCAGAAACCCTTGCCAAACAGCCGAAAATCCATGACACCCATGACCAATGGCCGGGCTACTTTTCGCATCTGGGCATTCAGGACCAGTCGTCTCGCCACCTACGTCTGAGCCAAACGTCCCTTGCGGTCGATGCAGCCATCGCCGGGCAGGGATTAGCCTTGGTGAGCCGTTTTCTGGTGGCTCAAGACCTCGAAGCCGGACGTTTGGTGGAGGTTGGTGCAGCCTGGGACGCGGTTGGAAATGACTTCTATGTCCTCATGCCGCGAACAGCCAAGAACAATGCGACGGTCGTCAATGTCATGACGTGGCTTACGGCGCGCTCCGCCGAAGATGCCTGACGCCTTGGTTCAAAGCGGCCATTCCGATCATGTGGACGAGCGGGAGCAAGGTCCCGCGATCTGTGGATCCTTCTCCACAACTTCGCTGCACCATTAACGAAAGGTAGCGATCTCTGCCGCCGTGCAGCGTTGTACATCGAGCACTTGCAGCGATTTTTTGCGCTGCGAGCGCACGCAGCTAGAAAATCGAATTCACGGTGAGGGCTCAGAGTCCGCATTCGCCGCGCGCGGCCGCAATGTCTGGTATGCCGGCGGACCCTGTCCATCAAATATGAACTGGCGGCTACTTTAGCAGCCTATTTGCTGTCGCCGCTTCCGATCCGCGTCAATCCGTCAAAGTCGATTTCCTGCTTCTGTTGCTCAGTCAGATCCGGCCGGGTTTCTGATACCGGCTGGGGCCCTTTGACGTCCCACATCACCGCGTGCGCGCCTATACTCCAGCGATACACCCAACCAACTACGCTGCACCCATCGGTCCCGATCAGATTGGCAATCGCGACGCCTTCACCTTTATCATCGTCCACTGTTTACTGACTTCCTGCACTTTGGCGCTGCAATCGCGGCATCGTGTTCCCAGGCTTCGCCTGCACAGCATGACGCAATTGGTGGATGTTGGCTAACTACTCTTCCTTGAAGGAGCTCACTTCACGAGGGGACATCCAAAGCGGTACGCCCCAAATTTACTTTGTTCTCAAATCCTGTGGTCGGGCTCCGTGGCGGCTTCGACGATCGCCAATATCTCGAAAGGGTCAAATCCAACGGCTCTGGACAATGCGATGAGCTCAACGACGTCAATGCGGCGCTCTCCGCTCTCAACACGGGCCACGAATGACTGGTGATGTCTGAGTTTGACCGCCAATTCCTTCTGGCTGAGGCCAGACTTAATCCGGGCGTCGACCAACGCCTGGCACAAAGCCTCTTGTCCTTTGCTTCTGATTGTTTGCGCCACGCGTCACATACCTTTTGTGACGTCGCTAGCGGATGAAATCTGTTATCTAAAAAGTAGATATTTGAGGGTGTTATCGGCGTCTGGTTTCCAAGGGGTGCACGTCTGGTGCATGCCCAGTGGCCCATCAATCCCCCACCAGTTCCAGAAACCGACCGTAGTCCAGACTGACTTCGCGAGCTTCCTCAAAAGCACGCGCACGCTCCTGCTCGAGGCAGCGAAAGTAGTCCTGAATGTCCGCGATGTAGACCTCAAAGTCCCGTCGGATGATGTCGGCATAATCCCGGGCGGCTTGCGAATCGCTTGGGACGAATGGCCGGACGGGGGCGAGACAGGATTCCGCTTGGCTTGCAGCCGGAACGAGCATCAGCAAGGCTACAGCCTGTATCTTCACCCATCGGCTCAACCGGAGGTTTCTGAAACCGCTTATTTCCTTGATAGACGCCAATGGCCGTGCCTAGAGTTTGAGTAACCGAGATACAGCCGTATCTGCCGCATTATATCTTGCGGTTAATAATATACTATCGTAACTCTGGGCTTCAAGTGGGAATGCCCGGGCGTTGCGCGTTTGCAGAAAGCGTGAGCCGGGCCATGAAGTGGGACATCGAAGCACCAAATGTGGTTACGGAAGCACGTTTCCGCGAACTCGTGGAAAGTGGCTATAGCGCTGAAATCCTGTGCAAGGAGTCGGCACACAAGAAAGGCCCGAGTTATTACGGGGTCTGGGTCATGCGCGTGGTCTCTGACGAGGGCGTGGAGAAGCTTCTGGTCACGGCACGTACCCGGACAACCTACAACGACATCAAGATCCGCGAGTTCAAGACCATTACCGGCGTGGTGTCTTTCCTCATCGGCATCGGCTTCTCCCATGCCGATGTTCCACTCGAAGAAGGCCAGCGGACGACGCACAAGCTGGCTAAGAGCAACAAGGGCGGTAGCAAGTAGTCTTCTCCTTGTCTGGTTCCTCACGGGACCGGCCTCCGCGCAAATGGTTCTGGTCATGGAGAGCGATGGCTCTCTGACCCCGTCCCGCTCTCAGGATAGCTTTGCCCGCAACTACAATGACGGTATCGGACAGTGGTCCGCTACTGACGAGTTGGCGATCCTCGGTGAAGATGAACCAGCTTTTGAACATGACGCGTTGCGTTTTGCAGCACTCGCCCGTCCGGCACCCCTGCCCCGCGCCGATGTTCTGGCGGCCATCGAATCCACCGGCCTTCGCTATGCCGGGCATCCCGGGCTGCGGCGCACGGATCTATCAGTCCGAGACTGGCTAACCCTCTACCGCGCCAATATCGAAGTCGAGAGAGCCTACCGACAGGATGCGATCTCGAGTGCAGGCGCAATTGGCCTTGGTCAATTGATGCCCGCGACGGCGCGCGATCTCGGCGTTGACCCGCGTGATCCGCTGCAGAACCTCGACGGCTCCGCCCGCTACCTCGCGATGATGCTGGAGACGTTCGGCGATCCGCGGCTCGCGCTCGCGGCCTACAACGCCGGACCGGATGCGGTCCGCCAGTATGGCGGCATTCCCCCCTACCGAGAAACCCAGAACCACGTGGCCCGTGTCATGGCCGTCGTGGCCCGATTGGAAGGAACAAATTCATGAGACAGATTTCAAACCTCTTTGTCGCCTCGTTGGCGTTCTTCCTGCTCGTCGCAGAGCCTGCGCTTGCGCAAAGCATCGATCTCTCCCCGATCCAGAGCTTGTTGCAAGGCATCGTTGATGCGCTGACCGGCCCGCTTGGCGTTGTCATCGCGACGCTCGCAGTCCTCGGCGTTTTCCTGAGCTGGTTCTTCAACATCATCGATCTGCGGCAGGCGCTTTGGGTGCTTGTCGGCATCGCGGGTGTCGCCGCCGCTCCCACAATCGTTGCTGCGGTCTTCGCCGGTGGCTGAGCGCTCGCCCCTCTTTCTCGGCCTCGTGCGGCCGCCGAAGCTTCTGGGCCTGCCCATCATGTATGCGATGGTCTGGCTCTTCGGCTCCGTACTGCTCTTCGTCTGGGTCCAGCACATCGCGGTGCTGGGCGTGGCCGCCCTGCTCTACCCGGTGCTTTGGAAGGCCGCCGACTGGGATCCGCGCTTCATCGACGTGATGATGACGGCGTTGCAGGAAACCCCACCGACGCGGAACCGCTCAATTCATAGCGGGGATAGCTATGCGCCCTAATGAAGCCCATGATGTCACGGTCGATCCCCGCACGATGACGCCGGATTGGTATGCGCGCGAAACCCGCCTCGCGCACATGCTGCCCTATGTGAGCTTGGTTGATGACCGCACTGTGCGGACGCGCGTGAACGAGCTTTTCCAGTGCATCCGGCTCGACGGGGTTAATAGCTACACAACGGATGATGCCTATCTCGACAAGGTGACGGCGCTATTCGCCCGGATCATCGCGCAGCTGGGGCCGGAGTTCAGCTATTACGTCCACAAGGTTTCCAAGGCCATCAAACCTGATCTCGACCCGATCCGTGAGGACAGCTTCGCAGGCGAGGTTGACCGGCGCTGGCGCGCGAAACTCGAGACCAGCGGGCTCCGCGACAAAACACTGACGCTCACCGTCATTCACCGCCCGCCTCCGAAAAGCCTCCTGCCATTCCTGAGCCGCAGCGCGCCGGACCGACTGAAGGAGGAGACCCGCAAACGCTTGCAGCGCCTCGGCGAGGCCGTGAACGTCTTCCTCTCGGGGCTTACCGAGCTCAAGCCGCGCCTTCTCTCCGCCGCATCTGGGGAGTTGATCGGCTTTCTGGGGGCCCTCAACACTGGCCAGGAACTGCCGCTCTATCCGGCGAACACCTACGGCTTTCTGTCCTTCAACGTCGCCAACACGCGCGTGTCGTTTCAGGGGGATCACTTCGAGCTCTCCGAAGGCGTCGTGGGACACCGCTTTGGAAAGAGCTTCACCATCGGGGAATATTCCGAGGCCACCTCCTGCACGATGTTCGACATGCTGAACCTGCCGGTCGACATGATCGTCACGCACTCCTTCACGCCGATCAACTCGAACCTCATGGCGGGTCGGATCAAGCGGCAGAAGCGCCAGATGCAGGCCAGCCAGGATGCGGCCCTCTCGCTCATGGAAGCGCTCGACATCGCCGCCGACGATCTGGAGGCCAAGCGCCAGAGCTTTGGCGAGCACCACATGGTCGTGACGATCTTCTGTGATACGCTGGACGAGTTGCAGACCCTTAGCGCCGAGATCGTCAACGCCGCCGCCGCCGAGGGCGTGAAGATGATCGGCGAACGGGTCGCGGCCAAGGCGCATTACCTCAGCCAACACCCCGGCAATCAACCGAAGCGCGTGCGTGCCAGTGCGATCACCAATCGCAACTTCGCGGACTTCGCGGCGTTTCATCGGACGCAGCTTGGCAAGCCTGCCTCGAGGACGCCCTGGGGTCAGGTCATCACCTATCTGCCCACGCCCGAGCAGAGCGCATACCGGTTTTCCTATCACGAGCAAGGTTCGCCCGACAAAGAACCCACCAGCGGGCATACCCTGATTATGGGCCGGCCCGGATCGGGTAAATCAGTCCTGTCGGCCTTTCTCATGACACAGGCCCGTCGAGCAGGGGCGCGGATCTTCGTCTTCGATTACCGTCTCGGTATGGAGATGGCGGTCCGCGCCAATGGCGGGCGCTACGCGTCTTTGAAAGCCGGACAATCTACTGGGCTCAACCCCCTTTGGACCGAGACTGACAATCGCGGCACGGCTTGGCTCTCGGACTGGCTCGCCACTCTGCTTCATCGCGCAGACAAGCCGCTGACGCCCGCGCAGACCAACCGAATTCAGGAAGTCGTACGCCAGAACGCGCAGGCCTCCAATCCAGCCCTGCGGAACTGGCGGGACTTTGCATCGCTCTTTGTCTCGACCGATGATGGCGCCGATCTGCATCAGCGCCTGCTCGAATGGACCGAAGAGGGCCGCTACGGCTGGATCTTCGGCCAGACGCTGGAAGACACATTCTCTCTGGAAGGCGATGTGGTCGGTTTCGATCTCACCGGCATTCTCGACAGCGAGGCGGAGAAGGAACGCATGGCCGTCCTCTCCTATCTCTTCCGCCGGGTCGAGCGCGAGATCGAAGACCGCCGCCCTACGATCATCGTGATCGACGAGGCCTGGAAGGCGCTCGACAACGCCTATTTTGCCGAGCGACTGTCGAACTGGCTGGTCACCGCACGCAAGCAGAACACCGTCGCGGTGATGATGACGCAATATGTCAGCCAGCTCGAGCGTACCCGGACCGGCAAGACCATCGTCGAGGCCGTGCCGACGCAAATCCTCCTCCCGAACATCCGCGCCCATGCCGCCGATTACGCGATGCTGAACCTCTATGAGAAGGAACTCGATGTGCTGCTCAACACCGGCAGCGACAGTCGCCTCGCGCTCATCCGCGATGACCAAGGTTCTATCGTGGTCGATGCCGATCTGAGCGCCCTAGGGCCCAATCTCACCATCCTCGGCGGCATGGAAAAAGGCGAGGCCCTCGTCGGAGCCGATTACCGCAACCGCCCGGACTTCTGGAGGATTTCATGACACGCATTTTTGTGCTTCTCGCCGTGCTCGGCGTCTTGGCCTCCTGCGCCCAGTACCAAGAGCCGCAGGCCAATTGCTTCGCCTTCCTCGCATCAACGGCACCCACAGCACCTGATTGCACTTTCACGCCCCTCGGCGCGCCGGAGCGCGACATTGAAGTGTAGCCTGCCTCAAATCCTCACGTTTTGCCTGCTGCCCGGTCTCGCCCTGTCCCAAGGTGTGCCGACCAACGACAGCGGGCTGACCGCGCGCGACATCGTTGAGACCGGTGATCGCGAGGCCGACCTCGCGGTCCAGGCCGACAAGCTTGCCGTGCGTGAACTCATCGCCGAGATCGAGCGCGAGCAACTCGAGACCCTGCAACGCATCCTCGACGCCCAGACAAGTTTTGGCGGTCAGGGCCTGCCGGCAATGGTCTCGGGCTTGGAAAGCGGCAGCGGCGATCCGACCCGCTCCGTCGAGGCGGTCTATGGCACGGGTGAGATCGATCCCAATCCCGGCGGCGCACAGATGTTCGGGGATGCTGCGGAAAACATCGAGCAGCTCATCATCCGCGTCGCCAAGGAGACCAGCGGCTTTGCAGGTGTTGGCCGCGCGGGCCTCTCGCCCGTTCAGTGGCGGGCCCTGCTACAGGCGCTCATTTGGCAGGAAAGCCGGTTCACCATCGGCGCACGCTCGCCCGTCGGCGCCTTCGGCCTCACCCAGATCATGCCCGGAACCGCCAGCGATCTCGGCATAAACCCGGAATATTATGACAGCCCCTACCTGCAGGTTCATGGCGGCGCGCGTTATCTCGCCACCCAGCTCAACACCTTCGACGGCAATATCATCAACGCCCTCGCGGCCTATAACGCCGGACCCGGCCGTGTGTTCGAATATGGCGGTGTCCCGCCCTTTGCCGAGACCCAGCACTACGTCCAGGTCATTCCCGAACGCTACAATCTTTATCTGAGCCGCATCGGCGGGATCGAAGCGCTCGGCACGATCGACCCCGCGCTTCTGGCCAATGCCAACCTCTCGATCACCGGGCATGGTGCGGCCTTCTATGGCAACAATTCACCCGCCGCGATCCGACAGGCAGCCTTTCGCATCTCGGATATCGTCGAGCGGATTTCTGAAACCGAAGACGTTCAGGAGAGCATCGCGCTCAACACCTATGCCCGCGCCGAACTCGTGCGCCTCGTCGCAGCCCGCATCCGGCTACAGGCGGCGCGCACCCGCGTTCTCTCCGCCGAAGAGCTGGCCCAGGCCAGCGCCCGCATGGCCGAGGGCGCGTTCATGGAATTCACGATCAGGGAGATTGATTGATGGGACATTTGCTCATGAGAACGGCCTTGGCCACGACGCTTGGGATTGGCCTGCATTTCGCCACCCTCACCTCCGCCGTGGCGCAAGGCGTGCCTGTCGTCGACACCCAGAACATCGCGCAAAACATCCAGCAGCTCCGGCAGATGATCGAAGACGAGATCCTGCAAAACGAGCAGTTGACGCAGCTCCGCGAACAGCTCGGCCTTCTCACGGACCAACTCGCGGAGCTGCAACGGACATACGAAGCCCTCACCCGTCTCGCCGAACTGCCGGAAATCATCCGTACCGATATGGAGGACGAGCTGAATGGCCTGCTCGATCAGGAATTCGGGGACATCCTCGCCACCATCGAAGCCATCAAGACCGGAGATTTCTCCGGCCTCTCTGGCTCCGGCGCGGGTGAGATCGAAACTCAGATGGACCGGGTGCTGGCCGATCTCGGCTTTGACGACGATACCCTCTCGGAAATGGCCACCAGCGGCAATCCCGGGGCCAACCGCGTGGCGACCCAAGCCACAACCGGCGCACTCGTCTCGGCCGCCGCCCAAAACAGCTACGAGGACGCCGGCCAGTCGCTGGAACGCGTCGACCGGCTCGTCGGGCTGATCGATGACATGGACGAACTCAAGGAAAGCATCGATCTCAACACGCGCGTGACGGCGGAACTGGCGATCGCGCTGGTCGCAATGTGGCAGCTCGAAGCGGTGCAGACCGTGGGCGATGGCACCGGCGGTGTGATCGATGCCGCCACCATCGCCGAGGAACAGCGCTTCATGGATTTCACCCTGCCGGACCTGCGGGCAGATTGATCCGAGGTTTGACGCGTGGCGAGTGAACAAGAAATCATCGAAGAAGAGCTGGTCTATGGTGCCCTGCGCCGCGAACGGCTCTGGCAGCGCCTTGGGCTCATCGGGCTCATCTTCGGCATTCTCGGATGCATGAGCGCGGCGGCTGTCGCGATCCTTGATGTCGACCCGCCACCCGTGGTTGTGCCCTATGATCCTGCAACCGGTTTCGCGCTCCCCGAGGCTTCGGTGGGCGCGACTTCGGTCACAGCCAACCAGGCGGTCATCGAGGCGGAGGTCTTCCGCTATGTGACCGACCGAGAGGTCTATAACCAGCTCGACAATGACCTGCGCATCCGCAGCGTCTTGCGCCGCTCGGATGGTGCTGCCGAGAGCGGGCTGCGCCAGATCTGGAACAGCGCCAACGAGAACTACCCGCCGACGGTTTATGGTCCAAACGCCCGGCTCGATGTGGAAATCCTCAGCATCAACCGGATCGGCACCAACCGCGCCACGGTCCGCCTGCGCAAGCGTCTGACCTCCATCAACGGCACCCAAACCGGGCTCTTCACCGCCACGCTGCTCTTCGAGTTCCGCCCCGAGACCCGTCGTTCCATCGACGAGGTCTGGACCAATCCTTTTGGTTTTACGGTCCTCGAATATTCCATCCGCTCCGACAGATTGGAGAATTAATGGGTTTCTGGAATTCACTTCAAATTATCTTGTCACCAATGTCCCGAGAGCGCGCAGCGCGGCAGGGTATTGGCGACGCAACTCATTCCGGAAACGCATGTTTGCTCCCAGTTCGACTTGTCATGCTCTCGATTGCCCTGCTGCCGGTCCTCGCCCATGCCGAAGCGATCCCGCGCGGCGGCCCCAATGACAGCCGCGTCCGCTTGGCCACCTACCAGGAAGGCCAGGTCTATCGACTGAATGTCTCGCTCACCCATGTGACCACGGTCGAGTTCGGGGAAGGCGAGAGCATCCGCTCGATCATCGCAGGGGACACGGAAGGCTTCGAGATCGACGGTGTGCCTGGCGGGCAGGCCTTCGCGATCAAGCCCGTCGCACGCGGCGTCCATACCAATGTCACGGTCTATACCAACCGCCGCAGCTACTATTTCAACGTCCAGGAGACCCGCAGTCCGACCTTTTACGTGGTGCAGTTCCGCTATCCGGACGACAATGCACGGCCCACACGTGCCATCGCGGCCCAAGCGCCAAACTACAATTACGGCGCCAGCGCGCGGACCGATTTTACGCCAACCCGCATATGGGATGACGGGACCTTCACGTATTTCGAACTCCCGCGGAACGCGCCGGTGCCCGCGATCTTTCGCTACACGAATGGCCGCGAACGGACGGTCAACACCCAAGCGACCGGGGACGGCGTGATCCGGGTCTCCGGGGTGAACAGGCAATGGGTCCTGCGGATTGGTGACGAGGTGGTCTGTATCGAGGCCACACCGCCAGCGGGGGTGGCATCATGAGCGACACCGGAAACGCGGACCTCGAGAAACGCCTCGCTGCTCTAGAACAAGGCAAGGGCGCAGGTTTGCCCCCTGCCCCACGACGCTCACCGCTGCTCGCTTTGGTCGTTGTCCTCGCGATCGGCGCGGGCGGTACATCGCTCTATGTCATGTCCCAACCCGAGGAGGAGGAAGCCCTGCGCACGGCGACACCGGACGTGTTCCAGAACGAGGGCGACGGCTTCGGCGCCATCGAAACCCTTCCCCCACTCGAGCCCGAAGTCGTTCTTGTCGCACCGGAGCTGGTGGAGCCCAATGCAGAACTTCTGGCCCAGCTCGCAGCCCTTCAGGCCCAGATCGAAGAGTTGCGCAATGCGCCCGAACCCGTCGTCGAGGAAGACACAGCTGCCGCCGAAGCCATCGATGCACTGACAGCCCAGATCGCGGCGCTGCAAACCGCGTCGGAAGCCGCGCAACAGCAGTTTCGAGATGAGCTCACGGCGCGTGATCGCGAGCTGGAGCAAATCCGCATGGACCTCGAACTCGCACAGCTTGAGGCCAATCGCCCCCTTCCCGCACCCATCGGCCCAACCGAGGACGAGTTGCGCGCGCGGGAGGAAGAACGGTTGCGCCGCGAGGAGGAAGCACGACGGCTCGCGGAACTTGAACGCCGCGCGGAAGAGGAACGCGCATTCCAGGAGCGCCGCATCACCTCGCCGACGATCGCTTTTGGAGGTGCATCCGGTGCGAATGAGACGGCGTTAGCCGAGCGGACTTTTGGCGAGGTAACGGATTTTGTGCTGAACGGCGCGCTCCCCACTTCTGTGACGCAGGCTGAGGTCATTGCTAACCCGTCCAACACCATCATTCAGGACACGATGATCCAGGCCGTCATGGAAACCGCCCTCGACAGCTCCCTGCCGGGCCAGACCCGCGCCGTCGTTTCCGAGGACGTGTTCAGTTTCGATGGCTCCCGCCTTCTGATCCCGCGTGGGTCCCGTCTCATCGGGCGCTATCGCTCTGGCGTCGATATCGCTCAACGTCGTGTCACGATCGCGTGGGACCGGATCATCCTGCCCGACAATCAAACCATCCAGATCAGTTCCTTCGGGGGTGATGAACTAGGTCGTTCCGGCGTGACGGGTTTTGTCGACACCCGGTTCGATGAGCGCTTCGGCTCGGCGGCGTTGATTTCTCTGATCTCAGCGGCCCCAAGCGCCGCCGCTGCAAATGTGCAGGACGAGGCCGCAGCGGATGTGCTCGAAGACGTGGGCGATGATCTGGCTGATGCCACGGACAGCGTGATCGGCGATTACCTCTCCATCGGCCCCGTTATTTATGTCGACCAGGGCGCGCGCGTCACGGTGATGGTCGACCGCGATCTGGAGATCTTCTGAGCCCATGTCGCTGAGCTATCTCCAGACCTCGCTTGATCGGATCGACGCCGCCGCCCGCGACGATGTCATCGAGATCTGCATCAACCCCGACGGCAGCTGCTGGGGAGAATTCCAGGGCGATCACTTCATGCGGAGGCTGGATCAGGCATTGACCGCAACAGAAGTCAAAGACCTGGGCAACCAGATCGCCTCTTCCGCCAACACAACGATGAGCAAAGACCGCCCGATCGTCTCGGTCTCGATCACCTACAAGGACCGCCCGATTCGTGCGCAGGTCATCACCCCGCCCGCCGTGCTCTCTGCCATGTCGATCAGCCTGCGGTTTTTCTCCAGCCTGCCGCTCGATGGGATCGCCCTGGATTTCCTCTATGGGAAAGAACGCAAGCTGGAAGAACTCCGCCTCGAGAAAACCCGTGAACTCCGCGAGGTCGTGGCCGCTGGTATCATTGATGACGCCCTCGCATTCTGCGTCGAGAACAAACTCAACATGATCGTCTCGGGCGGCACTTCCACCGGCAAGACCGTCGCCGCGCGGAAGATCCTCTCTCATGTGCCGTCTGACGAACGCATCGTCACCATCGAGGAAGCTGCCGAGCTTCTGCCGACCCAGCCGAATGCCGTGACCCTCATCGCCAATCGGGACTCGGAGTTCCAGACCGCCGATGTCCTGCTCACCGCGACGCTGCGGATGCGTCCCGACCGGATCATCCTCGGTGAGGTGCGCGGCAAGGAAGCGATGACTTTCCTAGAAGCGATTAATACCGGCCATGGCGGGTCAATGACCACGCTGCACGCCGAAACCCCGCAACTTGCCGTACAGCGTCTGGCCATCGCCGCGCTCAAGACCGAGATCCCGATGACCTATACCGACATGATTCAGTACATCGAGAACTCCATCGATGTGATCATCCAGGCCGGTCGCCACGACGGCCGACGCGGCATCACAGAATTCTACCTCCCCGGCGCAACCGAGATCGGAGCTTCCCAATGAAGACCTTTGAATACGATATCTTGTCCTTTCCCATGACCCGTAAGACCAGCCTTGCCGACATGCAGGCCAGCCTGAATGCCAAAGGTGCAGAAGGCTGGGAGGTCGTCTCGATCAGCTCCTCAGAATTCGCCAACGTGGGACACACAGTCTTCCTGAAGCGTGAGACCACACCCGCCGGAGCGACAGCATGAGGCAGGCGGGCTGTACCCTCGTAGTGACTGCGCTGGTTCTGGGCCTGACGTCGGCACCCGGCTTCGCTGAGCGCAATCTCGTGCCGACCCTCGAGCGCAGTTTCGACGTCTGTCCAGACCGGCCCGCTGAACCCGTGTGGATTCAGGAGATCCCCCTGCGCCAAGCCTATCAGCGCGTGCTGGTCCAGGACATCTACCGCGCCCAGAATCTCGAGCGCATCGTCGAGATCGGCAACTGCGACTGCGCGACCCGGTTCCCATCGTGGGATGCGGCAGAGGCGGTGTTTCGTGAGCTCTACGCCAGTGATGAACGCTGGGAAATGCTGGAAGCTTCGGACGCCTACAACCGCCGCGCAAGCGCCGTCCGCCCTGCCGCCAAAGCCATCTGCGAAGCTGCAGGCAATTGGTAGGGTAGCCCCGTTATGAGCGTCGTCACCTATTTCGTTGAAACCTCCCAGGGCTATCTCGACACCGCAGCAGAAACCCAGTTCGGGTCGGTCGCGACAACGGTCGGCACGCTTCTCGTCCTGGGAACAACGCTCGTGGTGATTCTCGTCTTCCTGAACATGATCTACCAATACAAGGCGATGGACGGCCGCACGGCATTCTGGCTCGCAGTCAAGATCGGACTGATCGGGATATTCGCGACCAACTGGGTCCAGTTCAACGCGCTCTCCTCCGCCATCCTTGCCGGCATCGACAGCATTGCGGGTGCGCTTGTCGCCTCGGTCGGTGGCGGTACCCCAGGTCCCTCCGGTACTTTCGCCGAAGAGTTTGACAGACTGATCGCGGAGTTGGGGGACTACTTGAACGCCGCTGGTTCCGAGTTGAACTGGATGGCCGGCGCCATGCTCGACATTGTCGGGGTCCTCTTGCTCTCGATTCTCGGCGGACTCGCAGCCTTCATACTCGTTGACCTGAGCCCCGTATCTTCCTCCAGTTTGAAGTAGAGTCCGCTCCAACGAGGAGACGGATGATGAAGCGATCGAGGTTCAGCGAGGAGCAGATCATCGCGATGCTGAAGGAGCAGGAGGCCGGCATGGCGACGGCCGATGTCTGCCGCAAGCACGGGGTGAGTTCTGCGACCTTCTACAAATACAAGGCGAAGTATGGCGGGCTCGAGGTGTCGGATGCGCGACGGCTGAGGGCGCTCGAGGACGAGAACGGCAAGTTGAAGAAGCTGCTGGCCGAGGCCATGCTGGACAACGCGATCCTGAAGGATGTCGCGGCAAAAAAATGGTAGCGCCCGGTGTCAGGCGGGAAGCGGTGGCCCACGTCGTTGCGACACACGGGGTGAGCCAGCGCCGGGCGTGCAATGCTTTGGCAGTGGACTGATCGAGCGTGCGGTATCGGAGCGTGCGCCCGGACGACGGCGAAGCTCGCGCCGCGATAAAGGCGGTGGCCGCTGAACGTCGGCGCTTCGGATACCGGCGCATCCACGTCATGCTCGAGCGGCAGGGGATCGTGATGAACCTCAAGAAGCTCAGACGGCTCTACCGCGAGGAGAAGCTCCAGGTGCGCCGGAGAGGCGGCCGGAAGCGCGCGCTCGGCACGCGACGACCGATGTTGCTGCCGGATGCGCCGAACATCCGCTGGAGCCTCGATTTCGTGAGCGACGCGCTGACGGACGGGCGCCGGTTCCGGGTTCTGGCCGTGGTCGACGACTACAGCCGCGAGTGCCTGGCGCTGGTGGCCGATACATCATTGTCGGGGCACCGGGTCGTCCGGGAACTCGATGCCGTGATCGCCCGGCGAGGGCGCCCAGCCATGGTGGTCTCCGACAACGGCACGGAGCTGACCTCGATGGCGATCCTGTCCTGGTGCCAGCGCACCGGCGTCGAATGGCACTACATCGCGCCGGGCAAGCCGATGCAAAACGGCTTCGTGGAGAGCTTCAACGGCCGGCTCCGCGATGAGCTGCTCAACGAGACACTGTTCTCATCGCTCGGCGAGGCGCGGCAGCAGATCCGCGCTTGGCAGCACGACTACAACCACCACCGCCCGCACTCCGGCCTCGGGAACATGACCCCGGCTGAGTTCATGGCAATGAAGGGGCTGGAAATGCGCGCCGCGTAGCCCCAGAAATCAACCCGCGGACTCTCCGAATGGTCGGAGGAGAGTCGGGGCTCAGGTCATCGTGGCCTCGCGTTTGATGATCGCACTTCTGATCGGGATCGCTCCAGTCATGATTTTCATGACCCTCTTCGAAGTGACCAAGGATTACTTCGCGCGATGGCTTTCAGCACTGGTTTCCTTTGCGCTCTACCCCATCGTTGTCGCCGGCGTGTTCGCCACGATCACCGGGGTATCATCAGCCCTGATCGGCGAACTGGGCGATCCGGAAGGCGCTTCCAACATTGGCGCGCTCATCCCCTTCTTCATGATGGTGCTCATGGCCAAGGGCTTCATCATCGCAACGCCATTCATCGTCCGCGCGATCTCCGGCAACATCATGATGCCCGCCCTCTCGGGTGGTCTAGGTGGTGGTTACAACTTCGCCCGTGCCGCCATGGGCAGCCAGCAGGCCTACAACCGCTATCTGATCGGCGGTGCCAGTGGCGCCGAATACGCAGCCCTCAGGGCGCGGCAGTTTTTTGGTGTGCAGCAGATGCCAGTGCGGCAAGGCATGGGACAGACGGGTCAGGCAAGCGGCACTGGGTCACCGGGGGCAGGGTCTCAGATGTTGGCGCAACTGGCACGTCTTGGAAGGCTGGGGCGGCGGTGACGGCCCATAGCTGCCGCCCACCAGCCTCGATTATTGCCGCAATGCGGTACGTTGAAGCAGCCGTTCGCTGCGGAAGCAAAACTGATATCATGTCTACGTGACTGTATGTGTCGCTGCTAGATCGTCCGCCAAAAGATTTCCACGAGCACGAACAGAATGAGCTGGTTATCTTCAACCAACGATGCGATCGCTGCGTCTGACTGGAATTCCCACTGTCAAGGCGAGTTATTCTATCCATTACGACCAAGTACGAAATCCGAAACACTTATCCTTTGGGCCTAATCCGGGCGGAACGATCTCCGAGCCACTCTCAAGTTGCGGCCGGGTGGCGGTAGAGATTTGGGTTGGCGACGCGGAGAAGGCGTGCAGCGCAGCTCTACCCTAGTCACTCTTTCAGCGGAACGGCCGCGGCCTGCATCTGCGCGGTGATGTCGATGTCTTGGTCGCAATAGGCCGCGATCACCGTTTCCCGTAACCATGCATTGGCGGGATCGGTCGCAAGGCGGCCCGACCATGCGAAGCGTATCGGAAAGTCCTTGGGCGCGGCTACGGGTTCGAGAATTTGCAGGCCGTAGCGTCTCCATGCCTCGTACATCACAAAGGCAGGCTGCGTGGTGATCATATCGGTTCCCTCTAGCATCGGACCAGCGAGGTGGAAATCGTGCACCTTGCCGCCCAATGTCCTCGGACGGTCAAGCACGCGGTGCTCTTTCTCGACAGGCGAACCACCAGTGTCTTCGACGGCGACCTGTAGGTAGCGATAGCGCGCAGCCGTTTCGGTGCTCCAGTTTTCGGCGGCGGGGTGACCTTTCCGAGCAAAACTGAAAAAGGTGAGTGGCGCAACATGGGCCGACTGGATCCCATCGGCAAGATGCGCCGGTCCGCCAACATGCAAGAGGTCAATGAGCCCATCGATCAGATCGTTCTGGTTGGTCGTTTTGATCCTGACCCAGTCTATCATCGCGCCGGGTGCGAGCGTAGCGATCTGCGCGGTCAGTTTGGCCATGAAGGCGGGTGAGGAATGCAACGCTATGCGGAAGACGCGGTTGGTGGTTGTCGGATCGAACGTCTCAGCTGGCTCGAGCGCACGGCGCAGGTTGCGCAGGATCGGCGCGATTTCATCGGCCAAAAGCAGCGCCCGCGGGGTCGGTTGCATCTTGCCGCCGACACGGACGAACAGTGGATCGTCGAACTGCGTCCGCATGCGGCCAAGCGCGTGACTGACCGCAGACGCCGTCAGGTGCAGCCGGTCGGCTGCCGCGGCAACGCTGCCTTCCTCGATCAGCGCCTCGAAGGTGGAGAGCAGGTTGAGGTCGACCTTGTGTAACTGAATTTGGCTCATGTCGGCCTGAAATCGTTTCGCTGGACTGAATTGACCTTGGGGCAGATACTGTTCCTGTGTCCAATGAAAAGCATCACGCGGATCGGGGGCACCACGACGAGAGGCTGAAATTTCTGCGCTTTCCGTAAGATACGACCCGGACAAGGCCGCCCCGGGGCAATAGAGCGGCCAAGACCCGACGACCTGAATTTCATTCCCGGCGGAAACGATCCGCGGCGCCCTCAATCTGCGCCGACAAGAAAGCTGTGCTCGCCCTAAGGCAACCAGATGGAGGAACGACCCATGACAGTTATCGAAGAACCGCAAGACGCGTCGCACATCCTGAGCGGTGAGGCCAATGGCCGGATCTGGGGCGGGCGCGCCGCGGATTGGGCAGACATCCAAGAACCGCAATGCGCGGCGGCCTACCACGCGGTGTTCGACAAGGTGCCGGTTGGTTCCGCGACCCGGCTGCTTGATGCCGGCTGCGGGGCTGGCATGGCCCTGCGCCTTGCTGCCGATCTTGGTGCCGAAATCGCAGGGATCGACGCGTCGGAAGGGCTTTTGGATGTCGCGCGCAGCCGGTTGCCAGGTACCCGGCTGGAACAGGGCGATCTGGAGATTCTGCCCTTCGAGGATGACGGCTTTGACGTCGTGACCGGCTTCAATTCCTTCCAATACGCGGCCGATCGGGTTGCTGCCTTGCGCGAGGCACGGCGGGTCGTAAAGCCCGGCGGCAAGGTGTTCATCATGACCTGGGGTGAACCCGGCAGTATGCAGGCGACGGCCCTTGTCGCGGCGCTGAAGCCGCTGCTGCCGCCGCCGCCCCCGGGCGCGGGCGGTCCGTTCGGCCTGTCCGAACCTGGCAAGCTTGAAGAACTGGCCACAGCCGCCGGCCTGGCCCCGCGCGAGGTGTTCGACGTGGACAGCCCATGGACCTATCCGGACCTTGAAACGGCGCAAAGGGGTCTTGGATCGTCGGGCGTGGCGTTCAAGGCCGCGGAAACCAGCGGTCAGGCGGCATTGGACGTAGCACATGAAGCGGCGCTTGCCCCATTCGTACAGCCCGATGGCAGCTACCGGATCGGAGCGACCTTTCGCATCCTCATGGCCGAAAAGACCGGCTGAGACCCGTCAGGGCCGGTTCGAAAGATGCCGTCCCGTCCCAATCGCATTTCGCAACCTAGGAGACTACGCATGAACACCTTCCTAAAAACCCTGTCCGTGGCCGCGCTTGCCGGTCTGACCCTGACATCTGTCGCAAAAGCCGAGGTGTCCGAGCATTTCATCATCCACGAATTGGCGCAGACACCACAGGAAGCCGCCACGCTGATCCGCGACTTCATCGCGATGGACGACGAGTGGTCGCTCAATGGCGATTTCGAAATGATGGGCGGTGCCGCCGTTGGCATGAAGATCTGCTTCAACTCCATGCGCGGCTATGTCGGGGCCGCAGGGCTGCACAACCTTGCTCTGATGCCCTGTGGCAATATCGCCTTTTATGAGGAGAACGGTCAATCCTACCTGTCCATGCTCGATGTCGGGTATATCACGACCCTGTCGCCGCATCCGTCGCTCGAAGAGGGCGTCGCCCTTGCGCGTCCGGCCTATGCCGAAATGCTCAGCAATGTCCTCGGTGTCGAATAGGGCGTCTCGACAGCGGGAAACGCCTCGCGCATGTGAGGCGCAAAGCCCCTCTCCACCCGGTCCCAGGACCGGGTTGGCACATTGATATTCGCCACCAAGCTGCGCAATCTCAATGCCTTCTCAATAACAAATGTCGCGGATGCGACCCAATCCAATTGATACCAGAGGGTTCTGCGTGGTACCGTTTCAGGATTACTTTCGGAAATCCGGCTGCCCAGCCCCAATTGTCATTCAGAGGTTCTCATGCCCCAGATCATTCAAGTCGCAGCGATAGCCGTTGCCACACTCGGGACCGGCGCGGCCACGATGACGGTCATGAACGAAGATATCCCTGACCTTAAGGTGCCGGAAGGCGCGTGGGTCGCCGATGGTGCGCTGGACGGTCGGGCCTTCGAGGTCTACGGCCATGACGTGAACAGCGGTGCCGTTCTGGAAGACGAAATCATATTCCGGGATGGGACCTTTCAGTCCGTTGACTGCCAGAACTACTGCGATTTCGGCTGGTCCGGCTATCAAACCAAAGAGATTGATGGCGTGATCCATTTCACCGCCACGACCGTTTGCCCGGATGCACCGCACACGGTGGTGTTTTACGGCCAGGTTGAGGGCGACGCGGTCACGATTCAAGGGACATGGACGACGCGCCGCTGGTACCGGACCAATCAGATCGTCATGGAAGTGGCGGGCACGGCCACCGATTTCGACACCGCAATCGCCGCCTCCGGCTGAGATTGGCGCTATGCGAACGCCCGGTCCCTCGCTGGGCGGTATCGTCCTGCGCGTCTTCATTCTGTTTGCGGTGCTGCTGCTGGCCACTTGGGGCGCGCACATGGTCCGCGACGCGCTGAACCTGCAGATCCGGCCCGACAACGAACAGCAGGTTCACCGCATGATCATGCTTGGCGCGGTGGCCTATATCGGGTTGCTGGCGCTGCCTTTCGTGCCCGGAGCCGAAATCGGTCTGGCCATGCTCGCGGCCTTCGGTCCGGCCATCGCGCCGCTGATCTATGTCTGCACCGTGGCGTCGATGATCCTCGCCTACACGGCAGGGCGGTTCTTGCCCATTGAAGTCTTGCGGCGGGTTTTGTCAGTCTTGCGGATGCACCAGGCCGCGGAACTCGTCGCCCGGGCAGCGCCCCTGTCGGGTGAGGACCGGGTTGCCATGCTGCTGGACGGGCATTCGACGCGCGCGCTGCGGCTCGCGATCCGGTATCGCTATGTCGCGCTGGCCGTGGCGGTGAACACGCCCGGAAACTCGGTCATCGGCGGCGGCGGTGGCATCATGCTGATGGCGGGCCTCAGCGGTATCTTTTCACCACTTGCCACCATCGCAACCATCGCCCTTGCCGTTTCACCGGTGCCGTTGGCGATGGTGTTTTTCGGCTTGCGGCTTTGACGCAAAATGCTTGCCGCACGAGAGCGCAAGCGCGCGGGGAAGGGCCCAGAAGAGTTTCAAGTCGGGTGGTCGGATATTCCGAGGCTACACTGGCCAGTGGGAAATAGCTTCGCTGCTCGGTCGCGACCGAAGACACTAATTGCTCTCAGCTCATCATATTCAATGCGCACCACTGCTCTGAGATGGAAGCGGCGTTGCAGAGAATTCTCGAAGTGCGAGGTCTATTGAACGTCGGCTTTCGCTGGAGCCACTTGGTCTATGCTCAGATGCTGGTTTAGCTTTAGTTAACCAATTCCTTAGCGTATTCACGCAAGGCAAATTTCTGGATTTTGCCGGTCGAAGTTCTGGGAATGCTTGTAATGATGAACTTCCCTGGAACTTTGTAGGCCGCCAGTCGCTCGCGGCACCATGCGCGCAATGCGTCTGTGTCGATGTCTTGGCCCGGTGCGGCTTCGATAAAGGCACAGGGGGTTTCACCCCATTTTTCGTGCGGCATTGCGACGACAGCAGCAATCTCCACTGCAGGGAAGCTATAAAGCACCTCTTCCACCTCGATGGAGGAGATGTTCTCTCCGCCAGAGATGATTATGTCTTTTGAGCGGTCCTTGAGCTGGATGTATCCATCAGGTTGGATCACGCCGAGATCGCCGGAATGGAACCAACCGCCCTCAAAGGCCTTCTGGGTTGCCGCCGGGTTCCGGAAATAGCCTTTCATCACAACATTGCCGCGGAACATGACCTCGCCCATCGTTTCTCCGTCGCGGGGAACGGGTTGCATGGTTTCCGGGTCAAGCACATCCAGCCCTTCGAGTGGCAGGTAGCGCACGCCTTGCCGCGATTTGAGGCGTGCCTGCTCTGCGCTGGGCAAGGATGACCAGGCTTCGTGCCAGTCATTAACGACAGCCGGGCCATAGGTTTCCGTCAGCCCATAAAGATGAGTGACATCAAAGCCTGCGGTTTTCATGTCGGCCAACAATTTTTCTGGTGGCGGCGCCGCAGCGGTGAAGAACTGCACCGTGTGATCCAGGGTGCGTTGTTCGTCCTTGGGCGCTGAGATCATGAGCGACATGACAATCGGGGCACCACAAAGGTGTGTCACTTTTTCATCCGCCAATGCGGCCCAGATCGGCGCGGCGCGGACTTGGCGCAAGCAGACATGGGTTCCGATAATGGCCGAAAGCGTCCACGGAAAACACCATCCGTTGCAGTGGAACATCGGCAACGTCCACAGGTAGACAACGTGTTTCCGCATGGAGGTGGTCAGCGCATTGCCTTGGGCCAGGAGATATGCGCCGCGATGGTGCGAGACGACACCCTTGGGATCGCCAGTTGTCCCGGAGGTGTAGTTGATCGAGATCGCATCCCATTCGTCTTCAGGCATGAACCAGGCGAAGGTCGGATCGCCGCCTGCAAGGAAGCTCTCGTAGTCTGTGCCGTCAAATTCCGTCCGCGTACCGTCATATTCTGGATCATCCACCTGGATCACCAAAGGGCTGACTTCTGCCAACGCCAACGCGTCTTGCAAGAGCGGCAGGAACTCGGCATCGACGATAACGATCTTTGACATCGAGTGATCCAGCTGGAACGCGATGATCGCCGCGTCAAGACGCGTGTTGATCGAGTGAAGAACACCCCCGCACATCGGCACCCCGTAGTGGCATTCCAGCATGGCTGGCGTATTAGGCAGCAGGGCCGAAACCGTATCCCCCCGTTCGATCCCGCGCTGCGCCAGTGCCGATGCAAACTGCCGTGAGCGCGCGTAGAAGTCTTCGTAGCTGCGCCGTAGGCTGCCGTGGATGATCGCAGTGTGATTGGGAAACACCGTGGCCGCGCGTTCCAGAAAGGTTAGCGGGGTCAGCGGTTGGTGGTTCGCCGGATTGCGATCCAGATCGGTGTTATAGGGGTTTGCGGCCATGTCTCAGGCGTCCTGCCATTGCGGGGCACGTTTTTCGATGAACGCGCTGATCCCTTCCTGCGCATCATCTGCAAGCATGTTGTCGACCATCACCTGGCTTGCATAATCATAAGCCTCGGCCAAGGGCATCTCGCGCTGGGCGTAGAAGGCGCGTTTGCCCGTGGCGAGCGTCATGCTGGATTTGGACGCAATCTTGCGGGCCATTTCGGTTGTAGCCGCTTGAATTGCAGACTCGGCCTCCACGCGGTTGACCAACCCGATCTCGGCGGCACGCGCGGCAGGAGTCATGTCGCCAGTCAGCAGCATTTCCATGGCATGTTTGTTCGATACGTTGCGCGACAGGGCCACCATCGGGGTCGAGCAGAAAAGACCGATATGAACCCCCGGCGTGCTGAACTGTGAGCTCTCGGCCGCGATGGCCAGATCGCAGCTTGCCACCAATTGGCAGCCTGCCGCCGTCGCGATGCCTGTGACTTCGGCAATCACGGGCTTGGGGCAGGTGACGATGCCTTGCATGACGCTCGAACACAGAGCCATGACGGACGCGAAATACGCCTTTCCGCCGTCAGGCCTGCTACGCCCGGCGGTCATTTCCTTCAGATCGTGACCGGCACAGAACGCCGGCCCGTTCGCCGCGAGGATGATCACGCGGACAGACGGATCCCGGCCCGCGTCCGAGAACGCCTTGCCGAGCGCGCCCAGCATCGCTTCGGACAGCGCATTGCGCCGTTTCACATCGTTGAGCGTCAGGCGCAGAATGCCTTCATCGCTCAAGTCGCTGAGCAGAATTTGATCCGTCTGCATGTGGGAATCCTTCAACGGATGTTGATTTCAACGCTGTCGGCCAACGTGTTGGCAATGAAACAGTATCGGTGCGCCCGATCTTGCATCTCGGCCATCTGCGCATCTGTCACAGAGAAACCGGTGTCGAACCGCACCACCGGATGCAGATCAATCCGCGTCACCGACATCTGGCCTTTGGGATTCTTGCCAAGATGTGCCACGGCATAGTCGTGATAGCTTGCCACGGGCCATCCTGCCTTGGCCGCCAGCGCGAGGAAGGTCATCATGTGGCAGCTTGAAAGCGCTGAGGCCAACGCCTGCTCGGGATTGGTGTTCGACGGATCGCCGCCCCAATCCGGGGCAGAGTCGACGGTGATGTCGTACAATCTGTTCATCTGCACGGTATGTGCGTTTGAATAGGTGCCTGTCGCAAATACAGGTTCGGCGCGCTGCCAATGCAGCTCGATGGAAAGATCGGACATATCTAAGGTCTCTTGCGAAGGTGAGAAATGCAGCGGCGCGTTCATCCCTGGGGTGCCCGCGCCGCCTGTGATCCAGACTGGTTAGGCCGCCGCAATCTGCTTTTTGGGATCGTAGAATGGGAACTCGACCACAGTTGCTTTGGTCGGACCGGATTTTGTCACGACCTCGACTTCCGCACCAAGAATTGCCGCATCTGCCGCCACCATCGCCAATGCGATGTTCTTCTCAAGACGGGGTGAATAGACCGCCGATGTCACCTTGCCGATTTCCTCACCGCTTTGGTTGATCGTCCAGAAGGTTGTGTTCGGACCTGTGAGCGGATCGCAATCAATGACCAGACCGATTTGCTTGCGCTTGGGGCCTTCTTCCTTGATGCAGCGCAGCGCGGCCTTGCCGATGAACTCCGCCTCCATATCGAGGTTCACAAGACGGTCAAATCCCAGCTCAAACGGGTTGGTGTTGATGTCTGCATCCGCGTGATAGGACAGCATGCCGCCTTCGATCCGACGGATTGAGGATGTGTGGCCCGGCTTCAAACCAAACTCCATGCCCGCAGCCATGATGCGCTCCCACAGAATATCGCCCTTGGAGCCGTCACGCAGGTAAAGTTCGTAGCCCAATTCACTCGACCAGCCGGTGCGCGACACGATGAGCGGAATGCCATCCAGATCAAGTTCGCGAAGCCAGTAGTATTTCAGGTCCATAATGCTGTCACCGAACAGTGCCTGCATGATCAGGCCCGATTTAGGACCCTGAAGTTGAAGTGGCGACACATCAGGTTCACAGATCGTGACATCCAGCCCCGAATGCACGGCCACGCCCTGCGCCCAAAGCTGGATGTCGCTGTCCGCCAGCGAGATCCAGAAGTGGTTTTCCGCCAGACGCAGCAGGATCGGATCGTTCAGGATGCCGCCTTGGGCATTGGTGATGAGGATGTATTTGCACTGCCCCACAGCCATCTTCGACAGGTCGCGCGGGGTCAGCATCTGAACGAATTTGGCTGCGTCGGGGCCGGTGATTTCGACCTGACGCTCAACGGCTACGTCGCACAGGATTGCGTCATTCACGAGGTTCCAGAAATTCTGTTCCGGATCGCCAAAGTCACGGGGAATATACATATGATTATAAACAGAAAAAGCCTTGGCGCCCCAGCGAACTGTTGCATCGAAATAAGGGGATTTCCGGATTTGTGTGCCGAAGCCAAAGTCGTCTGTTTGTGTCATGTTTTCGCTCTCGCAGCAGGTGGCCTGACTGGCCTGTGAAGTGTTGAAACGTGTCGATGGATTAGACGAAAACCTGCAAGACTGACGGTCTGTAAACGTGTCCGGATTAGTCTGATCAGACCGATAATCGGGCGACGAACAGGCCGTTCGGACTTTGCGTGTCATTTTCCGCTGCTTGCGATCAGTTTTGCCAGATTAGGCCTACTAGTTTTGATCTGACGAGTCGCGATGTACGTCATGTAGCGATCAATCTCGAGCTCGGCTGCAAGCATGTCATCCATGATCGCCTGAAAAGCGGCAAGGTTAGGTGTTGCGACTTTCATCACGTAGTCCATCCCGCCCCCGGTCGCGATGCAATCGGTGACCTCGTCCAGCTTCATGATGTAGTCCTCGAAGCGCGCGAATTCCGCCTTGCGGTGCGACCCGAGGGAGGCCGTTACGACGACTTGGGTGAAATCAATGATCCGCTCCAACGCCAATTCGGCGTGGTATCCGCGGATGTAACCTGCCGCTTTCAACCGGTCGAGACGTGCCCAGCAGGGTGTGGGGGACAGATTCACAAGCTCGGCCAGACGCGTCTTGCTGAGTTGTCCATGTTGCTGGACCGCACTGAGGATACGAATGTCCGTGGCGTCAAGGCCCAGCTTCTTCATGCGCGCGCTTTTCTCACTTGGTCGATGTGCCGGTTGCCCGAGCATTCAGAGTATAATCATCCTTGCGCAATCTGCGTTATGTCCTGGCATAAGGCATACGCTTTTCCGACCCATCTCGTCGAAATCGCGAAAAAAACTTTCTGCGCATTTTGCCGACGGACAAATCGCAGCTAGTATTGGGGGCGTAACATGGCGGTCAATTACGCGAACTCCATCTACTGCACGGGCTCTCGTAATGTCACTTTTTTGCGGTATGTCGATCCTTGAGCGAACGCTGCAACGGGACGCCTCGTCCTCCCTATTCCTAATTCGGCACGGGAGCGGCGAACGACGGCTTCAGATTTGGGCTTGGCAGCCTGTTCTGAAAGTCTGCTTCCACCATTTCGCCTGGGACTCTTCGCACCCGCAGAGAGTGTCTGGAATCCGCCGCTCGACCGGCATACGATCCTCGCTCCCCTATCGGGCAACTAGCTCTTGACCACCGCCATCGCGCAACATCGCTTCCATGTCGTCCAGGCCATCGACGGCGGAGCGCATTTGCGCCTCGCCCATGACGCTCGCTGCCTCGGCATCCGTGACCTGGCCCGCAAAATCCATCTCCATCTGTCGTTGTTCCTCGGCGATAACGGCATGAACGACGGGCGCGGTCTTCTTTAAGGCGACATGGGTTTGCTCTGACGATTGGCCATCAGCAGCCTGGCGTCCGGCCACCACATCGGCTTCAGATCCACGGGGCCCATCCGGTGGCGGCGTCATCGGCATGGCGCGCATACTCAACGGCAGATTACCTTGCGGCCCACTTCCCCCCGGCTCCGGAAACGGCAATTCGCCCGTCTGTGCCGCGTGGATCGCCTTGAAGAGCCGGTCATCGAAATACTGGATCCGTTTCGCCCGAACAGGCATTTGCGCATCGATGACCATGACGATCTCGTCGAGCGGCAGGCGGCGGGCCTCATCTTCGGGGAGCAGAGAGCTCTCCTCGGTCCGTGTTGATTGGCTGCGGCCCTCGAAGGGGTTCTTGCCGATGGACTGCGAGCGCGTGACGACCGTCTTCGTGGTCTTGCCAACCGCCTTGCTCAGCTCCTCGACGGTCTTCTCATCGGAGGGCGTCAGGTAGAGCTTCACGCCGGCATTGCCCTGCAAGGCGCGGCGGGTGTTCTCGCCATAGATTTCATCGAGGGCGGGGATGGTTTGGGTGACCACGGCCAAATGGCCGCGATAGGTCCGCAGGGTCTCAATGCTCTCGACCACGATGGGCATCTTTCCAAGGCGATTGAACTCATCGAGCATGATCATCACCGGCCAGGGCTCGTCAGGCCCGGGGTCCTTTTCCTGCATGGCCGAGAGAAGATCGGAAAAGAAAAGCCGGATCAGCGGTGCGAGGGGTTTGACCATCAGCGGCTGGACGACGAGATAGACCGAGAAGGGCTTCTTGCGGATCGTCCGGAAATCAAAATCCGACACCGCCGTCGCCTCATCGATCGCCGGGTTCTGCCATTGATCGAGCCCCGAGGTCATCAGGAGCGAGACATAGGAAGTCAGCGTATCGTTGTTGGTCGAAGCGAGCCGCGTGAAGATCAGCTTGGCAGCCCGGTTTTCCACCTCGTGGCCGCGCGCAAAATACTCCTTCTGCTTGTTCCCGCCAGACGCGGCGATGCGGTAGATTTCGCCCAAGGTCGGACGCTTGCGCTGGAAGGCCAGCAGTCCTGCCGCCACAAAGAGATCGATCCCGCCTTTGAGAAGGCCCTGCACCCGGTCATTGTCGCTTTGCAGGAAGAGCGTCGCCAGGAGCTGCAGTTCCATCTGCTGGCGCGCGGGATCTTTCAGCTCAAAGATGCGCAGGAGCGGGTTGTAGCGATGCGTGCGCTTGCCCTCCCAATCGGTGGGGGCAAAGCGATAGACCTTGTCGCCCTGGGCTGCTCGGTGCCGGGCCGTGGCCTCGAAACACTCGCCCTTAACATCGAGCGTCACGGCGGAGCCCTGCCAGGTCAGCAGGTTCGGAATAACGAAGCCCGTGGTCTTGCCGCGACCCGTGGGGGCCACGATCAGCGCGTGGGGGAAGACCTTCGAGCAGATGTACTTCGCGCGGGATTTTGGATTACCGAGCTTGCCGAGAATGAATCCGGTCCCGGGTGCGCCAAAAAACCCATTGGCCTTCATCTCGCGCGCGCTCTGCCAATGCGTCTGGCCAAATCGTGTGAGGGCCGATCCCGACAGGGCGAGGCTCAGCATCATACCGGCGGCGGCAAAGCTGCCGATGATCAGGTGGATAAGCTGGGCGTCCTCGGGGCGGCGATCGAGGATCGCCAGATAGTTCTGCGCGATATAGGCAAAGTCGATTTCGGCCCCGAAGCCGAGATCTTGGTAGGTCAGCACCGCCGAGGCGATGGTATAGCCCATGGCCCCGGTCACCAGCGTCACAAGAAGCACACCGGTCGCGATCCGCGCTTTTCCCATGGCGGCGTTCAATGGACCTGACCCCGCTCGATCTCGCCATCCACGTCTGTCGCGCGGTGTTTCTCGTATTCGACGTCGGCGAGTTCATCGACCACCTGGCGCAAGGCCTCCGTGTTGGCCGTCGCTGCATCCGATTGCAGGTAGACCTTGGCGACATAGAGCCGGTCGAGTCGGTCCTCGAGAACCTTGTCCAGCGCATCGGCATCGCCAGATGTGAGCCGGCCCAATTGGCGGTCATCCAGCACCCGCGCGATCTCGCCGCGGAAAGCGTCCCGCTCCGCCTCGGTCTCGAAGGGAGCGGACAACTCCCCGGCCCGCTCATGGTCCAGGACACGCGCAATTTCGTCTGCGAGGCGGTCGGCACGGTCAGACTGCGGCGCAGTTTCACCGCGGGCTGCGAGGAGTGCGTCGCGCGTTCCGGACCCAAGCCCCTCGCGCTTCTCGTTTTCGCGGCGGACCTGATTGATGGCCTCTGTGTCCCGGATCTCGACGACAGCGGCATAGGTCGCGCCGAGCCCCCGGGCGAGATGGGACGGCATATCCGGATAGCGCACGCGCAAGTCATCCGCGACAGCATCGGCAACGGGCGTTCGGAGGTTGCGCCCCGCCATGATCCGGTCGACCTCGCGGGTGATCTCGCTGGCGCGGGCCGCATCGGTGATGGTCTCCCTGTAGGGCTCGGACCGGTCGATCACATCGCCAGGACGTGCGAGCAGCTCCGGGTGTGCCTCGAGATACGCACGCTGCTCCGTCTCGATCCGGCGCTCTGCCCGCGAGACAACCTCCCAGTCCCGGTCCTCGATCTGCTGCGCTGTCAGACCGTCTGCGCGCATCTCCTGACGGATTGTCCCTTCCATCTCCCGCACCGCGTCCCGGTGATAATGGAATCGCTCGCTGACGGGTTGCTCTTCAACGACGCCATCCCGACGCAGCACGTTCTCCCGTTCCATAAGCGTGCCGAGGGCGACATGCACGTCATTCAGGATGTCACGCGCCTGTTCCAGATCGGCGCGGCGTTCGAGGTTCAGATCGCGGGCTTCAGAGACCTTGGAGAGATCGTCGGCGATCCACTGATGCTCAAGCGCTGCATTTGAGGCACCTGTCTCGATCCGGGCGACCACTTCCGATGTGCTGATCCCGGTGCCGCGCAGCGCCGCGTCGATCCGCGACCGCAAGCGCGGCTCGGAAAGACGCTCTAACTGGCTCTCTTGGATGTTCGCCGCGGAATAGACCCCTCCCTCCGATGGTGCCTCAGACAACGTGCTCGAACGCAATCCGAGCGGCTGCATGTGTTGGACCTGCGTCTGGATCTCGATGAGGCGCTTTTCCAGCACGGGACGTTCCGCGTCAGGCTTTTCGGCAATCATGCCCTGCACCCGTGCGAGCTTCTCCGCATAGAGGCTTCTCAGATCCTCGAAACTCTGATCCTCGGCCATATACACATCTCCTGTTCGGTCCACCTGCCCGCCACGCGCCAGCACCTCGCCCGCGCGGAAGAGCGCCGCCGCAATATCCTCGCGGGCTTCTCTGGAGGCTTCCGCGGCAAGCGAATGGTAGACGGTTCTGGTGTTGGCGATCTCCGCGAGCGTCCGTGTCAGGTCGGCCCCCACGCGTTCCCGCTCGCGGGGTGCGCGCCCCTCTTCTTTCGCCGCATAGACCTCGCGGGTCCGGGCGGGGTAATGCACAACCCCGCGATCCACCCGGCGCGTGGCTCCCAGCCGCACGCCGTACTTCTCCGCCTCCTCGACCATGGCGAGGCGGAAATCGTCATAGTTGAACCGATGGTTGCGCCCGAGGAAGAAGAACTCACCTTCCTGCGAGCGGCGGTTCAGCACCAGATGCGCATGGGGATGATCGCGGTCCTCATGCACTGCGATGATGTAGTCGAAATGCCCCGCATCGGTCTGGAAGAACCGCTCAGCCACATCCGTCGCGATGTCGCGCACATCCTCGCCCCGCGTGCCGATGGGGAAGGACATGAGCATGTGAGTGGTCTGCCCGAGCTTGGGCTTGAAGCCCGCATCCCACCGCTTGGCAAAGCGCTCGGTGAGGTCCTTTATGTCCTTCGCCTCGAGCTTCGTCTTGCCATCGAGGAACCCGCTACTGTCCACGATATGGGTGGACTTGGTGGTGAGGTAATCAAGCTGGCTAGTGAGCTGTGATTTGGTTTGCGTACCGCCGCCCCGGATCGCCTTGAAGACCGCTGGCCGGTGCCCTGCAGCCGCGCGCACAAGCTGACTCTGCTTGGCGACATGCAGCCCCTGCATCGAGCCTCGGATCCGGCTCCAGCCGTCCCGGAAGACCTCGCCTGTGACAGCGTCAACCGCATCATTCAGCCGCATGGGCAAACTCCCTCAGCGCGGCCGTGGCCTCGAGCTGCATGGCGTCCCGACGGCGGCGCAGGAGCAGATCGATCTCGTCAGCGGAATCTAGGATGAACCGCGCCAGCCCGCGCATCTGCGCAAGGCGCAATTCGGAGAACTCGGCACTCGTGCCCCCCAAGGCCCCCTGCCCCATCCGGTTGGCCCGCGTCATCTGCTTGGCGATCTGCGCGACCCCATTGCCGACCTCGTGCAGAGAGGCGCGGTAACGCGCCATTTCGGCCGCCATCTGCACGTCCGGAACGAACACACCGCCTGCCGCTTGAATAAGCCGCCGCAGCCCCTCGGCACGGCTCTCGATCCCGGCCTTCACCAGCACCTCGTCGAGCGCCTCAAGCTCCGCAGCCGTGACCTTCACACTGACCGCTGAGACCGGGATGGCAGCATCCGTCTGGCGCTCGGCATCAACTTTGAGCGTGTACTGGATCGCTCGCGGCGACACGCCAAACCGCTCAGCAAGTTCAGACGTCGACACACCTTCCGCAGCCTCGCGAACGATCTCCATGCGGTCCGCATCGGTGAGACGTTTTGAACGCGACATGCGAAGAAAGACCCCCTATTTCCTGCCACCTTCCACCAAGGCTGTTTCCACCTTACGATAATATACCTAGCTGTCAATTATATACTTATGTCGCTTTCAGTCTCGGGCAGCCTTGGTGTCCGCTTCACGCCGCGGCCCGCAGGGACGCGGCTCTGCCGCCCTCGCCACCGGGCGACCCACCTGTCCTAGGGGTCCCGTCCATCAGCCCCGCCCGAGGGTCTGGCCGAACACGCATGTGTTCGGACGGAACTGCGGGCGGGCGCAAACCCCACCAACAGGGCGGACAGGCAGGGTCAAGGAGGGCCAGATTTGGCTCCGCCAAATCTCTGCCGCAAAAACCGGGAGGCCCTGGCCTCCCGGTTTTTGTGGATGGCCCCCTTGAGGCTGACTGGCCGGTCTGTCGCGGCCTGATCCTTCCGGTCGGCGATCGTCCTTTGATCGCGCAGAGACCGGCAGCTTCGTGAGATCGCCTCGGGCGATCACCCCCGCCGGGTCCGGCATCCCTGGAACAGGGATCGGGCCGCCCCAAGATCGTCTCGGGGCGGCCCATCCTTGTGAGAGGATTCAGTCCTGGGGATCCTTCGCGCTCGGCGGGAACATCACCAGCTCCGTGACTGCGACGGGGAAGTCGAGCTTGAGGCTGAAGAACTCCGAGCCGTCCCCGTTGCGGGTGTTGCGGAACATCGCGCCCACGCGCTGAAAACGGGTGCGTTCCTGGCCATCGGTATCGGTGAACTTGACGGGGACGGTGGCGACGTAGTGGTTGGTCATTTGGGTTACTCCTTGTTGCGATGGGGATCTGCCAGCACGGGGGCAAGAGGCCCGGTCGCAAGTGCAAATGCGGAGGGTCCGCGGCCCCGCCGTGGAAGCCGTATTTGTGCTTGCCGAAGCGCAAGCGCAGGGCACGATTGGGCCGACCCCGTGCGATCCACATGCATAGCAAAAAGGAGAGACCCGGATGACCTCTGGCATCACGCCGACGCCACCGTCCGCGTCCTCGTTTCGCCAAGTCTGGCCGGGGCGCTGACAAAGCCCCCTCGCATGGGTGCGATGTTCCGCAACACCACCCGAGGGACGCGCAAGTCTTCTGCCTCACGTGCGACGTCTTCCGCCCCCGCGTGGTACGTTGCTGATGATGTGCCTGAGGTGCGCTCAGCCCCCGCCTGAACCGAGACGGATGGATCGCGCTCGGACGGACCGGGTAGAGGGAATGCCATTGCTGGCCACCGGCGCATGTCGATCACGCATGACCGAGCGCGCACGCGCCATGAGACATGACGAAAGGGCCGCGCCAAGCGCGACCCCCTCTCTTCAATCCTGCGACGTATTCTTCGCCGGGTCCGCAACCCGCATGACCGTCAGGCCTTTCGCTTCCGCCTTCTGCCCGAGGTTCAGCGCGACCCCGTTGCCTCCGAAGAGCACGACGCCTGTCGCAGCGAACTTGTCGTCCAGCATCTCGTCGTTGCACTTGAACGGTGCCGCCCTCCCGTGCGCGGACCAGCGCGGATCGAAGCGCGCTTGTGCGACCCCGCGTGCCCGGGCCCACCGAGCTGCAATCATCTCCGCCCCATGCTTGCCACCCTTGTGGCAGAGGAAGATCTCCTGATTGCGGTTCTGCTTGATCCGCTCCCGAACCTTGTCGAGCGTGTTGAAGATCACATCGACATCGGTCCAATCGGTGGCGCCCGAGACGATCAGGGGCACCCCCTCGACTTTCGACTTCGCAGCCGTCTCCCGGTCATGCTGCTCCAGCAGTTGCCGGGCCTCGAAGACGGCACCAGTCTCTTGCGCCCGGACGCTTGCGCGCGACCCGGCTGCCGGGATGAAGGCGTGGCCCGTCTCGATCTCGTAGCATTCCGCCGCTGCCTCGCTCATCACCTCGATGGCGCCGACGATCTCGCGCAGCTGCAGAAAGCGCGCCTGCGCCTCCTCGAGCGCAGTCTCGGCGATCTCCGATCCATCGTGGGATTTTGCCAGCGCGCCGATCTTGTCGGCGGTTCGGTCGACCTCCTTGCCGAGTGCCACCTTTCGGCGCTGCAGGATCGTGGCGAACCCATGGGCCAGCGGTTCGATTTCTGCCTCGAGCCCGGTCCCGCGCAGCTGACCGAGCAGTGCCTCGAAGCTCTCGCGGATGATGCTGTCCTGCAGGATGTGATCCTCGGGGATCGGGAGCTGTGCGTCCTTCTCGGTCAGCCCGAAAAGCTCGATGGTCTCGTAGGTGTTTGCGGTGTCGTAAGCCATGTCTGGTCTCCAGTGTTCGGTTGCAAGGCCACCACGTGAGTGTGGGGGCATGGCCGAATGCCTGGTTTCCGAATCTGCCCGGGTCAGGGACGGCGCAGCCGCCGGCTTGCCGGGCGCAAAAGTTTTCCGCGCAGGGCACCCGACACATGCGCGCCCTCCCGCACGGGACCGCCCCGCGCCACAGGCCCCGCTCTCGCCGAAAAGTTTTGCGATCCTTGACGCGGGCTGATTTGGGGGCCATCCGGAGGATATGCTTCCACGCTCATGTGTGTGTGTTTTGACGGTAGGTTTGCCCGACACGAGCAGGCAAACGGCCCGACCGGACGCGGGAGACGGATGGAGTGTCGGGATCGTTTTGCTCCGCAAAACAGACCAGAGCGCAATCCGGCGGAGCGGCCGGGGAGGGACGTGCTCGCGAGGCGGGCAAACCGGGATGCCAAGCGCAACGCCGCGGTGAGGCCGCATGGCCGAATGCGCGACGGACCGAAGGGCCGTTCTCCCCTGCGACACGCGAAGCCGAGCAGGGGAGGCCGCAAGGCTTACATTCGCTGCAGGCGACACCAATGAATGCAATGTGTAGATAGACAGAGCGGCACTTTGTCAGAACGATGGAGCTTCCCATTCGTTCTCAACTTCTTCGATTTCAGCCGTGAGCAATGTCATTCTGAAACCGTTTTGTTGCGCCAGCGTTTGCTCAAACAACGTTACTCCGGCCGGGCTCTGCAGCCAAGTGTACGCCGCAACTTCTACGCAGCCAGTTACTTCTCCAATTTCCGCAGTTGATAGGGCAGAGACGCTCTGCGGCGGAACCTGGTCGCCGCGGCAAACTGATAACTTGGGAAAGAACTCGTTCAACCGGGCATACCTGACGACGCCACCATTCGAAAAAATTATGGCTGCGGGGTCGCCGATCCGAGGAATGTAGCGTCGAGCTGCTGCCTCTCTGCTCACGTCATGGCGTCGAGCTAGTTCAAGAATATGGGATAAATCGGCTTCGCCATTGTCTCGGACAAAGGACGCAACAGCCCGTGCTGGCATAAGCAACTCAGCCGCGAATTCGTTTGCTTGCTGCTCCATCCGTGAATGCGGATCATTCGGCTTAGCTTTTGTGACCGCCAGATCGCTCTTCTTACAGCGGAAGCCGTCTGGACTATTGGCCCGATGGAACGGATGTACGTAATGCCCAAGCTCATGGGCAATCGTATAGCGCTTTCGGCTTTCGTGGCGATCTTTGTTGATCAAGATTGCCCCTTCAGACTTTTCTTTGGGAACTATGAGAGCTCCCTCAAGACCGCTCAACTGTTCCTCGCGGATCTCGTAAATATCTATAGCCTTCGCGATATCTCTGACCGGCACCATCACGGTATCGTCTGTAAGTTGATCCAGAATTGCCTTTGCGAGCCTCTTCGGGTCGCTCCCGGCATCATCAATTTCCATGCGGTCAATTTGTATCATTTGCCCCCTTTCGGCGGTTTCGAAGCGACTGGATCATATCATCTATGATCGCTCGGTCATTCTCTTCTAAATCGCCGACCTGTCTGAACATACGTGCCATTTCATCGCTCTGGTCGTTCTCAAAATCTTCGCCCACCAGATGCCGGATCGACACCTTGAAATAGTCCGCAATTTTGGTCAACAGCTCGAGAGAAGGGTTGTCCGTTCGACCTTTCTCAAGTTCCCAAATATGGGTTTTGGAAACTCCGAGGGCGTCTGCAACTTCCTGCAGTGATTTTTTCTTTTTTACCCGGAGCTCATTCAGACGGACCGCAAATGTCATGTTTCTCTCCCTGAATCAAAGCGGCGCAGTCCATAAGGGAACGCGCCGTAAGATGCAATGATATTATCACGTAGCGGCTAACTTGACAACTCGCTTCGTAAGATCATATGATACGTTATCGGTCGCCAATGATGGGGCCGTGCTAAATGGAGACAGCAATGTCTAAGAACCAGTATGTCGTTCGTAATGGCGACAAATGGGGCGTCCGTGGCGAAGGCAACGAACGTCTTACCCGCAGCTTCGACACTCAGCGCGAAGCTATCGACCACGGGCGCGACATCGCTCGCAATCAGGGCTCAGAGCTCCGGATTCAGGGTCGGAATGGTCAGTTCCGCGAAGCCTGGAGCTACGGCAACGACCCCTATCCTCCAAAAGGCTGAACCAGCGTCGCGATATATGACCCCTTTCCAACGCGCCCCCGAACAAAGGAGATAATCCAATGGCACAGTGTACAGCACCCGTGAATGGTCATCGCACGGCAAGTGGGGCCGAAAATTGCCCGGCATGTCGAGGTGGTTCCCGTGGCTACAGGTCGTCTTTTTCTTATTCACCGTATCGCAGTCCATCCTATTCCTCGTTGGGAAGTAGTGGAAGTGCACGAAGCGGTGGCGCTTCCAGAGCTGGCGGCAACACAAAGCCGCGTTGGTCTAGAGCAGGCTCGACGGTGGTTTATACTCCCGTCGAAGTGCGAACACTCACTCCCGTACGAGAAAACGTTGAAAAGCGGGCATCTATTCCTGACATTCGTGACGTTTTTCTGTGTCACGCGTGGGACGACCGAGGAGGCGCAGCGAAAGAACTACACGATTTCTTGGAAGAAGCTGGCGTTTCAGTTTGGTTCAGCGAGAAGGATGTTCTGCTTGGTTCCAACCTTCTGCGTGAAATCGACAAAGGACTTGTGAAGTCACGCGTTGGCATTGTTTTAGTCACCCCAGCACTTTTGCGCCGCCTTCAGAGCGAAGGAATTGCCGATAAAGAGCTTTCGGCATTGTTGGCACGCGATCTTCTTGTCCCAATCGTCCATGAAACAACTTACGAGGAGCTTCGCGAAGTTAGTCCCCTTCTTGGCTCACGAAGTGGCTTGAGCACTGCTGAAGATAGCATGACAAATGTGGCGGCAAAGCTTGCGGAATTGGTGACGCTTTGATGAAATCTGAAGGTGATACAGAATGGCAACTGCGGGTTCACGCGGAACGAAATGCTGTCGCCCATTGACTTCGAGCGACAACAGAAACCGAGGAGCAAGCGCGCCTTTGATGCGCGCGGCAACTCACGTAGATCAAGTCACGAAACGCCAGAACAAGGAACCGATTTGTCGCAGTATCATACTGTTTTGCCAGGCCGCTGCGGCATGATTTCACGCTCGGGGCGCTTCAGGGCTTCGGCATATTTGCGGGCGTTATCATCAATCGTGCCGTGCCAAAGCTTCGAGACGAACGCGCGGGCGTCTTGGACTGTCATGTCTTTCAGCGAAGAGGACAGCGCCATGAATAGCTCATCCTCACTGATCGCGGCGGCATGGTGCATGGCGTCCGCGTAAAATGACGGGTCGTTGAGAACCTGCTCGCTCAGCGGCATCTGCGCGAGGTTTTCTTCCGGGACCGCCATGAAGATCGTGTCTTGGATCTCGGTCAGAAAGGCGCGCCGCGACGTAGACAGCAGCTGTCCCGCCGCCTTTGCCTCTTGATAAGCCTGCCTGGTCTTATCGAGCTTCGTGTTGGCATAGGACATGACGACGGTGCGTTTTCTGGCGGGCAGCGCAAATTCTGTACAGCGCTCGATATGGGCGAGCAGAGTCTCAACCTCTGCTTCAACGTCGAAGCTGTCGAACCATGGACTCGCCTCTGATCTTGCCGCCACGCGCCTGCCCTCAACATTACGTTAATATACTATCGTATCGTATTTGCACCATAACGCAAGCGGTTGGCGTCCTTGACGCAAAAGGACATGGAAAAAGGGGAACCGTGGTCCCACGGCTCCCCTTTCGGTTCAGATCGTCTCCTCTCGCGCACTGATCACGCGACCAGCGACAGCCCCGCGCCCGCGTCCTGCGACTGCTCACCGCTGTCGATGAACGGGATGATCGAGAAAGTCTGGCCACCGCGCTGCTCTTCGTTCTGCACGGCGTTGACGCGCAGGTCGCCATCGGGCGTGTTGATCAGCAGCGACAGGTAGTCGTTGCCCGTGCGGCTGCTTTTCGCCATCCAGGCCGAGCCGACGCGGATTGGCGTGCCCCGGGGCGAGCTGACCTCGATCCGGTAATCGGGGTGGGTTTCCTCGGATTTGTAGCTGTTCTCGATCAGCATGAACTCCAGATCGAACATCATGTTGGCGATGTAGCCCGTGAAGGCGTTGTCGGCGTCCATGGCGGTGAGCTCGCCCGAGATCGAGCCGGATTTCATCAGGCCGTTCGAGACGAGCGGGATGATCTCGAACTCGCCGCTTTGGGCCGCGCGCGCCTCTTTCGTCTGCACCGCGTTGACCCGGAAGGGGCCGAGGCCAACATCGAGTTGCATCGAAATGTAAGGGTTGCCGCTGGTATTGCCGGTCTCGTTCCAGGCCGTGCCGATGCGCACCTTGCGGCCTGTTTTGTTGACTGCCGTCACGTCGTAATCCGGGCTGCGAGCGGACATCTTGGCCCGTGCCTCGAGCTGGATGGCGATGTCAAAGCGCGTCGAATGGATCATGCCGGTGTACTGAGCGGCTGCGGTCTCGACATTGCGGGTGAGGGTTCCTGCGAACATGGGATAGTTCCTTTTTGGATTGGCCGGTGCCTGACGTTTTTGCCAACGCATCCGGGATTGCTTTCTCGACCCCTCCTGGGATCACAAACCAGAAAGCTTGCTTTCCTTTCAGCCCCGCCCACGGGTCAGAGCTGCCGTCCGACTGGGAATACCCCCGCGCCTTCGGGTGCTGCGCCCCTCCCCTGCCCATCTGGTCTTGATTGGCGGCCCAGATTTTCTGCGGAGACCTTCGGTTGCGCGATGAAGAACTCCGCCTCTTTTCCGTTCAACCGTTGCCCGCTCCGGTCGGTCAGGCCGATGCAGCTACCGTTCGGCACATAGGTGATGAGGTACTGACCGAGCCGGTCCTTGTGGACAACGTAGCCGGTATTGGCCCAGTGCACGGTCTGCCCGGCATCCACGGCGGCCTTGATTTCATCGAGTGTCATGCGATCCTCCTCAAGAAGAATGGTGGGGAAACGACGCAAGAAGCCCGATCTTCCAACCGGGCTTCCATGCAGTATTCGTTTGGCAAACGGCCGAGAGCTGTCAGGCACCTTCCGTGGCTTGCGTTGCGTGCGCCGCCATCCAATCCTTCAGACCAAGAACCGTTCTTCCGGCGGCGACCTCGGAGGCCCAGGCAACCCTTGGGTCGCCGCAGGGCTCGGAGCCGGAATGCCGGTCGATGTGGCCATTGGCCATCCATGGCTCGGGCTGTATCCGTCGCAGCCAGTCCGCCATGCTCGGGATACGGCCCTGACAGTCTTCGCGGACATGTTGCTCGCCGATCCAACGCACGGGGATGTCCCGACCCGCGCTATTGGTCAGGGTCAGGCCGAAAACCCGTTCCGCCTCGAACAGGCCTTGAGCGTGGTGGCGCATGGCTCGGTGCGTAAAGAGCGCGAGGTGCTCTTTCGAGGCATCGAACCAGTCATGTATGGACTGATAGTCAGACGGCACCCCGCCGAATTTCCGGGCAGAGCTTTCAGCATGATGAAGCGGATGGGCCATCTCAAAGACCCTCGACATAGCTGTGCGAACATTCGACATAGCGGTCCGCGTGATCGAGGGTGATGCTGTCGTTGCGCAAGTCCCAGGTCAGCGTGCCGTAGCCGCCCTCGTTGTTTTCGAACCCCGGGTGATGGTGATAGGCGAGCGACCAGGCGAAATCGCCCACCTCGGTGGCAAGCGGTTCCGGCAGTTTGACCTCTGCAGGCTGCACGGTCACATCCTCGACATTGCCGGAGTCGCCATAGCCTTCGTATTCGGCAGTGACCTCGCTAATGCCAAGCGCACGTAGTTGCGCGATCAGCTCCGCTCGGGATGCCTTCAAGGTGGTTTCGCGCTCTGCGCGCCACTGAGCCGCCATTGCGGCATAGTCCATTTGGGGATTGGTCATGGTTCTGTCCTCTTGTCTGCAATATGGGGGTCCGGGCGTGGCATTCGCCCGCGCGCCCGGAAAGCGCAGACCGGCCAAACCCCGATCCGCGACGCCCGGCCCAACGCCCTCTTTGACTTTTCAGGCGGCTTGTTCAGCAGCTCTGGCGGCTCCCTGCCCCACGACCCGGGCCAGAATGCTTCCCGTGTCGATCCCGTCCCCATGCGGCAGGAACACCCGCAGCTGGAAGGCGATGATCTCGGTGAAGCAGCCGAGGGCCTTGAGGCCATCGATCATGCCCTTGTCCGCGCCGCTAAGCTCGAGACGCACCTCGCCTGCGACCCGGCGACGGGTCAGGGTGAGACCCAGGCCCAGATCGACAGGCGCGGTGGTGCCGAGGGCGGCGGTCAACATCTCCTGCGGTGTTTGCGGGTTGGACACGAGGAAGCGGGCACGCAACGCTGCCGCCCCTTCCTCGCTCAACGTGCGCCCGATCATCGCCGTCGCCCCTTCAGGCGTGACCCGATAGATGCGCTCGTTGGTGGTCGGAATGTCCTTCCAGATTGGCAGCAGCAGCCCAGTCAACAGGTAGAGCTTGGTCGTGGTGGTTTTTGGCAGGGATGCAGCCTCGGCATCCCAAAGCCGCGCGAACTCAGGCTTGCCGATCTCTTCCCAGGCCGACGACTCGAAGCGCGTCTCCTCGAGGTAGCTCGGCCCGTTGGGCCGAGCTACCTTGCGCATGAGCATGACGACATCCTCGTCATACATCTGCATGGGCCGCGCCGAGATGAGCGCCGCGCGACCGGAGGCGCGATTGACCATGGGGAGCTTGTCGGGATTGCGCGACAGGGCGTCATCCGCCGACAGCACGTGGACCGGGTCCGTCACCTCAAGTCCGATGATCCGCGTCACGGCGCCAGATTTCGGGCAGGTCCAGAGATCTTCCGTGGAGACCTGTTCTATCTTGTCGCCGCGTAGGGTTTCCACGCCGAGATCGAGCGTGCCCGCCGCGCGCGCCCGCTCAGACTGATCGGCAATCCGGCACATGAACTCCGCAAAGAGCGCGTTCTGCATGTGGATGGGCAGCGCCAGCACCCGGTTCAGAAACCGCTGGATCGGGGGAAGCTCCTCGAGAAGCACACCGTCCTTGTCGATCAGTCGCAGGGCTGTCCAGTCGGTGAAGCTATCGTAGCTCATCGCCTCAACGCGCCCGGCGGCAAGATCGGCGAAATACCCACGCAGCGCGGCCCGCGCGATCGGGCTTTCGAGATTGTCCTCCTCGCGGAACATGCCTTGCGAACCGGTCTCGCGCTGGCCCTTGGTGAGGGCCCCCAACTGGTCGAGGCGTTTGGCGATTGTCGAGGTGAAGCGCTTCTCGCCATGCACATCGGAGGTGCAGACCCGGAAGAAGGGCGCTGACACTTGAGCCGAGCGATGCGTGCGGCCAAGCCCCTGGATGGCTGCATCGGCGCGCCAGCCGGGCTCCAGTAGATAGTGCCGCCGCCGTTTCTGGTTCTTCGCCGTTTGCGCCGCATGGTAGGATCGACCGGTGCCACCTGCATCGGAGAAGATCAGGACATCCTTTTCGCCGTCCATGAAGGCTTGGGTCTCGGACGAATTGCTGCTGGCGGCGCGCTTCTCGATGAAGAGATGACCATCCTCGGCCTTCAAAGGGCGGATGGACCGACCCGTGACCTCTGCGACGGCCTCGTCGCCAAAGGCCCAGAGGATCTGATCGAGCGCCGAGGGGATCGGGGCGAGCGTCATCAACTCCATCATGGCCGCATCGCGCAGGGCGAGCGCCTCGCGCGAGACAACGAGCGCGCCAGTTTCATCGCGCAAAGGTTCTGCCACCATATTGCCGTCGATCTCCACAAGCTTTTGCGCATGGATCGGGAAGGCCTGTTCGAGGTAGCCCAAGACGTAGTCGCGCGGCGTCAGCGCGCCCTCGACCAGCTCGTCCTCCGGGTTCATCGCCTCAAGCCGGCGTTTCAGCAGGCTCTCACCTGTCGAGACAACCTGGATGACGCAAGCCTTGCCCGCTGCCAGATCCTCCTTGATCGCGCGGATGATGGTCGGGGCTTTCATGCCCATCAGGAGATGGTTGAAGAAGCGCTGCTTCGTGCTCTCGAAACGGGACTTGGCCGAGGCGCGAGCTGCCGAGGCATTGGTCTCGCCCGAGGCATCGTTGACGCCGGTGGCTGTCAAAGCGGCTTCGAGATTGTGGTGGATCGTCCGAAACGCACCCGCGTATGCGTCGTAGATCTCGATCTGGGCCGGGGTGAGCGCATGTTCGAGCACGTCATACTCCACGCCGTCGAAGCTGAGGGCGCGGGCCGTGTAGAGGCCGAGCGTCTTGAGATCGCGCGCCACCACCTCCATGGCGGCGACACCGCCTGCCTCCATCGCCGAGACGAAACTCTCGCGGCTTTGGAAGGGGTATTCGGGGCCTTGCCCCCAGAGACCGAGACGCGCCGCATAGGCCAGGTTGTGCACACTCGTGGCGCCCGTGGCGGAGATGTAAAAGACGCGGGCGCGTGGCGCGGCCAGTTGCAACCGGAGGCCAGCAAGGCCCTGCTGCGAGGGTTTCACCCCCCTGCCCTGCTCACACCCGGCCGCATTCTGCATGGCATGGGCCTCATCAAAGGCCAGCACGCCGTCGAACTCCGCGCCCATCCAGTCGAGGATCTGGCTGAGCCGCGTGGTGCCGCATTTGCCCGACGAGCGCAGCGTGGCGTAGGTGACGAAGAGGATACCGTCGCCCATCGGGATGGGCTGGTCCGGTTTCCATTTGGAGAGCGGCTGGATGTCGGCGGGCGAGCCGCCGAGATCGGTCCAGTCGCGGAGGGCGTCCTCGATGAGCGTGGCGGATTTGGAAACCCAAATCGCCTTTCTGCGCCCGGCCAGCCAGTTCACAAGGATGAGCCCCGCGCATTCGCGGCCCTTGCCGCAACCGGTGCCGTCGCCGAGGAAATAACCAAGGCGATAGGCCCGTGCGTCTGGATCATCATCGGCGCGCGTCGGCTTGGTCTGGTCGTCGTCGATGGTGAACCGCCCGGGCAGATCACGCCCATGGGCATCATGCGCCATGATAATGGTCTCGAGCTGCGCCTCGGAGAGATGGCCTTCCTCGATCAGCCTGGCAGGCAGGCGCAGTTCCGCACTGGCCGCGCCAGAGGGCACGGGCGGCGCGACAGAGGCCATGGCGATGCTTTCGACCAAGGGCGTGGGATGTTCCTGCACGCCTGCAATCTCGATTCGTTGCGGACGGTAGCGCGCATAGATATCCGAGACGGGGGTGTTGTGGCGCGGGATATCAAGGCTCGTGAAACTGAGCGGGACAACAGCAATGGCCTGGGGTTTGGAGGTGGTGACAACACTGGCAGCGGCCTTGCGCGGGGCAGATGATGGAACGGTCGGCCGAGCATGAGGGATCGCTTCAGCCCGTTGGCCGGGGCGCATCTCGGGCCGGGTCGCGGCCACGGCGTCGACAAAAGGAAGGGCTTCCTCAAGGTCCTGGACTGTAGCGCGGATCATCTCGCCTTCTTCCTGCACCTTGTCGAATACCATCAGCTGGGTTTCCACAGAGGTGCCGAGCTTGCGATAGACCTGCCCCGGCATCGTGAGGGCCAGGCGCGGCGTCAGGAGACCGCGGGCTCGGGACCAATGCGCGGCATCACGTTCGGGCGTGAATCCCTGCGGCATGATCGCAACCAGCCGCCCACCGGGTGCCAGGCGCTTTGCAGCCGCAATGAGATGTTTGGCAGCGATGTGTTTGTCCCGGGAGCGGTCGACCGAGGAGGCAAAGGGCGGGTTCATCACCACGACGTCGGGTGAAACCGGCGTCTGCAGCAGATCGTCGATATGCTCACCGTCATGGCCCGTCACATCGCCGCCAAAGACCGCGCGCAAAAGGCTCTGGCGAAAGGGTTCGATCTCGTTGAGCAGAAGTGTGGCACCGGCCCGGGCGGCGAACGCAGCGAGAGCACCGGTGCCAGCCGACGGCTCCAGCACGGTCTCGCCCTTTCGAATGGCTGCCGCCCGCACCGTCAGGGCCGCGAATGCCAGCGGCGTGGAAAACTGCTGCAGTCTGATCTGCTGCTCTGACCGGCGAGTTTCCGTCAGGAGCCGAGAGGCAAGCAGCTTTGCAGCGGCGATGTCACCTGCCGCGCAGGCCTCACGCAGCAGCACCTGGACGGCCGCGGCCTGCATCAGGTCATAGGCCATGCGCCAGTCCCAGGCACCGCCGGCATCGCTGCCAAGAAAGGTCTCGCGCATGATGCGCGCGAGCGCTGAGCTGCGCAGGGGTTGGTGGTCGATCTCCGCGCCGATTTGCGCCAGCGCAGAGGTGAGGTTAGCTTCGGAGATTGAAAGAGTCGGGTTCGCCGGTTTGGACTTGGTCATGGGGATTTTCCTTTGGATCAGGGTCTGAGTTCCAAAGGACAAAAAGCCCGCTCTACACTTTGAAGGCGTAGAGCGGGCAATTTCTTAGCGGGGGGCCTGCACTCCGATCATGGCCACTGCTGCGCAGCATGAAGAACGCGCAAAATGGTCACCATCTCAGGGCCTTCAACATAAACCACGATGTAGTTCGGTCGAACAACCATCTCCCGGGTCCCATCGACACGGCCCGCACGATACATTTGAGGGCGTTCTGGAAGAAGGGACGTCTTGTGTTCAATCTCATCTTTGAGAACTTGGGCGGCATCCGGGTTGTCGTCGGAAATGTAGTCAATGATTGCCAGCAAGTCGGCGATGGCCGTGGCTTTCCATTCAAGATTTGGCAAGGCGCTTCCCGTCAATCAACGCCTGGGCGTCTTGCATCGCCTTGGCATGGGGCGTTGTGGGCCTAGGATCGTCCAGCGCTTCCTGTACCTTCGCCCGGAACCAGGCGTCATAGGCATCCGGATCAGAAGTCAATCCGGCAGGCAAGCCGCCTTCTGCGGCCACGCGGGTCAGAAGAATACGCACCGCGTCGGAGAGCGTCAGACCGACGCCCGCAAGTGCGTCCGAAGCCTGTGCTTTCAGCTGATCGTCAACACGGACATGAAGCATGGATGTTTGGGCAGGCATGGATGGTCCTCCAGTTGATGGGAGTGATGTATCTCATTTGAGATACGGTTTCAAGTCGGCAGTATGTGAGCGCGTGGTCCTGTGGTGTTGTCTCAGCGGGAAACTCAGCCACGCTGCCCCGCGAGATACTCCGCCAGCACAGGACTGGCCTCGCCTTTTGCGGAGCTGAGCAGCTCCGAGCCGGCAAGCGAAGCCTTCGAGAGCCGCACGAGCCCGCCGGTTTCCTCGATGCGGTAGCAGCGGCGTTTTTGCCGCCCCCGTCTGTAGTGCGTCGCTGTGACGATCTGGCAGGTGCTGCCATCGGTGAGCGTCACGGGCGTGGCGAGCCTGATCTTGTCGCCTTCCTCGTAGTCCGGGATCGCAGCCCAGTCCCGGCAACGCTGACGCCAGTCCTGGGCGTAGCTGTCTGGGTCTTTCAGCTCGGACAGCAGGGCCAACAGGATCAGTGGTGCGCGAGATTCGACTGGTCCTGCGCTTTCTTCCATGTCCTTGTAGCCCCAGCAGCCATCATCGTATCGGGTGAGGAAGACAGCCCCGAAAGTGATGGAGCCATCCGCATCGGTGACGTAGGTCGTGTCTTCGACAGGGGTGCCGTCGAGATTGGTGAACCTTGCCGCCGCATACCAAGTGGAGCCAACCTTACAGGCTTTGACCAGCTCGGTTTTGCGCGTGTCGCCCTCGAAGGTGCAGAGCCGGGTGATCTCCGCTTTCTCATCCGCGTAGGTCTGGACGCGGCGATCGGTATAGAAGAGCCAACCCATCACGC
>NZ_JARAMN010000011.1:0-133014 GCF_028807315.1 Dinoroseobacter sp. PD6 | reverse complement strand
CCTTCAGAAGAGACGCAATGAAAAAACCAAACAAGGTCGCAGGCATCAACAAAAACGACATGCTCGTAAAGGCAGACTGACCGCTTCATGCCTCACCCCCTGCGCGACGGCGCGCTCGGCACCTACCTGTCCGAGCGCATCCGCCCCCTGTTCCCGGGACTTCTGGTCGCGGTGCTGGTCGCCCTCGCGGCCCAGTTCGTGGCCGAGCATTACGGCGCCCCGGCCATGCTCATGGCGCTGCTCTTCGGCATCGCCCTGAATTTCCTGTCGGAGACCGAGCGCACCGCGCCGGGCATCGGCTTCACCGCCCGCACCGTGCTGCGCTTCGGGGTCGCCGTGCTTGGCGCGCGCATCTCGTTGGAGCTCTTCCTCGCCATCGGGTGGGAGATGATCGGCCTGCTGGTCCTCGGCGTGATCCTGACGATCCTGTTCGGCGTCGTTCTGGCACGCTTCATAGGGCAGGGGCCGCGCTTTGCCATCCTGACCGCGGGTGCCGTGGCCATCTGCGGTGCGTCCGCCGCGATGGCCATCGCCGCGGTGCTGCCCAAGGACGAGAAATCCGAGCGCAACCTGCTCTTCACCGTGTTCGGGGTCACGCTTTTGTCGACAATCGCCATGGTGCTCTACCCGATCCTGACGGGCGCGCTGGGGTTCGATGACACCACCGCGGGCATCTTTATCGGCGCGACCGTCCATGACGTGGCGCAGGTGGTCGGCGCGGGCTTCTCGATCTCCCAGGAAACCGGCGAAACCTCGACCATGGTCAAGCTGATCCGGGTGTCGCTGCTGGCGCCCGTGGTGTTGCTGATCGCGCTCTGGTGGCGCAGCGCCGGCGCGCCCGCCGAGGGGCCGCGCCCGCCGCTGGTGCCGGGCTTCGTGATCGGGTTCCTGGTCCTGGCGGGGCTCAACTCCCTCGGCCTGATCCCCGCGGGGATCGCCGCCTGGTTGTCGAGTGTCTCAAGCTGGGCGCTGCTGTCGGCCATCGCCGCCGTTGGGATGAAGACCGACATGAAGGCGATGTTGCAGGTGGGCGGTGGTCCCATCGCACTGATCGTGGCGGAGACGGTGTTCCTGGCGCTGCTGATCCTCGGCGGGATCTACCTGCTGCGCGGGGTCTGAGCCGGGTCAGGCTGCCAGCAGGGCCGCCGCCTCATGGGCCCGCAAGGCCCGCGCGGCCATGGGACCGTACCCGGCCTGCATCCGCAACTCCGGGAAGAGCTGCAGCAACTCCGCCTGCGCCAATCCGTCCAGCGCATCCAACGCCATCTCCCCGGGATAGAGGCTCTCGGACAGGCATCCCTCCGCCTCCACGATCGCATGGCTCTCGCAAAGGAAGTGACAGTAGCGCACCTGTGCCTTGGGCACCCGCCGAACCCCGGGCAGGGCGGTCAGGCTTGTCGCCGCCAGCAGCACTTCCGGCACTCCGAATAGCAGCTCGGCCTGCCACGCGCGCATCAGGATCCTATGCTGCGGCGAGACCCGGAGCGGCGCCGCCGCCCCCAGAACCCCCGTGCCGATCTCCACAGGGGCCAGGGCGTCCCGGCCATCGACCACCGTCTGCCCGACCCAGCGGATGCGCGCCTCCGGGTCGTCGCGCGTCCAGACCCGGTCGCCGGGCCGCAACGCCTCCACCGGGCGCAGCCCGTCCGGCGTCCGGATCCGCGTCCCGGCCATGAAACAGGGCACGAAATCGCGGTAGTCGCTGTCGCCGTTGTTCGACCCGGCCACCTTCACGTAGGACACGCCGGGTTCCAGCGGTGCGGTCAGCCCGATCCCCCAGATATCCTGCGCCACCCCGTTCTGGGAGAACACGAAGATATCGATCCGGTCGCCCACCACGTTGCCGTTCTCATCCAGCGCCCGCAGGGTGATGCGGCTTTCGGATTCCACCCGGGTGCCATCGGCCACCAGCCCGGCGCCATCCAGCACCACGTGCCGGTTGGGGTCGTCATCGTCGAACTGCCGCGTGTCGTTTCCCCGCCCGCGAATATCGTCGATGGCCACCGTCACCGGCGCGCCGCCCTGGTAGACGAAGATCGTCCCGTTCGGCGTGTCGGAATTGTTGATGATCGCGGCCCCCGGTGTTCCGGTCGGGCTGCTCGTGGCGATCTGCAATACCTCGTTGTCCAAGGCCAGGAGCTCTCTGCGCGGCATGCCATTCCTTCCCTGCTCCCCGACCACCGGGGCAGCGCCGCGTCACCCGCACGCGGTCTGTCTGACAGGTAAGTCGCCCTGCAAGCTGATTTGGTTCAAATTTTAGGAACAAGGCAAGTCACAATAGGGACTGCGCGGACCTCCGCCCGGTTCAGAAGCGGAATTCGACGCCAAGTCCGCCGGAAATCAGCGTATTGTCCTCGATGATCGGACTGTCGGTCACATCATCGGGCAGGAAATCGGCGCGCAAGGTACCTAGCAGCGACCAGTTCTCGCCAATCGGCATGACCCCCCGCAGCCCCACGAAAGGCACCAGGACCGAGCCGGGGTCATAAGACGGACGCCCGGCCCGCGCCTCGTCATCCGACACGCCCCAGATATAGCGGCTCAGATCGCCGTCCTGCCAGGCCCCGCCGGCGGAGAAATCCAGCCGCACCGACCCGAGCTGCTGGCGCAGGCCCACCCGCAGGCGCGCCTCCTGCCCGTCATGCTCGCCGGTGAACTCCTGCCGCAGGTCCGCCCCGACATAAAGCCGCCCCACGTCATAGCGCAGCTCCACCGCCGCATCCCCGGTCACGCGCCGGTCGATCCCGTCCAACTCCGGCCCGTCGGTGGAAATCAGCCCCGAAAACCGCGGCCGCGCCGCCACCGTCAGCCCCCAGGGCCCGGCATCCCAAACCTGGTAGCTCACCCCGTTGGTGCTCAGGGAAAACGGCCCGTTGCGAAAATTGATCAGGGGCAGGGGGATCACGTCCGATCCCTGGCCGATATACGGGTTGGTATCCGCCGCCACCAGGCCCCCGAACGAAAACCCGTCAGGCCGCCCCTCCTGCGCCTGCGCGGTAGCGGGGATCAGGGCAAGGCCAAGGACAAGAAGGCGTACGGTCATCTTCATGGAGGCAGGCTACACGATTCGAAAACGGTTGTCTTTCAGACATATGGCGTGCGGAGTTCAGACGTCCAGAACCGAGCCACAACCGCCACGAAAAAACCGGTTCCAACGGGTGTTCCGGACAGAACCGGTCGCTGGAAAGACGCAGCGCCCCCAGAACCCCGTCCGGCCTCGGGGCCAATCCCCCGACCAAACCAGCCACCCGCCGGCCCGCCGCGCAGCCCCGTCCGCGCCGTCAGGCCAGAGGCCCATGTCCCGCGCGACCCGAGGCGCCTCACGGTCGCATCTCCCGCATGGCGACCTCCTGATGGTAGTGCTTTGCCCATAAAGCCCGCCTGGCGGCACCGCCGGGCAGCGCCCGAACCGCCCCCGTCACGCCGGCGGCGTGCCTGCCGCACGACGCGGGCGCTCACGCCCATCCTCGGTCCGGGCGCTGCCCTCGGCCCTCAGGACCACTTGCCAACCCCCCAAATCCGCCGCATATCCCTGATCATGACAGAGCTCTCGCGCATCCGAAACTTCTCCATCGTGGCTCATATCGACCACGGCAAGTCCACCCTTGCGGATCGTCTCATCCAGGAGACGAACACCGTCTCCGCGCGGGACATGAAGGAGCAGTTGCTCGACGCCATGGATATCGAGCGCGAGCGCGGCATCACCATCAAGGCCAACACCGTGCGGATCGACTACACCGCCGATGACGGGCAGGACTACGTGCTCAACCTGATCGACACGCCGGGCCATGTGGACTTCGCCTACGAAGTCTCCCGCTCCATGCGCGCGGTCGAGGGCTCGCTGCTGGTCGTCGACAGCACGCAAGGCGTCGAGGCGCAGACGCTCGCCAATGTCTACCAGGCCATCGACGCGGATCACGAGATCGTGCCTGTGCTGAACAAGATCGACCTGCCCGCATCGGATTGCGACCGGGTGGCCGAGCAGATCGAGGACGTGATCGGCATCGACGCCTCGGGCGCCATCCGCGTTTCCGCCAAGACGGGGCAGGGGATCCACGAAACGCTCGAGGCCATCGTCCACCACCTGCCCGCCCCCAAGGGCACCCGCGACGCCCCCCTCAAAGCCATGCTGGTCGACAGCTGGTACGACGCCTATCTCGGCGTGATCGTCCTCGTCCGCATCATCGACGGCACCCTCAGGAAGGGCGAGCGCATCAAGATGATGTCCAACGGCACCGTCCACCATGTCGACCGCATCGGCGTCTTCCGTCCCGCCATGCAGCCCGTGGACGAGCTCGGCCCGGGCGAGATAGGCTTCCTGACCGCCTCCATCAAGCAGGTCCGCGACACCCGCGTCGGCGACACCATCACCCACGAGAAGAAGGGCGCCGAAACCGCGCTCCCGGGCTTCAAGCCGTCCCAGCCGGTGGTCTTCTGCGGCCTCTTCCCCGTGGACAGCGCCGAGTTCGAGGACCTGCGCGACGCGATCGAGAAGCTCGCCCTCAACGACGCCTCCTTCAGCTACGAGATGGAAACCTCCGCCGCCCTCGGCTTCGGCTTCCGCTGCGGCTTCCTCGGCCTGCTGCATCTCGAAGTGATCCGCGACCGGATCGAGCGGGAATACGATATCGACCTCATCACCACCGCGCCCTCGGTGATCTACCACGTCTACATGCGCGACGGCACCATGCGCGAGCTGCACAACCCCGCCGACATGCCGGACCTGACCCATGTGGACCACCTGGAGGAGCCGCGCATCAAGGCCACCATCCTCGTGCCCGACGACTACCTCGGCGACGTGCTGAAACTCTGCCAGGACCGCCGCGGCATCCAGATGGACCTGACCTATGCCGGCGCCCGCGCCATGGTGGTCTACGACCTGCCGCTGAACGAGGTGGTGTTCGACTTCTACGACCGGCTGAAATCCGTCACCAAGGGCTATGCCAGCTTCGATTACCAGATGATCGGCTACCGCCAGGACAACCTGGTGAAGATGCAGGTCCTGGTGAATGACGAGCCGGTGGATGCGCTGTCGACCATGGTCCACCGCGACCGGGCCGAGGCGCGCGGCCGGGCGATGTGCGAGAAACTCAAGGACCTGATCCCCCGCCACATGTTCAAGATCCCGATCCAGGCGGCCATCGGCGGCAAGGTCATCGCCCGCGAAACCCTCTCGGCCCTGCGCAAGGACGTGACCGCGAAATGCTACGGCGGAGACGCGACCCGCAAGCGCAAGCTCCTGGACAAGCAGAAGGCGGGGAAAAAGAAGATGCGCCAGTTCGGGAAAGTGGATATTCCACAGGAAGCATTTATCTCTGCACTCAAGATGGATGGGTAAACGAAGTCAGACCTTTGCTAGGGTAGGTGCCGGTTTCTCGGCAATGGCAGCCCTTGTCTGGCTTCTTTGGCCAAGCGATCTCACGTTTGTAGATAACCCTGAAGCTTGGTTTGTTTTTGGGACATGCCTCATTGTTTGGCTGCTTGCTGAGATAAAGCAGAGTGAGGAGCTCTCATCGTCTTCGGTTACCCAGAATGATATTCGCAATGGGCGAGAAATATTGAAGCTGCACCGAGGGTCTCTTAGATACCTGCTTTGCGACGTAGACCTGTGGAACTTCGTTGATAGTGACCTCTACTCAGAAGCGCGGTCTGTTTGCAACCGTTGGGACGACGATTCTTTATTCTTCCATAACAAGGCTCTGAATGAGGATTTGCATAAAGTTGTGAAGAGCCTTGACGCGCTCAGCATGAAGGTTGCGCATGATACTGTTCCAGAATTCGTCGCTGGAAAGATGCGCACAGGTTACAAGCCATATCATATAGTTAAAGAAGATGAGTATGAATTGAGGCGACGGGAGAGTAAGAAAGCTAATGAGCTGGCTAACCAAGCCTGGAATGACCTTGATCAGTTAGCGAAAAAAATTCGTGATCAGATGCCGCAAGTATTGGATGAACCTCTCTAAGTTGCGAGCAATTGAAGATTGCTGGTTGGTGGTAACCTTTGAGTGGTAGTAATAGCCAAATCTCCGATTTGGCAGCGCCCGAACCGCCCCCACGGGGCGGGCGCTTCGCTTCCCGCCCCTCGGTCCGGGCGCGCCCTCTGATCAGATCGCATCCCCAATGACATCGCCCCCGACTTCGATTATCTTCCTTCCATGCCGACTGTCTTTCGGGCCGACGGGTTCCGCTTCTTCTTCTATTCAAACGAAGGCGATCCGCGTGAACCGGTCCACATCCACGTCATGAAGGGCGACGGCGAAGCGAAGTTTTGGCTGCATCCGGTGTCGGTGGCCCGCAGTTCCGGTTTCGACGCGCGCACGCAGCGCCGTCTGGCCGTTCTGGTCACTGAGAACGCGAGCGTGATAGAGAAGGCGTGGCATGACCATTTCCGCGACTGAGGTCCGGTTCGACGACGATTTCATGTGGGTTTATCTGCAGGATGGACGCGCTTTTGGCTTGCCTCTCACTTGGTTCCCTAGCCTAAAGAAAGCGTCTGATCGGGATCGAGAAAACGTTCAACTTTCGCCCTTTGGCTTGCATTGGGAGTCTCTAGACGAGGACCTTTCCGTAGCAGGGCTGCTTTCGCAGGCTAGGTCTTTCTGGAGGAAGCATCGGGGTGCAACTAAGCGCAGAGGCAACCGACGTATCTCTGCGAAGATGCCCGTTTTGCATGCCCCTTCTCAGTATCGAGGCATAAACAGAAAGAGCGCGGCCTAAACAAGTCTTGTTTCTCTGCCCGAAGCGTCTCGACAGCGTGGGCGCTGCTCGCCGAGGTGCCGAAACTCGCGGCGTTGTAGGGCACCGCGCCCCCGCCCATCTTGACCCAAATCATACTATCCCACTCATCTTCCCCCCACACTCCTCCCAGAACACGGAGGAGCAAACATGGACACCACGACCGCCGAAGCCACCCTGCGCGCCCGCCGGGCCGAGATCGTCGGAGACCTCGCCCGGATCGAGGATGCGCTGGACGACACCCCGCCCAAGGACTGGGAAGACCGCGCCTCCGAGCGGCAGGGCGACGAGGTGCTCGAGGCCCTCGGTCACGCCGAGCAGGCGGAGCTGACCCGCATCGACGCCGCGCTCGACCGCATCGCCAAGGGCATCTACGGCACCTGCCTCAAATGCGGCGACCCGATCGCCGAGGCGCGCCTCAAGGCCGTGCCCACCGCCCCGCTCTGCGCCACCTGCGCGGCGGGCTGAGCGGCCGGAACTTCTGCCCGGTCCCCGCGTTGACATCTGGAAAGGAGGCCAACCATGGACCGTCTGAGCATCTTCCTCACCCTCATGAGCGGTGCGCTGATCACCGGCGCGCTGGTCATCACCCTGTTCTCCCTCGGTTACTATTCCGCCTGGGGCATCGCGATTTCCGCCCTGCTGGGCTTCGCCCTCGCCTGGCCCTCGGCCTATCTCGTCTCGCGCCGGATCAAGCGCCGCGACCCGGAATGGGATCACCGGCGGATAGAGCGGGACGCGGCCCTGAAACCCTCCGCGCCGGAGGTCTGAGCCGCCTCGATTTGACCGGGATCAAAGACGCGGCGGAGACTCACCTCTTATAGTTGGGCAGTCAGCACAGCCATACGAAGGGGTCTCCGATGATCCGTCTTGCATTCATTCTCTACGCCCTGATCGGCACGACCCTGGCGGGGACCTTCATGGTCGCCGCCCTCACCGCCGGGTACACCACGACCCAGCCCGTCGTCATCACCGCGGCGCTCGGCTTCCTGCTCGGCATTCCGGTTTCCTATCTGGTGGCGCGCGCAATCACCTCCCAAGCCTGACGCGCGCCCCCAGTCGACGTCGGGGCGGGGGCCCTCCCAGCGCCGCCCCGACGTCCTAGAACTTCCGATCCGAATACGCCGCGCCGCAGCAAGTGGCGCGGTTTTTGCTGCGCCGCCGCGCAACACCACCGTGCGGAGGTGCCCGACACTTGCCCGACACATGTCCGACGCGGGCCCGACGGCGATCCGACGCTGTCAGACCCGCCCGTTCACCTCGATCAGGTTCCCCTCCGGATCCGTCACATAGACATGCCGCAGCCCCGGAATGGCAAACTCCCCGGTGACCGAAAACGGCACCCCCGCCGCCGTCAGCCGGTCGATCACCGCCTGCAGGTCGTCCACATGGATCGCCACGTGACCGCCCTCGCTGGGGTTGTGTATAAGGTTGTTTTTGCTCGCGAATTCCGGGTCCGGCGCGATCAGGTGCAGCCCCGTGTGCCCCTCCCGCCCGTCGCCCAGCAGCGCCAGCTTGTCCGGATCCCCCGGCAGGTAGCCGCGGCTTTCGGGAAACACCCAGTCGCGCTCGGTCATGCCCAGGATCTGGGTGTAGAACGCGGCCGTCTTGCGCACGTCCCGCGCCTGCAGGTTCACATGATGGATAGACCATCCCATTGATATACCTCCCCTTTTGACGGGCAGGCTATCATGGTTCGCAGGCTCAGGATACCCCGCGCGCGGCCTCGGGATGCTCGGCCATGAACGTCCGCAGGGTCGCGAACAACTCCCGCGCATGGGCCAGATCGTCCGCATGCAGCGCCGCCCGGATATCCTCGCAGATCATCTGCTGCACCTTCTGCGGCCCGTGATGCTGGTGCATCAGGTAATTGCCCAAAAGGCTCGCCGTCATCAGTCCCACATGCTCATGCTCGGCCAGCGCCGCGATCTCGTCGCGGGTCAGGTCGGTCAGGTCCTCGATATCGTCCAGCGTGATCATGGCTCCCCCCGATTTACCAAATCTTCACCAAATTGTCGCATAGTCCAATGCTCTCCACCTTGAGCCACGTCAACCCGTGCGCCGTCTGACATGGATCAAGGCGCGCAATGCTGCGCCGCAGTATATCCGCGCCATGCACCGCTTGCCGCTCACCGTTTTCAGCCTGATTGCGCCGACGCTTGCGGGGGTGGGCGTGGTGATCGGGCTGGTCGGCGGACTGACCAGCGGTATGGGCCTCGTGCTGTCAGCCGGGGCCGGGGCGGTGGTCGCACTGCCCGTGAGTTGGGCCGTGGCCCGGGCGCTGTCCGGCCCCCCGAAGACAGGAGAAGACCCATGAAGATGCAGGCTTTTTTCGTGATTTTCGCCGTGATGGCCGCAACCCTCGGCCTCGCCGCGGGCCTCTTTGCCGTGAGCGTGGGGGAAACCGCCGCGCCCGCCGTGGCGCTCGCGGTGATTTCCGGCGTTCTGGCGGCCCTGCCGGCCAGCTGGTTCGCCCTGCGCAGCGGCGCTTACGCTTAACCGGGCGTTAACCCTGCCGGGGCGACGCTGGGGCCATGCGCATCGCGGCCCTTCTGATGTTCGGGATGCTCTCCGGCTGCTTTGCACCGGGGATCACCTTCCAGTCTCCTCCGCCCCAGCGGGTGGCCATGGACGGCTATACCTTCGATCTCTATTTCAACGGCCAGGTCGTGCGCGGCGTGCGCGTCAATCGCGGCAAACCCGTCTCGCGCACCCATTTCCAGGCCGCTTTCGTCCGCGCGGTGCAGGCGGGGCTGTCCTGCGACGTGCTCGGCAGCACTTTGCGCGGCGACCTTGTCCTGCTGACCGCTGAGACGATTTGTCCGAATTGAGAGCGCTATCATCCCCCTTGGCTTGCGGCACGTCAAGGCGCCCCGGCAATCACAGGCCTAGGCTGCGGGCGAGGCATGCCGCGAGACCTCGGGTCTCAAGCGCGGTGCCGCGCCGGAACGGGAGTGATGGGGGTGCCCTTCGGGGCACGCGTGTCCGATGCCGCCGCGCCTGGCATGTCTCATCTCCCTTGCTGCAACCATCCTGCGCCGGGCACCCGGCTCAGGCGTCGAGGAAGTCCGTCAGCCGCGCGATGAACGGCCCCGGCGCCTCCGCATGGAGCCAATGGCCCACGCCCGGAATCGCGTCCCGGTCGGCCCCGGGGAACAGCCGGTCGATCTCCGCCCCATGGGCGGGCAGGACATAGTCCGACGCGCTCCCGCGCAGGAACAGGGTCGGCCCGGTATAACGCCCGTCGATCTCGGGAAACCCCATGATCCGCGGCATGTCGCGGCGCAGGGTGGCGAGGTTCAGCCGCCAGCGCGGCCCGCCCTCGGCCCGCAGGTCCAGCGATTGCGTCAGGAAGGCGCGCGTCGGCGCATCGGGCACGTCGGCCGCCAGTGCGGCATCCGCGTCCGAGCGCTTCGTCACCGCCGACAGGTCCACCCGCTCCATCGCGTCGATCAGCCCAACTTGCGTCCGGTCATAGGTCACCGGCGCGATATCCGCGACCAGCAGGCGCGCGACCATCTCGGGCTGGCTGAGCGCCAGCACCATCGCCGCCTTGCCGCCCATGGAATGGCCCAGCACATCCGCGCGCCCGCCATGGGCCGCGATCACCTCGGCCAGATCGGCGGCGAGGTCGGGGTAGCTGTGGCTCTGCGTATGGGGGCTGTCGCCGTGATTGCGCAGATCCACCGCCAGCACCTGCCGGTGCTGCGCCATCCGCTTGGCGATCGCGCCCCAGTTCTTCGCCGAGCCGAAGAGCCCATGCACGATCAGAAGGGGCGGCGCCTCCGTGGCCGCGCCATGGATCACGGTGTTGAGCATCGCGGTCTCCTTTCCCGCCCCGTGCTAGCGCGCCCGCCCGCCCGCTTGAAGCGCCGGGATGCCGCAGATAGCGTTGCACCCATGCCCGGCCCGCGCCTTGTGTCCCTGTCCGATCTGCCCGCTGCCAACGCCCGTCTGGCGGCGGACATCGCGCGGCGGCTGAACGTCAAGGCGGCGCGCCTGCCCGAGGCGGTCCGCGGCGCGCGCGGGAAACTGCCCCTGGGGCTTCTGGCCGAGCTGTCCCGGAGCGCCGCGTCCGAGGCCTGGCTCGACCATCCCGCCCTGCGCCACCGGATCGACCTGGCGCAGACGCGCGATCTGCACCGGCGCACGCGCAAGGCGCTCTCCAAGGTGGATCCGAAACGGGGGCGGGAGCGGTTCTGGCTCGGCCTCGTGGCCGGGATGGCGGTGAACCTCGCGCTGCTCACCGCCGGGCTTGTCTGGCTTCTGTTCTGGCGCGGCCTGATCTGACCGCGCCGGGCCCTCAGAGGTTGGGATAGATCGGGAAGCGCCCGCACAGCTCCAGCACCTCGGCGCGCACCTCCGCCTCGACCTCGGCATTGCCGTCCTCGCCGTTTGCGGCCAGCCCGTCCACCACCCGCACGATCCAGTCCGCGATCTGGCGGAACTCCGGCGTACCGAAGCCGCGCGTCGTCCCCGCCGGGGAGCCGAGCCGGATACCGGAGGTGATCATCGGCTTTTCGGTGTCGAACGGGATGCCGTTCTTGTTGCAGGTGATATGGGCGCGCCCGAGCGCCTTTTCCGTGGCGTTGCCCTTCACGCCCTTGGGCCGCAGGTCCACGAGCAGGACATGGGTGTCGGTCCCGCCGGTGACGATGTCGAGCCCCCCCTGCATCAGCTGGTCGGCCAGCGCCTGAGCGTTCTCGATCACCTGGGCCTGGTAGGTCTTGAATTCCGGGCGCAGCGCCTCGCCGAAGGCCACGGCCTTGCCCGCGATCACATGCATCAGCGGCCCGCCCTGGATGCCCGGGAAGATGGCGGAGTTGAACTTCTTCGCCAGCGCCTCGTCATCGGTCAGGATCATGCCGCCGCGCGGGCCGCGCAGGGTCTTGTGGGTCGTGGTGGTGGCCACATGGGCGTGCGGGAAGGGCGAGGGGTAATGCCCCGCCGCCACCAGCCCCGCGAAATGGGCCATGTCCACCAGCACCCAGGCGCCGACACTGTCGGCGATCTCGCGGATGCGGGCGAAGTTGATGATCCGCGGGATGGCCGAGCCGCCGGCGATGATCATCTTCGGCTTGTGCTCGGCCGCCAGTGCGGCGATCTGGTCGTAATCCACGTCCAGCGTATCCTGGCGCACCCCGTACTGGACCGCGTTGAACCACTTGCCGGACTGGTTCGGCTTGGCCCCGTGGGTCAGGTGCCCGCCCGCATCGAGGCTCATGCCCAGGATCGTGTCGCCCGGCTGCAGCAGGGCGGTGAACACGCCCTGGTTGGCTTGGCTACCGGAATTGGGCTGCACATTGGCGAAGGCGCAGCCGAAGAGCTGCCTGGCGCGGTCGATCGCCAGCTCTTCGGCGATGTCGACATATTGGCAGCCGCCGTAATATCGCCGCCCCGGGTAGCCTTCGGCGTATTTGTTGGTCAGGACCGAGCCCTGCGCCTCCATCACCGCGGCCGAGACGATGTTCTCCGAGGCGATCAGCTCGATCTCGTCGCGCTGACGGCCCAGCTCCTTGGTGATGGCGCCGAAGAGTTCGGCATCCCGTGTGGCGAGGCTTTCGGTGAAGAAGCCATTGTCGCGGTGCGGTGCATTCATCTGGACGACTCCGATTCTGGTCGGTTTCTGGGGGACAGGCGCGCGCCTTTCTGGCGCTGATGTAGAGCAATCCGCCGCGCGGAGGAAGGGCGAAGCGCGGGTTTCGACCCGCCGATCCCGTGCGTTCGGCGCGGATATGCCTCTTGTGTTTCCGACACGCGCGGGCGAACACTTTCGGAAACGAAAGGCCCCCGCTGATGCAAATCCGCGAAAAGATTGCGTTTCTTGCCAGCCCCGCGGATGTTGCACAGCAAGCCCGCGCGGCGCTCTCGGCGGTGCATGGCCATGTCCCCCCCGAGGAGGCCGACGTGATCGTGGCGCTGGGCGGCGACGGGTTCATGCTCCAGACCCTGCACGCGACGGAGTCGCTGCGCGCGCCGGTCTACGGGATGAACTGCGGCAGCGTCGGGTTCATGATGAACGAGTATTCCGAGGCCGCCTTGCCCGAACGGCTGGCCGCGGCCGAGGAAGAGGTCATCAACCCGCTGCATATGAAGGCCATCGGGCGTGACGGCACCGTGGTCGAGGCGTTGGCGATCAACGAGGTGGCGCTGCTGCGCGCAGGATCCCAGGCGGCCAAGCTGCGGATCTCGGTGGACGGGCGGGTGCGGATGGACGAGCTGGTCTGCGACGGGGCGCTGGTGGCCACGCCCGCGGGCTCGACCGCCTACAACTACTCCGCCCACGGGCCGATCCTGCCCATCGGGTCCGACGTGCTGGCGCTGACGGCGATGTCGGCGTTCCGGCCCCGGCGCTGGCGCGGCGCGCTTCTGCCCAAGACGGCGATGGTGCGGTTCGACGTGCTGGAGCCGTCCAAGCGCCCGGTGATGGCCGATGCGGACAGCCGGTCGAACCACGAGGTTGTGTCGGTCGAGATCCGCTCCGAGCCCAGCGTCCGCCACCGTATCCTGTTCGACCCGGGCCACGGGTTGGAGGAGCGGCTGATCCGCGAGCAGTTCGTCTGACCCGCTACTCGGCGGCGTCCTTCATCCAGGCCTCGCGCTTGCGATAGATCGTCGAGGGCGACAGGTCGAGCACCCGCGCGGCCTTGGGCACGGACCCGCCATGGCGCGCGATGGTCTCTTCGATCACCATGCGCTCGATCTCGGCCATGGTCCGGCCCATCAACCCATCGAGCGACACGACCGGCTTCTCGGGCGGCAGGCCGACCGGCCCGGCATTGTTGGTCATCGCCTCGTGGTGGTGCAGGATCTCCAGCGGCAGCATGGTCTGGGTCACCAGCGGGCCGTCATTCAGCACCACGACATTGCGCATCACGTTGATCACCTGGCGCACATTGCCGGGCCAGGGCAGGGTGCGGAACAGGGCCTCGACCTCCGGGGCGAGCCCGGTGAACCGGCGCCCTTCCTCCGCGGCGAACTTGCGGACCGCGTCGCGGGCGATGGCGATCACATCCTCGCCCCGTTCGCGCAAGGGGGGCAAGTGGATGGGCACCACTTGCAGGCGGTAATACAGATCCTCGCGGAACCGGCCCCTGCGGACCTCTTCCAGCGGGTTGCGGTTTGTGGCGCAGATGATCCGCACGTTGATCTTGCGCGCCCTTGTCGCGCCCACGGGCTGGATCGTCGAGGTCTGCAGGAACCGCAGCAGCTTGGTCTGCAGGTTCAGGTCCATCTCGCAGATCTCGTCGAGAAACAGTGTGCCGCCATCCGCCGCCGCCGCCGCGCCGATCTTGTCGGCGATGGCACCGGTGAAGGACCCGCGCAAATGGCCGAACACCTCGGATTCCAGCAAATCCGACGGGATCGCCCCGCAATTGAGCGGCACGAAGGGCTTGCCCGCCCGGGTCGAGCTGTCATGGACCGCCTGCGCGCAGACCTCCTTGCCGGTGCCGCTCTCGCCGGTGATGAACACCGTGGCCATGGACCGGCTGACCGACTGGATGCGGCGATAGACGTCCTGCATCGTGTCCGAACTGCCGATGAAGCCGCGGAAGTCGTTCAGGACCTCGGGCGTTTCCTCGGGCGGGCGGACATGGTCGCGCAGGGCGTTGTCGATCGCGGCGAGGAAACGGCCCTCGTCGAAGGGTTTGACCAGGAATTCATAGGCCCCGCCGCGCATCGCCTCCACCGCGCGGTTGATCGAGCCATTGGCCGTGATCACCACGAAACGCGCGTCGGGATTGAGTGCGAGGCATTCGCGCATCAGCTCCAGCCCGTCCCGGTCCGGCAGCATCAGGTCGAGCACGACGACACGGGGCTTGTGGGTCTTGAACCCGGTCAGCCCGGCATCGGCCGTGTCAGCGCAAATCACGGCATGCCCGGCCCCCCGGATAATCGCGTCATAGACAAGCTGAAGCGACGGCGTGTCTTCGATCAGCAGGATAGGCGGCGCACTCATACGGTCGGGATCCTTTCAGCGGCTTCGCGTTCGATCACCCGCAACAGGTCATCAATGCGCGATTTCGCCTCGCTCCCCAGCGTCACGATTTCGCATTCGTCCATGCGGTGGGCCGCCGCGTTCAGCGTCGAGGCCAGTGTATGCAAGCGGTCCGCCCCCACGGCGCCCGCCAGCGATATCAGCACATGGGTCTCGGCCCGCAGCATCGACTGGTCGAGCCGCGGGATCGCCAGGCAGAGATTGTCGCGCACCCGTTCGAGGTCCGCGGTCAACCGGCTCAGCAACTCGCGTGCGCCGTCGGTGCCGGCGATCTCCAGCAGCCGGTCGAACCGGCTCCGGTCCGGCATCGAGACCACGTTGCTGGCCTCCAACTCGTCTGAGGTCGTCGGCGCCCCGAGATGCTGGGCCAGCGTCTCGGCGAAGCTTTCCAGCGACATGATCGGCTTGGCGATGATCGCGTCGGACCCGGCCTGGTAGATCGCTTCGCGGTTCGAGCGCAGGACATAGGCCGTCAGCGCGATCAACGGCATCTTTGCCTTGGCATCGTTCCGGGTGCGAATGGTGCGGATCACCTCGATCCCGTTGAGCCGGGGCATTTCGATGTCGATCAGCGCCAGGTCGAAGTTGCGCTGGTCCAGCGCGTCGAGGGCGGCCACCCCGTCGACCGCGATCTCCGAGGTCGCCCCCAGCGCCTCCAGCATCTGCGTCGTCAGGATCTGGTTGGTCTCATTGTCTTCGGCCACCAGGATATGCTTGCCGCTCAGGTCATGGGACCGGCTCTGGGCAGGCGCGGTGTCCGGCGTGGTCCAGACCCCATCGGGGATGCTCAGGGACACCAGTGCCCCGCCGCCAGCCCGGTTCGCCACCATCAGCCGTCCTCCCATGTCATCGGACAATTCCTTGGCGATATGCAGGCCCAGCCCGGTGCCGGGTTTCGGGGCGTTATCGGGCCGCCCGCGCATCTCGAACAACAGCGCGAGGGCCGCGTCGGAAAAACCGGGCCCCTGGTCGAGCACCCTGAATTGCAGGTCCCGGCTCGGCAACAGGCTGATGTCCAGCTGCACCTCGCCCCGGTCGGTATATTTCAGCGCATTGCTGATCAGGTTGCCGAGAATACGCTCCAGCGCGACCCGGTCCAGCCCGACCACCGAGGGTACCGTGTCGGCAATCGTCATCCGGAACCGCAGGCCCGAGGCCACCGCGCGCCCGGTCCAGCGGCTGTCGAGATCCTGCAGGAACCGGCCCAGATTGAGCCTCTGTCCCGGCCTGCGCGGGGCATCCTCGCCCTCGTTGGCCCAGGACAGGATCTCTTCGACCAGCCGCGCGAGCACCTCGCCGGAGGAGCGCACCCGCTCCAGTTGCGCGCGGGTGTCCGGCTCCAGCACGCCCATGTCAACCAGCCGCAACCCCCCGATGACATCCGACATCGCCCCGCGAATATCGTGGGACAACAAGGATATCTGGTCCGATGTTTCGGCGTTCGCCGGCTCATCGGAACGCTGCAGAGCAGTGTCAGGTGACGTCACGTAGCCTACTCATCCCTGAGTTCAGGTTCGGTGCACGCTGCGGTCGGTTCAGCGCATGGTTGTAAATCAAACCTATGCGACTTACCCGGATTTACAAAACAAAAAAGACCGTGTGCTCGGAAACCTGCCGGAACGTCAGCTGGCCGGATAGCCGAGTTTGCCCAGGGCTTCGGTGATTTCGTCGAGGATCGCCGGGTCATCGATGGTTGCGGGCATCTTCCACGGGGTGCCGTCGGCGATGTTGACCATGGTGCCGCGCAGGATCTTGCCCGACCGGGTCTTGGGCAGCCGGTCGACCACGCAGGCGAGCTTGAAGGCCGCCACGGGGCCGATCTTCTCGCGCACGAGCTTGACGCATTCCTTGGCGATCTCGTCATGGGGTCGGTTCACGCCCGCGCTCAGGCACAGAAAGCCCAGCGGCATCTGCCCCTTCAGGGTGTCCGACACGCCGATCACCGCGCATTCCGCCACGTCCGGATGGCTGGCCAGAACTTCTTCCATCGCGCCGGTGGACAGCCGGTGTCCGGCGACGTTGATCACGTCATCCGTGCGCGCCATGATGTACAGATAGCCGTCCTCGTCGATGTACCCCGCATCCCCGGTCTCGTAATAGCCCGGGAAGGTGGTCAGATAGCTTTTGACGAAGCGTTCCTCGGCCTGCCACAGGTTCGGCAGGGTGCCGGGGGCAAGCGGCAGCTTGACCGCGATGGCACCGAGGGTGCCGGGGGCGACCGGGTGGCCGCCCTCGTCCAGCACCTGCACGTCGTAGCCGGGCATGGCGACCGAGGGGCTGCCGATCTTGACCGGCAGGTGTTCGATGCCCATCGGGTTGGCGGCAATGGCCCAGCCGGTTTCGGTCTGCCACCAGTGGTCGATCACCGGCACGCCGAGCTTGTCCATGGTCCACTGGATCGTATCCGGATCCGCCCGTTCGCCGGCCAGATAGACGGTTTTCAGATGGGACAGGTCGTATTTTCCGATGAACTCCCCGTTGGGATCCTCGCGCTTGACCGCGCGCAGGGCGGTGGGGGCGGTGAAAAAGGACTTCACCTTGTGCTCGGAAATCACGCGCCAGAAGGTGCCCGCATCAGGCGTGCCTACGGGCTTGCCCTCGAACACGATGGTGGTGTTGCCGTGGATCAGCGGCGCGTAGCAGATATAGGAATGCCCCACGACCCAGCCCACGTCCGAGGCCGCCCAGAATACATCGCCCGGGTTCACGTTGTAGATATTCTTCATCGTCCAGTTGAGCGCCACGAGATGCCCCGCGGTCGGGCGCAGCACGCCCTTGGGCTGCCCGGTGGTGCCCGAAGTATAGAGGATATAGGCCGGGTGGTTGCCCGCCACCGGCACACATTCGGCAGGATCCACGCCGTATTGCGCCTCGTGCCAGTCGAAATCGCGGCCCGGCTCCAGGTGGGCGACCTCCTGCTCGCGTTGGAAGATCAGGCAGAAGTCGGGCTTGTGGGTCGCCAGGTCAATCGCGCCGTCGAGCAGGGGCTTGTAATGGACCACGCGCCCGGGCTCGATCCCGCAGGAGGCGGCGATGATCGCCTTGGGCGTGGCATCGTCGATCCGCACCGCAAGCTCGTTGGCGGCAAACCCGCCGAACACCACCGAGTGGATCGCGCCGAGCCGCGCGCAAGCCAGCATCGCCTCCAGCGCCTGGGGCACCATCGGCATGTAGATCAGGACCCGGTCACCTTTCTCGATCCCCTTGGCGCGCAGCGCCCCGGCCAGAAGCGATACGCGCTCCTGCAACTCGGCATAGGTGATTTCCTGCTTGGTGTGGGTGACGGGGCTGTCATGGATGATCGCCACCCGGTCGCCATTCCCGGCCTGCACATGCCGGTCCACCGCGTTGAAGCAGGTGTTGACCTCGGCATCGGTGAACCACTCGTAAAGCGGGGCGTTGTCGGAGTTCAGCGCCGCGCCGGGCGGTGTGACCCAATCAATGGCCTGCGCGGCCTCCATCCAGAACCCCTCGGGGTCGTTTTTCCACGCAGCATAGGTCTGAGAATAGGTCATCGGCGTCCTCCTGAAGTGCGCTTATTTTCAAGGCACTCGAGGGCTTGGGCAAGGGGGGCGCCTGCGACTGATTGTGCTAACGCCCGGGCGCCGGATGCGACATGCAAACCCCCATCCGAAACCCGGTTTATAAATTTCGCCGCGCTCTATCCGCGATGCCGATCGTTGCGACGCCGCCGCTCAGCCGTAGACCGCCACCGGGGTGCCCGCGATGGCCGACATGTTGAGCAATCCGCGCGCGGTGATCGACGGCGTGACCACATGGGCGCGGTTGCCCAGCCCCATCAGGATCGGCCCGACCTCCAGCCCGTTGGCCTTCATCTTGAGAATGTTGCGCACCCCAGAGGCCGCGTCGGAATTGGCGAAGACCAGCACATTGGCCACCCCTTCCATCCGCGAATGGGGGAAGATGCGGGCGCGCAGTTCGGGGTCGAGCGCGCTGTCGGTGTGCATCTCACCCTCATAGGCGAAATCCAGGTTCATCCCGTCCAGAAGCGCCAGCGCCGCGCGCATCCGCCGCCCGGAATCGATGTCCAGGTTGCCGAACTGCGAATGCGAGCAGAGCGCGATGTTCGGCTCCAGCCCGAAGCGGCGCACATGGCGCGCCGCCCCGCAGACGGTCTCGGCGATCTGCTGCGGGGTGGGGGTGGCGTGGACATGGGTGTCGGCGATGAAGAGCGGCCCGTCCTCCAGGATCATCAGGCTGAGCGCGCCGACCGGATGCAGCCCGTCCTGTCCCAGGGTCTCGCAGACATAGTTCAGATGCCACAGGTATTGCCCGAACGTGCCGCAGATCAGGCTGTCGGCATCGCCGCGATGGACCATGATCGCGCCGATGGCGGTGGAATTGGTGCGCAGGATCGCCTTGGCAATGTCCGGGGTGACGCCCTTGCGTTCCATGATCGCGTGGTAGGTTTCCCAGTAGTCGCGATAGCGCGGGTCGTCCTGGGGGTTGACCAGCTCGAAATCCTTGCCGGGCCGGATCGGCAGGCCCGCGCGCTCGCAGCGGGCGATGACCACCTCGGGCCGCCCGATCAGGATGGGCTTGTCGGTGGTCTGTTCGATCATCGAGTTGGCGGCGCGCAGCACCCGCTCGTCCTCGCCCTCGGCGAAGACGATGCTGCGCTCGGCCTGGGCGGCGGCCTCGAAGACCGGGCGCATGATCATGGCCGACTTGAAGACCGACCCGTCCAGCTTGGCCTTGTAGGCGTCGAGATCCTCGATCGGCCGCTCGGCCACGCCGGACTCGATGGCGGCGCGGGCCACGGCGGTGGCCACCACGCCCATCAGGCGCGGATCGAAGGGTTTCGGGATCAGGTAGTCGCGCCCGAATGTCATCTGCTCGCCGCGATAGGCGGCGGCTGCCTCGGCGCTGGTGGTGGCGCGGGCGAGCGCCGCGATCCCCTCGATGCAACCGATCTGCATGGCGTCGTTGATCTCCGTCGCGCCGACATCGAGCGCGCCGCGGAAGATGAACGGGAAACACAGCACGTTGTTGACCTGGTTGGGATAATCCGTGCGCCCCGTGGCGATGATCGCGTCCGGGGCGACCTCGCGGACCAGTTCGGGCATGATCTCGGGCGTGGGGTTGGCCAGTGCGAAGATGATCGGCTGATCAGCCATCTGATTGACCATCTCGGGGGTGAGCACCCCGGGGGCCGAGAGGCCGAGGAACATGTCCGCCCCTGCGATCACATCCGCGATGGTGCGCGCGTCGGTGTCCTGGGCATAGGCTTCCTTCTGGGGCGTCATCTCTTCGGTGCGGCCCTTGTAGACCACGCCCGCCACGTCGCACAGAGTGACGTTCTCGCGTTTCACCCCGAGTTTCAGCAGCATGTTGAGGCAGGCGATGCCCGCCGCCCCGCCCCCGGTGGAGACGATCTTGAGATCCTCGAAGGTACGGCCCGTCACGCGCAGGGCGTTGGTCGCCGCAGCCCCCACCACGATGGCGGTGCCGTGCTGGTCGTCGTGGAAGACGGGGATGTTCATCCGCTCCCGGCAGATCTTTTCCACGATGAAACAGTCCGGCGCCTTGATGTCTTCGAGGTTGATCGCCCCGAAGGTGGGCTCCAACGCGCAGACCAGCTCCGCCAGCTTTTCGGGGTCTTTCTCGTTCAGCTCGATGTCGAAACAGTCGATATTGGCGAATTTCTTGAACAGGACCGCCTTGCCCTCCATCACCGGCTTGGAGGCGAGACTGCCGATATTGCCCAGCCCCAGAACGGCGGTGCCATTGGTGACCACGCCCACCAGGTTGCCGCGCCCGGTATAGAGTGCGGCGGCGGTCGGATCGGCCTTGATCTCCAGGCAGGCCTCGGCCACGCCGGGGGAATAGGCGCGCGCCAGATCGAGCTGGTTGGCCAGCGGCTTGGTCGCGCGCACCTCCAGCTTGCCGGGCCGCGGGTGCGAGTGGTAATAAAGCGCGGCCTGACGGGCGCTGTCATCTTTGCTGGCAGACAAGGGTCCCCTCCCCGAATTGAAACTAGTTTAGCCTTAAACCATCTCGCCTCCCCTGTGAACACGGAATCCGCGCCGATGACCGCAGCCAGGCGGCACGGGCCGGGTTTGGGCACGGGCGGTCTTGCAAACCCCGGTGGGCCAAAGCACTGTGCGCCCATGCAGGAGGTGCTGAGATGGAGCTGATGGAGGCCGCGCGCGCGGTTCGCGAAAACGCCTACGCGCCCTATTCCGAGTTCAAGGTGGGGGCCGCGATCCGGGCCGCATCGGGGGCGGTCTATACCGGGTGCAACGTGGAAAACGTGGCCTATCCCGAGGGCACCTGCGCCGAGGCGGGCGCGATCGCGGCCATGGTCGCGGCGGGCGAGACCGTTCTGACCGAGGTCGCGGTGATCGCCGACAGCCCCAGCCCCGTGCCCCCCTGCGGCGGCTGCCGCCAGAAGCTGCGCGAGTTCGGCGCGCCGGAGACGGTCGTGACCCTTGGCACCACCGGCGGCGCGCGGGCCAGCATGACCCTGTCGGAGCTACTGCCCGGCGCCTTCGATCAGAGCCACATGGCCGCCCCGTGACCGCGCGGACGGTGATCGCGGCGGTGCGGGACGGCGCGCCGGTGGTGGCGGAGGACCTGCGCGCCTTCGCCCGGGGCCTCGCCTCCGGCACGGTCAGCGATGCCCAGGCCGGGGCCTTCGCCATGGCGGTCCTGTTGCGGGGCTTGGGCGATGCGGGGCGCGTGGCGCTGACGCAAGCCATGCGCGACAGTGGCGATGTGCTGGCTTGGGACCTGCCCGGGCCGGTGCTCGACAAGCATTCCACGGGCGGGATTGGGGATACGGTGTCGCTCCTGCTGGCCCCGGCGCTGGCGGCCTGCGGGGCTTACGTGCCGATGATCTCGGGCCGGGGGCTGGGTCATACGGGCGGCACGCTCGACAAACTCGAGGCGCTGGAGGGCTACCGCACCGACATTTCCGAGGATGCGCTGAGGGCGGTGGTGGCCGAGACCGGCTGCGCCATCGTCGGGGCCACGGGCCAGATCGCGCCCGCGGACCGGCGGCTCTATGCCATCCGCGACGTCACCGCCACGGTCGAAAGCATCGACCTGATCACCGCCTCGATCCTGTCCAAGAAGCTCGCGGCGGGGCTGGGCGGGCTGGTGCTGGATGTCAAATGCGGCTCGGGCGCGTTTCTGACCGACCCCGCGGCGGCCCGGGATCTGGCGCAGGCGCTGGTGCGCACGGCCAATGGCGCGGGCTGTCCCACCTGGGCGCTGCTGACGGATATGGATGAGAGCCTCGCCAGTGCCGCGGGCAATGCGCTGGAGGTGGCGGAGGTGCTGCGTATCCTGCGGGGCGACGCGACGAGCCCGCGCCTGCGCGCGGCGACCGTGTCCCTGGGCGGGGCGCTGCTGGCCCTGGGCGGGCTGGCGGACGACCCCGCGGACGGGGCGGCACGGATCGACGCCACTCTGCGCGATGGCCGCGCGGCGGAGGTTTTCGCCCGCATGGTCGCTGCCCTCGGCGGGCCGCGCAACGTGGTGGCCACGGGCCTTGCCGGGTTGCCCGAAGCGCCGGTGGTGCGCGAAGTGCCTGCGCCCGCGGCGGGCGTGCTGACCGCCTGCGATGCCAAGGCGCTGGGCTGGGCGGTGGTGTCCCTGGGCGGCGGGCGGCAGGTGGAAACCGACCCGGTCGACCCGGCGGTGGGCCTGTCGGATATCGCCCCGCTCGGCACCTCCGTCGTCCGGGGCGAGCCCATCGCCCGGGTCCATGCCGCCCGCGAAGAGGCCGCCGACCGCGCCGTGGTCGAGGTTCAGGCGGCCTTTACCCTCGGCACGAGTTTCGACGCGACGCCGCTTGTCCTCGGAGAGGTCCGCCCATGACCCGTGCTTTCCTGATCGTGATGGACAGCGTCGGCTGCGGCGGTGCCCCCGATGCCGCGGATTTCGGCGATGAAGGCGCCAACACGCTGGCCCATATCGCCCAGGCCTGTGCCGCCGGTCGGGCCGACGCGGGGCGCAGCGGCCCCCTGCGCATGCCGGTGCTCGACGGGCTGGGGCTGGGCGCGGCGATCCGGCTGGCCTCCGGCGCCGAGACGCCGGGGCTGGCGGCAACGCCCACCGGGCTCTGGGGGGCGGCGACCGAGGTGTCGCGCGGCAAGGACACCCCCACCGGGCACTGGGAGCTTGCGGGCGTTCCCGTCCCCTGGGAATGGACGACCTTCCCCGACACCGACCCGGCCTTCCCGCCCGACCTGCTGGCCGAGATGGCGCGGGCCGCGGGCACCGAGGGCACGCTGTGCAACACCCATGCCTCGGGCACCGAGGTGATCGAGCGTTTCGGGGCGGAACATCTGCGCACCGGCTGGCCGATCTGCTACACCTCCGTGGACAGTGTGCTGCAGATCGCCGCCCATGAAGAGGCCTTCGGGCTCGACCGTTTGCTGGACGTGTGCGAAACCCTCGCGCCGCGCCTGCACGCGATGAAGGTCGGCCGCGTGATCGCGCGGCCCTTCCTCGGCTCGGAGGCGACAGGCTTCGTGCGCACTCAGAACCGCCGCGACTTCGCCATCGCGCCCCCGGCGCCGACCCTGTGCGACCGGGTTCAGGCCGCCGGGCGCCGGGTCCATGCCATCGGCAAGATCAAGGATATCTTCTCGGGGCGCGGCATCGACACGGTCGCCAAGGGGTCCGATGCCGCGCTGATGGAGGCGCTGATCGCCGCCGGGCAGGTGGCCGAGGGGGGCTCCCTCACCTTTGCGAATTTCGTCGAATTCGACAGCCTCTATGGTCACCGCCGCGACGTGGCGGGCTATGCCCGCGCTCTGGAATGGTTCGACGCGCAACTGCCCCGTTTCCTCGCGACCCTGCGGCCCGGAGACCTCGCGATCTTTACCGCCGATCACGGCAACGACCCCACCTGGCACGGCACCGAACACACACGCGAACGCGTCCCGGTGGTCGGCTACGGCGTGGGCGTCCATGAAGTCGGAATTGTTGGATTTGGGGATATCGGGGCGACGATTGGCGCCCATCTTGGGATTGAAATGTTCGATATGGGCAAGGCGATGCTGCCATGAAAGAGCTTCCGAAACTGGAATTGCACCTGCATCTGGAGGGCGCTGCGCCACCCGCCTTCATCCGCGGGCTGGCCGCGGAGAAATCCGTGAACCTGTCGGGCATCTTCGACGCGCGCGGCGCCTATGCCTACCGCGATTTCGTCGATTTCCTGCGGGTCTACGAGGCCGCCTGCACCGTGTTGCAGACGCCCCAGGATTTCTATCGGCTCACCCGCGCGGTGCTGGAGGCGTCCGCCGCCGAAGGCGTGATCTATACCGAGGCCTTCCTTAGCCCCGATTTCTGCGGCGGCCGCGACCTGGATGCCTGGCGCGACTACCTCGCCGCGATGACCGAGGCCGCGGCAGACGCCGAGGCCGCCGACGGCATCGTGATGCGCGGCATCGTCACCTGCATCCGCCATTTCGGCCCCGAAGCTGCCCGCGAAACCGCCCGTTGCGCGGCGGAAACCGCGGGGGCGTTCATCACCGGGTTCGGCATCGCGGGGGAAGAGATGAAAGGTGCGCCCAAGGATTTCGCCTATGCCTTCGACATGGCGCGCGAGGCGGAGCTGCAGCTGACCGCCCATGCGGGCGAGTGGGGCGGGGCGCGGTCCGTGCGCGACGCGGTGCGCGACCTGGGCGTGACCCGGATCGGGCACGGGGTGCAGGCCATCGAAGACCCCGGGCTGCTGGAGGAGCTGGCCGAGGCCGGCATCACGCTGGAGGTCTGCCCCGGCTCCAACGTCGCGCTGGGGGTCTACCCCAACTGGCGCGCCCACCCGATCGAACGCTTGCGCAAGGCGGGGGTGCCGGTGACCGTCTCGACCGACGATCCGCCGTTCTTTCACACCACCATGAGCGGAGAATACGAAAACCTCGCGCAAAGCTTCGGCTGGGAGCTTCCGGATTTCGCCGCGATCACCTATGCCGCCCTCGACGCCGCCTTTTGCGACACCGCGACCCGGGAGGCTTTGCGCACCCGGCTGGCCCCCACATTCGGAGAGTTCACATGACCGAGCACTGCACCATCGTCGATCACCCCCTCGTGCAGCACAAGCTGACCTTGATGCGCGACAAGGGAACCTCCACCTCGGAGTTTCGGCGGCTGTTGCAGGAAATCGCGCTGCTGCTGGCCTATGAGGTGACGCGGGACCTGCCGCTCGGGACCGCGCGGATCGAGACCCCGCTGGAGCCGATGGACGCGCCGAAGCTGGAGGGCAAGAAGCTGGCGCTGATCTCGATCCTGCGGGCGGGCAACGGGCTGCTGGACGGGGTTTTGCAGCTGATCCCGTCGGCGCGGGTCGGGTTTGTCGGGCTCTACCGGGACGAAGAGACGCTGGAGCCGGTGGAGTATTACTTCAAGGTGCCGGAAAACCTTGAAGAGCGGATGGTGATCGCCGTGGATCCGATGCTGGCCACGGGCAACTCGTCCGCGGCGGCCATCGACATGCTGAAGAAGGCGGGCGCGAAGGACATCCGGTTTCTGTGCCTGCTGGCCGCGCCCGAAGGGGTCAAGCGGATGAAGGAGGCGCATCCGGACGTGCCGATCGTAACGGCGGCGGTGGACAGTCACCTCAACGAGAAGGGCTATATCGTGCCCGGTCTCGGGGATGCGGGCGACCGTCTGTTCGGCACCAAGTAGTCAGCCCTCGCAGAGCGCCTGCAGCACCACCCAGGCATTGTCGTCGAGCACCACGGGGCTTGCGGCATCGCGGTAGGGATCCGCCTCGATCAGGCCGAGCGTTGTTTCGCCGGTGACATCGAGCGCCCTTGCATAGGGCGTGGTGGCAACGCGGGCGCGGGCGAAGCGGTCGAGCAGGGCGGCTTCGGGAATGGCCTCGGGCGGGGTGCGCAGGGCGTGACGGGCATAGGCCTGCAGCGCGCGGTCGGGCAGCTTGCCCGTGGTCAGGAAGCGCAGGGTGGTGGTCGTGCCCATCACGTCGAGCATGTCGCGCAGGGGGTCGTGCAGCTCGGCCCGGGCCAGTTCCGACAGCAGCGCGCCTGCGGCCACGTCGGCGGTCTCGTGATCTTCGATCACGCTGCGGCCCAGCACGACAAGCGGACCCGGCAGCAGCAGGCTCGTCTCCACCCCGCTGCGCACCACGTGGACGCGCGGCGCATCCGGGCTGGCCACGCGGCGGGTAAGCTGGGCCAGCACCCGGCGGCCTTCGGGCGTGGTGCACGCCGGGCCGGTCATCTGTTCCAGCGCGCCGAGGGCCTGGGCACCGATGGCCGCGCGCTGGGCGACGGGCACGACGGAGGTGGCGTGGTCCTTGATCGCGTCGGGCAGCCAGAAGGCGCCCGCGGCGAGCACGAGCAGCGCGGCGCCCGCGGCACTAAGCAATCGCAGGCGTCCGGGTCTGGGTTCGGCGCGTTTGACCGCGCGCTGAACCCGTTCGATCGCCTCGATCATGTCGGTGTCTTCGATCTCCAGCGTCTCGTCTTCATCCGGGCCGGGGGCAAAAAGCGCGGGGCGCACGCCGGGATTGCGCCGCTCGATCGCGGGCAGGGACCAGTGGGAGAGGGGCGCTTCGGTCTTGTCGGCGATCACCAGCGAGGCGGTGCCCACGAAAACATAGACGTCGCGCCGCTGGGCCGCCTCGTCGGCGCGCCACAGACCCGTGGATTCCAGCCGGATATAGTCCTTGAGCGCGGTCACTGCCGGGGATGCCTGTGTTTCTCGTTGTGGCGCTCACCCTAGCCTGTCGCCGGGGCACGCTCAATCCAAACCGAGAGGGCGGGGTGGATTGGGGTGCGCGGCGAAACGCAGGGTGCGCGTCGGGCGGCGCGGGTCGGGCGGGTCACGTAGTGCGCCGTGCCGCGCACGTCGCCCGAAGCGGGGGCTTCGCCCCCGTCGCTGCGCGACCCCTCCTGGAGTATTTCGGCACACATGAAGGGGGGGCCGGGGGATCTGCGGGGTGGAAAAGCCCCGAAAGGTTAAAGCGGCAGGCCCGGGCCGGGGTGATCTTGCCGACAAATTTTTTTGCGAAATCCGGGCGGGTCAGGGGGTTACAGGGATTTGTTTCGCATGCGAAACATTCCAGTTCTTGAATAGGTTAACGCCCGCGCCGCCGGAGGGTGCGCGGGCGGCCGGGTTACAGGGCCTTGGCGCGGTTGCGCAGCTCGAACTTCTGGATCTTGCCGGTGGAGGTCTTGGGCAGTTCGGTGAAGACGACCTTCTTGGGGGTCTTGAAGCCTGCCAGCCGCTCGCGGGCGAAGGCGATGATCTCGGCCTCCTCGGCTGTCTTGCCGTCCTTCAGTTCGACGAAGGCGCAGGGCACCTCGCCCCAGGTCGGGTCCGGCTTGGCCACCACCGCGCAGAGCAGCACCGCCGGGTGGTGCATCAGCGCGCCCTCGACCTCGACCGAGGAGATGTTCTCGCCGCCGGAGATGATGATGTCCTTGGCCCGGTCGGCGATCTGGATGTAGCCGTCGGGATGTTGCAGAGCGATGTCGCCGGAGTGGAAATAGCCGCCTGCGAAGGCTTCGGCGGTGGCGTCGGGGTTGCGGTAATAGCCCTTCATCACCGAGTTGCCGCGCATCATCACCTCGCCCGTGGTGGCCCCGTCCATGGGCACCTGGCGCATCTCAGCGTCCATCACGGTGATATGCTCCATCTGGGGCAGGGCCACGCCCTGGCGGGCCTTGATCGCGGCGCGCTCTGCCTGGGGCAGGGTGTCCCAATCGGGGTTCCAGACGCATTCGGTCACGTGCCCATAGGTCTCGGTCAGCCCGTAGACTTGCGTGACGTTGAAGCCCAGCTCCTCGATCGCGGCAAGGGTGGCGGCGGCGGGCGGCGCGCCGGCGGTGAAGACCTCCACCGTGTGCGAAAAGGGGCGGCGGGCGGCCTCCGGCGCGTTGACGATCATGTTGAGCACGATGGGCGCGCCGCCGAAATGGGTGACACCGTTCTCGGCGATGGCGGTGTAGATCGCCTGCGCCGACACATCGCGGCAGCACACCACCGTGCCGCCGAGCATGGGCATCATCCAGCTGTGGTTCCAGCCGTTGCAGTGAAAGAGCGGCACGATGGCGAGCCAGCGGGGGTAGAGCACCATGCGCCAGGAGATCACCGTGCCCATGGTCATCAGATACGCGCCGCGGTGGTGGTAGACCACGCCCTTGGGCCGCCCGGTGGTGCCGGACGTGTAGTTGAGGGCCAGGCTTTCCCATTCGTCCCGGGGCATGATCCAGGGGAAGTCCGGGTCGCCGCCCGCGAGGAAATCCTCGTATTCCGTGTAGCCGCCCAGGGCATGGACCCCTGCGGCGTCGTCGGCTACCTCGATCAGGAGCGGCGCGGGCCCGTCGAGCCGTTCGCAGGCCTCGGCGGCGAGCGGCAGGAACTGGCTGTCCACCAACACCGCCTTGGCGCCACCGTGGGAGAGGATATAGGCGACCGTGTCCACGTCGAGCCGGATGTTGATCGTGTTCAGGACCGCGCCGCAGGCGGGCACGCCGAAATGCGCCTCGACCATGGCGGGGGTGTTGGGCAGGAGCGTCGCCACCACGTCGCCCGGGGCGATCCCGGCGCCCGCCAGCGCCGAGGCGAGGCGGCTGACGCGGCCGTGATACTCGGCATAGGTGAAGCTGCGGTCGCCGTAGACCACGGCCTCGCGCGCCGGATAGACCCGGGCGGCCCGCGCGAGATGGCTGAGCGGCGTCAGCGGCACATAATTCGCGGCGCATTTGTCGAGCCCGGTTTCATTTGCCAGCCAGCCCATGGCGTGCCCTCCCCTTGATTTTCGCAGCCTCTTGCCCGAATAGAGTGCGTCACCCCGCCGCGGTCAACTCTTGCCGTGCCGAAAGAGGTCCCGATGCAGATGTCGTCCAATCATGTGCCCGCTGCGGCGGGTCTGCTGTTGCTTGCGATGGCGCTGATCGCCTTTGTCGACAATTTCGTGCGGCTGATCGCCGAGGATGCGGGGCTGTGGCAATTCCTCGCCGTTCGCAGCGCGATGGCATTGCCGCTGCTGTGGGGTGTGGCGCGCTGGCGTGGCTGGTCGCTGCGGCCGGTCAGGTGGCGGGCGGTGATCCAGCGCTCGGTGCTTATGGCGACGGCGCTGACGCTGTATTTCGGCGCGGTGGCGGTGGTGCCGATCGCGATTGCGGGCGCGGGGCTTTATACCTCGCCGATCTTCGTGCTGCTGATCTCGATCGTGCTGTTCGGGGTGCGGATCGGGGTCTGGCGCGCGGCGGCGGTGGCCATGGGGTTTGCCGGTGTGCTGCTGGTGCTGCAGCCGGGCAGCGCGGCGTTCTCGCCGCTGACCTTGTTGCCGGTGCTGGCGGGGGCCCTCTATGCGGCCGGGGCGCTGACCACGCGGCGGCTCTGCATGGGCGAGAGCCCGGCCTGCCTCGTGTTCGGGTTTTTCCTGGTGATGGCGGTCTATGGGAGCCTGGGGTTGGCGGTGCTGGCCTTGGTCGGGGCGGGGGGCGCGCCGGGGGAGGCGAGTTTCTTCGGCACGGGCTGGCAGGAGGTGACGCCGCGGTTCCTGTGGCTGTGCCTGATGCAGGCGATCCTGTCGCTGGTGGCGGTGGGATGTCTCGTGCGGGCCTACCAGATCGCGGATCCGTCCTATGTGTCGGTCTTCGAGTACAGTTTTTTGCCCTTTGCCGGGGTTTGGGGATATTTGCTGTGGTCGGAGGTGCCGGGGCCGGTCGCGATCCTCGGGATCGGCTGCATCCTCGTGGCGGGCTGCGCGATCATCCTGCGCGGGCGGAAAGTGGCGGCCTGAAACGGCAACAGGCCCCGCCGGGGCGGAGCCTGTTGCGCGGCGCGACGGGTGCCGGGTCAGGCGGCTTTGCGGGTCTCCGCCCCGAAGCGGCCATAGAAGGTCTCGCCCTTCTCGGCCATTTCGCGCAGGAGCGCGGGCGTGGTGAAGCGGGCGCCGTGGGTGTCGGTCAGCGCATCGCAGATCTCCACCGCGCGGGCGGCGCCGATCATGTCGAGCCAGCTGAGCGGGCCACCGGACCACGGCGCGAAGCCCCAGCCGAGGATGGCGCCCACGTCGCCCTCGCGGATGTCCATGAGCACGCCGTCCTCCAGGGCGCGCACGGCCTCCAGCACCTGGGCCATGAGCAGGCGGTGCTGCACGGCGGTCAGCTCGGGCTGTTCCTTGGCCGCCGGGTAGCGGTCGGCCAGCCCTTCCCAGAGCAGACCGCGCTTGCCCGCCTCGTCATAGGTGTAGAAGCCCGCATTGGACTTGCGGCCCAGACGGCCTTCGTCGGCCATCCAGAACAGCACTTCGTCCACGGCCCCGTCCGGGTAGGCGTCGCCCATGGCCGCGCGGGTGGCCTTGGCGATCTTCACGCCCAGGTCGATGGAGGTCTCGTCCACCAGTTGCAGCGGCCCCAGCGGCATGCCCACCAGTTTCGCGGCGTTCTCGACCAGGGCCGGATTGACGCCCTCGGCGACCATGCGGATCCCCTCGTTGATGTAGGGGATGATGCAGCGGTTGGCGTAGAAGAACCGCGCGTCGTTGACCACGATGGGGGTCTTGCGGATCTGGCGCACGAAGTCGAGCGCCTTGGCCACGGCCACATCGCCGGTCTGTCTCCCCTTGATGATCTCCACCAGCAGCATCTTGTCCACGGGCGAAAAGAAATGGATGCCGATGAACTGCTCGGGCCGGGCGCTGGCCTTGGCCAGCTCCGAGATCGGCAGGGTGGAGGTGTTGGTGGCGAAGATCGCATCGCCGGGGATCACGGCTTCGGCCTTTGCGGTCACCTCGGCCTTGACGCCCGGATCTTCGAACACCGCCTCGACCACCAGGTCGCACCCTTCGAGGGCGGCATAGTCCGTGGTGGCGGTGATGCGGGCGAGCACCTGCTCCTTCTTCTCGGGCGTGACCTTCTTGCGCGCGATGCCCTTGTCGAGGATGCCCGCGGCATGGGCCTTCCCGCGATCCGCGGACTCTTGGGCGGCGTCGATCAGCACCACTTCAATCCCGGCATTGGCCGAGACATAGGCGATGCCCGCGCCCATCATCCCCGCGCCGAGGATGCCGACCTTCTTCACCTTCTGGTCGGGCACGTCGGGACGGACGGCGCCTTTTTCCAGCGCCTCCTTGTTGATGAAGAGCGAGCGGATCATGGCGCTGGACGACGGGTTCATCAGCACGTTGGTGAACCAGCGCGCCTCGATCTTGAGCGCGGTGTCGAAGGGAACCATGGCCCCTTCGTAGACCGCACTCAGCAGCGCCTTGGCCGCCGGGTAGACGCCCATGGTCTTGGAATGGATCATGGCGCTGGCGCCGACGAAGGTCATGAAGCCCGCCGGGTGGTAGGGCGCGCCGCCGGGGAACTTGTAGCCCTTGAGGTCCCAGGGCTTGACGATGTCGGCGTCCTTGGCGGAGAGCACCCAGGCCTTGGCGGCGTCGAGCAGCTCCTCCGCGGGCACCACTTCGTCCACGATGCCGGCCATCTTGGCCTTTTTCGGCTCGAAAAGCTTGCCTTCGAGCAGGATGGGCGCAGCCTGCATCGCGCCCAGCTTGCGCGACACCCGCATGGTGCCGCCCGCGCCGGGGAAGATGCCGACCATGATTTCGGGCAGGCCGATCTTGGCCTTGGGGTTGTCCGCGGCGAAAATCCGGTGACAGGCGAGCGGGATCTCCAGCCCGATGCCGAGCGCGGTGCCGGGCAGGGCGGCGGCGACGGGTTTGCCGCCCTTGTTGGTCTTGGGGTCCATCCCGGCGCGCTCGATCTTGCGCAGGATGGCGTGCATGGCCATCACGCCCTCGAAGAGGCCACGGGCCGGGTCGTCGCCGGCGTCGTCGCGCATCTTGGCGATGACGTTGAGGTCCATGCCACCCGCAAAGCTGTCCTTGCCGGAGGTGATGATGATCCCCTTGACGGTGTCATCGGCCAGCGCCTTGTCGACGAGCGCGTCGAGATCCTCGAACCCCTGCTGGTTCATGACGTTCATGGATTTGCCCTGAACGTCCCAGGTGATGATGGCGACGCCGTCGGCGTCTGTTTTCATGGTGAAATCGGTCATGTCTTTTCTCCCGCTCACACGCGTTCGATGATGGTGGCGGCACCCATGCCGGAGGCGACGCAGAGCGTGGCGAGGCCGGTGCCCTTGCCGGTGCGCTCCAGCTCGTCCAGGAGCGTGCCGAGGATCATGGCACCCGTGGCGCCCAGCGGGTGGCCCATGGCGATCGCGCCGCCGTTCACGTTTACCTTGTCGTGGTCCACATCAAAGGCCTGCATGAAGCGCAGGACGACCGAGGAGAACGCCTCGTTCACCTCGAATAAATCAATGTCCGAGATGCTCATGCCCGAATCGGCCAGGATCTTATCCGTGGCGGGGACAGGCCCGGTCAGCATGATCGTGGGATCCGTGCCGATCTTGGCCGTCGCCTTGATGCGGGCGCGGGGTTTGAGCCCGTGCGCCTCGCCGAACGCCTTGTTGCCGATCAGCAGGGCGGCGGAACCGTCGACGATCCCGGAGGAGTTCCCGGCGTGGTGGATATGCTCGATCTTCTCCAGATGGGGGTATTTCATCAGGGCGATCTTGTCGAAGCCGGGCATCTGCTCGCCCATATCCTTGAAGGCGGGCTTCAGCGCGCCCAGGGACTGCATGTCGGTCTCGGGGCGCATGTATTCGTCGTGATCGAGAATGTTCAGCCCGTTCTGGTCGCGCACGGTGAAGACCGAGCCGTTGAAGCGGTTCTCGTCCCAGGCGGCCTTGGCGCGGCGTTGGCTGGCCACGGCCAGCGCGTCCGCGTCATCGCGGCTGATGCCGTATTCCGTGGCGATGATGTCGGCGGAGATGCCTTGGGGGACGAAATAGGTCTTCATCGCGACGCTGGGATCGGCGGCAATGGCCGCCCCGTCGGAGCCCATGGGCACGCGGCCCATCATCTCGACCCCGCCGGCGATATAGGCGTTCCCGCCGCCGCCGCGCACCTGGTTGGCGGCGAGGTTCACGGCCTCCAGCCCCGAGGCGCAGAAGCGGTTGATGGCAAGGCCGGGGATGCTCTCATCCAGGTCAGACGCGAGCACGGCGGTCCGCGCGAGGCAGCCGCCCTGTTCCATCACCTGGGTTACGTTGCCCCAGATCACGTCCTCGACCGCGTGGCCGGTCAGCCCGTTGCGGTCCTTGATCGCGTTGAGGGTCTGGGCCGACAGGCTGACGGCGGTCACCTCGTGCAGGCTTCCGTCCTTGCGGCCCTTGCCGCGGGGGCTGCGGATCGCGTCGTAGATATAGGCTTCGGTCATGTGTCCTCCGGTCATGCCGCGGCCGGGTAGGCGCGGGGCATCAGGTCATAAGGGTGTTTCCAGCCGGGCAGGGCTTTGAGCCCGTCGAGCCAGCGGTCGATATTCGGGTATTCGGCGCGGTCGAACCCGAACGGTTCGGGATAGAAAAGGTAGGAGCAGCAGGAGATGTCGGCGGCAGTCACGTCGGGCCCCACGAGCCAGTCCCGGCCTGCGAGCGCGGCATCCAGCGTCCTGAGCGCGCCGCGCAGGCGGCCCTGGTGCCAGGCGATGACCTCGGCGGGTTGTTTGTAGGCGGGCAGGAAGTTCATCAGGAACCGGGTGACGCCCGCGACGGAGGACATCTTGTGATTGTCCCAGAGCACCCAGCGCAGCACATCGCGCCGGATCGCCGGGTCGTGCAGGCCGAAGCGGCCGGTTTTCTCCGACAGATAGTCGAGGATCACGCCGGACTGGGTCAGGGTCAGATCGCCATCCACCAGAACCGGGCACTCGCCCATGGGGTTCAGCGTCAGATGCTCGGGGCCGCGCCCGCCGCCCTTGAAGAAATCCACATAGACCGGGGTCCAGTCGATCCCGGCGAGAGTGAGCGCGAGAGCCGCCTTGTAGGAATGCCCGGATTCGCCGAAACAGTGCAGTTTCACGGTCATGCTGTACCTCCGGGCGTCGGTGCGGTTGTGAGTTTGGGACTTGAGTATTTGGACGCAAAAGAAGCCAGGATTTCTGTCTCCGATTCACCGGCCGTTAAGGTTAATCGCCTTAGTCTGGCGCCACGGTACAGGCTGGAGAGCCGATGGCCGTCGCAAGAGAAGTCGCCCCTGTCATCCCGCGCAAGGCCGGAGGGCAGGGGCGCACTCCCATCTTCTTTTGTGCAAAAATACTCACGGCAAGACGCCTGCAACGCGCGGGCGGCCGGGGTGGGGGGCCGGGTCACAGGGCCCTCCCGATCAATTCCTTCATGATCTCGTTGGTCCCGCCGTAGATCCGCTGGACGCGGGCGTCGCTCCACATCTGGGCGATGTCGTACTCGGCCATGTAGCCGTAACCGCCATGGAGCTGCACGCATTCGTCGATCACTTCGCCTTGCGTGTCGGTGATCCAGTATTTCGCCATGGCGGCTTTCTCGACGCTGAGCTTGCCTTCGAGGTGCTCGGCCATGCATTCGTTCAGGAAGGCGCGGGCCACGGTGGTCTTGGTTTGGCATTCCGCCAGCTTGAACCGGGTGTTCTGGAATTGCAGGATCGGGCCGCCGAAGGCCTGGCGTTCCTTGGCGTAGGCGACGGTGCGTTCGACGGCCCCCTCCATCGCGCCCACGGCGCCGGCGGCGATGATCAGCCGTTCCTGGGGCAGCTGGGTCATCATCTGGTAGAAGCCCTTGCCCTCTTCGCCGCCCAGCAGGTTTTCGGGCGGGATCGCGACGTTGTCGAAGAACAGCTCCGAGGTGTCGGAGGCGTGCATGCCCACCTTGTGCAGGTTGCGCCCGCGCGAGAAGCCCTCGGCGCCTTCGGTTTCCAGCACCACCAGCGACACGCCCTTGGCGCCTGCGGACGGGTCGGTCTTGGCGGCGACCACGATCAGGTTGGCATGCTGGCCGTTGGTGATGAAGATCTTCGAGCCGCTCAGCCGGTAGCCGTTGCCGTCCTTGACCGCGCGGGTCTTGATCCCCTGCAGGTCCGAGCCCGCGCCGGGTTCGGTCATCGCAAGCGCCCCGACCATCTCGCCCGAGACCATCTTCGGCAGCCATTTCTGCTTCTGCTCTTCGGAGCCGTAGGCCAGGATGTAGTGCGCCACGATGCCCGAATGGATGCCATGCCCGGCACCCCAGGCCGACAGGTTGGCGCGGGCGATCTCGATCAGGATCGCGGCCTCGTGCCCGAAATCGCCGCCCGGGCCACCATAGGCTTCGGGCACCGAGGGACAGAGCAGGCCGAGCTCGCCCGCCTGCTGCCAGATCTCGCGGTCCATTTCGCCCTGGTCGCGCCAGCGTTCGAAATTGGGTGCCCATTCGGTGGTGATGAAGTTACGGGTCATCTCGGCGAGCATCCGGTGCTCGTCGGTCATCCATGTTGCACTGCTCATGTGTCCCCTCCCCAGGAGAATTGGTCGTGTGCGGCCCGCCGGTTCCGGCGGGCCTGCGCGTGTTGGTTCGAGCTTAGAAGTTGGCTGCGTCCAGCGCCATGACCGGTTCGGCGCCGGACATGATGCGCGCCAGGTGCGTGCCGGTCATCGGCAGCTGGCGGGACATGTAGTAGCGGCCCGTGGCGATCTTGGTCGCGTGGAAGTCGGTATCGGTATCGCCTGCCTCCAGGGCGGCCATCGACGCCTTGGCCATCCGCGCCCACATCAGCCCCAGGCAGACATGGCCGAAGAGGTGCATGAAGTCATAGGACCCCGACAGAGCGTTGTTGGGGTTCTTCATGCCGTCGGACATGAAGTACATGCCGGCCGATTGCAGGTCCTTGGAGGCCGCCTTCAGCGGGTCGAGGAAGCCGGATTTCAGCTCGGCATTGTCTTCGTTCTCCTTGAGGAAGGTCTTGACCATGTCGAAGAAGGCCATGACGGTCTTGCCGCCATTCAGCCCCAGCTTGCGACCGACGAGGTCGAGGGACTGGATGCCGTTGGTGCCTTCGTAGATCATCGCGATGCGGGCGTCGCGGACGAACTGCTCCAGCCCCCATTCGCGGGTGAAGCCCGACCCGCCGAGGGTCTGCTGGGCCAGTACTGTGGTCTCGAACCCCTTGTCGGTCAGGAACCCCTTCATCACCGGGATCAGCAGCGAGATCATCGCATCCGCCTCGGCGTCCTTGTTGCGATGGGCCTGGTCGATCAGCGTGGCCCCCCAGAACACCAGTGCCCGGGCGCCTTCGACGAAGGATTTCTGGTCCATCAGGTTGCGACGCACATCCGGGTGCACGATGATCGGGTCGGCGGGCTTGTCGGGGGCCTGTGCGCCGGTGATGTCGCGGCCCTGGAGCCGGTCGCGGGCAAAGCCGAGCGCGTTCTGATAGGCGATGTCACCCTGCGCATAGCCCTGCAGCGCCACCGAGAGGCGGGCTTCGTTCATCATGGTGAACATGGCGCGCAGCCCCTTGTGCATCTCGCCCACGAGGAAGCCGGTTGCGCCATCATAGTTCATCACGCAGGTGGCGTTGCCGTGGATGCCCATCTTGTGCTCAAGCCCGCCGCAGGAGACGGCGTTGCGCGCGCCCAGGCTGCCATCGTCGTTCACCAGGAACTTCGGCACGATGAAGAGCGAGATGCCCTTCACGCCCTCGGGGCCGCCGGGGATCTTGGCCAGGACCAGATGCACGATGTTTTCGGACATGTCGTGCTCGCCCGCCGAGATCCAGATCTTCTGGCCGGTAATGGCGTAGCTGCCATCCTCCTGCGGCTCTGCCTTGGTGCGGATTAGGCCCAGATCGGTGCCGCATTGCGGCTCGGTCAGGTTCATCGTGCCGGTCCAGTTGCCCGCGATCATCTTGGGCAGGTAGGTCGCTTTCTGTTGGTCCGAGCCGTGCTCTGCCAGGGCCGACATCGCGCCATGGGTCAGCCCGTTATACATCTGGAACGCCATGTTGGCGGCCGAGAACATCTCGCCCGTTGCGGTCTGCAGGATGTAGGGCATGCCCTGGCCGCCGTATTCGGGATCCATGTCCAGCCCGGTCCAGCCGCCGTCGCACATGATCTTGTAGGCGTCCTTGAACCCCTTCGGCGTGCGCACCACGCCGTTTTCCAGAACGCAGCCTTGCTGATCGCCGACGGTGTTCAGGGGGTGCAGAACCTCCATCGCGAGCTTGCCGGCCTCGTCGAGCACGGCGCCGGTGAAGTCGCGGTCCAGCTCGTCATAGCCGGGGATGTCGTTTTGCGAGACCTGGAGCACGTCGTGCAGCAGGAACTGCATGTCCTTCGTGGGGGCGGTATAGGTGGGCATGGATCTCTCCGTTCGGGCGCGGCGCTGGCTCAGGCCGCGGCTTCTTTCTGTTTCAGGGTCGCGATCATCTTCGCGCCCCAATCGAGTTGTTCCTTGAGGTCGTCGATCGCCTCGTCGAGCTCGGCGCGCTGGCGTTCCATGTCGGCAAGGCGCTGTAGCGCGATGTCGTAGGTCTTCGACAATTGCGTGAGTTGCCGGTCGTCGCGATCATAGAGGTCGAGCAACTGCCGGATTTCCTCGAGGCTGAACCCGAACCGCTTGCCGCGCAGGATCAGCTTCAGCCGGGCCCGGTCGCGCCGGGTGAACAGACGTTTCTGGCCTTCCCGTTTCGGGAACAGCAGTTCCTTGGACTCGTAGAAACGCAGCGTGCGCGGTGTCACATCGTAGTGGTCGCACATTTCACGGATCGTGGTGTATTCGGTATGGGTCATTACTCATCTCATTCGTCAGCTACAGATTGCCATGTGTCCCGAGTGAGACCACGTTACAAGATCGCTTGACGTTGACGTAAGTAGGACGTTGCGTCACTTTTCGATCAACCCGACGTAAAGCCGAATGACGAGTAAAATATGGGTTAACGGTGGTGTCAGGGGCCTTGGAAACGCCAGGGCTGGTCGCCTTGTGCCGAGATCGGCACGGGGGCGGACCCGGGGTGAGCAGGCGGCGAAACGTGTCGTGGCGCTCGATTGACCGGTGGGTCGGACCGCTGATCGGGGCAGCGCACGCGGTCAGCGGTTCATTGTCGCCGGAGGGGAAACGGGACGCGGCGTCGTTCCCATCTGCGCGGCGCCCAGTGCTTGTTTTCCGCCAAGCGGCCCCATATGCCCGTCAGGTGCGTTGGTTGGGTTTCCCAAGTGTTCCTTAGTTGGTGAATGAATGACGATATATATCCTGGGAGGGTCCAGCACCGTGATGTCCGGCGGCTGGGCGGACAGCTTTGCAACGCAGATGGTGCGCGGCCAGGCCGTGCGCAATCTTGCGATCGGCGCGGGCAATACGCTGATGTCCCTGGTCCGGTTGACCGAGGAGGTGACCCTCGCGCCCGGCGATACGGTCGTCTGGGCCAGTGCGATCCGCGATGTGATGTGCCTGTCCAAGGGCGGGTATCGCGACGGGGGCTTGCTGCGCTACACCGAAGAGCTGATCCGCCATGTGGGGGCGTCGGGGGCGCGGTTCGTGCCGCTGCTGATGGATTCGATCGCGCGGGATCTGGATGTCCGGCAGGCGCCTTACAAGGCGGCCTTGCTGGACTTGCTGCACCATTACGGGCTGGACTGGGTGGATGTGACCGCGGAATTCACCCGCGAAACCGGCATGATGCGTGTGCCGCTGAGCTTCTTCGATTCCACCGGGCACATCATCGCGGGCTCGGAGATGAGTCTCTTCATCGCTGATCTTGCGGCCGAGGCGGTGCGCAGCGGGGGCGGGCATGTTCGGGATATTGCGCCGCTCCGTGTCGACCCGCGCCGCCCGGTGCAGGTGGTCACCCGGTTCAGCCCCGATACCCGGTCGGAGGCGTTTTCGAACAGGTTGCTGTCCACGACCCTCTGGACGCCGGGCATCGCGCTGGAACCCGGGGCGCGTCCCGAGGGCGATCTGGAACTCGAAGCCCTCGTCGTGATGGCCGATCCGGAGGGCGGGGCTTTGCAGGTCAGCACGGCCTCGGCGGGCTTCAACTTGTCGGCGGCGGCGGTGGTGGATTACTACAGCGGTCCGTTCCTGCTGAGTGCTTATGTGCCGAACCTTGTGGGCGCGCCCATGCGCGTCGCCGCGGCGGAGACTCTGCGCGTGGACTGGGACGCCACGGGGCATGACCTGCGATCCGACCTGCTGTTCGATCCCGCCCCCCAACCGGGCCCGAGCCGGGCGCGCCTGGCGGCGATGGTGTTCCGGCAGGCGGCGTGATCGGCGGCGCCTCTGTCGGCGGCGGGCTGCGCCGCGCCGGGGTCAGTGTGGCTCCGGTGGGGTGACGCTCTCGCGCAGGGCGCGCAGGTCCGCGATCGTGCGGTCCAACTCGTCCCGCTGGGCTTCGAGTTCTTCGAGCTTGCGCCCGGCCTCTTCGACCCAGACGCGGTTCTGCGCGTCGGTCCCCTCCCTTTCGTAGATCAGCAGCCACTGGCGGATTTCTTCGAGGCTGAAGCCGAAACGGCGCCCGCGCAGGATGAGTTTCATGCGGGCCACTTCGCGGGGGGTGTAGAACCGGCTGCGCCCGTCACGGATCGGGGCGAGCAGTTCGATATACTCGTAATAGCGCAGGGTGCGTGGCGTCACGTCGAAGGCCGCGCACATCTCCTTGAAGGTCAGGGTATCCTCCGCCATGCTCCCTCCCCAAGGTTGCGGTGGTCGTCCTGCCCCTTTTGTGCCCGTGCCGCAGACCGTGTGCAAGGGCAGCGGCGGACCGTGCAGCCCTGCAGGACAAGGTAAAGGACCCCATGACCGCCCCATCCCCCGCCGAGAAGGCGCAGATTGCCCGGCAATTCATCGAACTGATTCCCCATTCCCGGGCGCTCAACATGCAGGTGGACGAGATCGCGGACGGTGTGGCCGTGATCTCGATGCCCTATGATCCGCGGCTGGTGGGCGACACCAAGACCGGCGTGATCCACGGGGGCGCGGTTTCGGCCCTGATGGATACCTGCGGCGGGGCGGCCGTGATGTGCCATCCGGAGGCCCCGGCGGGCACCGCGACCATCGACCTGCGCATCGATTACATGCGCGCGGCGACCCCGGGCGACCGGCTGACCGCGCGCGCCGAGTGCCACCATATCACCCGCAGCGTCGCCTTCGTGCGCGCCGTGGCGATGGACAGCGACACCGCGCGCCCGGTGGCCATGGCCACGGGTGCCTTCACCGTGGAGCGCGCCTGATGGCCCGCCCCCGGCCCGAGCCGGTCCAGGTGGTCAAGCAGCGCCGAGATGCGGCGTTGAACGCGCTGGTGGCCGGTGTGCCTTACATGCAGTTCCTCGGCGTCACGGTGGAGCGGCGCGGGGACGAGTTGACGGCGATCCTGCCCTTTGCCGAGCGGCTGATCGGCAACCCGACGCTGCCTGCGATCCACGGCGGCGTGACCGCGGCCTTCATGGAGGTCACGGCCCAGATCGAGGTCAGTTGGGCGATGCTGTGGGACGATCTTGAGGGCGGTCGGATCGACCCTGAGACCCTTGGGCCCGATACCCTGCCGCGCCTGCCCAAGACCATTGATTTCACGGTGGATTACCTGCGCTCCGGCTTGCCGCGGGACGCCTATGCGCGGGCGCGGGTCACCCGGGCCGGGCGGCGGTATTCCACGGTGCAGGTGGAGGCCTGGCAGGACAATCGCGCGCGGCCCTTCGCCCAGGCCACGGCCCATTTCCTGATGCCCCGGCGCGATGGGGCGGCGGGTGGCTGACACCGCGGCGCGGGCGCCCATCACCCATCGCCGGGTGCTGCATATCGCGGTGCCCATCGTGCTGTCGAATGCCACCGTGCCGATCCTGGGCGCGGTGGACACGGGCGTCGTGGGCCAGATGGGCGAGGCTGCGCCCATCGGTGCGGTGGGCATCGGCGCGATCATCCTGACGGCGATCTACTGGATCTTCGGTTTCCTGCGGATGGGCACCAGCGGGCTGGTGGCGCAAGCGCTGGGCGCGGAGGACCGCGACGAGGTGTCAGCCCTGCTGAGCCGGGCGCTGATGATCGGGTTCGGGGCCGGGCTGGCGCTGATCGCGCTGCAATCGGCGCTGTTCTGGGGCGCCTTCCAGTTGTCGCCCGCCAGTGCGGAGGTCGAGACGCTGGCGCGGGAGTACATGGCGATCCGGATCTGGTCGGCGCCTGCGGCCATCGCGATCTACGGGCTGACCGGCTGGCTGATCGCGGCGGAGCGGACGCGCGGGGTGCTGGTGCTGCAACTGTGGATGAACGGGCTGAATATCGGGCTCGATCTGTGGTTCGTGCTGGGGCTCGGCTGGGGTGTGCCGGGGGTGGCCTTCGCCACCTTCCTCGCGGAATGGACGGCGCTTGGGCTGGGCCTGTGGCTCTGCCGGGATGCGTTCGCGCGGCCTGCATGGCGGGATCGGGCGCTGGTGTTCGCGCGGGCGCGGCTGCTGCGGATGGCATCGGTGAACAGCGACATCCTGATCCGGTCGGTGCTGCTGCAGGCGGCCTTCGTCTCGTTCCTGTTTCTGGGCGCGGATCTGGGCGATGTGACCCTGGCGGCCAACCAGGTGCTTTTGCAGTTTCTGCATGTCACCGCCTATGCGCTCGATGGGTTCGCCTTTGCCGCCGAGGCGCTGGTGGGCCAGGCGTTCGGCGCGGGCGCGGTGGACCGGCTGCGGCGCGGCGCGCTGCTGACGAGCGTCTGGGGCGGGATCACCTGCGTCGCACTGGCGCTGGGCTTCGCGCTGGCGGGGCCTTGGGTGATCGACCTGATGACCACGGCCGAGGAGGTGCGGGCGGTGGCGCGCAGCTACTTGCCATGGATGGTGGCCGCGCCGCTGTTGGGCGTCGCGGCCTGGATGCTGGACGGGATTTTCATCGGGGCGACGCGCACGAAGGACATGCGCAACATGATGGTGCTGTCCTTCGCGGCCTATGCGGCGGCGGTGGCGGTGCTGCTGCCGCTCTTCGGCAATCACGGGCTCTGGGCGGCGCTGATGGTGATGTTCGTGGTGCGCGCCGTGACGCTGGCGCTCCGCTATCCGGCTCTGGAGCGCGCGCTGTAGGCAGCCAAGCGGTTTCAAAACCGCTTGAATGCCCGGCTCGGAATGGCGCGCCTTTGGCGTGCGGTGGATCACCCCGCGCCCAAGCGGTTTCGAAACCGCTTGGCCCGGCTCAGACGATGTCGAGAACCTTCTCGCGCGGGCGCCCGATCACGGCCTTGCCATTGGCAAAGGCGATGGGGCGTTCGATGAGGATCGGGTGGCGCGCCATGGCGGCAAAGAGGTCTTCGTCGTCGCTCTCATTGCTCAGGCCCGCTTCCTTGAAGGCGGCCTCCTTGGTGCGCATCATGTCCAGCACCGGCCCGCCGAGCCGGGCGTGGACCGCGCGCAGCTCGTCCTCGGTCGGCTCTTCCGACAAGTAGCGGCGCAGGGTGACCTCATGGCCCGCCTCCTCCAGCAGCCTCACCGCCTCCCGCGATTTGGAGCAGCGTGGATTGTGCCACACCAGAACGTCCGTCATAGCCAGTCTCCTCGTCCCGTACCGACCGCGTCTGCCACGGTGGAAAACCCGTCCCGTTCCAGCAGCATGTCCAGCCCCGTGGCGATCTCGGCCGCCAGGCTGATCCCGCCATAGACCAGCGCGGTGTAGAGCTGAACGGCCGACGCGCCTGCGCGGATCTTGGCATACGCCGCCCCCGCACTGTCCACGCCGCCGACGCCGATCAGCGGGACAGTCCCTTCGGTGGCCTGCGACAGTCGCGCCAGCACCCGTGTCGACGCCTCGAAGAGCGGTGCGCCGGACAGGCCCCCGGCCTCGCCCTTGTGGGCCGAGACGAGCCCGTCGCGCGCCAGCGTTGTGTTGGTGGCGATGATGCCGTGCAGGCCCGCCTCCGTCACCACGCCGGCGATGTCGTCGAGGGCGGCGTCGTCCATGTCCGGGGCGATCTTGAGGAACACCGGGATCGGGCGGGCGAGGGCGGCGCGGGCGGTCATCACCCCCTCCAGCAGCGCGCGCAGGGCGGCGGGGCCTTGCAGGTCGCGCAGCTTTTCGGTGTTGGGCGAAGAGACGTTGACGGTCGCGAAATCCACATGGGCGCCGCAGGTCGCGAGCACCCGGGCGAAATCCCCGGCCCGGTCCGCGCTGGTCTTGTTTGCGCCGAGGTTCAGGCCGACCACCCGACCTTCGGGGCGCCTGGCCAGCCGCGCGGCGATCGCCTCGGCCCCGTCATTGTTGAAGCCGAACCGGTTGATCGCGGCGCGGTCCTCGGAGAGGCGAAACAGGCGCGGACGCGGGTTGCCGGGCTGGGGCAGGGGCGTGGCGGCCCCGACCTCGAGAAACCCGAAGCCGGTCTGCGCCAGCGCCCCGAGCGTTTCGGCATTCTTGTCGAACCCGGCGGCGAGCCCCACCGGGTTGGGCAGGCGCAGCCCGGCCAGTTGGGTGCTGAGCCGCGGGCTCGTAACCGGGCCGGAACGGGGCCCGAGCCCTGCGTTCAGCGCGCGCAGCGCCAGGCCATGGGCGGTTTCGGGATTGACTCGCTGCAAGGCCGCGAGGCCGAGGCGTTCGAGCGTGCTCATGCCAGCGGCTCCGGGAAGGCGTGCCGCCCGTCCACGAGCGGCAAGGGCCGCGACCAGAGGATGTCAGACCGGAACAAGCGCCGGTAGAGATGCGGAAAGAGCGCGCCGCCCCGCGACGGCTCCCATTTCAGTGCGTCACCGAGCCCGTCCGCGGCCACCGCCAGCAAAACCAACCCGTCCTCGCCCGCGAAATGCTTGGCGGCGGTTTCGGCCACCTGGTCGGTGGTGGAGAAATGGATGTAGCCGTCGGCCAGATCGATGGGCGCCCCGGCGGTTTCGCCGGCGGCCTCGAACGCCGCGTTTTCGGGCGCGCGGAGTATTTTGTAGATCACCATGTCCCGTGCATCGCCGGTCTCGCGGGGGCGGTCAAGATCGCGCTTGGATACGGGCGAGGATTGCTTTGACACCCCCCGCGCAACAGGTCAGTTTCATCTCAGAAAACAAACAGGGAGTAGACATGATGATGTCTCGGATTCTGAGTTCGGCGGCAGCCCTCGCGCTGACGACCGGCATGGCGACAGCGGAGTACACGCTGCACGTCATCCATATCAACGATCTGCACAGCCGGATCGAGCCGATCAACCGGTTCGACAGCACCTGCTCGGCCGAGGACGAGACCGAAGGCAAGTGCTTCGGCGGGGTCGGGCGCGTGGCCACCAAGATCAACGAGCTGCGCGACCAGATCACCGCCGAGGGCGGCAATGTGATCGTGCTGGACGCGGGCGACCAGTTCCAGGGCTCGCTGATGTACACGACCTACAAGGGCACGGTCGAGGCCGAGTTCATGGAGGCCATCGGCTTTGACGTCATGGCCGTGGGCAACCACGAGTTCGACGACGGCCCGATCAAGCTGGCGGAATTCGTGGACCTGGTGTCCTTCCCGGTGATTTCAGGCAATCTCGACCTCACGGGGGAGGACCTGCTGCGCGACAAGGTCGGCAATTCCGTCGTGCTGGAGGTCGGCGGCGAGCGGATCGGCATCGTCTCGGCGCTGGCGACCGACACGGTGGAGACCTCGTCGCCCGGGCCCAATGTGGTGTTCCAGAACGAGATCGAGGCCCTGGCGCAGGATGTGGCCGAGCTCGAAGCGGACGGTGTGACCAAGATCATCGCGTTGACCCATGTGGGCCTGCCCAAGGATCTCGCCATCGCCGAGGCCGTCGAGGGGATCGACGCGGTGGTGGGCGGGCATTCGCACACGCTCCTGAGCAACAGCGACGAGAAGGCCGCGGGCCCCTACCCGACCATGGTGGGCGACACCCCCGTGGTGCAGGCCTATGCCTACTCGAAATATGTCGGCCATCTGCAGCTGACCTTCGATGATGCGGGCAACGTGACCGCGGCCACGGGCGACACGATCCTGCTCGATGCCTCTGTGACGCCGGATGCCGGTATCGTCGCCCGGGTGGCCGAACTGGCCGGTCCGATCGAGGAGTTGAAGGCCCGCCCGGTGTCCGAGGCGGTCGAGCCGATCGAGGGGGATCGCTCCGTTTGCCGGGCGATGGAATGCCCGATGGGCAACCTCGTGGCAGAAGCCATGCTGGCGCGCGTCGCCGATCAAGGCATCACAATCGCGTTCCAGAACGGCGGTGGCCTGCGCGCGTCCATCGACGCGGGCGAGATCACCATGGGCGAGGTTCTGACTGTGCTGCCGTTCCAGAACACGCTGTCCACCTTCGAAGCCACCGGTCAGGACCTGATCGACGCGCTGGAGAACGGTGTCAGCGCGGTCGAGGAAGGCGCCGGTCGCTTCCCGCAGGTTGCGGGCATGAAGTTCACCTGGGATCCGGCGGCGGAGCCGGGCGCCCGCGTCACCGAGGTCATGGTGGCCGAAGGCGACGGATTCGTGCCGATCGATCCGGCAGCAACCTATGGCGTGGTGACCAACAACTATGTCCGCAACGGCGGCGACGGGTACGGGATGTTCGCAGGCGACGACAAGAACGCCTATGACTTCGGGCCGGACCTGGCGGATGTGACCGCGGCCTACCTGATGGAAAACGGCCCGTACCAGCCCTATACGGACGGACGTATCACCGCCCAGTAAGCGACACTGTATACAAGCAAAAGGCGCCTTTCGGGGCGCCTTTTCTCGTGGTCCGGGAGCTCAGCGCTTGGGCTTTTTCCACCGGGGCGTGGCGTCCGGGCCCTTGTTGGCGAAGGTCTTGCGCCCGCCGGGCTTGCCGCCAGGTTTCGCGCCGGGTTTGCCGCCCGGCTTCGCGGCGCCCTTGCCGCGTGCGCGCAGGGGCTTGCCATCGGGCCCGAGCCGCTGGGACGGGTCGCTCGCGGCGTTGGACCGGCGCGGGGCGACCTCCTCGACCGCGGCGGCTGCGTCCGGACGCGGGGGCTTGCGATCCTTGACGCGCGGTTTGCCCTTGTCGTCGCGCGGCCCACCCGCCTTGCCGCCCTTGGGGCTGTAGGGCGCGCGATCCTTGGGCCGGTCCCGGTCGGCGGATCTGGGCTTGGCCTTTGGCGGTTTCGGGCCGTCGGGTGTCGCGCCTTTCGACGCGGGCGGCTTGTCCTTGTGACGCGGCTTGCGCGCCGGGGGGGCGTCGTTGGCCTGGCTCGAGGCGGGCGCGGGGGCCGGTTCGGGGCGCGTGGCCTCGGGGGCCGGGCGCGGGGCGCGGGGTTTGCGTCCCGCCGCCGAAGGCCGGGTGCTGGACACCGGGCCGCGCCCCTCCCGGGGCTTGCGCGCGGGGCCGGAGCCATCCCGTTGCGACAGGTCGGGCGCCTCGGCGAGACGGCTGAGCACCGCGCCATCCTCCAGCGTGATCGAGGCCTCCGACCCCTGCAGGGTGTCGGGGACCGCGGCCTCCTTGATCTCGACGAAGGTCTCATCCTGCTGGATGCGGATCGCGCCGATCTCGTCACGGTCGAAACCGCCCACCCGGCAGAGCATCGGCAGGATCCAGCGCGGCTCCGCGCGGCTGGCGCGGCCCACCGACAGGGTGAACCACGCACTCGGCCCGAAGGGTACGCGCGGTGTGGGGGTCATGTCGCCCGCGCTGATTTCCTCGGGGGCGGAGCGTTGGGCGGATCCGGCGCGCAGGACGGCTGCGGCCAGCTGCTCCGGGCTGAACGCCTCCACCAGGCGCGCGACCATCTCGGCCTCGCCCTCGGCCACGGGGGTCTCCCAGGCGGGATCCTCCAGCAGGCGGGCGGCATCCTGGGCGCGGACATCCTCGGCGCTGGGCGGGCTGACCCAGTCGGGGGTGACCTTGGCCCATTTCAGCAGCCGCTCGGCCTTCTTGCGGAATTTCACCGGCACGATCACCGCGCTGACGCCCTTGCGCCCGGCCCGGCCCGTGCGGCCCGAGCGGTGCAACAGGGTGTCGGAACTGCTGGGCAGTTCCGCATGGACGACGAGGTCGAGATTGGGCAGGTCGATCCCGCGGGCGGCCACATCTGTGGCCACGCAGACCCGCGCGCGCCCGTCCCGCATCGCCTGCAGGGCATGGGTGCGCTCGGACTGGGTCAGCTCGCCCGAGAGCGCCACGACCTGGAACCCGCGGTTGGAGAACCGGGTGGTCAGCCGATTCACCATGGCGCGGGTGTTGCAGAACACGATGGCATTCGCCGCCTCATAGTAGCGCAACACGTTGATGATCGCGTTTTCCTCGTCGCGTGGCCCGACCACCATGGCGCGGTAGGCGATGTCCGCATGCTGCCGGGTCTCGGCGCGGGTGCTGATCCGGCGCGCGTCCTTCTGGTAAAGCTGGGCGAGGCTGGCAATCGCGGGCGGCACCGTGGCGGAGAACATCAGGGTGCGCCGCTCCGACGGGGCTGCGCCGAGGATGAATTCCAGGTCCTCGCGGAAGCCCAGGTCCAGCATCTCGTCGGCTTCGTCCAGCACCACGGCGCGCACGGCGTCGAGGTCGATATTGCCGCGCTCGATATGGTCGCGCAGACGACCAGGGGTGGCCACGACCACGTGGGCGCCGCGGCCCAGGGCGCGCCGCTCGTCCCTTGCGTCCATGCCGCCGACGCAGGAGGTGATCTGGGCGCCCGCCGGGCCGTAGAGCCACTCAAGCTCCCGCCGGACCTGCATGGCCAACTCGCGCGTGGGCGCGATGACGAGGCCAAGGGGGGCCGCGGCGGGGCCGAACGCGGCCGCGTCGGCCAGCAGCGTAGGCGCGATGGCGAGCCCGAAGGCAACGGTCTTGCCCGACCCGGTCTGGGCCGAGACCAGCAGGTCGGCCTCCACCAGCGCCGGGTCGGAGACGGCAATCTGGACTGGCGTCAGGGTATCGTAGCCCTTGTCGGCCAGCGCCGCGGCAATGGGCGCGGGCAGGGGGGGCATCACGGGATCTTGGGGAGCATCGGTGGGCACGGCAGGCTTTCGGGTTTGACGGCGCCCCGGTCGCGGGACGCGCTCAACAAGCCGCCGGACTTAGGGGCTTTGGGCGCCTGCGTCCAGCCTGAACTGCGATGCGGCGCTGCGGCATAGCCGACCTGTCGCTCTGGTCCGGGGGCGCGCAGGGGGCTACACTGGACCGATGTGCGGACGTTTTTCCCTGACCCTGCCGACCGAGGCCATGGCGCAGCTTTTCGAGGCAGCGCCAGCCAATGCCCTGCCAGACAGCCCGCGCTACAACATCTGTCCCACCAATGACGTCGCGGTGGTGACCTCGGATGCGGGCACGCGACACCTGCGCCCGATGCGCTGGGGGTTTCTGCCGCAGTGGTACAAGAACCCGACCGACGGGCCGCTCCTGATCAACGCGCGAGCCGAGACCATCGCCGAGAAACCGGCCTTCCGCGCCGCCTGCCGCGCGCGGCGCGGCCTGATCCCGGCCACGGGGTTCTATGAATGGACCAAGACCGCGGAGGGCGCGCGCCTGCCATGGTACACTCACTCCAGGGACAACGCGCCCCTGGCCTTCGCGGCGATCTGGCAGGACTGGGAAGGCGTCGCGGCCCGGTTCACCACCTGTGCAATCGTGACCACCGCCGCCAATGCACCGATGTCGGCGCTGCACCACCGGATGCCGGTGATCCTCGGGTCCGGGGACTGGCCGCTCTGGCTGGGGGAGGCGGGCAAGGGGGCGGCAAGGCTGATGCGGCCCGCACCCGAAGACCTTCTGGCCTTTCACCGGGTCGATGTGGCGGTGAATTCCAACCGGGCTGCCGGGCCGGACCTGATCGCGCCGCTTCCAGCCTGACGGGGATCCCCTGCCCGCGCGGGTCGGGCCGGGCGGCGCACGCTGCGGCGCAAGCCGGGGCGTGCAGCATGGAATGCGCCGCAGGCGCACCGCTTAGTTAACCTGCACGACAGGCGCGACTTTTGGACCACCCGGAGGGTCAAAACCGGCCTTGCACGCCCGGCTTCAACCCCGATATACAAACCGAGACCCGCGGGTATAGCTTAATGGTAAAGCCCCTGCCTTCCAAGCAGGCTATGTCGGTTCGATTCCGTCTACCCGCTCCAATCCTTCGGAACCCATGGTGCGGGCGTGGGGCCGCCGCCGGGGGGACGCCAGAGTGTGAGAGCCGCTGCCCATGGCCCGACAATCCGCGCCCGCCGCGCCACAGACCGCTGAAGAAGAGCGCGCGAAGTCGAAGAATATCGGCGCGCTCAAGACGCTGTTTCCCTATATCGCCCCCTACAGGACCCTTCTGGTTTCGGCGGGCGTGGTCCTCGTTCTGACGGCGTTCTTGTCGCTGCTGCTGCCGATGGCGGTGCGCCGGGTGGTCGACGGGTTCGACGCGCGTGATACCGCCCTTCTGGACCAGTATTTCGGCGCGGCGATTGCGGTGGCAGCCCTACTCGCCCTCGGGACGGGCCTGCGCTACTACCTCGTGACGCGGCTGGGCGAGCGGGTCGTGGCCGACATCCGCAAGTCGGTGTTCGACCGGACCCTGGGCATGAGCCCGGCGTTTTTCGAGAAGATCATGACCGGCGAGGTGCTCAGCCGCCTGACCACGGACACGACGCTGATCCTGTCGGTGATCTCGTCCTCGGTGTCGATCGCGCTGCGCAACTTCCTGATCCTGATCGGCGGCATGATCCTGATGTTGCTGACTTCGGGCAAGTTGACGGGGCTGGTGCTGCTCCTTGTGCCGCTGGTGCTGGTGCCGATCGTGGTTCTGGGGCGCAAGCTGCGCAAGCTCAGCCGGATCAACCAGGACTGGATCGCGGCCAGTTCGGGCAACGCCTCCGAGGCGCTGACATCAGTGCAGACCGTGCAGGCCTTCACCCATGTCCGTGAAAGCCGCGCCGAGTTCGACCGCATGACCGAGCTGTCCTTCGACAGCGCCAAGCAGCGGATCGGGGTGCGCGCGGCGATGACCGTGATCGTGATCTTCCTGATCTTCACGGGCATTGTCGGGGTGTTGTGGATGGGCGCGCGGGATGTGCGCGACGCGCTGATGACGCCGGGCGAGCTGGTGCAATTCGTGATCTATGCGATCATGGTGGCGGGCTCCGTCGGTGCGCTGTCCGAGATCTGGGGCGAGTTGCAGCGCGCGGCCGGCGCCACCGAGCGGCTGGTGGAGCTCCTGACCATGAAGGACACGGTGGAGGACCCCGAAAACCCCCGCCCGATGCCGGCCAATTGCGAGGGGCGCATCACCTTCGAGGAGGTCAGCTTCACCTATCCCGCGAGGCCGGGGACCCCGGTTCTGGACGAGATCGCCTTCGATATCAGGCCGGGCGAGACCGTCGCCCTTGTGGGCCCGTCCGGTGCGGGCAAGTCGACCATCCTGCAACTGCTGTTGCGGTTCTTCGATCCCGACGAGGGCCGGATCAAGCTGGATGGGATAGACCTGCGCGACGCCAGGCGCGACGATTTCCGCCGCAAGATCGCCTTCGTACCCCAGGATGCGGTGATCTTCGCCACCTCGGCGCGGGAGAATATCCGCTTCGGGCGGCCCGACGCCACCGATGCCGAGGTGGAGGCCGCGGCCAAGGCGGCGGCAGCGGACGAGTTTCTGGCCCGTCTGCCCGATGGCTACGAGACCTTCGTGGGCGAGCGGGGCGTGATGCTCTCCGGTGGGCAGAAACAGCGCATCGCGATTGCCCGCGCGATCCTGCGGGATGCGCCCGTGCTTCTGCTGGACGAGGCGACCTCGGCGCTCGACGCGGAATCCGAGCAGGCGGTGCAGCACGCGGTCGAGCAGCTTTCCGAGGGGCGCACGACCCTGATCGTGGCGCACCGGCTCGCGACGGTGAAAAAGGCCGACCGCATTCTGGTGTTCGAGCGGGGCCGGATCGTGGCCGAGGGCACCCATGATGCCCTGGTGGCCCAGGGCGGGCTTTATGCCCGTCTCGCCCGGCTGCAATTCACCGCCGGACTGGCGGCGGAGTAAGTCGCGGACCCCCTGCCGACGCTGAATTTTCCGGATAGATCCCGTCAGATCGGCGCGCGCGTTGCCGGGTGACGCCACGGCGCGCGCCTTCGGGACGTAACGTCCCTGCGCTTGCGCCATTGCAGGTTTTGCCGTTCTTTGGTGAGCAATGCCCGCCGTCTGGAGGGACGGCACACCAACTGGCATCGAGACATCATAGGGGGGAGAGCGCCATGGGGATCACCATCGCGACGCTGGCGGACAAGGCAGAGGTCGAGGCCGCGCATCCGTGGGAGGCCGCACAGCCGGCGCAAACGCTCTACGAGCTGCTGACACGGACCAGGAACGCCCATGGGGATCGGCGGGCGATGACCTTCACGCTGACCTCTGATCCGAAGGACGCGGGCGAGACGCTGACCTGGCGCGAGCTGCACGGCAAGGCGACCCAGGCGGCGAACCTGTTCCGCTCCCTCGGGATCGGTGAGAACGACGTGGTCGCCTACGTGCTGCCCAACGCCTCGGAGACGGTCTGGACCTATCTCGGCGGGTCGGTGGCCGGAATCGTCAACCCGATCAACCCGCTGCTGGAGCCGGACCAGATCGCATCGATCCTGAACGAGACCGGGGCCAAGGTCGTGGTCACGCTCAAGTCCTTCCTGAAGACCGACGTGGCCCAGAAAACCGCCGAAGCCGTGGCCATGGCGCCCGCGGTGACCCATGTGCTCGAGGTGGATCTCAAACGCTATCTCAGCCCGCCCAAGAGCTGGATCGCGGGTCTGCTGCGGCCGAAAAACCCGGTCAGGCATCACGCCAAGGTGCTGGATTTCAACGCCGAGCTGGCGCGCCAGAAATCCGACGGCCTGACCTTCCCCGACAGTTTCGAGGACCGCGTGGCCGCCTATTTCCACACCGGTGGCACCACGGGCATGCCCAAGGTCGCGCAGCACAAGTATTCCGGCATGATCTACAACGGCTGGCTCGGGGCGGAGTTGCTTTTTACCCACGAGGACACGCTGATCTGTCCGCTGCCGCTGTTTCATGTGTTTGCCTGTTACCCGGTGCTGATGTCGGTCATCACCTCCGGCGGGCATGTCGTCTTCCCGACGCCGCAGGGCTACCGCGGCGAGGGCGTGTTCGACAATTTCTGGAAGCTGATCGAGCGGTGGGAGGTGACCTTCATGATCACCGTGCCCACGGCGCTGGCGGCACTGATGCAGCGCCCGGTGGACGGGGATGTCTCGACCCTGCGGATCGGGATTTCCGGCTCCGCCCCCCTGCCGATGGAACTTTACAGCCGCTTCAAGGAGGCGACGGGCGTCAGCATCGCCGAGGGCTACGGTCTGACCGAGGCCACGTGCCTGGTGTCCTGCAACCCGATCGACGGGGTGCAGAAGGTGGGCTCCGTCGGGATCCCGCTGCCCCATACGGAGGTACGCATCCTGCATTGCGAGGATGACGGCACGATCAGCCATGAATGCGCGACCGACGAGATCGGCGAGATCTGCATCGCCAATCCCGGGGTGTACGAGGGTTCGACCTATACCGAGGTCGGCAAGAACCTGGGGCTCTATGCGGACCAGATCTACCTTCGGACCGGGGATCTGGGCCGGATCGACGAAGAAGGCTACCTGTGGATCACCGGCCGGGCCAAGGATCTCATCATCCGCTCGGGCCACAATATCGACCCCGCCGAGATCGAGGAGGCGCTGATGGCCCATCCCGCGGTCGCCATGGTCGGTGCTATCGGACAGCCGGATGCCTATGCCGGCGAATTGCCCGCGGCCTATGTCGAACTGGTGGCCGGCGCGCAGACCACTGTCGAGGAGTTGATGGCATTCGCCAAGGAGCATGTGCACGAACGCGCGGCCCATCCCAAGCACCTGGAATTTCTCGACGAGTTGCCCAAGACCGCCGTGGGCAAGGTGTTCAAGCCCGATCTGCGCAAGCTCGCGATCAAGCGGGTCTATGACCGGGCGCTGGCAGAGGCGGAGCAAGCCGCCGAGGTGGCCGAGGTAGTCGAGGACAAGAAGCGCGGGCTGGTGGCACGCCTGCGCAAGACCGGGGACGTGGACGGCGACGCGGTGGCGCGCACCCTGGGCAGCTACACCCGGCCCTGGGAGTGGATCGACTGAATTTTATGGAGCTTGCAAGGCTCCGTTAACATTTCGGTAAGGATTGCGCCGCACCCTCTTGGGAGTGACCTCCTGGAGGAAGATATGATCTACGCGATTCTCGGCACGGCATTCGGCGGACTTGGCGCGATTGTTTGTCTCTTCCTCGGGGCGCCGGTGCTCGTGGCGCTTTCGGTCTATATCGGCACGGGGTTGCTTTGCTGTCTGCTCGGGATCGCCCTTGCCGGGCTCTGCCTGTGGCGGAACCCGGATCAGGACGACGGGCGCTTTCCGGAAGGGATGCAGTAGCGCGGCTTGGTCAGGGGGCGCTGCAACGCTCAGACCGCGCCGACCGGTGCCACATCCACCGATTGGGCACTCGTGCCCTTGGCGGCGGTGCGCAAGACCCCCTTGATCGGCGAGACATCCGAATAATCGCGGCCATAGGCCACCACGATATGATCCGTCTGCACGGCAATGTCGTTGGTCGGGTCGTACTCGACCCAGCCCAGTTCCGAGCCGCACCAGGCGCTGACCCAGGCATGCATCGCGTCCGCGCCTTCCAGTCGGGGCTGACCCGGCGGGGGCAGGGTCCGCAGGAAGCCGCTGACATAGCATGCGGGGATCGCCAGGCTGCGCAGGGCCGCGATGAAGATATGGCTGTAATCCTGGCAGACGCCGTGGCGGTTGACGAAGGCGTCGATCATCGGCGTGTCCACCGTGGTCGCCGTCGCATCGAAAGTCATCTCGGCATGGAGCGCGTGGCCCAGCGCCTGCATCTGCGCCAGCACCCCCCCCGTGACCGGCGCGGTGATGTCGGCCGCAAAGGCCGCGATCTCGGACCGGGCCGGCACCCGCGGCGAGGGGCCGAGGAAGTGATGCGGGGCCTGCCCGTCGAGATGGCGAACCTCGGCGATTTCCTGTGCGAGCCGGTTCCGGTCGGGGGAGATGTCGAGCTGCGGCTCGCGCGTCAGGCAGCGCACGCGCGCCTGCATGGTGATCCGCATCTTGTCATGGGGCGCGTCGTGGTAGAACACCGTCGCCCGGTTGCCGAAGAAATCCACGAAAGCGTTCCGCGTGTCCGCCACGGGGTCGCAGGTCAGCAGGCTGGTCTGCACGATCTGTCGCCCGGGCAGGGCCGCGGGCATCACCCGGGTCAGGTGCCGCGCGCCGCCCGCTCGGCCCGCATAGGTGTGATCGAGCTTCAGCCGGATGTCATAGAGCATCGCCCGCCCTCATGTCAGGTACGTGGCCGCGAGCAGGTCCGAAAGGGTCCAGATCTGCCGCTGCAGGATGCGCAGCCGGTCCGGGGTGAGCGTGTCGGGCACCTGCACCGCGAGGTCCGTGTGCACCTGCAAGGCCGCGCGGGCCACCGGCGACAGGCCCGGGCTGCGCCGGGTCTGGGGCAGGGCGTCGATATGGCTCTTGAGCCGCCCCAGGTGATAGCCGACCGCGCGGGGATTGTCGGGGTCCAGCGCAAGGATCTGGCGCAGACTGTCGGGGCTCACCGACCTGAGGAACCGCGCCCGGTGGGCCATGGTGCTGTCGCCCAGCTCCAGCGCAAGATCCAGCGCTCCGTCCGGCGCATCCGGGTCCAGCACCCGGGCGAGGATGGCGCACATGGTGCTGGCCCGCTCCACCGACATGCCGGCACTCATGAACCGCCAGCCCGCCGAGCGGTACATGTTCTCGTGCACCAGCCCGGAAAACCCGGTCAGCTTGCGTAGCAGGATGCCCACCGCCGCCGCCGCCTCTTCGACCGCGATGGGGTTTGCGCGCAGCTTCCGGCTCGCCTTCAGCAGGTCCTTCAGTGCCAGCATCCCGTCCACCGAGACCTGGTCGCGGATGCGCGCGGCACAGTCGACCGCGGCTTCCAGCGCGGACTGGAACCCTTCGGACAAGGCCACCGGGTCGCGGCCCGTGCTGTTCAGAAACGCGCGCAGGATGAAATCGGGCAGGTCCGCGTCGGGTTCGACCCCGGCGCTGATCAATCCGTAATAGGCGCGGTAGGCCCGCATCGCCCCTTCGGCTCGTTCGATATAGCGCCCAAGCCAGAAGAGGTTGTCCGCCGCCCGGCTGGGCAGGCTGTAGGCGGAATTCAGCCCCCCCGGATCGCCGCTCGGGGCGGGCATGAGGCTGGGTCTGGGCACCGGGCTGTCGCTGACCACCCAGACATCCGACACCGACCCGCCCGCCTGCATGGCGATGGCCGATGCGTTGTTGCGTGAGGCGACCCGGGCATAGCCGCCCGGCATCACCCGCCAACCCGTCGCGGTGCGCGCGAGGAAGATGCGCAGGGACATCGGGCGCGGGGCCAGTTTGCCGTCCTTCCAGACAGGGGTCGTGGAGAGCGTCACAATCTCCTGGCCCACCAGGTCGCCGCCCCGATCCTCCAGCAGCTTCGCCACCCGGGCGCTGCCCTCGGCGCTGTAATCCTCCGGCCCGCTGGTCCCGCCGGGGTCGTCATAGGGCAGGCGCGTGGCGTAGGCCGAGCTGATCATCATCTTGTCGCGGTGGGCCAGCACATGGGCGCGTTCGGCCGCCTGGCCGCACCACCAGGTCGCGATGTTGGGCAGCGCCAGGGGTGCCCCGGTCAGCGCGCGGGAAATCTTCGGCAGAAAGGCCAGCATCGCGCGGGTTTCCAGCACCCCGGCCCCAAGCGCGTTCACGCAGGACACGCCGCCCCGGCGCACCACGTCGACAAAGCCCGCCGTGCCCAGTGTCGAGGCCTCGTTCAGCTCCAGCGGATCGCAGAACTCCGCATCCAGCCGACGCCACAGCACCGAGATCGGGCGCAACCCGTTGACCGAGCGTACCTTCAGCTGCCCCTGGTCCACGGTCAGGTCTTCGCCTTCCACCAGCAGCATCCCGAGATAGCGCGCGAGATAGGCATGCTCGAAATAGACATCGTTCATCTGCCCCGGCGTGAGCAGGGCCAGAGGCTCGTCGCGGTCCTGCCGCTGGCCCACGAGCGTGTCGCGGAACGCCTGGAAGAACCCGGCGAGCCTGTGGACATTGGCGCGGGCATAGAAGTTCGGGAAGGTCCGGCTGGTCGCGATGCGGTTTTCCAGGGCGAAACCCGCGCCGGAGGGGGCGTCCGTCCGGTCGCCCAGCACCCACCACTGGCCCGAGGGCGCGCGCCCGACCTCGAAGGCGATGAAGTTCAAAAAATGGCCCGAGGCCGGTTTGACCCCCACCATCGGGCGCAGCCAAGCGGGGTTCTGGGCGATCAGCTCCGCAGGCAGGTGTCCCTCGGCCAGCAGCCGGTTCTCGCCATAAAGATCGGCGACCACCTGTTCCAGCAGGTCCGCACGCGCGATCAGCCCCGCGGCGATCTCGGTCCATTCCTCCTGCGACAGCAGGACGGGGATCGGGCTGAGGGGCCAGTCGCGCTCGCTCGCAGCCTCCGCGCCGTATTTGCGATAATAGACCCCGGCATCGCGCAGATACTGCGTGCCCCGGTCGAACCGCATGGCCACCCCTTCGGCATCGATCCGGCCCAGGTGTTCCAGGAACGGGCGCCAGACAGGGCGGATGGCCCCCGTCGCATCGAAGAGCTCATCGGCCACGCCCGGTTGCGGGACATAGCTGCCCAAGAGGCCCCCGAAGGAGCCGGGATCACCCGCGGGCGCAGTCAGGGGATCGGGCATGGGCCATGTCAGACATTCGGGGGCCGTCTCAGGTCCAGGGTCATCGGGAATTCCGGGTGCGGGGTTTCCGCAACCGGCGTGTGGTCGCCTGCAGTATGACCGTGCGCTTCGAACCGGGCAAGGCGGCGGGCCTCGGCCTCGTTGCCGTTGACCGGAAAGGTGTCGTAATTGCGCCCGCCCGGATGGGCCACGTGGTAGCGGCAGCCGCCCAGGGCCCGCCCGGTCCAGCTGTCGAAGATGTCGAAGGTCAGCGGGGCCTGCACGGGCAGGGTCGGATGCAGGCTCTCGGCCGGTTGCCACGCCTTGTAGCGGACCGCCGCCACCCGGGTTTCGGGGCAGGCGGTCGGGCGCAGGGGCACGCGGCGGCCATTGGCGGTCACGGTGTAGCGCGCGGGGTCCGCCCCGGTCAGCTTGACCTGCAAGCGCTCCACCGAACTGTCGGTGTAGCGCACCGTGCCGCCGATCGCCCCCGTCTCGCCCAGCACATGCCAGGGCTCCAGCGCCTGGCGCAGCTCCAGCGTCATGCCCTCGTACGTGACCTCGCCGCAAAACGGGAAGCGGAATTCCGACTGGGCGGTGAACCAGGCCGGGTCCACGGGCAGGCCGTGCGCGGCCAGATCGCGGCAGACCTCGGTGAAATCCTCCCACAGGAAATGGGGCAGCATGAACCGGTCATGGAGCTGCGTGCCCCAGCGGGTCAGCGGCCCCGACAGCGGCGCCTCCCAGAACCGGGCGATCAGCGCCCGGATCAACACCTGCTGGGCCAGCGACATGCGCGGGTTGGGCGGCATCTCGAAGCCGCGGAACTCCACGAGGCCCAGCCGCCCCGTGGGGCCGTCGGGGGAGTAGAGCTTGTCGATGCAGATCTCGGACCGGTGCGTGTTGCCCGTTACGTCGATCAGCGCGTTGCGCAAGAGCCGGTCCACCAGCCAGGGCGGCGGGGCCGCGCCCTTGTCCGGATCGGGGATGTTGGCAAGCGCGATTTCCAACTCGTAAAGGCTGTCATGCCGGGCCTCGTCGATGCGCGGTGCCTGGCTCGTGGGGCCGACGAAGACGCCGGAGAACAGGTAAGAGAGGCTCGGATGCCGGTTCCAGTGCAGGATCAGCGAGCGCAGCAGGTCCGGGCGCCGCAGGAAGGGGCTGTCCTCGGGGGTGGCCCCGCCGACGACCACATGGTTGCCGCCGCCGGTGCCGGTATGGCGCCCGTCGATCATGAACTTGTCCGCGCCAAGCCGCGCTTGCCGCGCCTCTTCATAGACCGCTTCGGTGATGGCGACGCAGTCGTCCCAGCTGTGCGCGGGATGGACGTTCACCTCGATCACGCCCGGGTCCGGGGCCACGCGGATCACGTTGAGGCGGCTGTCGCCCGGCGGCGCGTAGCCTTCGATATGGACGGGCGTGTCCTGGGCGGTGGCGGCGGCTTCGGTCGCGGCGAGCAACTCGAGGTAATCCGCCGCCGACTCCACCGGCGGCAGGAAGACGCAGAGCTTGCCCTCGCGCGGCTCGACGCTGATCGCGGTGCGCACCGGGCCGCCGATCTCCGTCAGGTACTGCGCGGTCTGGGTCTCGCCGCCTTCGGAGGCTGTGCTGCTGGCAGGGGCGCGTTCGCGCCGGTCGCGCAGACGCTCGGCTTCGCGCGCCACGAGGTCGGGCTCGGGCAGGGGGGCCTGCTCCGCAAACGGGTCGGCCGGATAGGTGTAGGGGTAGCTGGCCGCCGGCACATGGGGCAGGGAGCCCAGGGGCAGCCGGTAGCCCACGGGGCTGTCGCCCGGGGTCAGGAACAGCTTGCCACGCCGGAGCGACCAGCGCTCCGAGCGCCAGCCCGCGCCCGCCTTCGCCTGCCAGCGCTGCACCGGCAGGACGTAGCCCGACGGCTCGGTCAGGCCGCGCTCGAACACCCGCGCGATGCGGTGGCGCTCTTCGGGGTCTTTCAGCTTGGAATTCTCGGGGCTCACGTTCTCGGGCAGCTGCGCCTCGCGCACCAGCCACTCGGCCGGGTCCTCATAGGCGGGGGTCACGTTGTCCTCGGGCACGCCAAGGGCTGCCGCGATGCCCGACAGCAGGGATTCGGCCGCCTCCGGGCCGGGGGTGGCGTCGGTCTTCTCCCGCGCGATCAGGTCCGCATTGGTCCAGAGCGGCTTGCCGTCCCCGCGCCAGTAGAGCGAGAAGGTCCAGCGCGGCAGGGTCTCCCCCGGATACCACTTGCCCTGCCCGTAATGCAGAAACCCGCCCGGCGCGAAGCGGTCGCGCAACCGCCGGATCAGCGTATCGGCCAGCGCCCGCTTGGTCGGGCCCACGGCGGCGGTGTTCCATTCCGCGCTCTCGAAATCGTCGATCGACACGAAGGTCGGCTCGCCCCCCATGGTCAGCCGCACGTCGCTCGCATCGAGCTTGGCGTCGACCTTGCGGCCCAGATCGTTCAGAGCCTCCCACGCCGCTTCGGAAAACGGCTTGGTGATGCGCGGATGCTCGGCGGTGCGCGTGACCTGCATGTCGAAGTTGAACTCGACATTGGCGGCACTGGCTACACCGGCAATCGGGGCGGCGTTGCGGTAATGGGGGGTGGCGGCCAGCGGGATGTGGCTCTCGCCCGCCAGAAGCCCGCTGGTGGGGTCGAGCCCGATCCACCCCGCGCCGGGCAGGTACACCTCGGCCCAGGCATGCAGGTCGGTGAAATCGTGATCCGTCCCCGACGGGCCGTCCAGCGCCTTGAGATCCGGTTTCAACTGGATCAGGTAGCCCGAACAGAACCGCGCCGCGAAGCCCAGGTGCCGCAGGATCTGGATCAGCAGCCAGGAGCTGTCCCGGCACGACCCCTTGCCCACGGTCAGGGTCTCTTCAGCGGTCTGCACCCCCGGCTCCATCCGGATGACATAGCCGATATCCCGCGCGATCCGCGCGTTCAGCCCGACGAGGAAATCCACCGTCCGCGACGTGTCCCGCGGCAGCGCGTCGAGATAGGCCCGCAGGCGCGGCCCCGCCGCCTCGGGCGCCTTGTAGATGCTCAGATCCGCGGCGAGATCCTCGGGATAGGCAAAGGGCCATTCCTCGGCGGTGTCCTCCACGAAGAAGTCGAACGGGTTGTAGACCGACATGTCCGCGACCAGGTCGACCTCGATCTTCAGCTCCCGCACCGGCTCCGGGAAGACGAAGCGTGCCATCCAGTTGCCATAGGGGTCCTGCTGGTGGTTCACGAAATGCCCCTCGGGCGACACCTTCAGCGCATGGGAGATCACCCGGGTCCGGCTGTGCGGCGCCGGGCGCAGGCGTATGATCTGCGGCCCGAGCGTCACGGGGCGATCGTATTTGTAATGGGTCAGGTGATAGATGCTGGCCGTGATGGACATGGACTGCCGCCTTCCGGGAAATGGCCTCTGTTGGTTCGTCCTAGACCACCCGGTCGGTTTTGCAAGGGCCGGATGGCCGGGGCGAAGCCGCCGGTCCGGGGTGCTGGGGGCGGGCAGGGGCCAGGGGGGGGCCGCCTTGCGGGTTGGACCGATGCGGCGCTGCTCCGGGCGCGCGGCCCTTGTGGCGACCTCGATATCCTCTGGTCAGAGCGCGGGCAGTTTGGCCGGGACCGGTTTGATCCCGGGGCGCGGCCCCTACACGCCCAGCCAGCGGTTGGTTTGCTCGGCCCCAAGCGCGTCGATCGAACCGGACCAGACCGTCCTGCCCCGGGCGAGGATGACCGCCGTATCGGCCACCTGCCGCAACTCCCGCAGGGACTTGTCCACCAGGATCAGGCTCAGCCCGCCTTCCGCGCGCAGCCGCGCGATGGCCGCCCAGATCTCCTGCCGGACCACCGGGGCCAGCCCCTCGGTGGCCTCGTCCAGCACCAGAAGCCGCGGATTCGTCATCAGCGCCCGCCCGATCGCCAGCATCTGCTGCTCGCCCCCCGAGAGCGACCGCGCCACCTGGTCCCGGCGCTCGGCCAGCCGCGGGAAAAGCGCGCCCACCCGCGTTATGTCCCACGGCCCCGGACGTGCCGCGGCCAACAGGTTCTCTGCCACGGTCAGCGGCGCGAAACACCGACGCCCCTCGGGCACCAGCCCGACCCCGAGCCGCGCGATCCGGTGCGCGGGCCGCCCGGTGATCTCCACCCCCGCCAGGCGCACGCGGCCGCCGGTCGGCGGCAGCAGCCCGCACAGCGTCTTGAGCGTCGTGCTCTTGCCCATGCCGTTGCGCCCCATCAGGGCCAGCGCGCCGCCCTCTTTCAGGGTCAGGTCCACCCCGAACAGCGCCTGGGATGCCCCATAGGCGGCGGTCACGCCCTCGATCTGCACCAGCGGGCTCACGGTCCCTCCTCGCCCAGATAGGCGACGCGCACATCGCGGTTGCGGCGGATCTCCTCCGGCGCGCCGGTGGCGATCACCTCCCCCGCGACCAGCACGGTGATCCGGTCTGCCAGGGCAAAGACCGCGTCCATGTCATGCTCTACCAGCAGGATCGGCGCCTCGGCCCGCAGCCCGTCGAGCAGCCCGGTCATCGCCGCCGTCCCCTCCAGGCCCAGCCCGGCCATGGGCTCGTCCATCACGAACAGCCTCGGCGCGAGTGTCAGCGCCACGGCGACCTCCAGTTGCCGCCGCTGCCCGTGGGACAGCTCCGCCGTGACCGCGCCCGCATGTTCGGCCAGCCCGACGCGCTGCAAGGCCGCCTCGGCCACCGCGCGCAGGGCAGCGTCCTTGAGGATCGGCCGCCAGAGCGACAGCCGCGCGCCTGTCGCCCCCTGCGCGCCCAGAACCGCGTTCTCCAGCACCGTGTGCCCCATGGCCAGTTGCGAGATCTGAAACGTCCGCGCCAGGCCGAGCCGCGCCCGCGCCGGGGTGGGCAGGCCGGTGATGTCCCGCCCTTCCAGGCTCACCGTGCCCGCATCGGGCCGCAATGCCCCGGTGATCTGCGCGATCAGGGTGGATTTGCCCGCCCCGTTCGGCCCGATCAGCGCGTGGATCTCGCCAAGGCGCAGATCGAGGCTGACCGCCCGGCTCGCCTCCAGTGCGCCGAACCGCTTGGTCACCCGGTCGAGGGCGAGGATCGGCGCGCTCACGCCCGCCCCCGCAGCAGCGTGCCCACCAGCCCGCCCTTGGCAAAGAGCACAACGCCGAGCAGAAGCGCCCCGAGATAGATCAGCCAGTACTCGCTCAACCCGCCCAGCCAATGCTCCAGCAGGATGAAGAGCGCGGCGCCCGCCACCGGCCCGAAGAGCCGCGCGACCCCGCCAAGGATCACGAAGACCATGATCTCGCCCGAGGTGTGCCAGCTGAACATGGCGGGGCTGACGAACCGGTTGAGATCGGCGAAGAGCGCGCCCGCCAACCCCGTGATCGCGCCGGAGATGGTGAAAGCGATGAGCCGAAGCCGGAAGGGCGAGAAGCCCAGCGTCTCCGCCCGCGCCGGGGCCTGCCGCGCGGTCGACAGGGCCAGGCCAAAGGGCGAGGCGGTGATGCGCGCACAGACGAACAGCGCGAGTAGCAGCAGCCCGTAGCACAGCAAAAAGAACTGGATCGGGTCGAGCGTGTTCAGCCCCGGAAAGCCGTTGCGCACATAGATCGACAGCCCGTCCTCGCCGCCATAGGCCGGCCAGGAAATGGCGAAGTAGTAGAACATCTGGCCGAAGGCGAGGGTGATCATGATGAAATAGACCCCCGTGGTGCGCAGGGACAGCGCACCCACGGCCAGCGCGGCCAGCGCGCTCAGGACCATCGCGGTCAGCCATATCACCGGCATCGACTTCGTGCCCTCGATCACGAAGGGCGCCTCCATCAGCGGATCGAAGGTCTGCGCGTGGTGGGCGAGAATGCCCATCGCATAGCCCCCGATCCCGAAAAACAGGGCATGCCCGAGGCTCACCATCCCCCCCAGCCCCAGCGCCAGGTTCAGCCCGACACCGGCCAGCGCCAGGATCGCCACCCGGGTCGCCAGCGTGATCGTGAAAGGCTCGTCCGCGACCCAGGCCCAGAGCGGCACGGCCAGCAGGCCGAGCGCGATTGCGAAGTTGATCCAAGTCTCCCGGCTCATGTCAGCTCTGCCCGAACAGGCCGTTGGGCCGGAAGATCAGCACCCCGGCCATCAGGATGTAGATCGCCATGGAGGCCAGCGCCGAGCCCACCGCCGTGGCCATGGACGGCTCCAGCACCGTGCCGAACGCCACGGGCAGGAGCGTGCGCCCCAGCGTGTCGGTCAGCCCCAGCAGGAGCGCGCCGACAAAGGCCCCCTTGATCGACCCGATCCCGCCGATCACGATCACCACGAAGGCGAGGATCAGCACCGGCTCGCCCATGCCGACCTGCACCGACTGGAGGGCGCCCACCAGCGCCCCCGCCAGCCCCGCAAGGGCCGCGCCAAGAGCAAAGACCAGCGTGTAGAGCCGGTCGATATCCACGCCCAGGGCCGCGATCATCTCCCGATCCGCCTCGCCCGCCCGGATCTGCACGCCGATCCGGGTCTTGGCGATCAGCCAGAACAGGGCCGCGGCAATCGCCAGCCCGATCCCGATGATCGCCAGCCGGTAGGCCGGGTATTCGATCCCGAAGGGCAGGGTGACCGGGCCGGAAAGCGCCGAGGGCACCTCCAGGAACAGCGGAAAGGACCCGAAGATCCAGCGCGTGCCCTCCGAGAAGATCAGGATCAGTGCGAAGGTCGCAAGCACCTGGTCGAGATGGTCGCGGGCATAGAGCCGGCGGATGATCGTCACCTCGATCAGCGCGCCCGCGGCGGCGGCGGCCGCCAGCGCGGCCGCGAGGCCCAGCACGAAGGAGCCCGTCGCCCCAGCCACGGCGGCGGCGGCAAACGCACCGACCATGTAGAGCGAGCCATGGGCGAGGTTGATCAACCCCATGACGCCGAAGACCAGCGTCAGCCCGGCGGCCATCAGAAACAGCATCACGCCGAATTGCAGCCCGTTGAGGACCTGCTCGATCAGGAGGATCGCACTCATCTGCCTGCCTGTGCCTTCACCGTTCCGGCCCTGCCGCCCCGGGGCGAACCCCGCGCGACCAAGGCTCTTGCAAGAGCCTTGTCAAGCGCCTTGCAAGGCGCTTGGTCGCCCCGGCTCACCCGGTCTGCCTACATCCGGCACTCGTCCGCATAGGCGTCGCCGCGGTCCTCCAGCGCCACGCCCAGGGTCTTGTTGGTGAACACGTCCCCCTCCTGGATCACTTCGCGCACGTAGATGTCCTGGATCGGATGGTTGTTCGGCCCGAACCGGAAATCCCCGCGGGTGGAGGCGAAATCGGCCTCCTTCAGCGCCGCGCGAAAGGCCTCGGTGTCCGACACGTCCGCCTTGGCCATCGCACTCAGCAGCAGGTTGGCGGTGTCGAACCCCTGGCTGGCATAGAGCGAGGGCAGCCGCCCGTACTCCGCTTGGAAGCTCTCGACAAAGGCCACGTTCGCCGGGTTGTCGAGATCCTTGTTCCACTGGCTGGTGTTCTTCACCCCCAGCGCGGCCTCGCCCACCGCCTGCAGGATCCCCTGGTCGAAGCTGAAGGCCGGGCCCACGACCGGCAGGTCCACACCGGAAGCTGCGTATTGCTTGAGGAAGGAAATCCCCATGCCCCCGGGCAGGAAGAAGAACACCGAGTCCGCCCCCGACGCCCGGATCTGCGCGATCTCGGCGGCATAATCGGTCTGGCCCAGCTTGGTGTAGAACTCCCCCGCCAGCGCGCCTTCATAGAACCGCTTGTACCCGGTCAGCGCGTCCTGCCCCGCCGGATAGTTTGGCGCGAGGATATAGGTGTTCTTGAACCCGGCCTCGTTGGCATAAGCGCCTGCGGCCTCGTGCAGGTTGTCGTTCTGCCAGGCTACGTTGAAATAGTTCGGGTGGCACCCGCGCCCGGCCAGCGCCGAGGGCCCCGCATTGGGCGACAGGTAGAACTTGCCCTGCGCGGTCGCCGCCGGGATCACCGCCATGGCGAGGTTGGAAAAGATGATGCCTGTCAACACATCGACCTTCTCGGACTGGATCATCTTGTCGGCCAGCTGCACCGCGATGTCCGGCTTGCGCTGGTCGTCCTCGATCACCACCTGCAGGTCCGGGTTGCCCGCCTGCTTGACCGCCAGCATGAAGCCGTCGCGCACATCGATGCCCAGCCCCGCGCCCCCGCCCGACAGTGTCGTGATCATCCCGACCTTGACCGGGTCGGCCCAGCCCGCGCCCGCGGTGGTCGCGGCCAGCAGGGCCGCCATCAGGGTGGTTTTCAGCTTCATGTGGTCTCTCCCCTATCGGTGTCCGGCGTTTCTCAGAACGCCTTGAAGGTCAGTGTTGTCAGCGTCCGCTCGATCCCGTCGATATCGAGCAGGTTCTCGTTGATGAACCGCCCCACATCCGCGCCTTCGGGGATATAGAGCTTCATCAGCAGGTCGTATTCGCCGCTGGTGGAATAGAGCTCCGAGTGGATCTCGCGCAGGGTGATGTCGTCGGCCACCCGATAGGCAGTGCCCGGACGGCAGCGGATCTGGACAAAAACGCAGGTCATGGCAGACGCCTCCCTTTTGGCGAACCGAACCCGTTTTCGGCCCGAAAGACCAGACTTCATGCACCTGATTTCGGGAATTTTCGTCGCCTTTCGCGCAAAATCGCGGCTTTGATGCCGGGATTGTGCACGAGCCCGCGCGATCGAGACTATCCTCGACAGTCCCAAGGGGTCACACTACCTGCTTGTCAACGCACACGGAGACAGGGAGGTCTCGATGGTCAGCTTCACGCTCAATGGCGCGCCAACCACGGTCGATGTCGAACAGGACATGCCGCTGCTGTGGCTGCTGCGCGACGAACTCAACCTCACGGGGACGAAATTCGGCTGCGGGGTCGCGTCCTGCGGGGCCTGCACCGTGCATGTGGACGGGGTCGCCATGCGGTCCTGCCAGATGGCGGTGGGCGATCTCGAAGGCGCCTCCGTGACCACGATCGAAGGCGTCGACAGCAAGGCCGCCGCCGCGGTGCAGGCCGCCTGGATCGAAGCCCAGGTGCCCCAATGCGGCTACTGCCAGTCGGGCCAGATCATGTCCGCCGCCGCCCTGCTGGTCGAGACACCCAAACCCACGGACGCGGATATCGACCTCGCCATGGACGGCAATCTGTGCCGCTGCGCCACCTATGCCCGGATCCGCAAGGCGATCCACCGGGCCGCCGAAATCATGGAGGCCTGATATGCTGCATTACCTCGACGCCGCCCTCGCTGCGCCCAGGCCGTCGCGCCGCGCCTTCCTGAAACTCTCTGCCGGTGCGGTCGGCGGGCTGCTGCTTGGCGGAGCGTTGCCGCGCGCGGCCCAGGCCATGGGCGATGACGCCTTTGTGCAGCCTTTCGTGCATATCACGCCCGACAATGTCGTCACCGTGCTGGTCAAGCATCAGGACATGGGGCAGGGGGCCGCGACTGGCCTTGCCACCCTCGTGGCCGAGGAACTGGACGCCAGCCCGGACCAGATCGCCGTGGAATTTGCGCCCTCCAACCCGCAGGTCTATGCCAACTCCCTGTTCGGGGTGCAGGGCACCGGCGGGTCCACCGCCATGCGCAATTCCTTCACCCAGTACCGCGAGGCCGGGGCCTCGGCCCGCGCCATGCTTGTGGCCGCGGCGGCGCAAGCCTGGGGCGTCGCCCCAGAGGCCGTGACCGTTGCGGACGGCACGCTGTCGAGCGGCGCGAATTCCGCCAGCTTCGGCGACATGGCCAGTGCCGCCGCCGCACAGCCGGTGCCGGAGGCGGTGACGCTCAAGCCCGCCGACCAGTGGCGCCTGATCGGCAAGGACATGGCCCGGGTCGAAATTCCGGCCAAGACGCGCGGCTCGGTGGGCCTCTTTGGGATGGATGCCAAGCCCGAGGGCGCGCTGATCGCCGTCACCGCCCGGCCGCCGCGCTTCGGCGCCACCGTGGCTTCGGTCGATGCCGAGGCGGCGCGGGCCATGCCGGGCGTGCAGGCGGTCCTGACCATCCCGCAAGGGGTCGTGGTGGTGGCCGACAACACCTGGCGCGCCATGCAGGCCCGCGACGCGCTGGAGATCGAATGGGATATGTCGGGGGCCGAAACCCGAGGCACCGAAGAGATCACCGCCGAGTTCGAGGCGCTGCTGGACCAGCCCGGTCTCCCGGCCGTCGCCCGCGGCGATGCGGCGGGCAAGCTCGCGGGCGCCGCGCAGGTGGTCGAGGCCAGCTATCACTTCCCCTATCTCGCCCACGCGCCCATGGAGCCGCTCAACATGACCGTGCTCTTCGATGGTGAACGGGCGACGCTCTGGGGTGGCAGCCAGATCCAGACCATCGATCATAACGTGGCCGCCGGGGTGCTCGGCATCCCGTTCGAGAACGTGGCGATCAACACCATGTGGGGGGGCGGCTCCTTCGGGCGGCGCGCCACCGCGGACGGGCACCTGGTGGCCGAGGCCGCGACGATTGCGGCCGCCTGGCTGGGCGAGACGGGCAGGCCCGCGCCGATCAAGCTGGTCTATACTCGCGAGGACGACATCAAGGGCGGCTATTACCGGCCTCTGACGCTCCACAAGGTCCGCGCCGGTGTGGATGCCGAGGGCAATATCGCGGGATGGGAGCATCGCGTGGTCGGCCAGGGCATCATGATCGGCACGCCGTTCGAGGGGTTCCTCGTCAACGACGGGGTGGATCATTCCTCGGTCGAGGGGGCGGCGGATACCACCTACAGCCTGCCGGACATGGCGATGGACGTGCATCACCCGTCCGCCGGGGTGCCGGTGCTGTGGTGGCGGGCCGTGGGCCATACCCACACCGCCTATGTGATGGAGACGATGATGGACGCACTGGCCGAGGCCGCGGGCCGCGATCCGGTGGAATTCCGGCTCGCCCATCTCGGGGACGACCCGCGCCTGGCGGGTGTGCTGCGGCTGGCCGCCGAGAAGGGGGGCTGGGACAGCCCCGCGCCCGAAGGCATCCACCGCGGCGTCGCGGTCCACAAGAGCTTCGAGAGCTACGTGGCCGAGGTGGCTGAGGTGCGGATCCGCGAGGACGGCACCGTGAAAGTCGAGAAGGTGACCTGTGCGGTGGATTGCGGCGTAGCGATCAACCCCGACAACATCGTGGCGCAGATCGAGGGCGGGCTGGCCTACGGCCTCTCGGGGATCCTGCGCGAGGAGATCACCATGACCGACGGGGCGGTGGACCAGTCCAACTACCCCGATTACGCGGCGCTGCGGATCGCCGACATGCCCCGGGTCGAGGTCCATATCGTGCCTTCCACCGAAGGGCCCAGCGGTGTGGGCGAGCCGGGCACGCCGCCCATCGGCCCCGCCGTGGCCAACGCGGTCGCCCGCGCCACGGGCCAGCGGATCACGGTCCTGCCGTTTTCCAAACACGGGCTCGCCTGAGCCCCGCCCGGCGCAATCTCGCGCGCGGGGTCGCGCCGGGCCCAAGCGCCTTGAAAGGCGCTTAAGCCGCTTGCAAGCGGCTTGCCCCGCGGCGAAGTGGATTGATCTTCGGCCCGGCGCACGGCAGCGTGGCGGGCATGACAGCTTCCCCCTCCGCCCCCGCGGTCTGGCTTCACGGCGCCGGGCTTTCCTCGCAGACCTGGGACGGCAAGGCTCAGGGGCTCTGCCTCGACCTGCCGGGCCATAACGGCCTCCCGCGCGTCGCCACGCCCACCATCGCGGGCTATGCCGCGGCCCTTGCGCCCGCGCTTCCGGCCCGTTTCGCCCTGGTCGGTCATTCCCTGGGCGGCATGATTGCCCTGCACCTGGCCGCCACCATGCCCGACCGCGTCACCCGCCTCGTCTTCGCCGAGAGCGCCTACACCATGCAGGCCCGCTGGATCGACCGGAAGGGCGCCAAGTTCGCCAGCTGGCTCACCGCCAAGCTCGGCCCGCGCGGCACCGCCAAGCTCGCCGCCATGGGTGAGAAGGGCGCGGCCAAACAGGCCTACCTGACGGAGATGAGCGTGATGGACCCGGGCGGGCTCAACGACGCGATGCAGGCCGCCCATGGTTTCGACGGGCGCGACCTGGTCGACCGGGTGCGCTGTCCGACCCTGATCCTGACCGGGCGGGGCAACCCGCGCACCCATCCGCAATCCCTCGACCTCGCCCGCCGGCTCCCCCATGCCACCCACCGGATGCTGGAGGGCGGGCACATGCTGCACAAGGACGCGCCGGGCCCGTTCTATGATCTGATCCATGCCTTTCTCGCGCCGGAGCCCGCGCCATGACACGCCTGCCGCAAGCCGCCCCGCCCACAGCGCACCCCACACCGCCCAGGGCCCCGGTGCCCGAGGGGGCCTGCGACGCCCATGTCCACATGGTCGCCGACGACATGCCGCTCTGGGACGGGCGGGTGGAGGATCCGGCCCCCGGCACGCTCGCCCAATGGACCGCGCGGCTCGAAACCCACCTGGACGCGCTGGACATGGCCCGCGTCGTCATCGTCCATTCCATCCTCCATGGCGGCGACAACCGGGTGACGACCGCCGCCGTCGCCGCCCTCGGGGACCGCGCCCGGGGCATCGGGCTGGTGCGCGACGGGGCCTCCGATGCGGAACTAGCCGCCCTGGCGCAGGCGGGGGTGGTGGGCGTTCGGCTGAACTACGTCCATGGCGGCATCCTCAGCTGGGCAGGCGTGCGTGAAATGGCACCGCGCCTGGCCGCCCACGGCATGCATGTGCAGATGCTGATGAACGCCCACCGCCACATGGCCGAGCTGGCCGCGGATGTCCGCACCCTGCCGGTGCCCGTGGTCTTCGACCATATCGGCTGGCCCGACCTGGCCGCCGGTCCCGACGAGCCCGGCTTTGCCGCCCTGCGCGCGCTGGTGGCCGACGGGGCGGCCCATGTGAAGCTCTCGGCGCCCTACCGGCTCTGCGACGCGCCCTACGACCGGGCCGCCGAGGCGATCGCGGCGCTGGTCGCGGCCAATCCCGACCGCTGCCTCTGGGGTAGCGACTGGCCCCACCTGATGCTTGCCGAGGCCCAGCCGCCCGACGCGGGCGCCCTGCTCAACGCGTTCTTCGACGCGGTCCCGTCCGAGGACGCCCGCCGCCGCATCCTGGTGGACACACCGGCGGCGCTCTACGGGTTCTGAGGCCGCTTACCTGTCGGGGAAACTGCAGGTCCCGCCCCAGGCCGGATAGGCATAGCTCTCGTCCCCATCGGCCACCATGGCGCAATGGCGCAAGAGCCAGCTCTTGGCCTCCAGCCCGTCGCTGCGCGCCCCCAGCGCACCGGCGCTGAAGCCCAGGCTGAGATACCCCGCCACCAGGGCCGAGGCCGCCGAGGTGCCCCCGAAGCTGCAGAAGTAGGAGCCGAATTCGCGCAACCCCTGCTCCGGCTCGCGGGAGGCATAGGGGCTGTCGGAATAACCGTGGATGCCCGGCACATCGGTCGAGATCACGTCGTAATGGGAATACTTGTGGTTCTCGTTCGGCTCCGGCACGCCGATGGGGTCGTAATCGTGCCGCCGCGTGTCCAACCGGACCTGGGTGCGGTCGAACACCTCCGCATCGCCCGAGGGCCCCATCACGGTGATGTTCTGCGACGCCGAGAACCCCGCCAGATACCCCTTGGCGTTCATCGCCCCCACCGAGATGATCCCGTTATGGTCCGAGGCGAGGTTCGCGGGATAGATCCCGTTCTCCTCCCCCGCGTTGCCCGCTGCACAGACCACCGGCCGCTTGAGCGAGACATTGACGATCAGCTCCGCCAACTCCGCCCAGAGCCGCGCCTCTTCGGGCGTGGTGGCCGCCGGGGCCGTGGCCTCGGCCAGGGACACGCCGCCGATCTCGCGGCCCGCGATCTCCGGCACCGTGCGCGCGGGGTCGGGGATGTTGCGCGGCAACAGCACCACATCCGCGTCGATCAGGTCCGCATAGAGGAATGCCACGATCAGGACCTCCGGGTCCGGATCGAAATTGGTCGAAATCGGCACGATCTCGCAATGGGGATCGACCCCGACATAGGGCAGCGGGATCTCCGCATCGCCCTCGTCGTCCACGGGCCGCACCGCCTTCACCCGGGCCGGGCGCGCGCCCACTAGCCCGGCGATGGCCGTGCCGTGGTTGGAAAATTCCTCGCCCACGCAGGGCTGCAACCGCTCCGGCCAGGCCCGGCTGCCATGGGAGGTGCGGTCGATCAGCCGCGTCAGGATCTCGGTGATCCCGGGCAGGCCCTCGGCCACATGGGTGTCGGTGCACAGGCCCAGATCGCCCAGCTTGGCGTCCGGCGCGCGGTAGGCAAAACAGCCCAGCGGCGCGGTGAAAAGATCGAGCGCCAGGTCCTTGTTGATCGCCGGGGCGAGGTTGGGATGTTTGACCGCGACCGAGGTGTCGATGATCGCCACCCGGGTGCGGCGCTTGTCCTTGCGCCCGTAGGCCCAGCCGTTCGGCTTGTGATCGGGGGTGCGCACGCCCATGGACACCAGGTGCCACAGCGCGTCGTAATCGGGGTAGTCTTCGCGTCCTGTTGTCATCTCGCCGCCCCTCACATCCATTCCGATGCCGCCGCGAGCATCTGCTTTTTCAACACCTTTTCCAGCACCGGCGTCACCATCCGCGCCAACTGGTAGCCGCATTCGGTGTCGGAGGCGTAATGCACCCCGGCCCATTCGCGGTTCTCCGCGATCCGGCGGGCCGAGCGGAACAGCTCCGAGCTCGCCGGATGCTCCGGCAACATGCGCGAGAACACGAAGGCCAGCGCGAAGGACTGGAACGAATGGTTCGACGGCTGGCTCTCATGGCCCGGATAGGGGATGAACGGGCGCAGCCGCGGCTCCACCTGGTTCGGCCGGGGCGTGTTGAACCGCCGCTTGTAGCGCAGCCCGATCTCGTCGGTCAGCGCCAGCACCACCTTGAACAGCCCCACCGTGGCATCGAGCCCGCCGACGCCCTCGCCCTCCAGGGGGCGCAGATAGCCCGACAGCTCGAAGGACGCCTCGCGCAGGATCTCCTCGCGCCGCTGGGCGCCCTCGGGCCGGTGCAGCAGAACCTGCTTTTCCAGCAGGTCGATCGCCTCGGCGCGCAGCTGCTCGGGGCTCGGGGGCAGGGGGACCGGCAGGTCGATCCACTCGTCGAGACACTTGTAGAGCGCCTCCCGCTCCTGCCAGGGCTCCTGCATGCCCGCATTGGCCGCCCCGTCGTCATGGCCGCGATTGCGGTTCCGGTTCCTGTTGCGATTGCGGTTCCGGTTGCGATTTCGGTTCCGGTTGCGGTTCAGGGCCACCAGCACCCCGCCCGAGGCCACACCGCCCCCGCCCGCCGCGCCCACCGGCCCATCGCCCTGGGCGTCGTCCATCCCCGACAGCTTCAGCCCCACGGCGGTCACTTCGAACTTGTGGCTTTGAAGAATATCGTCGTCCTCCGGCCGGTCTTCCATGGGTCATCCCCTCACGATGTCAGTCTTTTTATGATGCTCAGAACGTTGGTCTCGTCCTGTTTCTGGGCAAAGCGGAAGCGCTCCTTCTGCACCTCCGGGTCGCCGAAATCCGGGTCCACGGCGGTCAGCCGCGTGAACATCTCCTGGGCCTCCGCCTCGCGCCCGAGCTTTGCGTAGTTCAGCAACAGATACCGCATCGCGGCGGCAAAGCGCGGCTGTTTGCGCAAGGCCCGCTGCCCGGCCATGATCGCGCGGCGGTGATCGCCGGCCATGGTCGCGGCCATCGCCAGCGTGGTGTCGTAGCTGTAGCTGATCGGGCTGAACGCGCCGAGCGCCGCGCCGCGCTCGGCGGCGCGGTAGGCCGCCTCGAACTCCCCGGAATAAAGCTTGTGCAGCGCGTAGTGATCCCACACGAAAGGTTGCGACGCGTTCAGGTTCAGCGCCTGCTCCAGCAGCCCGCCGGCCATGTCATGCTCGTGAAACACATAGCCCATCACATGGGCGATACAGGCCAGCGAGATCGAGTTGAACGGGTTCTGCCCCAGGGCGGCCTCGGCGTTGGCGCGCGCATCCTCCAGCTCGCCGCGGTTCAAAACCCCCATGTTCTCGCCCAGCTTGAAGGTCGTCAGATAGGCGCGCAGGGCCGGGTAGATCGGGCTGTCCTCTTCGCTCTCGGCCCCGCGCAGCAGCATGGATTCCGAGTTGCTCAGCGCGTTCTCGTCCAGCTTGAACATCAGGTTCAGCGCCGAATACCCGACCTTCGGCGGCCAGTCCTCGCGGTTGTCCAGCATCCGCAACCGGTCCTCGAACATCGACTTGGCCATCCGGTCGACATTCTGCGCGATGAACCCCTCCAGCAGCATGGAATTCTGCACGATCTCGTCCGCGGAAGTCTGGATCGACTGGGACCATTCCAGCGCCATCCGGCTGGACCGATAAAGGAAAAACGTCAGGGTCAGGCTGTCGCGCACCTGCAAGGTCCGCACGCGGGTGTAATACTCGGTCTCGAATGCATTGGTGAACCGGTCCGAATGGACGCCCGGATCGCGGAAATCGAACACCGCCACCGGCTCGAACTCCCGCAGGTTCCGCGCCACCCCTTCCAGCACGTAATCGGCCAGGTGCTGTGTCGCCCCGTCGCAGCCTTGCTGGATGTTGGGCAGAAACCCGATGGAGCAGGTCTGCGGCGCCTGCGTCTCGCTCAGATCCTCGGTGCTGCGCGCAGGCACCAGCAGCCCGCGGGTCTGCGCCGGGGTCGGCCGGGCCGCCGGGGCGGGGCGCGGATGCGCCTCCAGCAGGTCGATCGCCTTGTCGTACCAGATCTGCCGCTCCATCTGGAGCCAATCCTCGAACTCCTCGTCGACCACGTCGATCCCTTCGAGCAGTTCGGTGTCCTCGGTGATCTCCAGCTCGTGCAGCTGCGCGGGATCCGCCATCACCGTGGCATGGTCGATCCAGACCCGGTCGAGCCGCAGCCCGATCGACATCCGGTTGATGTCGAGGATCTCATCGGCCAGCGCGCCCAGGTCCTTGCGCAATTCGAACACCGTCTGCCGCAGGGAGGATGCAGATTTCTGTTCGTCACTCGTACTCCACAGCTTGTCGCGCAACCAGACCCGGGTACGCTGCCCCCGCGGAGCCAGCGCCAGAAGCGCCAGCAGACCCTGGGCCTTCTTGCCCCGCGGCGTCAGATTTCGGTCCCCGGCAGAAAAGAGACCCAGCGGGCCAAGCACATAAAGCTTGACCAGCTGGGTCGTGCCCTGCTCGGGACCAGTACTCATTACGGACCCCTGCTCGGGCTTGAACAGAGCGGAGGGCTGGGTTTGGGGATGCACCGACCGCTCTGCTTCCACCGGGAAGGGTGCACCTGGACAGGATTTGGACGCATCGAAGTCGAGCTCCAGAGTTTGGTTCTTCAAACGTGTCGGGCGGGAACAGTGCCCTTGATTGAAATGATAAGCTACTGAAAAATTGCTTGTGTTCAAAGGTTTGAAGCCTTCTTTCGAGTACGCTACCGCATCCTGTCCAGATGCCCTCTGACCTTGCGTCATCTACCGTTAGGAAACTGTTAGTGATTCCTAACACCCTGTCGCGTGGCGTGATCCTGAAATGGGGCCGGCGCCGTTAACCTTTGTTTCCAAGGCCTTGCGGCAGGGGGCGGCAGGCCCCCGAGGGCCCGACAGGCCCGCCGCTCCGGGACCGGACCCGCACCTTCCCGGCTCGGAGCGCCGTGCCCGAAGCCGCCTGAACGAGAACCTCGGCGCCCGTGGGCGCACCCAGCCCGCGATCCGTCGAAATGCCGGCCCAGAGGCGCGGTTGACGTTGGGGCGGGGGCAATTCGCCCTTGCGTTCCTGTGCCGGGCGGTCATTCTTTTCTGCGGTGCCTGCCAAGCCGGTCCGCAACAGACGGTCCCAGGCAGCGCGGTGGGGGCGGCCTCGCGCCCCTCCGCCGAAACTCAACTGGGAGATACATCACCATGCAAAAAACCACCCTCCTGCTGGCCACATCGGCGCTCGTTCTGACGCCGATCCTCGCCAGCGCCGAAACCCTGCGCTGGGCGCGGGCGGGCGACAGCCTGACCCTCGATCCCCATGCCCAGAACGAAGGGCCCACCCATACGCTCGCCCACCAGATCTACGAGCCGCTGATCATCCGCGATCATTTCGGCCAGTTCCAGGGGGCACTGGCCACCGAATGGGCCCCCAAGCCCGATGATCCCAGTGTCTGGGTCTTCAAGCTGCGCGAGGGCGTGACCTTCCATGACGGCTCGGCCTTCACCGCCGAGGACGTGGTGTTCTCCTTCGAGCGGGCGAAATCCGAAACCTCCGCCATGAAAGAGCTGCTGACCTCGATCTCCGAGGTGCGCGCGGTCGACGACATGACGGTGGAGTTCGTGACCGAAGGACCGAACCCGATCCTGCCCAACAACTTCACCAACCTGTTCATCATGGACAAGGGCTGGACCGAGGCCAATGGCGTCACCCGGGTGCAGGACATCGCCAATGGCGAGACCACCTTCGCCGCGACCAACGCCATGGGCACCGGCCCCTACGTGCTCACCAGCCGCGAGCCGGATGTGCGCACCGTGCTGACGATCAACCCAGACTACTGGGGCGCGGATGACTTCCCGCTGCAGGTCACCGAGATCATCTATACCCCGATCCAGAACGCCGCGACACGGGTGGCGGCCCTTCTGTCGGGCGAGGTGGACTTCATCCAGGACGTGCCCGTGCAGGATCTCGAACGCGTGGCCGGGACCGACGGGCTGGAGGTGCAGACCGCCGCCCAGAACCGGGTGATCTTCCTCGGCATGAACTCCGGGGCCGACGATCTCGACAGCGACAATGTCGAAGGCGCCAACCCGCTGGCCGATGCGCGCGTGCGCAAGGCAATGAACATGGCGATCAACCGCGACGCCATCAAACAGGTGGTGATGCGTGGCCAGTCCGCGCCCGCCGGCATGATCGCGCCGCCCTTCGTCAACGGCTGGACCGCCGAGATGGACGGGGCCGCCATGACCGATATCGACGCCGCCAAGGCGCTGATGGAGGAAGCAGGCTATGGCGACGGCTTCTCGATCCAGCTCGACTGCCCCAATGACCGCTACATCAACGACGAGGCGATCTGCCAGGCGGTCGTGGGGATGCTCGGCCAGATCGGCGTGACCGTGAACCTCGACGCCAAGCCCAAGGCACAGCACTTCCCGCTGATCCAGAACGGCGAGACCAACTTCTACATGCTGGGCTGGGGTGTTCCGACCTATGACAGCGAGTATGTCTTCAACTTCCTGGTGCACACCCGCGAGGGTGACCGGGGCTCCTGGAACAACACCGGCTTCTCGAACGCCGAGGTGGACGCCAAGATCGTCAGCCTGGCCTCCGAGACCGATCTGGCGGTCCGCAACCAGACCATCGCCGAGATCTGGCAGGTGGTGCAGGACGAACAACTCTATCTGCCGATCCACCACCAGGTGCTGAACTGGGGCAACACCTCCGCCGTCGGCTACCCCAACGTCTCGCCGGAGGACGACCCGAAGTTCAAGTTCTTCGAGATGAACTGAACTATTCGATCCGTTCGGGGAAAAGGGCGGTGCTCCGGCGCCGCCCTTTGCAGTTTCCGATCGACGCGCAGTGCGTCAAGTTTACCAAACCGCAAATTGCACAAGGACGAATCGTGCCTGTACGTGCTAGAAATCATTAAAGAAGTGTTAACGAGGAAGGCATAGTAGATATGCACAAACAGTTTGCGGCTATTTTTTGTCTCTTCGCATCTGCACAAATCGCTCAGGCGGCACCGGTTGATTTCCAGACCTATACGTTCGAGGCGATTGGGACCTATGAGTATTCGTATCAGGCCGATTACGATTATCTGAGCAAATTGTATTACGAGGATGTACCCGTCGGATCGAAGGATGTCTTCAGGTCGGAACTGGGGACGGTTATCTTCACGGTCAGGGGCGCTGATCGGAATGCAAACGGCAAGATCGATGCACGCGCTCGGGAGTTGGATTATTACAACGTCAGCTTTCGGTTTATTGACGGATCCACAACCTCCGTGGCTTTTGGACGCGTTGACGAGAGCAATTACAGCGTGAGTGGATCTTTCGACTTGGCGACCCGACAGATGAACTTCCGTCATCAGTTTCTCAACGTTGCAGGAGATTTGATTTATCAGTACGGCTATGTTGAGGGCACAAGGGCCAGTGAAACTTTAGAGTTCCTCGACGGCAATTATCGAACGTCTGCTATAGCCTCGAACGCGCTGCGTCAGGTTTCTGGCCCCCAAATTCCTGCGCCCTCGGCAGTGCCACTTCCCGCATCCGGTTTGATGCTGCTTTCCGGCTTTGGTCTCTTCGCCTTGCTGCGCCGTCGGAAAAACCAGCCCGGCGCCTGACCGCCTTCACACCCCCGTGAGCCAGCCGCTTTGCCGGTGACCCTGCCGCATTTCGGCGGCATGCTGCGCCGGTTGCTGCACTCACGACGAAGGACACACCATGATACGACTGCTGAGCCCGGCGGCCCTCGGGCTGCTGGTCGCCCTGCCTGCGGCGGCCAACGAATTCCGCTGGGCCTCCACCACCGACCCGCAGACCATGGACCCCCACGCGGTCAACTCCGCCCCGGTCCTGGGGTTTCTCAACAACGTCTACGAAGGCCTCGTCCGCCGCGGCAAGGACATGACCATCGAACCCGCGCTCGCCACCTCCTGGCAGCCGATCGGCGACGGCGCGGGCTGGCGCTTCACCCTGCGCGAGGGCGTGACCTTCCACGACGGCTCCGCCTTCACCGCCGAAGACGTCCTCTTCTCCTATGAACGCGCCTCCTCCGAGGCCTCCGACACAAGCAGCTGGTTCGCCCCCGTCTCCGAGCTGCGCGTGATCGACGACTACACGGTCGAGATCCTGACCACCGCCCCCAACCCGATCTTCCCCGACAGCATCGCCAACTGGATGATCATGGACAGCGGCTGGGCTGCGGCCAACGACGCCACCCGCCCCGACAAGGAGGCCGGCAACCACGCCACGCTCAACACCAACGGCACCGGCGCCTTCCGCGTCACCGCGCGGGAGCCGGGCCTGCGCACCGTGCTGGAGCCCTTCGACGGCTGGTGGGACACGCCCGAGCACAACATCACCCGAGCCGAGTTCACCCCGATCCAGAACCCGGCCACCGCCGTGGCGGCCCTGCTGTCGGGCGATATCGACATGATCAACCCGGTGCCCATCCAGGACGCCGCCCGGCTTGCGGGCCAGGACGGGGTGCAGGTGATCCAGGGCATCGAGGCGCGGGTCATCATGCTGGGCTTCCCGCACGCGGCCGAGGCGCTGAAATACTCGGCCTCCGACGAGCCGGGCAACCCCTTCGCCGACCCCCGCGTCCGCCGGGCCGTGGCCCAGGCCGTCAACGTCCCCGCCATCCTGCAGACGATCATGCGCGGCAATGCCGAACCGGCCAGCCAGCTGGTCTCCCCGGCCATGCGCGGCTTCTCCGCGGGCCTCGCCGACCGACCCGCCTACGACCCGGACGCCGCCCGCGCCCTGCTGGCCGAGGCGGGCTACCCGGACGGCTTCTCCTTCGGGCTGAAATGCCCCAATGACCGGTACCTGAATGACGAGGCCGTGTGCCAGGCGGTCACCGCCATGCTCGCCCAGGTCGGCCTCGACGCCCAACTCGAAGCCATGCCCGTGCGCGGCTACTGGGACCGGCTGCGGGCGGAGGATTTCGACATGTACCTGCTGGGCTGGTCGCCGGGGACGTTCGACGCCGAACACCCGATCCGCTTCCTTGCCGCCACCCCCAACCCGGAGGCACGGTTGGGCTCTTGGAACTTCGGCGGCTACTCGAACGCCCGCGTCGACGAACTGCTCCCGATGATCCAGTCCGAGATCGACGATGCCAAGCGCCAGGCCATGCTCGACGAGGTCACCGGCATCCTGCAAGCCGAGACCGCCTACGTCCCCCTCTACGTCCAGCCGCTGGTCTGGGGCGCGCGCGACACGGTCAGCCTGACCCAGCGCCCGGACAACTTCTTCATCCTGCGCTGGGTGACCGTCAACTAAAGGCCCCGGCGGCGCGCCTACCCGGGGGCGCCGCCACGCCACGCCCGATCCGGCCCGTGCCCGGTCGTCCCGCACAATTTGCCTAAATCCCTCTGTAAATTCCCGACAGGGTAAATCCCGGCTTCACGCTTCTCCCGATACAGTCCCTACCATCTGCGCGACGCGGCCAGCATCGGCCGTGCGCCTGATGCATGGGAGGCGAAAGTGGCAAGAATTGCACTCTGGACATTCGACGAGAAGCCCGGCTCGGATCTCGCAGAGGACAAGGTGACCGATGACGGCACCGCGCAACACGGCAAATTCCAGGAGGGGGCCACCACGACCGGGTCGGGCTCCGGGGTCTTCGATGGCAAGAATGACTATGTCGAAATCCCGACCGACAAGGGGTTCGATCTCGACACCGGGTCGGTCGCCATCACCTTCACTCAGAACACCGCCTCGATCGGGGATGATCCCTGGGGCGACACCGCGGCCCAAACGCTGTTTTCCCGCGACTCCACGGGGTTCGACGAGGGCGGACACCTGACGATCTTCGTCAAATCCGACGGCAGCGTCGGTGTCCGCCATCAGGATACGGAAAGCTCCCATGTCTTCGAGGGCGGCGACGTCCCGTTGGGAAAGCCGGTCACGGTGATCTACGCGTGGGGGCCCTCCGGCAGTCGGCTCTACGTCGACGGCGTCCTTGTCGATGGCGGCAACCAAGCTCTGACCATGGGCGGCAATTCCGAGCCGATCACCATCGGCGCCTCGCAGGCCCAGAGCGGGGATGGCACGGCCGACAACCTCAAAGGGCATTTCGATGGGGAGATCGCGAAGGTCGCGATCTACAATGAACCCATCAAACCGGGCGGGGCACCCTGTTTCACCCATGGTACCCTGATCCTCACCCCCGACGGGGAGATCCCGATCGAGGCCTTGCGCGTTGGCGATCTGGTCTGCACCCGGGATCACGGACCGCAACCCATCCGCTGGATCGGGTCGCGCGCCGTGGTGCTGCGCGACGAGCCCCGAGGCGACGACCGGCTACGCCCGGTCCGGATCGTCGCAGGCGCGCTCGGAAACGGCTTGCCGAGGCGAGACCTCCTGGTCTCGCGGCAGCACCGGATGCTTATCTCGTCGCGGATCGCCGCCCGCATGTTCGGCACGCCGAGCGTTCTGGGGGCTGCCGTCAAGCTGAGTGGCTTGCCCGGCATCTTCATCGACCACGGCGTGCGCACCGTGACCTATGTCCACCTGATGTTCGACCAGCACGAGATCATCTTTGCCGAAGGCGCCCCGACAGAGAGCCTCTATCTCGGGCCCGAGACGCTCAAGATGGTCCCGGCCGAGGCCCGGCAGGAGATCCTGGAACTCTTTCCCGCACTTGCCCGGGGCTTGGGCAGTCCGCGCCCGGCGCGGCCCATACCGGACGGCAGGACGCTGAAAACCCTCGTTGCTCGCCACGCGAGGAACAAAAAACCGCTCCTGGAGGTCGCCCTGGCGGCGGATATGCCCGCGCCCTCAGGGCGCGCCCCGCACTCCGGGCCCATCGCGGCATGTGCTTTTGTGGAAAGCGGCGCGTCCTGCGGCCCCGCGGCGCGCCTCACACCGCCAGAACCCCTGCGTATTTCGACCCCGTGATGGGCCGCCCGTCATTGCACAGCACGAAGCCCGAGATCACCCGCGTGAGGCCCCAGACCACGAGGAACAGCCAAATCAGCAAGCCGATGCCGACCACCATGGTCGCCAGCGCCACCAGGGCGATCCCGAACCCGATCCAGAAGGTGCGGATCTGGAAGGTCAGATGGCTGTCGGCCACCGGGTCGCTGTCCCCGCTGCCCCGGGTGATATAGGCATAGATCAGTCCCGCGAGGCTCGTCAGGCCCACGAAATACCCCACCGCGTAGAGGCCGTAGATGATCTTCACCGGCAGCATCGGGTCCTTGGGGGTCGGGGCAGGCGGGGGCGGGGTCACGTTCTGGTCTGTCATCAGGCTGTCCTTGTCGTTTCGCAGGCGGTCAACGCGGGGCGCTGCGGCGGGTTCCTGTACCGGGCCGCGCCCCACGCGATCATTCGAACTTCACGCTCAGGCTCGGGTTGCCCGGCAGGCCGAGATACTCGACCGTCGCCATCCCCTTGGCCTTGGCGGGTGGGATCAGCGGGCCGATGGAGCCCACCGAGATCATGTCGCCCTCCTGGAAGGTGATGCCCGTGCTGCGCAGCCAGACCACGGATCGCAGCGGGTTGCCGAGCACCGCCGCCCCGGGCGCCTCGGACAGCACCGTGCCCTCCGCATCGGTCACGCGCACTTGCATCTCGGCCAGCAGGTCGATCATCGCGCCGCTGTCCTCGAACGGGATCGCCGGGCCCAGCACACCCGCCCGCGCGCCCACACCGCCCGCGGTGATCGACGCGCCGTTGAGCGGCTCGTCGGGACCGTACATCAGGTCCGGCAGCTCGATGAAGGCGTGGATCGAGGCGATGGCATCCATCACGTCCGCGCCGGTCTCGGCGTCGTTGATCGCGGCACTGCCCACCACGAACACCAGATCCGCCTCGAAGAGCGGCCGCGCGCCATGGGGCTGGGGCACCGTCGCGCCATCCTCCAGGAACATGTCGCGGTACAGCACCCCCGCCACCGGCTCGCTCACCCCGAAGGCCGCCATCGCCGCGTCGCTGGTCAGCCCCGCCTTGTAGCCCACCACCGGGCCCAGATGCGGCTCGAGGGCCGCGACCACCTTGGCCTGCGTGCAGCGCGCCTCCTCCAGCGTCGCCTCCGGGCTCAGCGCCTTGGTGGGCGTCTTGGCCAGGTAATCCTCCACGAAGGCCGCAACCTCCGCGTCCGTGGCGCACCCCGCCTGCGCCACCCCCGGCAGCATCAGCCCCGCCACCGCCGCCCATATCCATCCGCGCATCATGAAAATCCTCCCCTGACTGCCTTCGCGCACAGCTTGCCCCCGCACACGGCAGCAGGCAACGAATTTCGCCAGCGCACCTCACGCCACGGCCCCCTTGACCGCACCGGACAGGCGCGGGATAACAGACCCCACACCGGGGAGGGCACATGCTCGCATTCATCATTCGCCGCGTGGTGCAGTCGATCATCGTTCTGCTCGTGGTCGGGCTGGTCGCGTTTTCCATGTTCCGCTTCGTGGGTGACCCGATCGACGGGCTGCTCGGCCAGGAACGCACCATCGAGGATATCGAACGGCTGCGCGCCCAGCTCGGCCTCGACGACCCGTTCCTCGTGCAATACTGGGACTTCCTCAGCCGCGCCTTCCAGGGCGACCTGGGCATCTCCTACCGCCAATCGCGCCCCGTGGCCGAGATCCTGCTCGAACGGGCCCCGGCGACGCTGGAACTGGCGCTGGTCTCGGGCGTGCTCGCGATCTTCTTCGGCATCGTGCTGGGGATCTTCACCGCCATCCGCCGCGACGGGTTCGCCGCGAGTGCCATCATGTCGATCTCGCTCATCGGGGTGTCGCTACCCACCTTCCTGATCGGCATCCTGCTGATCTATGTCTTCGCGGTGGAGCTGAACTGGCTGCCCAGCTTCGGCCGCGGCGAGGTCGTGGACCTCGGTGGGTGGAGCACCGGGTTCCTCACCGCCTCCGGGCTCAAGGCGCTGATATTGCCCGCGATTACCCTCGGGCTCTACCAGATGACCCTGATCATGCGGCTCGTGCGCTCCGAGATGCTCGAAGTGCTGAGGCAGGACTACATCCGCTTCGCCCGCGCGCGGGGCCTGACCGAAAAGGCCGTCAACTTCCGCCACGCCCTGAAGAACACGCTGGTCCCGGTGATCACCGTCACCGGCCTGCAGCTCGGCTCGATCATCGCCTTCGCCATCATCACCGAGACCGTGTTCCAATGGCCCGGCGTGGGGCTTCTCTTCATCAACGCGATCCAGTTCGTCGACATCCCCGTCATGGCCGCCTACCTGATGCTGATCTCGGTGATGTTCGTGGGCATCAACCTGGTGGTGGACCTGCTCTATTTCGCCATCGACCCCCGCCTGCGCGTCGATCGCAGCGCGGCAGGAGGGCACTGACATGACCGACACGACCCCCGACCTTCCCCCCGACACGCCCGTCGCGGTCAAGGAACCCTCGCGCCTCTCGGTCGCCTGGCAGTCGGACTTCGCCTGGAAATTCCGCCGCTCCCCCGTGGCGCTGGTCTCCTTCTCGGTGGTGGTGCTGCTGGTGCTGGCGGCGCTCTTCGCGCCGCTCATCGCGCCTTACGACCCGTTCAACCCGGCGTCCCTTAACCTGATGAACGGGTTTTCCGCGCCGATGACCCCCAACGCGTTCACCGGCGACACCTTCTGGCTCGGCACGGACGACCAGGGCCGGGACGTGTTCTCGACCATCCTCTACGGGATGCGGATCTCGCTCTTCGTGGGCTTCGCGGCGGTGCTCTTCGCCATGACCCTCGGCGTGACCCTGGGCCTGATCGCGGGCTATGTGGGCGGCTGGGTGGAGACGATCATCATGCGCGTGGCCGATGTGCAGCTGACCTTCCCGGCGATCCTGGTGGCCATGCTGATCTTCGGCATCGCCAAGGGGATCACCCCGGTCGAATACCGCGACCAGATGGCGATCTGGGTGCTGATCCTCGCCATTGGTCTCTCGGACTGGGTGCAGTTCGCCCGCGTGGTGCGCGGCGCGACCCTGGTCGAGAAGAACAAGGAATACGTGCAGGCCGCCCGGCTGATCGGGCGCGGCTCCGGCGCGATCATGCTGCGCCATATCCTGCCCAACGTGCTGTCGCCGGTGCTGGTGATCGCCACGATCTCCTTGGCGCTCGCGATCATCGCCGAGGCGACGCTCAGCTTCCTCGGCGTCGGCGCCCCGCCCACGCAGCCCAGCTTGGGCACCCTGATCCGCATCGGACAGGGGTTCCTCTTCTCGGGCGAGTGGTGGATCCTGTTCTTCCCGGCGGTCACCCTGCTGGTGCTCGCGCTCAGCGTGAACCTGCTGGGCGACTGGCTCCGCGACGCCCTGAACCCGAGGCTGCGATGACCGCTTATTCCACCGGCGAGAAGCGCGCCAGCCGGTCGAGCTGCGGCGCCATGGTGCACCACACGTCCTCGGCGGTGAGCACCCAGTGCACGTCGCCCGCCTCGGCGGCGACGATGACGCGGCCGGGGTCGGTGGTGACCATGTCGAGGCCGATAACATTCAGGAACAGCGCGAGAGCTTGGGCAGACAGACACATGGGAAACACTCCTTTGGTGCGTTTGCGAAACCGCGCCCGTCCTCCAACCCGGCGGCTGTCCGGCACTATGCCACGCCCGCGCCCCTGTTGCGCCCGGCGCGATGCTGCGGCGCGGCATTTGCCGCAGGGCGCAACGCCCGCACCCGCCACCTTGCCCAATCTTTCACCGCTTTGCCCGTGTACCGGGCAATCCGAACGCTTTCAGACCCGAGGGGCCCGATGACCCAACCCGTCCTGTCGATCCGCAACCTGACCGTGGACATCCCCACGCGCTACGCGGTGCTGCGGCCCGTGGACAAGGTGTCCTACGACATCGCGCCCGGCGAGATCCTGGGCGTGGTGGGCGAGAGCGGCGCGGGCAAGTCCATGGCCGGGAACGCGGTGATCGGGCTGCTGACCCCGCCGGCCCATATCTCCTCCGGCGAGGTCTGGCTCAACGGCAAGCGGATCGACAGGCTCACCCCCGAGCAGATGCGCCGGGTGCGCGGCAAGGATATCGGCATGGTCTTCCAGGACCCGCTGACCTCGCTCAATCCGCTCCTGCGGATCGGCGACCAGCTGACCGAGACCATGCTCGCGCATCTTCCGATCTCCCGGGCGAAGGCCGAGGAGAGGGCGGTCGCCGCCCTCGAGGAGGTCGGCATCCCCGCCGCCCGGCAGCGGGTGAACAGCTACCCGCACGAGTTTTCCGGCGGGATGCGCCAGCGGGTCGTGATCGCGCTCGCGCTCTGTGCCGAGCCGTCCCTCGTGATCGCGGACGAGCCGACCACCGCCCTCGACGTCTCGGTGCAGGCCCAGATCATCGCGCTGCTGAAACGGCTCTGCCGCGAACGCGGGACCGCCGTGATGCTAATCACCCATGACATGGGCGTGATCGCCGAGGCCGCCGACCGCGTCGCCGTGATGTATGCGGGCCGCCTGGCCGAGCTTGGCCCGGTGCGCGCGGTGCTCACCGCGCCGCGTCATCCCTATACCTTCGGGCTGATGGGCTCCACGCCGCTCGCCTCCAAGGGGCTCAAGCGGCTGCACCAGATCCCCGGCTCCATGCCGCGCCTCGGGCACCTGCCGCCGGGCTGCGCCTTCAGCCCGCGCTGCCCCCGGGCGCAGGACAAGTGCCGCGTGGACCCGGGCCCGGTGATCGACGCCGACGGGGCCGCGGCCTGCTGGTTCCCGATGGACGGGACCGAGGGCATCGGCGGTGACGCAACACCACCGCACGGTGGTGCCCGACACTTGCCCGACACAAATCCGACAGGGGTCCGACCCGGGGCCGACGCCGGTTTTACGGGGGGCGGGGCATGAGCATCCTGGTCTCCGTCAAGGGCCTGAGCCGCCGCTTCGACGTCTCCAAACCCTGGCTCAACCGTGTGCTCGAACGGCTGCCCAAGGCGATCCTGACCGCCGTGTCGGATGTCAGTTTCGATGTCGAGGAACGCACCGTCTACGCCCTGGTGGGCGAGAGCGGATCGGGCAAGTCCACCATCGGCAAGATGGTGGTCGGACTGCTGCAACCCTCTGAAGGATCAGTGAAAATCGGCGGCACCGATCTCGCGCGGGAGACCGACCCGGCCAAGCTCGACCTGGTGCGCGCGGACATCCAGATGATCTTCCAGGACCCGTTCGCCAGCCTCAATCCCCGCTGGCGCGTCCGCGACATCATCAACGAGCCGGTCTCGGCCCTGGGCGGCGATGTGAAGGGGCTGGCGGAACGCCTGCTCGAACAGGTCGGTCTGGCCGCCGAAGACGCCGGCAAGTTCCCCCACGAATTCTCCGGCGGCCAACGCCAACGCATCTGCATCGCGCGGGCGCTGGCGTCGGAGCCGAAGCTGATTGTCTGTGATGAGCCGACCTCGGCGCTGGACGTGTCGGTGCAGGCGCAGGTGCTGAACCTGATGTCCGATCTCAAGGATCAGTTCGGGCTGACTTATCTCTTTATTTCCCATGACTTGACCGTGGTGCAGCATGTGGCCGACCGGATCGGGGTGCTCTATCTCGGCCGGCTGGTGGAAGAGGCGGATCCCGACACCCTGTTCGAAAATCCGCGCCATCCCTACACGCAGATGCTGTTGGCGGCGGCGCCGAAAATGGACGGGTTCGGGCGCGAGGTGGAGCCGCCCAAGGGCGAGATCCCGGACCCGATCAACCCGCCCACGGGCTGCGCCTTCCACCCTCGCTGCCCAATTGCCGTGGCCCGCTGCAGCGCCGAGCGGCCGGAGTTGCGCCCCTTGGGCGGCGCGCGGGTCGCCTGTCACCTGGCCGAGGCGTAGCGCCTATTCGGCGGCGATCTGCGGCATCTCCCCGCCGATCTGGGCGGTGACGTCCCGCGCGGCGGTCTGCACCGCCGCCCCGAGGGCGGGCAGGGCCCCGGGGGCGAAGCGCGCCGAAGGGCCGGAAACCGAGATCCCGGCGATCGGCTCCCGGAAGCTGTCATAGATCACCGCCGCCACGCAGCACATGCCCTCGTAGCGTTCCTCGTTATCGAAGGACCAGCCCCGCTTGCGGGTGATCCGCAGGTCGCTCAGCAACGCCTCCGGTTCGGTCAGGGTCTTGGGCGAGAATTGCTGCAACCCCGTGCGCCGAAACAGGTTTTCCACCGCACCCTGCGGCATCGCCGCCAGCAGCGCCTTGCCGATTCCCGACGCATGCATCGGCCCGCTGGAGCCCGGCCGGTGGAAGGCCCGGATCGGGTTGTGGGTCTCCACCTGGCCGATGAAAACCACGTGGTCATTGTCGAGAATGCCGAGATTGGCGGTCTCGCCGGTCTGCTCCATCAAGGTGCGCATGGAGGCGCGGCCCACTTCCAGAAGGTTGGTCCGCTGCATGAAACTGGTGCCGACCCGGAACGCCTCCAACCCCACGCGCCAGGTCTGGCTGGCCTCGTCCATGTCGACATAGCCGTGCTTTTCCAGGGTCGCGAGCACCCGGTGCGCGGTGGAGGCGGGCATCCCGAGGCGCATGGACACATCCGACAGCGTCCCGCCCCCGTCCCGGGCCAGGGCACTCAGGACCGACAATCCGCGGTCCAGGGCTTGGATCGTGCTGGATTGCCCATCGGAAAAGGCATTCTTGGGGCGCCCGCGGCTTCGGCGCGGCGAAGGGGTCTGGTCTTTCATGCGGCCTCCGATGACTGTCCTTTAGAGTATTGGTTTTTGGGAAATATTTTCAATCTAAAACTTCATAAGGGATTTGGAAATCAAAAAATTGTTTTTAAACAAAGGTATAGACGCATTTTTCCGGTCTTGAAAAACTTTTCCGAAAAAATTGAAAAATGATTCCGAAACGGGTAGGAAGAGGCCTCAGGAGGACTGCACCATGTTCGATCAGAACCCGATTTTCATCCCCGGCCCGACCAACGTTCCCGACCGCCTGCGGCGCGTGATGGACATGCAGACGCGGGACCATCGCTCCCCGGCGTTCGGCGCGATGCTGCCCGAACTGTTCGACGGCGTGCGCAAGGTCTTCAACACCAAGGACGCCGCGATCATCACCTTCCCGGCCAGCGGCACGGGCGGCTGGGAAGCCGCCGTCAGCAACACCCTGTCGCCCGGCGACACGGTTCTGATCGCCCGCTACGGCATGTTCAGCCACCGCTGGATCGACCTGTGCCAGCGCCATGGCCTGAATGTCGAGATCATCGAATGCGCCTGGGGCAGCGGCGCGCCCGCCGACCTGTTCGCCGAGCGGCTGAAGGCCGACAAGGGCCACGAGATCAAGGCCGTCCTCGTCACCCATAACGAAACCGCGACCGGCGTGCGGTCCGACATCGGGGCGGTGCGGCGCGGCATGGACAGTGCCGATCACCCGGCGATGCTGATGGTGGATTGCGTGTCCTCGCTGGCCTCGATGCCCTTCGATTTCGACGGCTGGGGCGTGGATGTCGCGATCACCGGCTCTCAGAAGGGATTCATGCTGTTCACCGGGATGTGCATCGTCGCCGTCAGCCAGAAGGCGCTGGAGCATCGCAAGACCGCGAAACTGCCGCGCACCTTCTTCAGCTTCGACGACATGCTGGCGGCCAATGGCGCGGGCGGCTATCCCTACACCCCGCCGATCCAGTTGATGTTCGGGCTGCAGGAAAGCCTCAAGATGCTGTTCGAAGAGGGGCTGGAGAATGTCTATGCCCGCCACTTCCGGCTGGCCGAGGGCGTGCGCCGCGCGGTCGATGCCTGGGGCCTGCGCCTGTGTGCCGAGAGCGCGGATCTTTACTCCGACACGGTCAGCGCCATCTATGTGCCCAAGGGGTTCGACAGCAACGCGCTTACCCAGCATGCCTATGATGCCTATGACATCTCCTTCGGCGTGGGCCTGGGGGAGATGAACGGGCGGGCCTTCCGCATCGGGCATCTGGGCGCGCTGACGGATGTGACCATGCTGTCGGGTCTTGCGACCATCGAGATGGCCATGGCCGATCTCGACTACCCGATCGAGCTGGGCTCCGGCGTGGCCGCGGCGCAGCAATTCTACCGGACAACGGCGGGCGCAAGCCTCGCCAAAGCAGCGTGAGGATCCGATGAAAGACACGATCGACCCGGCGGTGATCCCGACCTATGACGACGTGGTCGCCGCCCATGAGCGGATCAAACCCCATATCCATCGCACGCCCGTCCTGACCTCGTCCTATTTCAACGACCTGGTCGGCGCGGAGCTGTTCTTCAAATGCGAGAACTTCCAGAAGGCGGGCGCCTTCAAGGTGCGCGGGGCCTGCAACGCGGTGTTCGGCCTGAGCGATGCGTTGGCCGAGCTCGGTGTGGCGACGCATTCCTCGGGCAACCATGCGCTCTCGCTCAGCTATGCCGCCGGGCGCCGGGGCATTCCGTGCAACGTGGTCATGCCGCGCACCGCACCGGAGGCCAAGAAGGCGGCCGTCCGGGGCTATGGCGGGATCATCACCGAATGCGAGCCCTCGACAACCTCCCGCGAGGCGGTCTTTGCCGAGGTGCAGGAGCGCACCGGCGCGGAATTCGTCCATCCCTATAACGACCCGCGGGTCGTGGCGGGGCAGGGCACCTGTTCGCGCGAGTTCATGGAGCAGACCGACGGGCTGGACATGATGATCGCCCCCATCGGCGGTGGCGGCATGATCTCGGGTTGCTGCCTGACCCTGTCGAACATCGCACCCGAGGTGGAGATCATCGCCGCCGAGCCGGAGCAGGCCGACGACGCCTATCGCAGCTTCAAGGCCGGGCACATCATCGCCGACGACGCGCCGGTCACCATTGCCGACGGGTTGAAGGTGCCTCTCAAGGACCTCACATGGCATTTCGTGTCCAACCATGTGAGCGATATCCTGACCGCCAGCGAGCAGGAGATCATCGACGCGATGAAGCTCACCTGGCAGCGCATGAAGATCGTGATGGAGCCGAGCTGTGCTGTGCCGCTGGCCACCATTCTGAAGAACAAAGATAAGTTCGCCGGCAAGCGCGTCGGTGTGATTGTGACGGGCGGCAATGTCGATCTCGACAAATTGCCGTGGATCACGGGCTAAGGGGAGCCGAGACAATGAACGCAGAAACCAAATTCGCAGAGCTCGAAGTGGGCTACAACATCCCGGCGGCCATCGGGATGGACGAGGCGGACATCCAGACGCCGTGCCTTGTGGTGGATCTCGACGCGCTGGAGCGCAACGTGGTCAAGATGGGCAACTTCGCCAAGGAAATGGGGGTGCGGCACCGGGTGCATGGCAAGATGCACAAGTCCGTGGACGTGGCCAAGCTGCAGATGGAGCTGGGAGGCGCGTGCGGTGTGTGCTGCCAGAAGGTGTCGGAGGCCGAGGCCTTCGCCCGTGGGGGGATCAAGGACGTGCTGGTGTCGAACCAGGTGCGTGACCCGGCCAAGATCGACCGTCTGGCGCGGATCCCCCGGCTCGGTGCACGCGCGATCTGCTGCGTGGACGATATCGAGAACGTGGCCGACCTGTCGGCGGCGGCCACCAAGCACGGCACCCAGATCGAGTGCCTGGTCGAGATCGACTGCGGTGCGGGACGCTGCGGCGTGACCACCACCCCCGCCGTGGTCGAGATCGCCAAGGCCATCGACGCGGCCCCGGGCCTGAAATTCTCGGGCCTGCAGGCCTATCAGGGCGCGATGCAGCACCTCGACAGCTATGACGAGCGCAAGGCCAAGATCGACATCGCGGTCGCCATGGTGAAGGATGCGGTCGATGCGCTGAAGGCCGAGGGGCTGGAGTGCGACATCGTCGGCGGCGGCGGCACGGGGTCGTACTATTTCGAAGGCAACTCGGGCGTTTACAACGAGCTTCAGTGCGGCTCCTACGCGTTCATGGATGCCGATTACGGCCGGATCCTGGACAAGAACGGCAACCGGATCGACCAGGGCGAGTGGGAGAACGCGCTGTTCATCCTGACCTCGGTCATGTCTCATGCCAAGGCCGACAAGGCGATCTGCGATGCGGGCCTGAAGGCGCAATCGGTGGATAGCGGCCTGCCGTTCATCTACGGGCGCGACGACGTGAAATACGTCAAATGTTCGGACGAGCATGGCGTGATCGCGGACCCGGATGGCAAGCTGAAGGTCAATGACAAGCTCAAGCTGGTCCCCGGTCATTGCGACCCGACCTGCAACGTCCATGACTGGTATGTGGGCGTGCGTAACGGCAAGGTCGAAGCGCTCTGGCCCGTGACCGCGCGCGGCCTCGCCTACTGATCCAAAGACCGGCAGGGGGGCGCGACAGCCCCCCTCATTGTTTCGAAAATACTCCCGCCGGAGGCGTCCGACGTCTCCAGCGGCACGACCATTCGAGGGGGGCACCATGCTGCAAAAACCGGACACCGACGGGCTTGTCATCGTCACCGAGGAAATCTGCCAAAAGGTCATCGACCGGGATCTGGCCTTCGCCGCCGTGCGCGACGTGTTCGGCGCCATGGCGCGGGGCGATGCCTACAACTTCCCGGTGATCCGCGAGGCGATCGGGCACGAGGATGCGCTTTACGGGTTCAAGTCCGGGTTTGACAAGGCGGGCATGGTGCTGGGCGTGAAGGCCGGGGGCTATTGGCCCAACAACATGGCCAAGGGGATCATCAACCACCAGTCCACGGTGTTCCTGTTCGACCCCGATACCGGCAAGCTCAAGGCGCTGGTGGGGGGCAACTACCTCACGGCGATCCGCACCGCGGCCTCCTCGGCAGTGTCCATCGACCAGCTGGCGCGCAAGGATGCCAAGGTTCTGGGCATGGTCGGGGCGGGGCACCAGTCCACCTTCCAGCTGCGCGCGGCCGTCGAGCAGCGCGATTTCGAGAAGGTCGTCTGCTGGAACCCCCATCCCGACATGATCCCCAACCTCGGCAAGGTGGCGACCGAGATCGGCATCCCCTTCGAGGCGGTCTCGCGCGAAGAGCTGGGCGCGCAGTCGGATGTCATCATCACGATCACCTCCGCTTTCGAGCCGCTCATCGAGGCGGGCTATATCAAGCCGGGCACGCATCTGGCCTGCATGGGCACCGACACCAAGGGCAAGCAGGAGGTCGCGGCGGAGCTGGTGGCCAAGGCCACGCTCTTTACCGACGAGGTGGCGCAATCCACCACCATCGGCGAGACCCAGCATGCCATCGCCTCCGGCGCGATCACGCAGGACGATGTCACGCCCATCGGCAAGGTGATCAACGGCGACCACCCGGGCCGGACCTCCGATGACGAGATCACCTTGTTCGACGGGACCGGCGTCGGGTTGCAGGACCTGGCGGTCGCTGCCGTGGCCGCCGAGCAGGCGGTCGCGACGGGGGCGGCCACGCGCGTCTCGCTCTGATCGCGCCCCGCATGTGACCATGCCCGAGGCCCGCCGGTAAGGCGGGCCATTTGCTATGGGAGGGCGGGCAGGCGCCCCGCCGCCCGGGCCGGGTCAGGGCATCTGGTAGCCGGGGGTGGAGGCGGAGATGGCGCGCTCGTCCTCGTTCATGTCCTCGACAATCCCCTCGAAAAGCGGCGTGGACAGGTACCGCTCCCCGGTGTCGGGCAACATGCACAGGATGACCGAGCCTTCCGGCGCGGTCTTGGCGACCTCGTGCGAGATCGCGAAGGTGGAGCCGCCGGAGATCCCCGTCAGGATGCCTTCCTCGGCAGCGAGGCGGCGGGCCCAGGCGATGCCATCGGCCCCGGCCACGGGCAGCAGCGCGTCGTAGAAGCCGTGATCGATGCTCTCTTGCAGGACCTTGGGGATGAAATCGGGCGTCCAGCCCTGGATCGGATGCGGCTCGAAGGCACTGTGACTGACGGCGGGCGCGCCGTTCGGGTCCCGGTCCTGGGCGATGCCGCTGCCGAGCAGTTGTGCATTGGCGGGTTCGGTCAGGATGATCTTCGTCTCGGGCCGCGCCTTGCGCAGCACCCGGCCCAGCCCGGTGACCGTGCCGCCGGTGCCGTAGCCGGTCACGATATAGTCGAGCTTGCGGCCTTCGAAATCGCCGAGGATCTCTTGCGCAGTGGTGTTTTCGTGCATCTCCGCATTGGCCGCGGTTTCGAACTGGCTGGCGAGAAACCAGCCGTTGGCTTCGGCCAGTTCCACCGCCTTGCGATACATCCCGAACCCTTTCTCGGCGCGCGGCGTGAGGACCACTTTCGCCCCGAGAAGGCGCATCAGCTTGCGCCGCTCGATCGAGAAGCTCTCGGCCATGGTGATCACGAGGGGATAGCCCTTCTGCGCGCAGACCATGGCCAGCCCGATGCCGGTATTGCCCGAGGTCGCCTCGACCACCGTCTGGCCGGGCTTCAGTGTCCCGGCGCGCTCGGCGGCCTCGATGATGTTGAGGGCGAGGCGATCCTTGACGGACGCGGCGGGATTGAAGAACTCGGCCTTGACGTACAGGTCCACCCCCTCCGGTGCGAGGTTGTTGATCCGGATGACCGGCGTGTTGCCGACCGTATCGAGCACGGAGTCGTAGGTCTTGCCGTTGCCGGTGGTTCTGCGGATGGGCGGTGTGGCGGTCATGGGTGTCCTCTTTGCAGCTATGCGAAACGGGGCGCTTCGGCGCGCTTCTTGTCCTTGCCACAAAGCGTAGACGCAAAAGGGGGGGCGGGGAAGCGGGCTGCCCGGGTGCGGGCACCCTTGGGGTGGTCACATTTCGTTGCGGCGGGGGCCGGTGGTTTTTGCGGGTATAGCAGCTGAGGAGAGGACGCGGGAATTCGGATTGCCGGGTCATTTCAAAACCTCTCGACGAATCCCTTTTGCCTTTGGATAGTGTGACTTTTGGCCGAGAAGGTATCATGCATATTCAAAGCGCGATTTCGATCCTATTGGCGGTAGCCCTTTTTGCGCCCTCAGCGGCAAAAGCGGGGTTTCACGAAAACCTTCTTGAACAGCTTGGCCGTGAAATCATCGACGAGATGTTTGAAGCCCCCCCTGCGGCGTCTCCGCCTGCGTCGCCGCCGCGCACTGTCGAATCCCCGCAGCGGCAGGAAAATCGGCGTGTGCAGTCCGCGCTCAACGCGTTCGGATTCCCGGCCGGGGTGGTCGATGGGGACCTGGGCCCGCGGTCGCGCGCGGCGATCGGTGCGTACCAGGCCTTCATGGGGTTTCCCGGCACCGGGTTTCTGGACGAGTACCAGAAGGGTGTGCTTTTGAACGCCCATCGCAGGTTGCAGGCCGGCGACGGCGCGGCCTTCCCGAATGTGCTGGCCGCGGAAGGGACCAAGGGGTTGCTAAAGGCGTTCACCCCGACGGTCGGGCCGAGCACCTATCCCGACCCGCAAGTGGCGCAAGGAGGCAGGATCGGCGCGCCCGGGGCCCCGTTCGGTGGACCAGAGGATCTGGGCGTGGTGCCGGACCTGCCGGTTGCGGTGCCGTCCTTGCCGCAGGCCGGGCCGACGGCCACGCGCATGTCCGAGCGGTGCGAGTTCGTGGCCCTGACGACCCGGATCAACCAGGGGCTGATCCAGGCGGATGCGATGCTGGATGCGGACCAGGCGCTGAGCGAGCAGTTTTGCGAGGCGCGCAGTTTTGCCCTTGCGGTGGGCCAGAGCTATGCGGTGCAGATCGGGTTCGAGGAGGCGCAACTCGTGGAGATCTGCACGCGGATCTCGGCGGCGCTTGGGCCGGTGCGTGCCATGATGGCGGGGCAGTCGGCGCAGGCGGTGCAGGCCCGGGTGGTGGAGCTCGGCGCGTCGCTCGGCATGGCGGATCTGCCGAAACTGGCGGCCTATGGCAAGCTCTGCACGGCGCAGGGGTATCGCCTCGATGATGCGGAGATCGCGCTGTCGGGGGCGCTGTTGTCCTTCGCGGCGGGGCAGAGGCCCCATGCGGAGCTTCTGGCGCACCACGCGCGGGAAGGCTTCGGGCTGGCGGCGCAGGGGGCGGCGGCGTTTTCGTGGTACGACATCGCCCTCGATGCCCTGGAGAGGGGCGCGACACCGGCCTTCCTGCCGTCGAAATCCGCCCAGCGGGTCGCGGTCATGCGGGCGGCGATCAAGTCCGGCCAGTTGCAAGCCGATACCGTCGGCGCGGTGCCCATGGTGCCCGCGTCGGGGGGCGCCATTCCGGACCTGCCCTTGCCGCAGTAGCTCCGCGCGGGCGCGGTGCCGGGTCGGGTCCATCCTGCCGGGCGCATCTTTTCGGGCGCGGTTGGGCGCAGGGCAATAAGGCCGGTATTCGTCGCTCCGCGTGTCCCAATGCCGGGATTATGCGTGATTGCGGAAAAAAAGAGCAAAAAAACTGGACGAATCCGGGCCGCGACCGAATACTCTCCTGTAACAGTCCTTTTCGGTTGGAGTTCGGTAATGCATTTCAAGCACGCGATTGCGGTGGCCTGCGCGGTCACACTCACCTCGACCCCCATGGCAAAAGCCGACCTGCACGGCGTGATCGGCGCGATCATCGGTGGTGCGATCATCAACGACATGGCCAGACAGCGCCCCAGCCAGCCAACCCGGCCCAGCGTCAGCTCCGCGCAGCGACAGGAGAATCGCAACGTGCAGACCGCGCTCAATGCGTTCGGCTTCCCGGTCGGGACGGTCGATGGCTCCCTCGGGCCGAAATCGCGCGCCGCCATCGGAAATTACCAGGCGTATATGGGCTTCCAGAGCACCGGGTATCTCGATGATTACCAGAAGGGCGTGCTGCTGGACGGCTACAGCCGGATGCAGGCGGGTGGCGGTTCGGCCTTTCCGAACGTGGTGGCTGCCGAAGGGACCAAGGGCCTGCTGAAGGCGTTCCAGGATCCGAGCTATGCCCAGCGGTTCGGGGCGCCGACCTTCCCCAACCCGCAAGTGCCGCAAGGACAGCAGGTCGCGTCCCCGCAGGCACCGTTCGGGGCGCCGCAGAACTTCGGGGTGCAACCCAACGTGCCCAGCTCTGTGCCGCAGACCACCCGCGTGGTCGCCCCGACCCAGACCCCGACCCCGGCGCCGACGCAGGTCGCCCCCCTAGCGATCCCGCCGCTCGCCCCCATGGGTCAGGTCGCCAAGAGCATGGCGGAGCGCTGCGAACTCGTGACGCTGATGACCCAGACCAACCAGGGCATGGTGCAGGCCGCGGCGATGACCGATGCAGACCAGGCGCTGAGCGAGCAGTTCTGCGAGGCGCGCAGCTTCGCGATTTCCGCCGGACAGAGCTATGCCGCGCAGCTGCGGGTAAGCGACGAGCAACTGACCGCGACCTGTTCGCAGATCTCGGACGCGATGGTGCCAGCCCGTGACCTTGTGAACAGCGCCACGGCCCAGGTGGTGCAGGGCCGCGTGGCGGAGATCAACGCGCAGATCGGGCTGGCCGACACGTCCACCGCCGCGGCCTACGGCCAGCTCTGCACCGGGATCGGGTACCGCCAGGACAATGCGGAGATGGCCCTTTCCGGCGCGCTGCTGTCCTTTGCGGTGGGTGCGCTGCCCTATGCCGAACTGGTCGCGCATCACAAGCGCGAGGGCTTCGGGTTGCAGCCGAACGCGGCAGGCTCGGTGGCGTGGTACGATACGGCGCTCGGCGCCCTGGAACAGGGGGCGACCCCGGCCTTCCTGCCGTCCAAGTCGCCGGAGCGCGTCGCGGTGATGCGGGCTGCGATCAAGTCAGGTCAGCTTCAGGCGCAGCCGGGTGGTGGCCTGCCGCCCCTCGTGCCCGCGGCCGGTGGCGGCATCCCGGCCTTGCCGCTGCCGCAGTGACATGCCCCGGCGGCCCGGGTCGCCGGGCTGCGCAGTCCGGTCCCGTGGTGGCCATGGACAGTACGCAAAGCGCCCCCGCCCGACGCCAGCACGCGCAACAACGGTTGCAGCGCAGCGGTGTGGGTGGTTTGATCGACCGTGGTGTCGGGGCGGAGGGTTTTCCGGTTCGGCCCGCCCCGTTGAGGCCGATGCGGCTAAGCTCGTGGAGGTCATTTTTTTCGAGCGCGTTTTTCTCCGCGTGCAGAGTTCAGGCCCGATTTCCAAGATGATCCTTTCCCGCCCCCCCGACTTGCCCGCGCATCTGCCCCCCGCCCTGTTCCCCTGCAGTACAGGTGCACGACCCAAGCCGGGTTGCGCGCCGTCCACGACTCGCGCCGAAAGCTGTACCCATGGCTGACTATTTCCTCGTCAAGACCCCGCTCACGCTGGAGAACTGCCTGTCACATGACGGCGCGCTGGTTCTCGAACAACATGCCGAATTGCGCGCCATGCTCGAAGCGCGGACGCCGGCGGCGGCGGGTCTGTTTGCCGAGCCCCTGATCAGCCGGGGCAACGACCAGGCGGCGGCGTCGGTGTCGTGGTACGGCGATGTGGATGGCAAGCCGGTGCCCCTGTCGCGGCTCGATTCCGCCTCGCGTGCAGAGGCGCAGGCACGGCTGCAGGCGCAGGTGACGCCGCTCCTGCCGCTGCTGGATGACCCGGAGGTCGGCGCGATGCTGTCGCGGGCGCTCTACACGCTGGAGCCAGGTTCGATCGTGGCGGTCGACGGCACCCCGCTGTTGCTGAACTGGGGGATGTTGCCGGACGGGTTCGAGCGGGACCGCAGCGCGCGGGCCAATCATTTCGCGCAGACCCTGGGGGCGTTCGTGCCGTTCCCGGCCCCGCCGCCCCTTGGCCCGTCCGAAGCGCAGAAGTATCGCGAGGCGATCGCGGCTCCGCGGGCCGCGGCTGGCGACACAGGTCCCGCCCCCGCGACAGGTGCCGCTGCAGCCGCCGCCGCGACCGGCGGGATGGCGGCAGCATCGGCTGCCAAGGCCGCACCACCGCCCCCGTCCTCGCCACCTGCCGAGGCGGAACCGCGCCGGGTGGGGCCGGGGGGCTGGGTGCCCCTGCTGGTGCTGACGGTGCTGGCCGCGGTCGTGCTGCTCTGGCTGTTGCTGCCGGGCACGCGGCTCTTCCCGAACGACCCGTCGGAACAGGCGATCTCGGACGTGGCGGCGGCGGAACTGGCCGAGGAGGTGAACGCCGCCCTGGAGGCGCGTCTGGCCAGCCTGCAGGCGGCGCTGGACGGGGCGCAATGCCGGGCGGATGGCACGTTGCTGATGCCCGACGGGATGACCATCGAGGGCTTGCTGCCGCCCGACCCCCGTGATCCGAACGACCGCGCCGGGGCCATCGTGCCCGCCGATCTCACCCCGATCCTGCCGCCCGATCCCGCGCGGGTGGCGGTGCCGACAGCCACCGGCACGCTGGAGACGGCGAACCTGCTGGCTCTGGTCGATGCGCGCACGGCGCTGGTGATCGCGCAGACGGCGACGGGCACCGGGACCGGGACGGGGTTCTTCGTGGGGCCGGACCTCCTGGTGACGAATTTCCACGTGGTCGAGGGGGCTGCCGCCGACAGCATCTTCGTGACCAACGAGGCGCTGGGCGCCGTGCGCCAGGCGCAGTTGCTCAAGCAGTCGGGACCGTTGCAGGCCACGGGGGCGGATTTCGCCCTGCTGCGCGTGCCCGGGGCGAACCAGCCCGCGTTCGACATTCTGCAGGGCACCGAAAGCCTGCGGCTGCAGGCGGTGATCGCGGCGGGCTATCCGGGGGACATCCTGCGCACCGACGCGCAGTTTTCGCAGTTGCGCGCGGGGGATCTGAGCGCTGTGCCGCAACTGGCGGTCACCGATGGGACGGTCAGTGTCGAGCAGGACATGGCGCCGCGCAACACCCGCGTCGTGGTCCATTCCGCGCCGATTTCCACCGGCAACTCGGGCGGGCCGCTTCTGGACAGTTGCGGGCGTCTGGTGGGGGTGAACACCTTCGTGGTGCAGGGTCCCTTGCGGAACCTGAACTTCGCGCTGGCCAGTCCCGAGCTGCTGGGCTTCCTGCAAGGGACGGGGGCTTTGCCCAATGTGGTTTCCAGCCCGTGCAGGCCGCAGGTCGCGCGCCCGTCGCCGCCGCCCGCCGTGGCGGCCTTGCCCGCGCCCGGGGCACCGGCGGAGGGCATCCCGGCCCTGCCGCTGCCCGGCGCGACGCCCGAGTAGGCGGGCACCATGTTCGAAGCCTTCCTGACCAACACGTCCATCGAGGGGTTGCGCCCGCTCGGGACGGCGCCGCAGCGCTCCTACGAGCTGATCACCGGCACGGTGCGGGCCGAGATCGGCGCGGCGCCGGCGGCCCTTTTTGCCGAGCCGGTGGCGACGCAGTTCGGCGACCGGTTCGACTGGTACGCGGCGGTGGAAGGCAAGGCGCAGCCCTTGGCCGACCTGCCCGAGGAGGACCGCGCACGGGCCGAGGCGACGCTCGCGGAGCAGATCGCGGAGGTCCGCGCGCTTGCGGCGCGCTACGGCAGTGCCGAGAGCGCCGAGGAGCAGCGGCTGGGCGAGGCGCTGGAGAATGCGCTGTCCTATCCCGAGGACGGGGTGTTCGTGGTGTCGGGGCCGGATGGCGCGTTGCAGCCGGTTCTGGTGAACTGGGCCTGGGTGTCGGACAAGCAGGTGGTGGTGGAGGGTTCCTTGCGCGCGCCCGACGTGCGACCCGCGCCGAAGCCCGCCCCACCGCCCGTGGGCACGGGCCCGGCAGGCGCCGCGGGGGCCGCCGCGGCCACGGCGACATCCGCGCGGATCTGGGCCGCGCCCCTCTGGCTGCTGTGGCTCCTGGGGCTGTTGCTGGCCCTGCTGCTGGCGGCGATCGTCTGGCTGATGGTGCCGGCCTGCGGGATCAGGACGCCCTTCACCCTGTCCTATTGCGAGGCGGCGGCCCAGAGCGATGCGACCACCCGGCGCGGGCAGGTCCTGCAGGACCGGATCGCGATTCTGGAGCGGCAGATCGGCATCGCCGACCGGGCCTGCCAGCCCGACCCGAGGGACGGGCTGCCGATCCCGGACCTGCCGGCCCTGGCCCAACGCCCGCCCGAGGCGCTGCCCGATATCGACGCGCGCCGGTCCGAGGCCGGTGCAGAATTGGGCGATCTGACCTTCACCCTGGCCTGGGACGGGCCGGACGACCTCGATCTGTCGGTGACCTGCCCGGCGGGGGTGACGGTCTCCTACCTGCGGCGCGACGCCTGCAACGGGCAACTGGACGTCGACAGCAATGTGGGCGCGCCGGTGGACAAGCCGGTGGAGAACATCTTCTTCACCGGGCCCCAGGGCGGGGTCTACGAGATCCGCGTGCGGATGTATTCCTCGCGCTCCGGGGGGGGCGATACGCCCTTTCAGGTCCAGATCCGCGCGGCCGACAGGGTTGAAAACCTGACCGGGATCGTTTCAGGTCAGAACAGGGACTGGCAGCAGTCCTACAATTACGGGGGGCAGTGATGCTGCAAGACCGCGCCAAGCGGCTGAGACGGCTGGTATCCTTGGGCGACGAGATCACGCTGGTGCCCTATTCCGGCATCCAGATCCTCGATTTCGGGTTCGATATCAACGCGCTGGATATCCGGTCCTTTCGTTTCATCGAACGCCCCGAGGGCGCGGCCGAGGGCCGTCATCGCACGCTCTATCCCCTGACCGGGGAGGCTGAGCGCGATGCGCCGATCCTCGCGGCCACCACGCCGGAGGATGACGAGTATTCCGTCCGGCCCCTCGCCGCACTGGAGCCGTTTCTGGAGAAATGGGTGCCGATCCCGGTGCTGCGGTTGAAAAACCAGCGCGGGGCAGGGGGCGAGGAGCTTTACGATCCCGGCCCGTCCTCCTGGGCGCGGCTGCGGACGGTGGAATTGCCCCAGCCCGATCCGGAGACCGGCCATACCCACCGGGTGCAGATCGCGCTCGACACCGCGCTCAGCGACCAGGACCAGAGCGCCCACTATGTCGCCCCCGAACGCGCCGACAGCGAGAAGCCGCGCGAGTTCCGGCTGGTCTCTGACCCCGGTGCGATGAGCTGGTTCCTGCAGCGGCTGGAGGCGGACGAGGACGGTAATGCGGTCGATCTGCAGCTCTGGGTGTCGGACTGGCTCAAGGAGATGTTCCTCGACTTCAAACGGGCCGAACGCCCCGGGCGATCGATCTCGGAAGAAAACCTGCCGCATATGTTCGAGCATTGGGCGCGCTACCTGTCGTACCTTCAGGTGATTCAGCGCGCCGTGGCCCCGCCCAAGATGCGCTTTGCCAACACCGTCGCGCCGCGCGATGCGGTCGCCCCGGTCGAGGTCGACCTGGTGCTCGACATCGGCAATTCGCGGACTTGCGGCATCCTGATCGAGCGCTTCCCGGGTGAGACGCGGGTCGACCTGACCCGGTCCTTCCCGCTGGAGATCCGCGACCTGTCCCGGCCGGAGTTCCATTATTCGGGCCTGTTCGAGAGCCGGGTGGAGTTCGCCGACCTGCGCTTCGGCGACGAGCGCTACGCGTCGCGGTCGGGCCGGCGCAACGCGTTCATGTGGCCCAGCTTCGTGCGCATGGGGCCCGAAGCCGTGCGGCTCGTGCAGGCCGAGGAGGGGACAGAGACCCTGTCGGGCCTGTCCTCGCCCAAGCGGTACCTTTGGGATGATGACGCGGTGTTGCAGGACTGGCGGTTCCAGAACCACCACGACCCCAACAACCTGCCGCGCCCGGTGCGCGCGGCCATGCGGCACCTGAACGAGGCGGGCGACGTGCTGGCCCAGGTCAAGACTGAGATCGGGCTCAACCTGCGCAAGCCGAAAAAGACCACGCCGCTGACCCCGGCGATCCGGCCGCGGTTCTCGCGCTCCTCGCTTTTCGGATTCATGCTGGCCGAGGTCATTGCCCATGCCATGGTGCAGATCAACGATCCGGCCTCGCGCTCGCGCCGGTCGCAGTCGGACCTGCCGCGGCGGCTCAACCGCGTGATCCTGTCCCTGCCCACGGCGACCTCGGTGCAGGAGCAGGCGATGATCCGGTCGCGGGTCTCGGGCGCGCTGACCCTGGTCAAGGAGATGCTGGGCACCAAGGACGGCACCAGCACCATCGCGGTCGAGGGCAAGCCCGAACTGCTGGTCGATTGGGACGAGGCGAGCTGCACCCAGCTGGTCTATCTTTATTCCGAGCTGACCCAGAAATTCGATGGCCGGATCGACACGTTTCTCGACCTCAAGGGACAGCCACGTCCGGACCCGGCAGGCGGCGAGAGCCCGTCCCTGCGGCTGGCCTGCATCGACGTGGGCGGGGGGACCACGGACCTGATGGTCACCACCTATCGCGGCGAGGACAACCGGGTGCTGCATCCCGAGCAGACCTTCCGCGAAGGGTTCCGCGTGGCGGGCGACGACCTGGTGCACCGGGTGATCAGCGCCATCGTCTTGCCGCGGCTGCAGGATTCCATCGCGCAGGCGGGCGGGCAGTTCGTGGCCGAGCGGATGCGGGAGCTTTTCGGCGGCGATATCGGCGGGCAGGAACAGCAGACCGTGCAACGGCGTCGGCAGTTTTCCATCCGGGTGCTGGTGCCGCTGGCCGAGGCGATCCTGTCGGCCTGCGAGGATGCCGAGGAGGCCGACCGCATCGACATCCCCGTGGCGGATGTGCTGGGCCTCCTGCCCACGCCGGTTGGCGAAGAAGGCGACGAGGAAGGCCACGAAGACGCGTCGCCGCAGGTGACCGACGAGATCCTCGACTATCTCGAAAAACCCGCGACACAGCTGGGTGCCGAGGGCTGGCGGCTTGCGGACATGGTCCTGAGCGCCAGCCGCGAAGACCTCGACGCCATCGCGCGAGAGGTGTTCCAGAAGGTGCTCGGCAACATGTGCGAGGTGATCGACCATCTCGGCTGCGATGTGGTGTTGCTGACGGGCCGTCCCTCTCGGCTGCCGGCGGTGCGCGCCATCGTCGAGGAAATGCTCGTGGTCCCGCCCCATCGCCTGATCTCGATGCACCGCTACAAGACCGGCAACTGGTACCCGTTCCGCGATCCGGTCAGCCAGCGGGTGGGCGATCCGAAATCCACCGTGGCCGTGGGCGGGATGCTGATTGCCCTCTCGGAAAGCCGCATCCCGAACTTCAAGGTCACCACCGGCGCGTTCCAGATGAAATCCACCGCCCGTTTCGTGGGCGAGATGGACACGAACGGCCAGATCCCCGAGGGACGCATTCTGTTTTCCGATATCGATCTGGATGCCAGGAAATCCGCCCAGGATCCCACGGCGATCGTCCGCATGCACTCGCCGGTCTATATCGGCGCGCGCCAGTTGCCGCTGGAGCGCTGGACGACCACGCCGCTCTACCGGCTCGACTTCGCGAATGACAGCATCGCGGGCAAGATCAAGCTGCCGGTGAAGGTCGAACTGGTCCGCGAGGACGACGATTTCGACGAGGCCGAGACCAGCCTGGAAAAACTGCGCGCCGAACGGGTGCGCGAGGTGTTCCGGGTGGATGCGGCCGAGGATGCCGAGGGCACGATGATCAAGAACGACGACGTGGTGCTGTCGCTGCACACGCTCGGGTTCGAGGATGAATACTGGCTCGACACCGGCGTGTTCCGGATCTGAGCCGCGGGAAGGAGAGAGCATGTCCGACGCAAACAGTCTCGCAGAACGCTGCACGCAGGTTGCGGAGCTGTCCGTGGAGGCGCTCGACTGGATCGGGGATGCGGAGAATGCCGACCAGGTGCGCGGGCGGGAGAAGACCCTCGCGCAGCTACTGCGCCAATCCAAGCGGCGGGCGAAGAAGCTGTCGCGCTCGGCCCGCACCCGGATGTCGGTCAGCGTGTTCGGACCGTCCCAGGCCGGCAAGTCCTTCCTGGTGTCTGTGCTGGCGCGGCCGGCGGACGGGCGGCTGACGGCGGATTTCAACGGGCCGGGCGGCAAGCTCGATTATATCAGCGAGATCAACCCCGAGGGCGAGGGCGAGTCGACGGGGCTGGTGACCCGCTTCACCATGTCCAAGGATCCCACGCCCGAGGGGTTCCCGATCAAGCTGACCCTGCTGTCGGAGGCGGATCTGGCGCGCACCATCGCCAATTCGTTCTTCAACGATGGCAGCGACGAGGAACCCGTGCCGGACGCCGCCCAGATGGCCGCCCATTTCGATGCCAATCGCGGCCGGGTCGGGAGCGTGGATGTCCCCGGCATGACCGAGGACGAGGTGTTCGAGATCGGGGATTACTTCGCCGCCAGCTTCGGGCGCGCCGCGGCCAGCTACAAACCATTCTTCGAGGAAGCCGCGGCCATGGCGCCGAAGATGGCCCTGCCCGACCGGGCGGCCTTCCTGTCGATCCTCTGGGGCGGACACGAGGCGTTCACCCGGCTCTATCTGCAACTGGCCGAGGCGCTGGCGCGGATCGACGGTGCGGCGGAGGTGTTCGCCGGGCTCGACGCGCTGACCCCGCGGGAGACCTCGATCATCGACGTGAAGACCCTGCACGGGCTGTTCGACGGGGCGGCGGCGGACACGCTGCAGGTCCGGACCCCGGGAGGCAAGGTCGTGGCCCTGCCGCGGGCGGAGGTTTGCGCGCTGGCCGCGGAGCTGGTCTTCCCGATGGAAACGCAACCCAGCCCGCTTTTTGCCGAGACGGACCTACTGGACTTTCCCGGCGCGCGCAACCGCTTCGAGCAGCCGCTGGCCAAGACGCTGGCCAAGCCCGAGGAAACCGTCAGCCAGCTTTTGCTGCGCGGCAAGGTGGCGTATCTCTTCGACCGCTACGTGGAGAACCAGGAAATCACCTCCATGCTGCTTTGTGTGCCCGACAGCAACATGGAAACGCTCGATCTGCCGGGGCTCGTGGAGAACTGGATCGAGATGACCCATGGTGTGCGTCCCGCCGACCGGGCCGAGACCGACTGCATCCTGTTCTTCGTGATGACCAAGTTCGACAAGCACCTGGGCGAAAGTGCCGCCGGCGGTGGCGAGGCCACCCGGTTCGAGCGGCGCATGGACGCGAGCCTGCTGCAGCCCTTCGGTGGCAAGATCGATGACAGCTGGGTCAACCAGTGGACCCCGAACCAGCCGTTCCAGAACTGCTATTGGCTGCGGAATCCCAACTATTTCGTCGAGGGTCTGATCGAATATGACGAGAACCAGCGCGAGCTGGGCATCCGGGCCGAGAAGCAGGCCCGCGTGGCGGAGCTGAAGGCGGGCTGCCTCGATGCGGCCCCCGTGCAGCGGCATTTCGCGGAGCCGGAGGCGGCCTGGGACGCGGCGCTGACCCTGAACGATGGCGGGGTCGGGTACCTGACCGGGAAGCTGACCAAGGTCTGCAAGCCCGACAGCAAACTGCGCCAGATCAAGACCCAGGCCGAGAAGATCACCCGCGAACTGGAGCTGGAGCTGTCCGGTTTCCATGTCTCGGACGATTTCGAGAAACGCGAGGCCGAGAAGCGGCTGGCGGCGGCGGAAATCATCGACTGTCTTGAGCTGACCCTGTCCAACCACCGGTTCGGGGCGTTTCTGGGCGCGCTCTGCGTCGATCAGGACATGGTGCAGGAGCGGATCGCGCGCGTGCCCAGCTCGATCAGGATCTCCAGTGCGGTGTCGGCCGCCGCGGCCGAGCGGCCCGCCGCCGTGGCCGCCGGTGCGCCCGCCCGCCCCGGCCGTCCCGCGCGGCCCGGACGCCCGGCCCGGCCCGCGGCGGTTGCACCGACCGAGCCTGCCGCGGTGGAAGAGCCTGCAAGCGCGCCGAACATCCGCACCATGACGCCGGAGCAATTCCAGGCCGACACGGCCATCGAGCTGTGGGTCGAGGGGCTCAAACGCTTCCGCGAGGATGCGCGCCTGCTGGAGGCGCTGGCCCTGACGCCTGAAGCCGCCGCCCACCTCGTGACCGAGTTGATCCACGGGCTGCGCCGGACCGGGGTGCGTGACGCCATGATCGCCGATCTCGGCAAGATCGCCTATGGCAACACCGTCGACCGGCAGGCCGCCCCGGCCTCGATCGTCTGTGCGGAGGCGATCAACCGCTTCGTCCATACGCTCGGCGCGGAACGCCTGCCGCCGGAGGCGCGCCCCAAGGTCGAGACCGACACCGGCCCGCGCCCCGTCTTCGCGCCGCGACCCGCCCCGGATCGGTTGGACGGTCTGCCGGAGATCCCGCGCGCCTCGGCCGAAGAGACCTGGACAGACTGGGTGTTCATGCTCGAGGCGCTGTTTGTCGGCAATGCCGGGGACACCGATGCGGGTGAGATCAACCAGGAACAGAACCGCCGCATGGGCCGTATCCTCAAGGGTCTCGCCGGGGAGGCAGCCGCATGATCGCCCTGCGTCCGGACCCCGCCCATCCCCGTGGCGGCTATGCCGAGCTTTCCCTCGATGCTGCCGTCCTCGATGGCGACGCGGCGGCGGTCGAGGTGTTCGACCTTTATGGCGAGCGGTTCCTCGGCCCCGAGGGCTGGCAACCCGAACGCCATGCCTTCGGGCCTTATCCGATAGATCGGGCCGAGGGCAGCGCCCGGATCGTGGTGGGCCCGGAGATCGTCGACAAGCTCGAAGAATTTGCGGCCCTGCGCCTGACCGTGGGCGGCGTGGTGACCGAGCTGAGCTGGCCCGAGCAGATCGTGCATTCCCCAAAGGCCGCGACCTCGGACACGGCGATCAAGGTGGGCGATGCGCCGGCACCTGCCGCCCCCGCGGCCCCGATCCGCATGGCCGAGCCCGAGCCGGAGCCCGAACCGGAACCGGAGCCGACCACCCCCCTGACGGAGCCCGAAGCGGACACGCCCCCGGAGCCCGTAGCGGCCGACACCGACGAGACCGAAGAAAAATCGTCAAAACTGCCGCTTGTCCTGGGCGGTCTGGCGCTGGTCGGGGCGGCGGCGGTGGCTGCCTTCTTCCTGCTGCAACCGGAGGAGGTGGTGGAGACCCCGCCACCGCCCCCCGCGCCTGCGCCCGCCCCGGCGGCCACCGCGCCCGATCCCTGCGCGCCCGCCGAACTGGAGGCCCTGGCCGTCCAGGGTTTCGGCGCGCTCGGCCCGGCCTTGCGCAATTGTGGCGGCGCGGTCAGTGCCGACACTGCGCTGGGGCTGTTGGAAGAGGCCGTGGCGCAGAACGACCCGGCAGCACTGGCATTCTTCGGCACGCTTTACGATGCGGCCCAGACCGACGCGGTGATCGAGGAACAGATCGGCCTGACGCTGGGCGATGATCCCGCGCGGGCCGCGGAATACTATGCCCGCGCGCGGGATGCCGGGTCGGCGGAGGCCGAGGCGCTCTTGTCCTCTGTCTGCCTGACCCTCATGCTGAAGACCGACACCCTCAGCGCCAGCGCGCGCGAAGATTTCTGCGGAAACTGAAAAGGCCAGCCTTGATGCGTGATTTCCTGTCAGCCTGCCTTGTGAGCCTCGCCCTGCTGGGTGCCGCCGCGCCGGTGGCGGCGCAAACGGCGCGTCCGCTGCTGCTGGAAGGGACGCAGACCGTGTTCCAGCGGGTCCTGACCAAGCCCGGCGCGCAGATCCGGTCGGCGCCGCAAGGCCAGGTGATCGCCTCGATGCCCGCGTTCCAGCCTCTGTATGTCTATCAGCGCGCCAATGGCTGGCTGGCGGTGGCCAATTCCAACGCAGGCGGGCCGACGGGCTGGATTTCCGAGGCCGAGGCGGTGGATTGGAAACAGAATATCGTCGGCGCCTTCACCAACGCCGCCGGGCGAGAACGGCAGTTCTTCTTCGACAGCGAGGAGCAGCTGCGCTGGTTGATGAACCACGAGGCGCTGCGCGCGGTGCAGGCGCGGCTTCTGGCGCAGGCCGAGGCGGGGATCGTGGACGGCGCCGAGGGCGTGGTCGCCATCGAGCCCGAGGAGTTCGTCAATATCCGCGACGAGCTCTACCTGATGCCGATTCTCGATTTCGTCGAGGACCTGCACCCGGTGAATTACGAGGACGTGCTTCTGATGCAGGTGGCCTCCGTGCCCAAGGATGCCGCGCCGCCCACCGCGCCGGAGAAGGGAGAGGGCGCGGGCCCGTTCGATGTGGGCATCGTTTTCGTGCTCGACACCACGCAGTCGATGGAGCCCTATATCGCGGCCACCCAACGGGTGTTGCAATCCACCGTGCAGGACATCGCCGGGACCGAAATCGGCGAGTTGGTCAATTTCGGCGTGATCGGGTTTCGCGACAACACCGATGCCGTGCCGGAGTTGGAATACCGCACAAAGGTGCTGATGCCGCTGGCACGGCGGGCCGATCAGGCCCCGGTCATCGCGGCCATCGGCTCGGCCACGCAGGTGGCGCGGGCGAACTCCCCGGGGTTCAACGAGGACAGCCTTGCAGGGGTCGAGGACGCGATCGACGAGATCGACTGGGACCAGCTGGGCGCGGGTGATCCGATCGACGCGCGCTACGTGATCCTAGTGACGGATGCGGGGCCAAAGGATCCGCGTGATCCCAATGCCCGGTCCGAAATCGGGGTGCGGGAGTTGCAGACCGACGCCGAAGGCCGCCGCATCGTGGTGATGACGCTGCATCTCAAGACCCCGGTCGGGGGCGCGGCCAATCACGAGTATGCCGAGGCGCGCTATCGCGAGCTGTCGCGCTTTGCCGGGCGGGAATACTACTTTCCCATCGAGGGCGGCTCGGAGCAGGCCTTCGCCGCCACGGCGCAGCGGCTGGTGACCGCCCTGACCGACCATGTGCGCGTGGCGCGCGGCGAGACCGCCGTGCTGCCCGAGGCCGAGGCGGGCGATGACCTGGTGGCCCTGGGCCGCGCCATGCGGCTGGCCTATCTCGGCGCGCAACGTGGCACCCAGGCGCCTGCCGTGATCCAGGGCTGGATCGCCGACCGGGCGGTGGAGGCGCCCCAGGCCCAGGTGATCGAGCCGCGGCTTCTGGTCACCAAGAACGAGATGGCGACCATGGCCGAGTTGCTCGACAATCTCGTGCGGCTGGGCGAGCAGGCCACCGGCACCGACGATGCCTACAGCTTCTTCGGGCAGGTCCGGGGGGTGATTGCGCAGATGGCCCAGAACCCCGACCGGCTGGTCAACCCCGATACCGACACGCTCGGCGGGGCGCTCGAATACCTCGAACGACTGCCCTACCAGAGCCAGCTTCTGCAGATGACCGAGGACCGCTGGGGCCAGTCGGCCATGCTGCGCCGGGGGATCATCGACGGGATGCGGCAGAAGCTGGTGCAATATCGCAAGTGGCTCTTCGATCCCACGGTCTGGACCGCGCTTTACGAGGGCGCGCCCGATGGCGAGCTGGTCTTTGCCATGCCCTTCGACGTGTTGCCCTGAGCCGATGGCGGGCGCGCGGCTCAGCCTGTCGGACCTGAGCGTCCATCTGAGCGACGGCGACCGCCGCTTCGTGCTGGAAACCGGGGTGCTGGAGATCGCGGCGGGCGAGCCTGTCGGTCTCTCCGGCGGGTCGGGCACGGGCAAGACCCTGCTCTTGGAGGTGCTGGGCCTGCTGCGCCAGCCCGACCCCGGCGGGCGCTTCACGCTCCATGCCCAGGGGCGTGAGGTCGACCTGCGCGCCGAGGCCGGGCAGGCCGCGCGCCTGCGGGGGCGGTATTTCGGCTTCGTGCCGCAAGCGGGCGGGCTGTTGCCCTTCCTGACCGTGGCCGAGAACATCGCCCTGAGCCAGAAGATCACCGGCACCGCCGACGCGGCCTGGATTGGGGAACTGATCGCCCGACTGGGCCTGGCGGGGTTGGAGCGGCTGACGCCCTCGGCCCTGTCCATCGGGCAGCGGCAGCGCGTCTCGATTGCCCGGGCGCTGGCCCACAGGCCCCTCTTCGTCATCGCCGACGAGCCTACGGCGGCGCTGGACCCGGAGGCCGCCGAGACCGCCATGGGCCTGCTGATCGAAGCGGCCGAGCAGGGCGGGGCCGCGGTCATCGTGTCGTCCCATGACCTCGGCCTGCTGGACCGCGTGGCCCGCAGGCGCGTGCACCTGTCGCTCGCCCCGGCCGCCCCGGGCACCGTCCGCTCGGTCCTCGCGGCCCGGACGGAGGCCGCGGCATGAAACTGCTGGCGAGCCTCGCACTGAAGGACCTGCTGCGCGAGCGGATGCAATTGCTGTGCAACGTGGCGGTTCTGGCCGGGGTTCTGGTGCCTCTGCTGGTGCTGCTGGGGGTCAAGAACGGGGTCTATGACGCGTTGATCGGGCGACTTCTGTCGGATCCGGCGGCGTTGCAGATCGACACGTCAGGCAACCAGAGCTTCCGCGCTGAGGACGCCGAAGAGGTCCGCGGCTGGCCCGAGGCCGGGTTCGTGACCCTGAAAACCCGGTCTCTGTTCGATTTCGTCAATGTGCGGGAGGTCGGCGGGCGCGGCAAGCGCGACGCGATCCTCGTGCCCTCCGGCACCGGCGATCCGACCCTTGACGGGCGGACACTCGGGCCGGGGGAGGCGATCCTGAGTGCGGGGCTGGCCGAGCAGCTGTCCCTCGCCGCGGGCGCCGAGATCCAGGTCATCACCCAGGCCAGCGACCGGCCACGGCAACTGGCACTGCCGCTGACCGTGGTCGCGGTCCTGCCGCCGGAGCGGCTCGCCGGGCGCGCGCTGCTGACCGACATCGCCGTGCTCGACATGGTGGAGGCGTTCTACGATGCCTATGCCCTGCCTGAATACGGCATCGCCCAAGGTCGCGATATGGCCGAGCGTGTCGCGGATTTCGAAGGGATGCGCGTCTTCGCGCGGGATCTGACCCTGCTTGCCCCGCTGCAAACCCGCATCGAGCAACGCTTCAACATCCGGACCGAGGCCCGCACGGCGGAGGTGGCCGGGGTGCTGAACCTCGGGCGCAATCTCGACCTTGCGCTGGTGCTGACGGCATCGGTGGCCAGCATCGGGCTCGCGGCGGCGCTGGTCTTCGGCTTCTGGTCCGAGGTGGCGCGCAAGCGGAGGGTCCTGGCGACACTGGCGCTGATGGGGCTGCCGTCGGCCTCGCTCTGGGTGTTTCCGGTGATCCAGGCGCTGGCCTGCGGGCTGATCGGGCTTGCGGTGTCTTTCGGCCTGTTCCTCGGGGCGGCGCGGGTGGCCGAGGCCCTGTTTGCAGGGGGCATGCCCGAAGGGCAGCGTCTCGTGACCCTGTCGCCGGTCGAAATCGGGATCATATGCGCGGGCGTGCTGGTCTTCGTGACCGCCACGGCCCTTTTTGCGGCACGCGCGGCGGCCAGGGCGGACCCGGCCTCGGTCCTGCGGGAGGGGGCGGCTTGAGGGTCCTGCTCGCCGCGTTCTGCCTGCTGGCCGCGCCCGGGCTTGCCCAGGACGCGGTTGCACCGCTGGATTTGCCGCAGCCCGAGGCGGCCCCGGCCCAACCCGGCTGGGGGGCGGAGCTGACCGACCCCGGCACCGTGCGCGGCGACGCGGCCCCCGCGGACCTGATGCTGCCGATGCCCTGCGGCGGGGCGATGGCGTTCCAGCGCGTGGTCGTGCCCGTGGATGTGGGCAATCCGCTCGACGACCGCCGGTTCCGGATGGGGCAGTCGGAGCCTTCGACGGGCTATTCCGACTATCTCAGCCAGGCGTATCTGCGCGGGGCCTTCACCGATGCCGAGGCCGGGACGTCGCATTACTACATCGCGCGTTACGAGCTGACCGTGGCGCAATACCGTGCGCTGACGGGCGATTGCGACGCGCGCTTCGGCCCGCGCGACAGCTTCGCCCAGGGCGGGCTGAGCTGGTTCGAAGCCGTGGCCCTGACCCAGGCCTATACCGAATGGCTGTTGCAGAACGCGCCCGACGCCCTGCCGCGCGAAGGGGAGCGCCAGGGCTTCCTGCGCCTGCCCACGGAACCCGAATGGGAATACGCCGTGCGCGGCGGGGCGAAGATCGACCCGACGCTCTTCGCGGGGCGCCGGTTTTTCGCCGAAGGCACCCTGGACGGCTATGCCCATTTCCAGACCGGCGGGCGGGCTACGGACCAGCTGCGGCCCGTGGGCATCCGCCAAGCCAACCCGGTGGGCCTGTTCGATGTCTACGGCAATGCCGAGGAACTGATGCTGGAGCCGTTTCGGCTGAACGCGGTGGGGCGGCGCCACGGGCAGGCGGGCGGGTTGGTCACCCGCGGCGGTGCGATCGATGCGGAGGCGGCGCAGATCTACACCGCCCAACGTCGCGAATATCCGATGTTCAATCCGCGCACCGGCCGCGCGCTGGCGGGCACGTTTTTCGGGATGCGCCCGGTGATTGCCGCCCATATCGTCGCCGAGGAGAGCTTCGATGCCATTCGCGACGGCTGGGTCCGGGCGGCGGAGGGGGGCGAGACCGAGGCGGCGGGCGATCCGGTCGCCACCCTGGACGGGCTGGCGCGCGACGAGCTCGACCCGCGCCGCAAGCAGGCCCTCGAAGAGGTGCAGCTGGAGTTTCGCTTGTTCCAGGACCGCGCCGCGCAGTCGCTCAAACAGGCGGCGAAATCCTCTCTCCTGAGCGGGGCGGCCTTCGTCGAGACGCTGGTGGCCGACAACCTGCAGATCGGCCAGATGGACAGTGCCGCGCGCGCCCTGCGCGACCGGGTGGGGGTGTCCATCGGGGACCAGCGGGCGCAGCTGATGATGTCCTTTCGCAGCACGGTGGAACGGCTGACCGCCCTGCGCAACGAGCAGCAGACCTATCTGTTGTCCTATCGCGCGATGCTGGAAACGCTGGGCACGGATTTCCCCGAGGCGACCCGGCAATTGGCCTATGACACGTTGGTCAGCGAGTTGTCCGAGGCGGGGCAGACAGCGCTTCTCGACCCGCTTGCGGCGTTCTGGGCCGATCTCGACGCGTTTGTCGCGCGCCCGGACATGGGCCAGGCGGAGCTTCTGGAGCTGGCAATTCGCTAGGCGTGGCTAGCGAGGCGGTCCCTTGCGCGTCGGCATGTTGTCGGGCAGGGCCGGTTCCGGCGCGACCTCGCTGTCGATGTCGTAGCGCGCCTCGCCCGGATCGAAGGAGGCCGAGATATAGGGCCGCTTGCGCCCGCCACCGGGCTTATCGGCGGCCTCCACCAGGGAATAGAGTTGCAGCGGGGCTCCGGTAAAGCTGTTGAAGGTGCCGACCGGTGCCTCGCCCTGGTTGGGCACCGATTCCCAGTGGCGTAGAAGGACAATGGGCTTCACCGGCATGAATCCGGTCAGGAGCACGTCGCCCAGGAACTGCCCGTCGGTGGAGGGGTTCGTGGTCCCACGGAACTGTGCATCGGGGATCAGCGCCCGCAGCGCGGCATTTGCGCCGGTCTGCCAGCCCTCATGATCCGTACCGATCAGTATACCGCCACCGGCCTTCGCAAGTGCGGTGATCTGATTGGCAAGCAAGGCCCCGCTGGAAGATTCGGAGCCGGGAAACGCCACCTCGGGGGCGCGTGAGATACGCATGTTGCGGATGCCGAACGATCCATCCAGCATCAGGGCCTGACGGCCGCTGGCATAAAACTGCTGTAACGCGGCCCGGTCGGCCTGTCCGATGACCGAGGAACGGTTCATCAGGTCCAGCACCAGAACCACGGTGTCCGGGTGGGCGGTCAGCGCCTCGGCCAGAACGCCCGTCCGTTCAGCCAGCACATAGGTCGAGCGGAAGGTCTGACCCTTCTCGGAGCTGTTGAGCCAGTCCGACATATCCTGGCGCATCTGGCGCGTATGGGTTGGGTGGTGGTGGGTGCCGTTGAAATACAGAACCTTGATGGGTTCGGCCCGCAGGGGCAGGGCCAGGCCAAGCAGCAGCAAAAGAGCGATCAGGGGGAATAGGCGTTTCATTGAAATCCCGACAGAAATGCCTGCGCAGCCTAGCGCGCCCTTTCCGCGCAACAAAGGGGTTTCGCGCATGAAAACCGCGCGCGGACCCCGATTGCGTTTGACGCCTGCGACGAGGCGGTCGATCATGGTTCGTGACGGAAGCAAGCGACCCGGAGAGGCGACATGGCGGCACGGCTGCGCAACACGGTGCTGGCGATCGGGCTGGTGGCGCTGACCGGGGGGAGCGCCTGGCTGGCCCTGCAGGCCTGCGCGCTCAACCTGCCGGTGCTGCCCAATGCCTGCCCCGGCGCGCGCACGGATGCGGCGCGCGCGTCGCTCATGGCGGCGGAGGCGCGCACCATCGATCTGCGCGAACGGGTGCTCGCCGCGGAGCGGGAGCTGGCCCGCCTGCAATGCACGGCCGCCGCGCCCGACCCCTATCGGCCGCTCGACCCGGGGGCCTGGTCGCGGGGCGATCTGGGCGCGCTCTATGGCTGTTGGAGCCTCGACAGCACCTATGCCACCCGCGATGTGGACACGGACGAGGTGATCACCTACCCGACCTGGCAGATGTGCTTCAACGGGCAAGGCGACGGCAAGCAGGTCATGCGCGGCAGCGACGGCACCGATTGTACCGGCCCGGTCACGGCGCGGTTCGGCACGACCGGACAGCTGCAGGTCATCGAGGCCGACAACCTGTCCTGCGGCGATGGCGGCTATATCCACCGGCGCGACATCGCCTGCACGCTCCAGGCCGCGTCGGGCCTGCAATGCCAGACCCTGCAGCCCGAAACCGGGGGCGAGGCGGGGATCGGGATGCGCAAGCTGACCCGGCCGCTCTGACCCCGCCCCCTGGATGCTCACTTCCCTAGCCCCGCTTGTTGTCGCGCTGACCGTTCTTGCGACCGCCGTCATGGCCGCCTCCGCCGCGATCCAGGCGGTCCGGCAGGGGTTCGACCCGTTCGGTGCGGTGGTGCTGGCGGTGGTCACGGCCGTGGGCGGGGGCACCTTGCGTGACATCCTGATCGGCCGGTTCCCGGTCTTCTGGATCGAGGATCTGACATACATCGCGACGGCGGTGCCCGTGGCCCTCGTCTCCTACATGGCCGCGCGGAGCATGCGCGCCGGGGGCGGGCGGCGGTTGCGGCTGCTGCTGTATCTCGATGCGGTGGGGCTGGCGCTGTTCACGTTGATCGGGCTGCAGATCGCGCTCGGCGCCGGGGTCTCGCCGGTGATCGCGATCATCCTCGGCTGCACCACCGGGATCGCGGGCGGGATGATCCGCGACGTGCTCTGCGGGCTGCAACCCTCGGTTCTGAAAGAAGACCTCTATGCCACGATCTCGCTCGCCGGGGGGGCGGTCTACGTGGTCTGGCGCGAGGCCCTGAGCCCCGAGACCGGGCTGATGACCGCCTTCGCCCTGATGACCTTCGCGCGGTTCTACGTGGTCTGGCGCACGCGGCCCCGGGACGAGCCGCTGGTCTAGCTCGCCCGCGCGGTCAGCCGCTGCGCCACCCGGTCCGCCAGCACATAAAGCAGCACCGACATCACCCCCAGCGCCAGCATCGCCGCGAACATCAGGTCGGTCTTGGCACGCCCATTGGCCAGCAGCATCAGGTAGCCGAGTCCCTGGGAAGAGCCCACCCATTCCCCGATCACCGCCCCGATCGGCGCGTAGACCGCCGCCAGCTTGAAGCCCGACCCGAGGCTCGGCAGGGCATTGGGCACCTGGATGCGCCACAGGATGGTGCGCTGCGTCGCCCCCATGGTCCGGGCAAGGTCCAGATAGCCCGGAGGCACCCGCATCAGCCCGTCGAAAAACGCCGAGGTCACGGGGAAATATATGATCAGCACCGCCATCGCCACCTTGGAGCCCAGCCCGTAGCCGAGCCACAGCGTCAGGATCGGGGCGAGCGCAAAGACCGGCAGGGCTTGCGAGAACACCAGCATCGGGCGCAGCAGCACCCGCGCCGCCGGGCTGATCGCAAGCGTCAGCGCCGTGATCACGCCCAGGCCCCCGCCGATCAGCAAGCCCAGCACCACCTCGGTCAGGGTCACAAGCCCGTGGTCGGCGATCAGGCCCCGGTTTTCCCAGAACGCGGTCCAGACGCGGGCGGGCCCCGGCAGGATGAAGGAGGCCACGCCTGTCAGGCTGACGATGCCCTGCCAGATCATCAGCAGGAAAGTGGTCGCGGCCAGCCCGTGGGACAGTCTCATGCTGCCCCCTCCCGCAACCGGCGCAGCAGCGCCCCTTGCAGCGCCAGCGTGTCCAGGTCGTCGATGGCGCGGGGCACCGGGGCCGGCGGCGGTGTGACCTCCGACAGGCCCGAAGGCTCCAGGATGAAGATCGCATGGCCAAGGCGCGCGGCCTCCGCCGGGTCATGGGTGACCAGGAGCACCGTGCACCCCCGCAGCAGTTCCACCGCCAGTTCTTGCATCTCGGACCGGGTGCGGGCATCGAGGGCCGAGAAAGGCTCGTCCAGCAGGATGACGGGCCGATCCTCCATCAAGGTGCGGGCCAGGGCGGCGCGCTGGCGTTGCCCGCCAGACAGGGCGCCGGGACGTTTGTGGGCATGGGCGGTCAGCCCGACCCGGTCGATCAGGTCCCGCGCCCGCGCGGTGTCGGGCGTTTGTCCGCGCAACCGCGCGCCGAGGCAGACATTCTCCGCCACGCTGGCCCAGGGCATCAGCAGGTCGCTTTGCGCCATATAGGCGATGCGCCCCGACAGGTCCGCGCCATCCGCCGCCGTGATCGCCCCGTCGAAGGTGACGTGGGACTCCAGACCCGCGATCAGCCGCAGGATCGTGGATTTGCCGACACCGGACGCGCCGAGCAGGCAGGTCCAGCCCGCGCCTTCCAGGGTCAGGGACAGTTGCGCGAAGAGCGGCGCGCCTTCGCTTCGCGCGCTGCCTTCGACCCGGATGGCGGGGCCGCGGGTCACGCCGGGGCGCTGCTGGGGCTGAGCCCCATGTCCCAGAACCCGACCTCCAGCGTCGTGGCCTGGGCGAACCGGGCCGACAGCATCGCAAACCGCGGCAGGGTCGCGTAATCCGGGCCGAGCCGATGGGTCAGCGCCCCGTCGATCAGCGCGCCCACATCGCGGCAAATCCCCTGGTAGTCGTCGCCCGCATAGGTCCCGATCCAGTCGCCATAGGTGTCGGACGTCGCCTCGGCCGCGAGCCGCGCGCCGATCTCGCCATAGCCCAGCACACAAGGGGCCAGCGCCGCCAGAAGATCGAGGAAATCGCCCGAATACCCGGCCTCCAGCACGTAGCGGGTATAGGCCATGTTGCCCGGATGCTCGGGCGTGGCGGCGAGGGTTTCGGCGTCGATCCCGGCCTCGGCGCAGATCTTCACATGCAGCCCCATCTCGTAATGGAGCAGGCCGTGAACCGTGGCTGTCGCCGCCTCCATCTCGGGCAGGGTGTCGGCTTTGACGATCGCCAGCGCCCAGGCGCGGGAGAAGTGTTTCAGGAACACGTAGTCCTGCGCGAGGTAGTGCAGGAAGGCCGCGCGCGGCAGGGTGCCGTCGCGCAGGCCCTCGACGAAGGCGTGGCGGGTGTAGGCGTCCCAGTCCGGGGCCGCCGCACGCCAGGCGGTGAACGCGGTGCCGTAGCCGGTCCCCGAACTGCTCATTGCGCGGTCACGTCCACGGCGATCTCCGCCACGGGATTGAGGCTGTCGATGAGGCCGCTCTCCAGCAGGAACGCCTCGAACCGGGCATAGCGGCCCTCGTCGAGTGCGGCGGGCCGCAGGGCAAACCGCGGCAGCGTATCCTCCCAAGCCATTGAATTCAGGCGGTCGTTCAGCTCGGGTGCCGTGCCGGAGAAGATCTCCCAAGCCGCGTCGGGGTGGTTGACGATATATTGCGTGGCCTTCTCGACCGCGCCGAGGAAGCGGGTGATCTTGTCGCGGTCCATGGTCTCGGCATGGGCGACGTAGATCAGCTCGTCATGGGGGGGCACGCCCTCTTCCTCGATATAGATGCAGTTGCCCGCGATGCCCTCGATCTCCATCTGGTTGAGCTCGAAATTGCGGTAGGCGCCGATCACCGCGTCGACTTGGCCGGACATCAGCGCGGGCGAGAGGGAGAAGTTGACATTGACGAGGTCCACATCCTCGAAGGCGACGCCGTATTTGCCGAGCACCGCGCGCAGGAGCGCCTCTTCGACGCCGGCGACGGAAAAGCCGATCTTGCCGCCCTTGAGGTCCGCGGGGCTCTGGATCGGGCCGTCCGCCAGCACCAGCAGGCAGTTGAGCGGCGTGGCGATCAGGGTGCCGACGCGCAAAAGCGGAAGTCCTTCATGCACTTGCAGATGGGTCTGCGCCTGGTAGCTGACCGCCAGATCGCCTTGCCCCGCGGCCACCAGCTTGGGCGGGGCCGACGGATCGGCGGGGGCGATCACCTCGACCTCGAGTCCCGCTTCGGCGAAATAGCCGCGCTCCTCGGCGATGATGATGGGGCCGTGATTGGGGTTCACGAACCAGTCCAGAAGCAAGGTCATCTTGTCGGCGGCAAGGGCCGGGGTCGCGGTGCACAAGGCCGCGGCGAGGGCGAGGTATTTCATGGAGTGGTCTCCTGTTGGGGATCGGCGACAAGGACGATTTCGCCGGGAAAATCGGGGCCGAGGGCAGTGCCGAGACGCCAGGCGCGCAATCCGCTGGAGCAGGCCAGAACGACCCGTTTTGCCGGTCGGATTTGTGTCGGGCAAGTGTCGGGCAAACGTATGGCACCCTGCCCGACAGTGTGTCGGGCTTCGGATTCCGGGCGCAGGTCGTAGACCGCGTCGGTCTCGGTGATCTGACTGGTGGCGATGAAGCGCAGGGCGCGGTCCGGCTCCGGGGCCGCGTCGAAGCGGAAGCTGGCCATCCGCCATGTGGCGGTGTTGAGGGTGATCGCCTGGCCGAGCGAGGAGGGCTTCAGCCCGAGGAGCGCCCCCAGCGCCATCTGCGCCTGCAATGCCCCCAGGGCGCCGACCACCGGGCCGAACACGCCCGCGGTGGCGCAACTCGCGGCACTGTCGGGCGGGTCGGGGAAAAGCGCGCGCAAGGACGGCGCACCGCCGCAGCAGCCTGCCACGTAGCCCGAGGCCCCGAGCACCGAGGCAGTGATCAGCGGCACCGGCCCGCACAGGTCCGAGGCGGTGTAGCTGGCCGCATAGCTGTCGGCGCAATCCAGCGCCAGGTCGACCCCGGCCAGCCGGGCCGCGCCGTTGGCCGGGGTGAAGGCCTCGCAGAGCGCGGTGATCGTCACCTCGGGGTTCTGCGCGCGCAGGCGCGCGGCGGCGGCCTCGGCCTTGGGCGCGCCGATATCGTCCATGGTGAAGAGCGTCTGGCGGTGCAGGTTCGACAGGCTCACGCGGTCCGCATCCATCACCGTGATCCGCCCCACGCCCGCGCCTGCGAGATAGCTGAGGGCCGGGGCCGCGAGCCCGCCCGCGCCGATGACCAGCACATGGGCCGCCGCCAGCCGCGCCTGACCTTCGGCGCCGACCTGCGGCAGCTGAACCTGGCGGGCGTAGCGGGTCATCCCAGCACCTCCAGCCAGCGGCGCACCTGCGCTTCGGGGTCGGGGTTCAGGGTGATGTCGGTGACGGCAGAGACCACATCGGCCCCGGCGGCCAGTGCACCGGGCGCGCGGTCGGGGGTCATCCCGCCGATGGCGATCAGCGGAACATCCCCAATCTGGGCCTTCCATTCCGTCAGCTTTTCAATGCCTTGCTGCTCCCACTTCATCTTCTTCAGGATGGTGGGATAGATCGGGCCGAGCGCGATGTAGTCAGGCTTGCAGGCCAGCGCGCGGTCCAGTTCGGCCTCGTCATGGGTGGAAATGCCCAGCTTGATCCCGGCCGCGCGCAGGGCGCCCAGATCGGCGGTGTCGAGGTCTTCCTGTCCCAGATGGACCCAGTCGCAGCCCTCGGCAATCGCCATCTGCCAGTGATCGTTGACCACCAGGGTGCAGCCATGCTCGGCGCAGAGCCCCCTGGCGGCGCGGATCTCGGCCCGGATCACCTCGGGCGGCTGGTCCTTGACGCGCAGTTGCACCAGCTTGATCCCCAGCGGCAGCGGGCGGATCAGCCATTCGGCGCGGTCGAAGATCGGGTAGAACGGATGCAGCGCGCTCATGACAGGAATGCCTGGCCTATGACGGGGGTCGAGGGGGCGGCCATGTCGCGCGGCTCCATCGGGTCGGCGGCGCAGGCCAGCGCGCCTGCCTCGGTCGCGCGGGCCATGGCGACGGCCATGGCGACCGGATCCCCGGCCCTGGCGACGGCGGTGTTCAGCAGGACCGCGTCAAAGCCCATCTCCATCGCCGCGGCGGCGTGGGAGGGCAGGCCGATCCCGGCATCGACGACCATGGGCACCTCCGGAAAGCGTTCGCGCAAGGTCCGCAGTCCGTAGGGGTTGTTCAGCCCCAGCCCGGTCCCGATGGGCGCGCCCCAGGGCATCAGCACCTCGGCCCCGGCATCGAGCAGCCGCTCTGCCACCACCAGATCCTCGGTGCAGTAGGGGAAAACCTTGAACCCGTCCGCGGTGAGCGTGCGGGTGGCGGCGACCAGTTCGAACACGTCCGGTTGCAGGGTGTCGGTGTTGCCGATCACCTCCAGCTTGATCCAGTCAGTCTCGAACACTTCGCGGGCCATCTGCGCGGTGGTCACGGCCTCGCGCGCCGAGTGACATCCGGCGGTATTGGGCAGGACCGCGACGCCGAGATCGCGGATCATCGTCCAGAAGGTCTGGCCCGCCCCGCCCGCGCCCTCGCGGCGCAGTGACACGGTGGCGACCCCGGCGCCCGAGGCGCGGAAGGCTTCGGCCAGAATCGCGGGGGACGGGTATTGCGCCGTGCCCAGCATCAGCGGATGGGTCAGCGTCGTGCCGTAGAACGGCCGCGTCCGGGGGATGGCGGTGTCGGGCATGGCTCAGCCGCCTTGCATCGGGGCGAGGATCTCGATCCGGTCGCCGGGGGAGAGGGTTAGCGTGGCGCGGGTCGCGGCGGGCACGAAGGTTTCGTTCACGGCCGTCGCGACGCTGCCGGAATGGCCGAGCTCGGCCAGCAGGTCCGCGAGGGTCGCGGCCTCGGTCGTGCGGGTCTCGCCGTTAATGATGAGCTGCATGGGGGGTCTCCGTCGGGGCGGGGCCGAGCAGGGCGTCGGCGGTTTCGCGGGCGAGCGCCGGGGCCATCAGGTAGCCGTGGCGGTAGAGCCCGTTCACATGGGTGACATCGCCTTGCCGCGTGACGCGGGGCAGGTTGTCGGGGAAGGCCGGGCGCAGGTCGGTGCCGATCTCGAGGATCTCGGCCTCTGCGAAGGCGGGGTTGAGCGCGTAGGCCGCGCTGAGCAGCTCCAGCATGGCCCGGGCGGAGATGCGGCCGCGATCCTCGGCCTCCACCATGGTGGCGCCGAGCATGTAGACCCCGTCCCCGCGCGGCACGATGTAGAGCGGGATGCGCGGGTGCAGCAGGCGTATGGGCCGGGTGAGGCGGATGTCGGGGGCGCGCAGCACCAGCATTTCGCCCTTCACGCCGCGCAGCTCGGGCAGGATGGTGCGGGCGGCGAGGCCGGTGCAATTGACGAGCCGTGCGCCCGTGGGGGCGGGGCCGGGGCGGATCGGGATGCCTTGGGCGGCGAGCGCGTTGGCGAGGTCTTGCAGGGCGCGGCGGGGGTCGAGATGGGCTTCGGCCTCGAAAAACAGGCCTGCGGGGAAGCGCGCGCCGAGATCGGGTTCCAGCGTGGCGATCTCGTCGGCGGTGACCGGGCGGTGGCCATGGGTGCGGCGGGCGAAGCGGTCGAGGTCGCGCCGGTCGCGGGGCGCCGCCACCACCAGCGTGCCGCGGCGGGTGACGGTTGTGCGCACGCCCCACCAGTCGAGCGCCTCCTGCCCGTGGATCAGCACCGGCTCCTCGGCGTTCTCGTATTCGCACCAGGGCGCCAGCATCCCCCCCGCCCACCAGGAGCAGTGATGCGCGCCGGGCGGGCCAGCGGGGTCGTGTAGAGTGACCTGCGCGCCGCGGGCGGCCAGTTCGGTCGCGACGCAGAGGCCCGCGACGCCCGCGCCGAGGATGGCGATGGGGGTCATGGCCAGACCTCGTGAAAATGGTGAACCGGGCCGTGGCCCGTCCCGATATCGAGCCGGTCGGCGGCGGCGATGGCCCCTTGCAGGTAGCCATGGGCGGCGGTGACCGCGCGGCGCAGGTCCGCGCCCTTGGCCAGTTCGGCGGCGATGGCGGCCGAGAGGGTGCAGCCGGTGCCGTGGGTGTTGCGGGTGGCGATGCGCGGGGCCTCGAGCCGCAGGGGCGCGCCCTCGCCATCCACCAGCAGGTCGACGCATGTGGCGCCGCGCCCGTGGCCGCCCTTCATCAGCACCGCACCCGCGCCCATGGTGCGCAGGGCCTGGCCGGCGGCGGCCATGGCGGCGGGGTCGTCATCCTCGTCCCCGCCCAGCAGGCGCGCGGCCTCGGGCAGGTTGGGGGTCAGCAGGGTCGCGCGGGGCAGCAGATGGGTTGCAAGCGCTTCTTCGGCCTCTGCCGCCAGCAGCGCGTCGCCGGATTTCGCCACCATCACCGGGTCGAGCACGATGGGGCCCTTGAACCCCGCCAGACCCTCGGCCACGGCGGCGATCACCTCGGGCGTGCCCAGCATGCCGATCTTGACCGCGTCCACGGCGATGTCCTCGAACACGGCCGCCATCTGGGCGCGGATCATCGGGAGGGAGGCGCCCTCGACCAAGGTCACGGCGCGGGTGTTCTGGGCGGTGAGCGCGGTGATCACGCTGGTTGCGTAGACCCCGCGCGCGGAAAACGCCTTGAGGTCGGCCTGTATCCCGGCGCCGCCGCCGGAATCCGAGCCTGCAATCGTCAATGCGGTCGCCATGTCGCGCCTCTCTTCAGGCGGGCGGTCTCGGGTGGGGGGCAGGGCAGGGGCAAAAGAAAGATTGCCACGATGACCGTTCCCTACGCCGGTATTGCCCGGATCAGGTTCCATGGGTCGGCACAGTGTGCCTCTCAGCCCTGAATCGGGCACCCCAACGGTTGTTGACGCAGAGGTAGGGCGGAAATCACGAAGGTGCAAGCCCGATCTCCCTGTGCAGGTGCCGCACTTGTGCTACCTGTGCATCCCGTCCTGACCCGAAAGACCTCTTCCCATGACCTTGTGTTCCTTGCTCCGCCCTCTGTATTTCGTGCTCGCCCTCATGGTTCTGCCGACCGTTCCGCCCCTGTTTGCGCAGGAGCGTCCTGCCGCCGTGGTGACCGAGACCGTCGAGGAGCGCGCGCTTGCCGAGACGTTGCCGGTCTTCGGGCAGGTCGTGGCCTCGCGCGACAGTGCCGTGGCGTCCCGGACGGCCGGGATCGTGGACGAGGTCGCGGTGCTGGTGGGCGACCGGGTGGCCGAGGGGGCGACCCTTGCGGTGCTCGATACCGAGCTGGCGCAGATTGAGCTGGAGCAAGCGCTGGCCGACATCGCCGAGGCCCGGGCCGGGATCGCCGTGGCCGAAGCACAGCTGGGCCGCGCCGAGGATGCCCGTGACCGCGTGGAAGGGTTGCGCAACACCGCATCGTTCAGCTCGGCGCGGTTTGACGACGCCATGAGCGATCTGGCGGCCGCCACGGGAGAGCTGAACCAGGCCCGCGCGCGGCTTCTCAATGCCGAGGCCGCCGAGCAACGGGCGCGCTATACTCTGGACCGCGCGCGGATCACGGCGCCGTTCGAGGGGGTGGTCCTATCGGTGGCTGCCGATCCCGGGCAGTTTATCTCGGTCGGAGATCCGATCGCGCGCATCATTGATATCAATGCCTTGGAGATCGAAGCTCAAGTTCCGTCTCAATTCGCGCCCGCCATTCCCCCGGGGGTGACCGTCAAGGGAGTGAGCGAGGCGGGGCAACAGCTCGACCTGCAGATCCGCGCGATCTTGCCGACCGAGAGCGTCTCGACCCGGACCCGGCCCGTGCGGCTGTCGGGGGACCTCGCGGCGTTGGGTGCGACCCTGGCCGTGGGTCAGTCGATCACGCTGCAAGTGCCCGTGAGCGCGCCGCGCGCAGCCCTTGCCGTGCCGAAGGATGCGCTGGTGCAGGGCGCGCAGGGCTGGACCGTCTTCGTCGATGCCGATGGGATCGCCGAGCCGCGCCCGGTGCGCATCGGGGTGGCCATGGGCGACCGGTTCGAGGTGCTGAGCGGACTTGCGGAGGGCGATGCCGTGGTCGTTCGGGGCAATGAGCGCCTGCGCCCGGGCCAGGCCTTGGAGGCGGTGGGCGGCGCGCCCGGCGGAGGAGCGCCCGAAGAGGGCGCGAGGACGCCCGACGACACCCAGTCGCGCGCTACGCCGCAGAGCAATTGAGGACCGCGCCATGAACCCGATTCGTTTCTCCATCGAGCGCCCCATCGCGGTCATTGCAGCCGTGATCATGGCGATCCTCTTCGGGATCATCGCCCTGTCGCGCATCCCGATCCAGCTCGCGCCCGATGTGCGCAAACCCGTGGTGGTGATCGAGACCAACTGGCCTGGGGCGGCGCCTGCGGAGGTCGAGCGCGAGATCATCAACCCGCAAGAGGAAGCCCTGCGTGGGCTCGACGGGCTGGACATCATGACCTCGCGGTCCCAGTCGGGATCTGGCGAGATCACCCTGGAATTCGCGCCGGGCACGGACATGAGCCAGACGCTGCTTCTGGTGTCGAACCGGCTGGACCGGGTGGGGGATTACCCCGCCGAGGCGAGCGAGCCGTCGCTGGACACCTCGGGCGACGATGACAGCCCGATCGCCTGGGTCATCGTCACCGATGCCGGCATGGCGCAGCGGCCCCTGCCGACCTATGGCGATTTCATGGAGGACGTGGTCAAGGACCGCATCGAGCGGATCGAGGGTGTCTCGGCGGTCAATGTGTTCGGCGGGGTCAGCCGCGAATTGCAGATCGTGGTGGACCCGCGGCGGCTGGCGCTGTTCGGGCTGACCGTGCCGGAGGTGGTGGCGCGGCTGCGGTCGGAGAACATCTCGCTCTCGGCCGGGGACGTGGAGGAAGGCAAGCGGCGCTATATCGTGCGGGCCGAGGGCGCGCTCGACACCGTGGAGGCGGTGGGCGGCGTGGTGCTGCGCTCCGAGGCGTCCTCGGGCACGCTCGGCCGGGTCCTGGTGCGCGATGTCGCCGAGGTTCAGTTCGACTATGGCGAGCCCACGGCGCGGTTGCGGTTCAAGGGGGAATCCGGTCTGGCCTTCAATATCGTGCGGGATCGCGGGGCCAATGTGATCGAGACGATGGAAGAGGTGCGCCGGGTCCTGGGCGAGTTGCAGGAGGGGCCGGTTGCCGCCCAGGGCCTGTCCCTGGAGCAGGTCTATGACGAGACGATCTATATCGAGGGCGCGATCGCGCTGGTGACCCAGAACATCTGGATCGGGGGGGCGCTGGCGGCGCTGGTGCTGCTGATCTTTTTGCGCAGTCCGCGGGCGACCCTGGTAGTCAGCCTCGCGATCCCGGTTTCGATCGTGGCGACCTTCGTGGCCATGGCGGCCACGGGGCGGACGCTGAACGTGGTCAGCCTCGCGGGCATCGCCTTCGCGGTGGGGATGATCGTGGATGCGGCCATCGTGGTGCTGGAGAACATCTACAGGCTGCGCGAACAGGGCAAATCCCGCTCCGAGGCGGCCTATCTGGGCGCGCGCCAGGTCTGGGGCGCGATCCTGGTCTCGGCGCTGACCACTGTGCTGGTCTTCGTGCCGATCCTGATCATGGAGTTGGAGGCGGGGCAGCTTTTCCGCGACATCGCGGTGGCGATCTCGGTCTCGGTCCTGTTGTCGCTCGTGGTGGCGGTGACGGTGATCCCGGCGCTCGCCAAGCGGTTGTTGAAGGATGGCCAGCAGACCACGCTGCCGCTCTGGGGGATCGATCATTTCGCCCGCGGCTTCAAGGCGGCGGTGATGTGGTACGTGCGGATGACCGTGCGGTTCCGGGCGCTGGGCATCCTGATGGTCGGGCTGATCGGCGGGACGGCGGCGGTGGCGACGGTCGTGTTCCTGCCCCGGCTGGAATACCTGCCGGAGGGCAACCGCAACCTGGTCTTCGGGCTGATCATTCCACCGCCGGGCTACAACCTGGACACGACCGAGACCATCGCCGAACGGATCGAGCGGGCGGCGCGCCCGATGTGGGAGGCCGCACCGGCGCTGGAGACGCCGGAGGGCACGCCCACGGTGGAGAACTTCTTCTTCGTGGCGACGCCGGGGAACTCTTTCGTCGGCGCCACGGCGCTGGACGGGCCGCGGGTGGCGGAGTTGATCCCGCTCTTGTCCGGGCCGATCTTTGCCGAGCCGGGGACCTTCGGGTTCATGACCCAGCCGTCGCTCTTCGGGCGTGGCGTGGGCGGCGGGCGGACGATCGAGCTCAATGTCTCGGGCCAGGACCTGGAGCAGATCCTCGGGGTGGCGGGGCGGGCCGCGGGGCTGGTGGCGGGGCTGCTGCCGCGCTCGGAGGGGCACCAGTTCCGGCCCATTCCGGGGCTGGAGCTGGGCGCGCCGGAGGTACGGCTGGTGCCGGATCGGCTGGCCCTGGCGGATGCGGGTCTGGATGCAGGCGCCTTGGCCGCGACGGTGGATGCCTATAATGACGGGTTGCGCGTGGCCGAGATCACCGAGGGTGCGGACCGTCTGGACCTGGTTTTGAAGGGCGACACAAGCCTGTCGGCGGGATTCCGGACGCAGGATGTGGGCTCCTACCCGGTGGTGACGCCCTCGGGGGATATCGTGCCGGTCTCGGCGCTTGCAGATGTGATCGTGACCGCGGGCCCGACGGAGATCCGGCACCGCGACCGGCTGCGGACAGTGACCCTGGAGGTGCGCCCGTCCGACGCGCTGCCGCTGGAGGCGGCGGTGGAGCTGTTGCAGACCGAGGTGGTCGCGGTGCTGGAGGGCCAGGGCGTGCCGCCGGGCATTCGGCTCACCGTGTCGGGGACCGCCGACCAGTTGAGCCAGACCTGGGAGGCGATCCAGATCAACCTCGTGGTGGCGCTGGTCATCGTGTTCCTGGTGATGGCGATCCTGTTCGAGAGTTTCGTGCTGCCGCTGGTGATCCTGATCTCGGTGCCCGTGGCGGCCGCGGGCGGGGTCGGGGGGCTTGCGCTGCTCAATACGTTCCAGACGCAGCCGCTGGATATGCTGACGCTGCTCGGGTTCATCATCCTGGTGGGTATCGTGGTGAATAATGCGATCCTGATCGTGCATCAGTCGCTTTATCACTTGCGTGAGGAGGGTATGTCGCCGGTCGATGCGATCGAGGAGGCGACGCGGAACCGGATCCGGCCGATCTTCATGTCGACGCTGACGAGCATCATGGGGATGCTGCCGCTGGTGGTGTTCCCGGGCGAGGGGTCCGAGCTCTATCGCGGCCTGGGCGCGGTGGTGGTCGGAGGGTTGTCCATGTCGGCCTTCCTGACGCTGCTGACGGTGCCGCCCTTGTTGCGGCTCTGCCTTAAGGCGCCGTCCCCCGAGGAGGTGCCGGTGCTTCAGGCCCAGCCCGCGGAATAGACGGAGAGGGCGGCGGGGGCGCTGCTCCCGGCGCTGCGCGCCACCCCCCCCCGGAGTATCTTTGCAAAGATGAAGGAGGGGGGCACAAGGCACGCGTTCGGGGTCATCGCGGGCCGTCAAGGTTAGTGGGGAACGGTCTGGTTTGGGCGACCGGTGGTGGTGCCGATTCCCGTGGGCCTGCATCCTTCGGTGCGGTGCGGTGCAGTGCGGTGCGGTGGGAGGAGGGAAACGGCGGCCCGAGCGCGGATGTCAGGGCAGGACGCTGAGCCAGAAGGCGGCGAGCAGGATCGAGAGCGCCGTGCCGGCCAGAACGGCGGTCGCAACCACCCGTTTCGCCACCCCGTACATGTTGGCGAAGATATAGGTGTTCACCCCCGGAGCCATGGCCGCGGTCAGGGCGGCGGCGCGGATCATCGGATCGTCCAGTCCGAACACGAGGCGGCTCATGGCCCAGGCCACCAGCGGGTGCAGCATCAGTGAGACCAGGCAGACGAAGGCCACCTCGCGCAGGTTGCCTTCGGGTTTATAGCGAAAGAGCACCCCGCCCAGCCCGAAAAGTGCCGCCGGGATGCCCGCGCGGGCGATCATCTCGATCGCCTCGATGGCCACGGCGGGGGGCATCAGGCCGCTGAGATTGACCGCGAAGCCGAGCGCGATGCCGATCATCAGGGCGTTCTGGCTCATGGTCTTGAGGATCGCGCCCACGGTGACGAACACGTTTTTCGACGAGGCGCGCACGATCTCCATCGTGGTGATCCCCACGAGATATCCGAACGGCGCGTGGATCGCGATGATGGCATAGAGCGGCTCCAGCGCGGGCAGGCCGTGGGCGCGTTCGAGGATCGGGATGCCGAGCAGGACCGTGTTGGCGAACATGCAGCAAAAGCCGATGGCGACCGCATCCTGCATTGGGCGCGCGAAGAGAAAGCGCGCGCCGAGGATGCCGGTGGCGAAACTGGCGAGCGAGCCGCTGTAATAGCTGGTCAGAAGGCGCCAGTCGAAGACCGCATCGAGATCGAGCGTGGAGATCGCCAGGAACAGCAGACAGGGGATGGCGAAATTCTGGGTGAAGCGCATGAGCGCCTCGACATTCTCGTCGGAGAACACCTTGGCCCAGACCGCGCCGTAGCCCGCCGCAAGCACAAGGAAGATGGGCAGCGTGACTTCGAGAAGGATGGTCAAGACGCGGGCACCGGCCGGTGCAGCACCATCCCGTCATAGGCCGGGCTGACATGGGCAGGGGTTTCGGCCGCCACCGTCGCGTAGTCCAGATCGATATGCATGTTGGTCAGGATCGCCTGGCGCGGGGCGAACTCGGCGATCCATTCCAGCGCCTGGTCTAGATGGGCGTGGGTCGGGTGCGGTGTCCGGCGCAATGCGTCGAGGATGAGCGTGTCGAGCCCGGTCAGGGCCGCGCGGCTTTCGGGCAGGAGCTTGGCCACATCCGGCAGGTAGGCCAGATCCCCGATGCGGAAGCCGAGGCTGTCGATGCTGCCATGGTTGACCTTGAACGGGCAAAGCGTGACCGGGCCGCCCGGTCCGTCGATGGTCACCGGGCCGTCGATCGTGTGCATCTCGAGGATCGGGGGATAGGGGCTGCCTTCGGGTTGGACGAAGGCATAGCCGAAGCGGGAGAACAGGCTGTCCTGGGTCGGCCCGTCGGCCCAGACCGGCAGGCGCGCGCGCATGTTGAACACGATCATCCGCAGATCGTCGAGCCCGTGGGTATGGTCCGCGTGGGAGTGGGTGTAGACCACCCCGTCGAGCCGCCCGATCCCCGCGTCCAGCAGTTGTGCGCGCATGTCCGGCGAAGTGTCGATCAGGACGGTGGTGGTCCCCTCCGGCCCGTCCCGTTCGACTAGCAGCGAGCAGCGCCGACGCCGGTTGCGCGGGTTTTCGGGGTCGCAATCGCCCCAGTGCCCGCCGAGCCGCGGCACGCCGCCGGACGAGCCGCAGCCGAGGATGGTGAAGCGCAGTCCCGTCATGCCACGGGCGCGGGCTGCCATGCGGCGGCCTTGGCAAAGAGCCGGTCGAAATTCGCGGTGGTCTGCGCGGCGAAGGCCTCGACCGTCATGTCGTAGATCGCGGCCCCGGCGGCGGCGGTATGGGCGACATAAGCGGGCTCGTTGCGCTTGCCGCGATAGGGGGGCGGCGCAAGGTAGGGCGCGTCGGTCTCCACCAGGATCCGGTCCGCCGGGGCGGCGGCGAAGATCGCGCGAAGGGCGTCGGATTTCTTGAAGGCGATGATGCCGGACATGGACAGGTAGAAGCCCAGATCGAGCGCGGCCTCGGCCAGTGCCGCGCCGGAGGAGAAGCAGTGCATCACACAGGTATAGGCGCCCTCGCGGTATTCCTCGGTCAGGATCCGGGCCATGTCGTCGTCGGCGTCGCGGGCGTGGATGATCAGGGGCAGGCCGGTCCGGCGCGCGGCCTCGATATGGATGCGCAGGCTTTCTTGCTGTCGCGCGGCACTTTCGGCGGTGTAATGATAGTCGAGCCCGGTTTCGCCGATGCCCACGCATTTGGGGTGGGCCGCGACCGCGCAAAGCTCGTCGACCGACACCAGGGGCTCGTCGGCGGCGCTCATCGGGTGGGTGCCTGCGGCGAAGAACACCGGGTCGTGGGCCTCGGCGATGGCCTGGACGCCGGGCAGGGCGCGCAGCTTGGTGCAGATCGTGACCATGCGTGCCACGCCGGCAGCCTGCGCCCGCGCGACCGTCTCGGGCAGCGTCTCGGCGAAGTCCGGGAAGTCCAGGTGGCAATGGCTGTCGACGAGGTGGATAGGGGGCATGGAGCGCCTGAGCGAGAGGTTTTCAGGCAGTCCCCTGAGCCGAGGCCACCTCTTGAAGTCCGTGGAACATATCGAGCAGAAGGGCTGTAGGGTCAAGGTTTACGGCACGCCCGGCCCGGGCTTTTGCCAGCAATGTGGCCTGGGCCGTGGCCCAGCCGCGCGCGGCCTGGGCGGTGGGCGCCAGACGTTGGAGCAAGGCGGCCTCCTGCGGGCTGGCGCCGGTCGGGGGATGGCCGGTAGCCCCCGTGCGGGCCAGCCGGAAGAGGAAGGTTTCGGTCAACATCAAGAGCAGGTCGAAGCGCGCCTCCGCACCGCGGGCGGCGGCACTTTCGGCCAGTTTGAGCGTCGCGGGCCGGTCGAGACGGGGCAGTCCGTCCATCAGGCCCAGCAGGCTGCCATAGGCCTCCGGCCCGCCCGCGTCGCGCAGGGTGATGGCCTGCCCGACGGAGCCTTCGGCCAGCGCGTTGAGGCTGGCAAGCTCCGCGTCGGGCAGGGGCGCGCCGAGGGCCTGGGCGAGGGCGTCGCCGAGATCGGGTTCCGACAGAGGGCCCATCCGCAGGGTGCGGCAGCGGCTGCGGATCGTCGGCAGCAGTTTCGAAGGCGCGTGGCAGACCAGCAGGATCACCGTGTCGGCGGGGGGTTCTTCGAGAACCTTCAGCAGGGCGTTGGCGGCGCTCGCGTTCATCTCGTCGGCGGCATCGACGATCACCACGCGCCGCCCGCCATCCACCGCGGACATGGTAAAGAATCCCTTCAGCCCGCGGGCGGCATCCACGGGGATGTCCTGCTTGAAACGGCTGGTCTTTTCGTCATAGGGGCGGCGCAGCAGGTAGAGCCGGGGGTCCGACAGGGCGGCGATGCGCCGTGCGACCGGGTGGTCGGGGTCGATGTCGAGGCTGGTGGCGGCCGCGGGCGCGTCGCCGAACAGGCTTGGCCCCGGGTCGGAAGCCGGCGTGGCCAGCAGGAAACGCGCCGCGCGCCAGGCAAAGCTCGCCTTGCCGATCCCCTTGGGGCCGGTCAGCAGCCAGGCGTGGTGCAGCCGGTCGGAGGCCACGGCATCGAGCAGATCCGCCTCCGCCGCGCCATGGCCGAACACCCGGGTCGCAAACCGCGGGTGGGGTGCGCCGGGCAGGGCGTCGGCCTCGGGAAGCGGGGCGTCGTCCCTCATGCGGCAACGGTCAGGTGGGCGATGACGTCCGCGGCCACCTCGGCCTCGGGGCGGTTGCCGTCGATCACCACGCAGCGGTCCGGATTGGCGCGTGCCAGATCGAGAAAGCCCGCGCGTAGGGCGGTCTGGAAGGGCAGGCCGAACTCCTCGAAGCGGTCCTCGCCGGAGGCACGGGCGAGACCGCGCGTCAGCGCCAGTTCGGGCGGCATGTCGATGACGAAGGTCAGGTCCGGCTCGCGCCCGATCATCAGGCTGTGCAACTGGTCGACCAGCGCGCGCAAGTCCCCTCGGGTCGCGCCCTGGTAGACCCGGGTGCTGTCGGCGAAGCGGTCGGTGATCACGTCGCGCCCCTCGGCCAGGGCGGGTTGGATCAGCCGTTCCAGGTGGTCGCGCCGGGCAGCGGTGAAGAGCAGAAGCTCGGTTTCCGGCGACCAGCGGTCCGGGTCGCCTTCGACCAGCAGGCGGCGGATGTCCTCGGCGTCGGGGGAGCCGCCGGGTTCTCGGGTCAGGATCGGGTCGCGCCCCGTGTCGCGCAGATGCTCGGCCAGGCGCCGGGCCTGGGTCGACTTGCCGCTGCCGTCGATCCCCTCGAAACTGATGAGGCGGCCGGGTTGCGTCATCAGTTCGCGGCCTGAGGCGCGTCGGGCGCATCCTCGCGGGTCAGTTCGCGGTAGAGCACCTCGGCGGCCGCCTGCATCCGTACCCAGGCCCCGCCCTTGGCAACGTCGGTTTCGGCCACCAGCGGATAGCGCTGCGGCTCCATCTCCGGGCCCGTGATCACCAGCTCGGCCAGCTGCTGGCCTGCCTTGATGGGGGCGGCGATGGGGGTGTCGGCCTCGATCTCCGCCACCAGACTGCCCGAGGCGACCATGGGCACCAGCGGGCGAATATCTTCGGGGGAGACAAGGCCGACGGTCTCGGCCTCCCCGACCCAGACGGGCAGGTCGGCGACGTGGCGTCCCGCCTCGGCCATGTCCTTTTGCACGAACTGGCGGAAGGCCCAGCTGACGATACGTTCGGATTCCTCGGCCCGCGCCCGGTCGGTCTCCAGCCCGGTGATCACGAAGATGATCCGCCGCGCGCCCTGCTGGGCCGAGCCGACAAGGCCATAGCCGGCCTCTTGCGTGTGCCCGGTCTTCAATCCGTCGGCACCTATGTCCAGCTTCAGCAGCGGGTTGCGGTTGAACCGGTTTTGCGGCGCACGCCCGTCAAAGCCCCATTCGGACATGGCGAAATAGCCGTAATATTCGGGATAGTCCTCGATGATCCGTTGGGTCAGGATCCCGAGATCCCGCATGCTCATTCGGTGCTGAGGATCGGGCCAGCCCGACGAGTTGGTGAAGGTGGACTGGGTCAACCCGATGGCCGCGCCCTTCTCGGTCATCAGGCGGGAGAACGCCTCTTCGGTGCCCGCGAGCCCCTCGGCGACGACCACGGTGGCGTCGTTGCCCGACTGCACGATGATGCCCTTGATCAGGTCTTCGGCGGTGGGACGGTCGCGTTCGGTCAGAAACATGGTCGAGCCGCCCTTGGCCATGGCGCGGGCCGAGACGCGGAAGGTTGTGTCGAGGGTGACGGCCGGGTTCTTCTCCAGCGCCTCGAACAGCATGTAGAGCGTCATCAGCTTGGACATGCTGGCGGGCGGCAGGGGCACGTCGGCGTTCTTTTCGAGCAAGACGGTGCCGGTGGTGACGTCGACCACATAGGCCGCCTCGGCGCGGGTCTCGAACGCCGCCTGGGCGGCAGGGGCAAGGCCGAGTCCGAGGGCGAGGCTCAGGCAGATCAGGCGCAGAAATCCCATCGGGTCCTCCGTCAGTTGGTCACGAAATAGGCGTCGGCAAAGCCCAGGGATCGCACGGTGTCGAGGGCGGCGTCGCGGGCGGTTTCGGTCGGTGCGGGGCCGACGATGACCCGGTAGAACGTCTTGCCCTGGCTTTCCTGAGTCGTGGTATCGGCGGCCAGACCGGCCGCGCGCATCTGCGCCTCGGTCGCTTCGGCATTGGCCGCCACGTTGAAGATGCCGATCTGGATATAGGGCCGCGCCAATGTGGAGCTTGCCGCCAGAGCGGGTGCCGGGGACGGTGGTGCGGCGGCGGTGTCGGTGGTGTCCTCGTCAAGCTCCGCCTCCGCAATGGCCGCCGCGGCGATGGCTGTGGTGGGATCGACGGTTTCGGCGTCAGGGGCGGGGGCGGGCGCCACGTCGCGTGTCAGGGCCACGACGTTGATCTGGGTCGGTTCGCCGGCAAGGATGTTGAGGGCCTCGGCCGCATCGGAAGAGATCTGGAAGCGAGGGCCGGGGTTGTCCCGTTCACGCCGGAAGAGCGCGCCGATGACACTGCTGCCATTGGCGGTGTTGCGGATGATGACGCGCTCGGGCTCGGGGACATCGGGGAAGGCGACCCAGACCCCGCCGAGGGATGGGCGGCCATCCCAGAGACCGGTATCGGTGACGCCGAAAATCTCGGGCGCCTCGACATCAATGGTCTCGCCGCCTTCGGTCGGTATGCCCTGTGCGGTTGCGGTCTCCCCGGGTCGATCCAAGAAGGCAAAAGGGGTCTGCCCCTCGCACCCGGCCAAGGCGACAAGAATTCCCAGCCCGATCCAAACGCGCGGTTTCATGTTCATACCCATGTTCTGCCCATTGTCCCACCCTCGCCTCAACGGTCTTCGCTGCGCCGCCTGCGGGCGGGCTGGAACCTATCCTCGCCACGAAGCATAGACGTCCCGCCGCCCGTTGGAAAGTACGGCGGATGCGGTCTGTGCATCACGGTGCCAAGAGGGTGAATGGAGCCGCTCTGCCCACGGGTGGATTCCCGCTTTACCTGTCTGCCGCGGCGCCATATCTAGACGACGTGCCGCGGAGAGGTGGCAGAGTGGTCGAATGCGGCGGTCTTGAAAACCGTTGAGCGTGAAAGCGTTCCCAGGGTTCGAATCCCTGTCTCTCCGCCACAATAACCATTGCGAACCCGTTCAGGTCGCTCGACAGAGGCGGAATTTCTTCTGTTTTCAAAGGGGTTTGCCGGATGGGTGCGAACCGCTGAGACGGCGGCGCACGCCGATTTCCGTCTCTGAACGGCCTCTCGTCTCTGGTCGGGCGAACCGCGCCGATTTCGGTTTGGTCGAAAATTTCCTCGCCTTTCCAACAACCTGAATCGAAACCCCGCCAAAACTGCGCGTCCTGTCTCCGTCGCTATCGAGCGAAACAGAGTGCGCCGAGCCCGGCATGGCGAAGATCGATGTCGAGCCCGACGCTGCTCGATGGCGACAATGTGCTCGTCGACATGGCGCGCCGTGCGCCGAACCCGCCGGGAATCTTCGTGCTGGACGACGGCATGGGACTTGTAGCCAAGCGGCTTGAGCACATCCCGAACAGCGACCCGCCGGCAGTGCGCGTCATCTCGGACAATGGCTTCTACAGCCCCTACGAGCTGACCTGAGACCCGACTCTCCTCCGGATTTTCGGAGAGTCC
>NZ_JARAMN010000010.1:0-191067 GCF_028807315.1 Dinoroseobacter sp. PD6 | reverse complement strand
AGAGTAGGTCACCGCCAAACCTAGAAAAAAACCAATAACTCTCTATAGGATCCAATCTCGCCCCATCGAGATCATGTGACTTTCGCCCTACCGGCGATATCTGTGATCCATGCGTGGCGTCGGTTTCATCTTTCTTCTGCTTGCAGCGATGCTGCCCAGGCCGGTTGTGGCGTCCGAGCCCGTGAGCCTGATCGTGTCCCGCAATGCGGCAACGACATCCCTTTATATCATGGCGCCTGCGGCACCGGTCCTCGACGCGGTTGCTGCGCTCGGGCGCGATCTGCGGACGGATCTGTCCGAGCCGATCACGTTTGCCCGTGGTCACGAGATTGCGGCGCAAGCAATGATCCATCTCGCCGCCCAGACGCAGGTTCTGTCGAAGGATGGCGCGCATCCGACCTCCGCCTTGCCGACCCTGCTGCACGCCGGCGCGGATCGTCTGCCGTTCGACACGCCGCTGCAGGCGTCGATTTCGACGACCGTGTGCAGCACACCGACGGCCCCGATCGCGCCCTTGTCGGAGTTGTACCTCTATACCGGCCTTCGTGCCGACGTCGGTCTGGACGCTGCGGACCTCGTGCTGGAGTTGCCGGGCGATGGCTTCGCGCATGTCCCGGTTGCGGTGCGCCTCTATGAACGGGGGCGCTTTGTCGATGCGTTCGAGACCACCGTGTCCGCCGACGGCGTGCTGCGTTTGAGCCCGGATGCGGCCGGCCGCGCTATCCCGGTCTGGCCTGTGATCCTGGGTAGCCTGGCGTTCGGCCTTGTTGCCGTAACCGGGCTCCAGGCTGTTCGAAGAACGCGCCGACATGCTGCCCTTCGACGCCCGTGATGGACCCGCATCTACCGATGCAGGTGTTCAGAGCAGACTTCTCTGCGCCACGAGGCTGATGCGACGCTCATCGACGTTGCACCCAACGCCCTGAAAAGGCTTGCCCAACGCAGGGCTTTTTCCGTGCCTTGCGATCATCTCTCGAATTACCGCTGGCAAGCTATGCATTTTTGTGCATTATTTCCCAAGTGGCGGGGGAGATGCCTGATTTGTCTGGTTTCTGGAGCGTTTTGGCAGATGCGATCGGTCTGGTCCTGGTGTGGGATCCGGACCTGGTCGAGATCATCGGCCTCTCTTTGCGCGTCACCCTGACTGCCGTCGCGGTGGCCTGTGTGATCGGCCTCCCCCTCGGGGCGGCGGCTGGCGCTTTCCGCTTCCCCGGCCGTACGGTCCTTGTGGTCCTCTTGAACGCAGCGATGGGGCTGCCCCCTGTGGTGGTGGGGCTGCTGGTGTACCTGATGCTGTCTGCGGCCGGGCCCCTGGGCACACTTGGCCTGCTTTATACGCCCACCGCGATGATCATCGCCCAGGCGGTGTTGGTCACGCCTATCGTGGCCGCGCTGACCTGCCAAGTGGTGGCGGATCTCGACGCGGAATACTCCGAACAATTCGCCTCGCTTCAGGTCGGACCGGTCGACCGGATTGGCGCCTATCTCTGGGATGCGCGCTATACCCTTTTGACGGTGGCGCTTGCGGGGTTCGGGCGGGCCGTGGCGGAGGTTGGCGCGGTGATGATCGTCGGCGGCAATATCGACCATGCCACCCGGGTGATGACCACCACGATCGCGCTGGAGACGTCCAAGGGCAATCTCGAACTGGCCCTGGCCCTGGGCATCATCCTGCTCTGCATGGCGGTGATCGTGAACGCGCTGGTCATGTCGATCCGCGCCTCGGCGGTGAGGGCGGCCTATGCGTGACTTCCACACCCATCCGGAGCTGGAGCTTGGCGACAAGCTTCTCGAAGCCCGCGACATCGTGCTGATGCGCGGCGGCAAGCGGCTGCTCGACGGTGTCGACCTGTCCCTGCCTGCCGGTCGGCGCACGGTGATCATGGGGGCCAATGGCGCGGGCAAGAGCCTGCTGCTGCGGGTCCTGCACGGGCTCATTGCGCCCGATGCGGGCCAGGTGCTCTGGCACGGCGCCCCCCTGTCGGCAGAGGCGCGGCAGGCGCAATCCATGGTGCTGCAGCGCCCGGTCCTGCTGCGACGCTCGGTTCTGAGCAACCTGCGCTTCGCCCTGTCGGTCCGCGGCATTCGCGGCAAGGAGCGCGCGGCCCGCGAGGCCGAGGCGCTCGACCGTGCGGGGCTGTCCGAGCTTGCCCGCCGCCCGGCGCGGGTGCTCTCAGGGGGCGAGCAGCAACGCCTCGCCGTGGCGCGGGCCCTGTCCACCGCGCCCCGGATGCTCCTGCTCGACGAGCCGACTGCCAGCCTCGATCCCGCCGCCACACGGCAGATCGAAAGCCAGATCAACGCGGCCCATGGCGCCGGGGTCACTGTCGTGATGGTCACCCATGATCACGGCCAGGCGAGGCGGATGGCGGATGATATCCTCTTCCTGCACCGGGGCCGCGTGGCCGAGGCCGGGCCCGCGCAGCAGGTGCTCACCGCGCCGCGCAGCGCCGCGGTCGCCGCCTGGCTCGACGGCCGGTTCTACGACGGCCCCTGATATCCATTCCCGATCCCTGAACTGGAGGAGTCCCGATGAGACTTGCCCTGATATCCTCGCTCTTCGCTGCTTGCCTCGGCGCAGCCACAACGCTCGCCGGGGTCGCACAGGCCTCGGAGCCGTCCATCCTCGTGCAGTCCACGACCTCGACCCAGAATTCCGGGCTCTTCGACCATATCCTGCCCATTTTCGAGGCCGAGACCGGCATCGATGTGCAGGTCGTGGCCGTCGGGACGGGGCAGGCCCTGCGCAATGCGGCCAACGGGGACGGCGATGTCCTGTTCGTTCATGCCAAGGCTGCCGAAGAAAAATTCGTTGCCGACGGGTTCGGCGTGTCCCGTGCCGATGTGATGTATAACGACTTCGTCATCGTCGGTCCCGCCGCGGACCCCGCCGGTGTCGGCGGGAGCAGCGATGCGGTGGCGGCCCTGGCGCAGATCGCCGAAGCCCAGGCGCCCTTCCTCAGCCGCGGCGATGACAGCGGCACCAACAAGGCCGAGCTGCGCCTCTGGTCCGAGACCGGCATCGACGCCCAGGCGGCGTCGGGCGACTGGTATCGCGAAACCGGATCCGGCATGGGCGCGACGCTGAACACCGGCATCGCCATGAACGGCTACGTCATGACCGACCGCGCCACCTGGATCGCCTTTGGCAACAAGCAGAACCACGAGATTCTCGTGGAAGGCGACCCCAAGCTTTTCAACCAGTATGGGATCATCCTCGTAAACCCCGAGCGTCACGCCCATGTCAAAGCCGATCTCGGTCAGCAATTCGTCGACTGGATCCTGTCGGAAGAAGGGCAAGCCGCGATCGCGTCCTTCAAGGTCGACGGGCAGCAGCTCTTTTTCCCGAACGCGGGCGGTTGATCCGGCTCACGGTCCGTTCCAGCGGACCGTGCCAAGCTCGGACACGTCGTAGCCCCCCAGCGCCCGCGCCTTTTCCAAGGCCGCGGGCGTTGACGCGAATTGCAGCAGGCGCTGGAACGGATCCGAGAAATAGAACGCCCGGTCGACCAGCAAGTCGAAGCGTTCCTCCACGATCGGCACGAAGCCCAGCTTGAACTGCCGTGCCATGGCCGCAAGTCCCAGCGCCGCGTCCGCCTCGCCGGAGGCGACCGCCGCCGCCGCCTCGTGCTCGGTTCGGGCCACATCCGTCCCCGTGACCAGGTCGGACAGTGCCATCCCCGCATCGTCCAGCAACCGCTCCAGCAATACCGCCGCCCCGGCGCCCGGCTGGCGCAGCACGACACGCTGGCCTCGCAGGTCGGCCACATCTTTGACATCGGCGGCAAGGGCAGGGGACAGCAGCAGCCCCCGTTGGCGTATCGCCCATCCGATCAGCACGCAGTCGCGCACCCCCTGCGCCCGCACGCTGCCCACGTTCCAGCCGTCGTCTTCGGGGATGTGCAGCCCGCAGAACGCGGCCTCTCGCGCCGCGAAGCGCGCGAGCCCTTCGGCACTGCCATTCTGCAACACCGCCAGCCCGCAGTCGGAGGCCCCGACCGCCCAGGCGAGCCACGGATCATGCGACCCGGTCAGCACCGGAGGCAGGGCGGTCGCCTGCCGGTCTCCTTCGATCCAGTCGAGAAGTTCCTCGCGCGGGAACAGCAGTTTCCCTGTGATCCGGCGATGGGGGATCTCGTCCGCGCCGGCCAGGTCATAGACCTTCCGCTCCCGCACCCGCAGCAAATCCGCCACCTCCTTGGTGGTCAGAAATCTCGGGGCGTCAGGGGCGTTGAGGTCCATGGCTCCGCGCGGTTGTCCATTCCTGCCGGGACGATGGGGACAAATCCCGCACCGCGCAAGGCCCTTATGCGGCCGATTGCGGCAGGGTGCGGCGCGCTGCCTGCATCCAGCGGTCCAGCGTCGCGATCTCTTCGGCGCTCATCCGCAGGCCCAGCTTGCTGCGCCGCCAGACCACGTCCTCGGCCTGCCGCGCATATTCGCGCGTCATAAGCCAGCGCACCTCCCGCGCGGTCAGGGTCGCGCCGAACCCCTCGCCCAGTTCGGCTTCGGTCTTCGCGTCGCCCAGAACCTCCCACGCGTCGCGCCCATAGGCGCGGATCAGCCGCGTCGCCCACCGTGCGCTCAGGAACGGATAGGCCGCGCGCAGCTGCGCGATCAGCTCTTCGACCCCGTCCACCGGGAAATCGCCCCCGGGCAGCGCCACGCCGGCGGTCCACGGCCCCGCGCCGACGGGCAGCTGCGCGCCGATCTGCGCCAACGCGCTTTCCGCCAGCCGCCGATAGGTGGTGATCTTGCCGCCGAACACGTTCAGCACCGGCGCCCCGGCCGCGGCATCGGTCTTGAGCGTGTAATCCCGCGTCGCCGCCGTCGCGCTGCTCGCGCCGTCATCATAAAGCGGCCGCACCCCGGAATAGGTCCAGACCACGTCCTCGGCCGTGATGTCCTGCTTGAAATACTGGTTCGCGAAGGCCAGCAGGTAGTCGCGCTCCTCCGGCGTGCATTCGGGCTTCTGCGAGGGGTCCGGATGCTCCGCATCGGTGGTGCCGATCAGGGTGAAATCCGTCTCGTAGGGGATCGCGAAGATGATCCGCCCATCGGTCCCCTGGAAGAAGTAGCACTTGTCGTGGTCATAGAGCTTGGGCACCACGATGTGACTGCCCCGCACCAGCCGCACCGTGTCCGGCACGTTCAGCCGCAGGGTCCCGGTCAGCAGTTCGGCGACCCAGGGCCCGCCTGCGTTCACCAGCATCTTCGCCCGGAAACTGCGCCGCGTGCCGGTGTCGGCCTCTTGGGTCTCGATCCGCCAGTGATCGGCATGCCGCTCGGTCGCGACGACCTTGGTGCGCGTGTGAATCTCCGCCCCGCGCGCCTCCGCATCGCGCGCGTTCAGGACCACCAGACGCGAATCCTCCACCCAGCAGTCGGAATACTCGAACGCCTTCTCGAACCGCGGCTCCAACGGTGCGCCTTCGGGCGTGCCCTGCAGCGACAGGGTCTCGGTCCCCGGCAGGATCTTCCGTCCGCCCAGGTTGTCATAGAGGAACAGCCCCAGCCGGATCAGCCAGGCGGGCCGCCGCCCCTTCATCCAAGGCATGAAAATGCCCAGCAGTTTCGAGGTCGGGGTCTGCCCTTCGAAGCGCATGTCCGGGTGATAGGGCAGCACGAACCGCTTGGGCCAGCTGATATGGGGCATCGCGCGCAGCAGCACCTCCCGCTCGATCAGGGCCTCGCGCACCAGCCGGAATTCGAAATACTCCAGGTATCGCAGCCCGCCATGGAAGAGCTTGGTGGACCCCGACGAAGTGCCCGAGGCCAGATCGTTCATCTCGGCCAGCGCCACCGAGAGCCCGCGCCCGGCGGCATCGCGCGCGATCCCGCAACCATTGATGCCCCCCCCGATGATGAAGAGGTCGTGCAATTTCGCGTCTGTTTCCGGCATGGTCATGGGAGCACTCGCATCTGCGTTTGTGCGCGGTTTAGGGCAAAGCGAACAAAAAAGAAAATCACTTTGGTGAAACAATCGGCCAAGCGCGCGGTTTCGAGCGTATCCGCGCGCAGACATCCACGCTTGCAGTTTGCACGAAAACCCGAACACTGGCCGTCAAAGCCCAGCGGAGTGCCCATGACCCAGACCCTGCGTCACCCGGAAATCCTCGAGATCGCCCGCCGCGACGGCAAGGTGACCGTGGACCGGCTGGCGGCCCATTTCGGCGTCACCCTGCAAACCATCCGCCGCGATCTGAGCGATCTGGCCGAAGCCGGGCGGCTGGAGCGTGTCCATGGCGGCGCCGTGCTGCCCTCGGGCACGTCCAACGTCGCCTATGAGGAACGCCGCGCGCTCAACACCGGGGCGAAGCGGGCGATGGCCCGGGCCTGTGCCGCGCAGATCCCCAACGGCATTTCCCTGTTTCTGAACATCGGCACCAGCACCGAGGCCGTGGCGCAGGAACTTCTGCATCATACCGACCTGTTGGTGATCACCAACAACATGAACGTGGCGCGCATTCTCACGGCCAACCCCGATTGCGAGGTGATCCTCACCGGCGGGCAGTTGCGGCGCAGCGATGGCGGGCTGATCGGGGCGTTGGCGGTCGAGAGCATCCGCGCGTTCAAATTCGACCTGGCAGTGATCGGGTGCTCGGCGCTGGATGCGGAGGGCGATCTGCTGGACTTCGATATCCAGGAGGTCGGGGTCAGCCGCGCGATCCTGGCCCAGTCCCGGCGCACCTTCGTCGTGGCCGATCACTCCAAGTTCAGCCGCAAGGCCCCGGCCCGCATCGCCTCGCTCAGCGCGGTCGAGACCCTCTTTACCGATCAGCCGGTGCCGCCCCCGGTGGCCGAGGCCTGCGCGGGCTGGTCCACCCGGATCGTGGTCACGGGTGCAGGGCCGCGCTGACCGCGCGCGCAATGACCAGCTCTTCATTGGTGGGAATAACCAGGATCGGCACCGGCCCGGTCGCGACCCGCGTGGCGTTCCGCGCATTGGCCTCGGCGTCCAGCGACAGGCCGAGATAGTCCATCCCCTCGATCACGCGCGCCCGTATGACGGCCGCGTTCTCTCCGATGCCGCCGCAGAACACCAGGGCGTCGATCCCGCCCAGCACAGCCGTCATTGCCCCCAGTTCCCGCCGGATACGGAACACGTAGTAATCGATGGCCTCCGCCGCCCTCGGGTCATCGCTCGCCTGCAGGGTGCGCATGTCATGGCTGAAGCCCGACAGGCCCTGCAGCCCACTTTCCTCGTAGAGGATCGAGGTGATCTCCTCCCGGCTCATGCCTTGCTCCATCATGTAGAGCAGCACGCCGGGGTCGAGCTGTCCGCAGCGCGTGCCCATGGGCAACCCGTCCAGCGCCGAGAAGCCCATGGTGGACCCGACACTGCGCCCGTCGCGCACCGCGCACATCGACGCGCCGTTGCCAAGATGCGCGATCACCACCCGCCCGGCGGCCAGTTCCGGACAGTCCGCGCGCAGCTTGTCGGTGATGTAGTCGTAGGAGAGCCCGTGAAACCCGTAGCGCCGCACGCCCGCCTCGTAGAAGCGGCGCGGCAGGGCGAAGGTGTCGTTCACCCAGGGATGTCCCGCATGGAACGCCGTGTCGAAACAGCCGATCTGCACCGCGTCGGGGAATGACTGCCGTGCGGCGGCCACCATGGCCAGGTTGTGGGGCTGATGCAGCGGCGCTAGCGGCACGAACGCCTCCAGCGCCTCGATCACATCGGGCGTCAACTCCACCGGTGCCGTGAAGGCGCCGCCGCCATGGACGATCCTGTGGCCGACCCCAACCACCTGCCGTCCGGACAGGATCGGGCGCAGGGCGGCGAGGATCGCGTGCAGCGCTGAGGCGTGGTCCGTCGGCCCGAGATCCCGTTTCGTCGCCGGGTTGGTGTTCACGATCAGCCGCGCCGCTGGCCCGAGCCCATCGACTTCACCCGCCACGATCAGAAGCGGCGCATTGGCCGCCTCGTAGACCGCGAACTTTACCGAGGAGCTGCCCGCGTTCAGTGTCAGCAGGACACTCAAGCGGTGGCTCCGACAAGGAGCGCCGCGATCGCACACGAGGCGAGCCGCGCCTTGTCGTTATCGGCGCGACTGTTCAGGATGACAGGGCATTGTGCCCCCATCACGATCCCGCCTGCATCCGCATGGGCAAGATATGTCAGCTGCTTGGCCAGCATGTTGCCCGCTTCCATGTTGGGTACGATCAGGATATCGGCCTGTCCCGCCACCTTCGATATGATGCCCTTTGTGCGCGCCGCGGCCAGGTCCACCGCGTTGTCCATGGCCAGCGGTCCGTCCACCAGCCCGCCGGTGATCTGCCCGCGCTCGGCCATCTTCGACAGGATCGCGGCGTCGAGCGTGGAGGGGATCGCCGGGTTGACCGTCTCCACCGCCGACAGGATCCCGACCTTCGGCATCGTGACCCCGATGGCCAGCGCCAGGTCGATGGCGTTCTGGGTGATATCCGCCTTGGTCTTGAGATCGGGCGCGATGTTGATCGCCGCATCCGAAATGAACAGCGGATGATCGAGCCCGGGCACATCCATCACGAAAACATGGCTCAGCCGCCGGGTGCCGCGCAGGCCCCCGTCCTTCTTCAGGATCGCCGAGAGCAGGACATCCGTATGCAAATGCCCCTTCATGATCGCCTTGGCGCGTCCCTCATGGACCAGCCGCACCGCGCAGGCCGCCGCGGCCTTGTGATGGGGCTCGGCGATGATCTCGTAAGGGGCCAGGTCGATGCCCTTCTCCGCCGCCGCCGCCGCGATCCTGTCCGGGTCCCCGATCAGCAGCGGCGTGATCAGCGTGTGCTCGGCGCCGAGGATCGCGCCCGCCAGCGCGTCGGGCTCTTCGGGGGCCACCACCGCCGTGGGAAAGGGGGGCAGGGGTTCAGCCCGAAGGATCATCCGCTCGAAATGCACATGGCGCTGCACCAGCAAGCCCGGCACATTGGCTGCGTCAAGCATGATGCGGGTCTCCGGCGCGATCACCTCCGCCTCCCCGTCCAGAAGGCGTCGCCCCCCCTGGGTCTCGACGATGGTTTCCAGCCGCACCACCCGGTCCGCCTTTTTCTCCAGCACCTTGACCCGCGCCACCACCGTCTCGCCGGCCAGCACCGGCGCACGGAAGAAAAGCGACTGCGCGCGGTACCGCATGCCGGGACCCGGCAATTTGTTGCCCAGCACCGACGAGATCAGGGAGGCCACCCACATCGCCGGCGCAACCGCTTCGGGCACGCCATCGCCATCGCCGTCCTGGTCCGGCACGGTCAGCGGGTTGAAATTGCCCGAGGCGTTGGCAAAGACGATCAGGTCCTCTTCCCGGCAGAGCCGGGAGGTCTCTGCCGTCGCGCCGATCTCCAGGTCGTCGAATACACTGCTCATGGGTCTGCCTTCTGCCAGTCTCGGTTCCGCGGGGAGGGTGCGGGGGCACATGTCATGTGATGGCGCCCATGGTGTTCAACCTTTCCAAACCTGCAACCCACTGCGCCGCGACCATTGCGCGCTGCCCCGGGACGGTTGCGAAAACGGTTCGTTGTCTGAAAACCGTGCGACCCGCCACAGGTGACAGCTGTCGACTTTCCCGAAGGCATGGCCGCGCGCGTTGATTTGGCGCCGGAGCAATGCTAGCGCGAACCCATGAAGCAAATCATGTGCATCAACTGGGGCACCAAGTACGGCGCGCCTTACATCAACCGGCTTTATGACATGGTCGCGCGCCATACCACGCCGCCCTTCCGGTTCGTGTGTTTCACCGACACGCGCCAGGGCGTGCGCCCGGAAGTGGAGTGTTTCGACCTGCCCGAGATGCCCGGCTTCATGCCCGAGCGCACCATCGGGCAGTGGCCCAAATCCCGGCTCTGGGCGCCGACGCTCGGCGATCTCGAAGGGCCGGTGCTGTTTCTGGACCTGGATGCGTCGATCGTCGGCTCGCTCGATGATTTCTTCGACTACGGCTCGCCCGAGGACGTGATCCTTGCCCGCAACCAGGCCAAGCCGCTGCACAAGCTCGGCCAGACCTCGGTCTACAGGATGCCCGTGGGGGCGCTCGCCTCCCTGCAGCCGATTTTCGCCGCAGACCCCCAGGGGATCGCCGACAAATACCGGTTCGAGCAGCATTTCGTCACCAAGAACGCGCCAAACGGTGTCAAGTTCTGGCCGCGGGCCTGGGTGTCCCACTTCCGGATCGACTGCATCCCGCGGTTTCCGTTCAACTATTTTCGCGCCCCGCGCCCACCCGAGGATTCCCGGGTGGTGATCTTCGCAGGCGCGCTCAACCCGCCGGACGCGGTGCGGGGACGGTATCACCGCACCTTGCCCCATCTGGCGCCCTGGCCTCACATCAAGCGCGCGCTGACCCAGAAGAAGAAGCTCAAGGCGATCCGGCAGTACCTGCTGCCTGCGCCGTGGGTGGAGGACGTGACCCTGCCCGAGACGCCCAAGGAGTAGGCTCAGCGGCTCTCGCGCAGCATCCGCAAGGTGCGGTGGTGTTTGCGCGACAACGCGGTGGCGATCATCCGGTGCCAGGCCGCGGCAAGTTCCGGGTCGTCCCTGGTGCGCTGGTCAAGCTCGGACCGATTGAACCGGTACACGGTCGCGGCTGTTTCGGCGATCACATCCGCGGCCCGGGGCAGGCCTGCATAGCTTGCAATCTCGCCGATCAGGGCTCCGGGGCGCAGGGATTGGATCCGGCGCATCCGCCCGTCCGGGGTGGGGGCCAGCACCGCCAGCTGCCCGCGCTCCACCAGGATCACGTCCGTGTCCCGGTCGCCGCAGGCCATCAAACGCTGCCCCGCCGCGACCTCCTCGCGGGTCATCATCGACAAAACACGCTGCGCAAGTGCGGCATCCCCGAGCGTGGCGTCGAGGAAGGCGCGCGCGCCCGCGCCTGTCTCGGCCGCCTCCAGTCGCGTCAGCAGCCGGTCCTCGGCGGCCTCCAACGCGGCGTCCGTTGCACTCGCGAACCGCATGGCCGGGTCCGGGCCGAGCAGCGCTTCCAGCCGGACGAGTGCTGCGGCCACCGCGGGGCTGGCTTCGGTGATGACGATCTGCACCTGGCTGTTGCGCGCGAGGAAATCGAGCTTCTGCAAGGCGGCAAGCGCCGCGCTGTCGAGCGCGCTCACCCGCGCAAAATCAAGCAGGATCGTGTCGGGCCTGTTGGGCCGGTTCAGGGCCGCGCGGACATGCTCCAGCAACTGCTCCACCGAACCGAAGAACAAGAAACCCCGCAGGGTCAGGGTCAGAACCCGGTGCGCCTCCCGGTCGAGCACCGCGCTTTGCGCCGGGCCCCGGTCCACCGAACTGCGCCGTACGTTCAGATCCGCGAGCCGCGTGACCACGGGCAGTCGTGCGTAGCTGATCGCGAAGATCAGCGAGGCGGCAACGATACCGAAGCCGATCGCTGGCAGGATGCCGAAGACCACCGTCACCAGCACGATCCCGGCGGAGATCGCCCAATCCGCGAGGGGTTGTTGGCGGTATTGCCGCAACAGCCAGCGCGACAGGATCGTGTAGCCGATATAGACGAGCAGCCCGGTCGCCACGAAGGTGGGCGTGAAGGCGACGATCGCCGGTGCGTAGACCAGGCTTGCTGCAAGAAACCCCAGAAGAACGATCCGTGCCACCGGACCGCGCGCGCCCAGGGCCTGCATCGAGACCGTGTTAACAGAGGAGACATAGCTGATACTGCCGCCCATCGCGCCAAGACCCACATTCGTCAGGCCGGTGACCGACAGGGCGCGGCGCGTCTCGATATCCGTGCGCAGGGCCAGCTCGATCCCCGTCAGGTTCAGCATGGCGCCGAGAATTCCGATCAGCGCCGCGGCGGCGATCAGCGCGACGTGGCCCGACACGAAGCTCCAGGAAATCGCGTCGAACAAGCCCGGGTGCCAGCCGATCAGCGCCTCCTGCGTGCTGCGCGGCGGCAGGTAGCCGAGGGTGCGGGCGTCTTCGGGGCCGAGCCCCTGGGCGCTCAGCACCCCGTAGAAGGCCAGAAAGGCCAGCAGGACCGCAAGGAAAGGGCCGAGATCCGCGCGCCACCGGGCCAGCAGACCGATCGCCCCCGTCAGTCCGAGCGTCAGCGCGAGGGCGGGCAGGGCCTCGACGGGCAGGCGGGCGAGACCTTGCAGGCCAGGCGCCGGTGCATCCACGATCCGCGACAGGCCCGCGAGGATCAGGATCATGCCCGCGCTCGCCAGGAACCCGGCAGAGACCGGATGCGGCATCAGCCGCACCACCCGCCCCACATCCAGCGCCGACAGGATCAGCATCCCGACCCCGGTGACAACCGCCGAGAGGCCCAACAGCGCCAGCATGGTCGCCACCCGGCTCTCCGGGCTCAGGGCCGCCGCGGTCGGGTCCGCCAAAAGGTAAGCCGCAGGCAGCAATGCCGCGACCGGCACGTTCTGCAACGCCCCCACCGCGGTCGGCGGCATCCCCGGAATCGCCGTCAGCGCGCAGGTCGCCACGATGCAACTGGCCAGCAGGAGCGCCGTACTCAGCCCCAGTCCCACCGCCAGCGCGCCCGCAAAGACCAGCCCCGAGAGCGCCACCGCCTGTCCCAGCAGGTTGAACCCCACCAGAAGCCCCGCCACGACAGAGGGAACGACTGGTGCGGCGCCCGACTTCGGGCGGCCCTTCACCCCCACTGACACGGGGCGGGTCCGCGCTGCCGGGCGCGGGAGGGCAGTGGGCAGGCCGGGAAATTGCGCATGGGGTTTGGGCGGAGCCTCCGAAGCCGTGTCAGTGTCGGCGCGTCCCGGACGAGGGCGGCCTGCCCCGCAGGCGTGCCACGGGGCGGCCAATGCGTCAACAGACCGGACCGGATGGTCAAGCCCCCGATGCTGGCGCGGTCAGGCGGCGGGACGGTTCAGAAGGCCGCGCAGGGCGGTGATGTCCTCGGACAGCAGCCCATGCCCCGCCCCCGGTGCGGTCACCGTGTCGACGGTTGCCCCGAGGCCTCGAAACACCTCCGCCGATCTTTGTGCCCGGGCGTGGGGGATATGCGGGTCCTGTTCATGGACACTCAGGTAGACGGGCAGCCCGCGCAGGTCGGTCTCATAGTCGAACCGCTTGTCGCCATGCCCGTAAAGTGCGGGCGTCGGCGCGCCGTCCGTGTCCCCGGTGCCCACCAGCGCGCCTGAAAACCCAAACGCCCCGGCCAGCCCCGTGCCCTGCCGCGCCGCATATTCCAGTGCAAGGCACGCGCCCTGGCTGAACCCGGCCACGGCGATCCGTGCGCGGGGCAGGCCCTCGGCCTCCAGTGCCGCGACGGCATCCGCAACGGCATCCAGTCCGGCCTCCAAAGGCGCGGCCATCTCGGCATGGAGCGCCAGGAACGAGGTGGGCCACCAGGACCGGGCCGGATGCTCCGGCCCGATCAGCGCAAGATCGGGAAGGCCCAGGGCCTCCCCAACCTGCAGGATGTCGGCGGCGGACCCGCCCCGTCCATGGACAAGGACGAGGCCCGCCTGGGCGCGGGACGCGGGCGCCCCGCCCCGCACCAGCCGCGCGGTCATGCGGCGGTCCTGAGCGGCGGCAGCACCCGCTCGATCCGGTCGCGAAGCGGCTCGTGCTGCGGCGGCAGCATGAGCTTCCGGCCCAGAGCCTCCATCGGCTCGTCCGTGGCGAAGCCCGGCGGGTCGGTGGCGATCTCGAACAGGACACCGCCCGGCTCCCGGAAGTAGATCGCGTCGAAATACTGCCGGTCGATCACCGGGGTCACGCCATGCCCCAGGCCCAGAAGTTTCTCACGCCAGCCCATGTGGGTGTCGTGATCCTGCGCCCGGAAGGCCACGTGATGGATCGTGCCCGCCCCGGACCGCCCGATGGACGGGGTGTCGGTGCGGATCAGGTCGACCACCGCGCCGCGGGCATCGCCGGGGGCGACCAGTCGTAGCCGTTCGATCCCCTCGCCGGTCTCGGTGCCGCCATCGCTATAGCCGAACACCTCGGTCAGCAGTTTGGCGGTGGGCTCCGGGTCGGCCTCCCACAGGGTGACCGAGTGGAACCCGTCCAGCGGCGCCTGCGCCACCCGGTCGGTCTCGATCAATTCTACCGGCGCGCCGTCCGGGTCGCGCAGGGTGATCACGCGCTGGCCGAACCGCTCAACGGGGCCGTCGAAGTCGATGGCATCCTCGGCAAGGCGTGCCATCCAGCCGTCGAACCGGCCCGCGGGAACGGCGTAGGCATAGGCGCTCGCCATGCCCGGCCCGGCGCGCCCGGGGCCCGCATCCACGAAGGGGAAGAAGGTCAGGATCGTGCCCGGCTCTGCGGTCTCGTTGCCGTAATAGAGGTGATAGGTGTCCGGCGCGTCGAAATTCACGGTCTTCTTGACCAGCCGCTGTCCCAGCGTGCCGGTAAAGAAATCCACGTTGTCCTGCGGCGGTCCGGAGATCGCGGTGACATGGTGCAGGCCGGGAATGGTGTTGTGTTTCATGGATGCCTCCGTCAGGTGCGGCGGCGTCTGTGCCGCGGCTTGACCCGCAACATAAGCCCCCGAGGCATTCGCACAATTCCGCCGCACCGCGCCGTTTCTGTGCATTTTCGCAGGGCGGGCCGCGCGCGCATGGCCTTTCGCCCGCCGCGCTCCGGGCCTAGAGTGCCGCTCTCGCCAACCCGGAGCCCCTGATGTCCCAGCCTGTCGCAGATATCGTCACCATCACCGACCTGGTGAAAGCCTATCCCGGCGGCTTCACCGCATTGAACGGCGTCACCCTGTCGATCCGGGAGGGGGAGATCCTCGCCCTGCTCGGGCCGAACGGGGCGGGCAAGACCACGCTGATCTCGACCATCTGCGGGCTCACGATGCCCACGGGCGGCACGGTCACCGTGGGCGGGCATGACGTGGTCGCTGACTACCGCGCCACGCGCCGGATGATCGGGCTGGTCCCGCAGGAGCTGTCGCTGGAGCCGTTCGAGACGGTGGAGGCGACGGTCGCCTTCTCGCGCGGGTTGTTCGGCAGGCCCCGCGACCCCGCCCGGATCGAAAAGATCCTCCGCGACCTGAGCCTGTGGGACAAGCGCGCCTCGAAGATCGTCGCATTGTCGGGCGGGATGAAACGGCGGGTGCTGATCGCCAAGGCGCTGGCCCATGACCCGAAGGTGCTGTTTCTCGACGAACCCACCGCCGGGGTCGATGTGGAGCTGCGCCGGGACATGTGGCGCGTGGTCGAAGCGCTGAAGGCGGCGGGTGTCACCATCATCCTGACCACCCACTATATCGAAGAGGCCGAGGCGATCGCCGACCGCATCGCGGTGATCAACAAGGGCGAGATCCTGCTGGTCGAGGAAACCGCGGGCCTGATGGCACGCATGGGCAAGAAGGAGGCGGTGATCGACCTCGCCGCGCCGCTGGAGGCGCTGCCCGCGGCCCTGACCGGTCCTGACCTGACCCTCGCTGCGGGCGGGCACCAGATCGTCTACACTTACGACACCCAGGCCGAGCGCACGGGCATCCGCCGCGTGCTCAACGAGCTGGACGCCGCGGGCATCGTGATGCGCGACCTGTCCACCCGGCAAAGCTCCCTGGAGGACGTGTTCGTCTCGCTCGTCCATGACGATGCGCCCCGGGAGGCCGCCCAATGAACTTCGCCGCGATCCAGACGATCTTCCGCTACGAGATGCACCGGTTCTTCCGCACCATGCTGCAAAGCCTGATCTCGCCGATCCTGTCCACCTCGCTCTATTTCGTGGTGTTCGGGGCGGCCATTGGCGCGCGGATGGAGGAAGTCGACGGCACCTCCTACGGGGCCTTTATCGTGCCGGGGCTGATCATGCTGTCGGTGCTGACGCAATCGGTGTCCAATGCCAGCTTCGGGATCTATTTCCCAAAGTTCATTGGCACGATCTACGAAATCCTCAGCGCCCCGATCTCGGCGCTGGAGATCGTGATCGGCTATGTGGGTGCGGCGGCGTTCAAGGCGCTGCTGATCGGGCTGATCATACTCGGCACGGCGTTCCTGTTCGTGCCGCTGGAGATCCAGCACCCGATCTGGATGTTGTGTTTCCTGGTGCTGACCTGCATCGCCTTCAGCCTGCTGGGCTTCACCATCGGCGTTCTCGCGCAGAATTTCGAGCAATTGCAACTGGTTCCGCTGCTGATCATCACGCCGCTGGTGTTCCTCGGGGGCAGCTTCTACTCGATCTCGATGCTGCCGCCGATCTGGCAGACCGTGACCCTTTTCAACCCGGTGGTCTACCTGATCTCGGGCTTTCGGTGGTCGTTCTTCGGCACCGCCGACGTGCCCGTGGTCTGGAGCCTGCTTGCCATTCTCGCCTTCACGCTGGCCTGTTTCGGCGCGATCTGGTGGATCTTCCGCTCCGGCTACCGCATCCGGGGCTGAGCGCCGCGGCCCCGCGCCGGGCGGGCAGGGCGGCAACAGTATTTGCGCCCCGCGCGCGCTGCGCCTTGCCGCTGGGCAGGTCGCGGCTTACATCGCCCACCATGAAACGCTGGCTCCCCTTCGTGAAATCGGACCCGACCGTCGCCGTGGTGCGCCTGCAAGGCGCGATCGCGGCCACAGGCCGTGGCATGTTGAATGATCAGTCCGTGGGGCCGCTGCTGGAACGCGCGTTCACCAAGGGCAAACCGGACGCGGTGGCGCTGGTGATCAACTCCCCCGGCGGCTCGCCCGCCCAAAGCTCGCTGATCGGCGCGCGCATCCGGCGGCTGGCTGAGGAAAAAGAGGTGCCTGTCTACGCCTTCGTCGAGGATGTGGCGGCCTCGGGCGGCTACTGGATCGCGGCCGCGGCGGACGAGATCTGGCTCGACGCGACCTCCATCGTCGGCTCGATCGGGGTGATCTCGGCCTCTTTCGGCTTCCACGAGTTGATGGAACGGCAGGGGATCGAACGGCGCGTCTATACCGCGGGCAAGGACAAGTCCCTGCTGGACCCGTTCCGCCCGGAACGCCCCGAGGATGTCGAGCGGCTCAAGGGTCTGCAGGCGCAGCTGCACGAGACCTTCAAGGGCCATATCACCGCCCGGCGCGGCGCGAAGCTGCCCGAGGATCGCGACCTTTATACCGGCGAGGTCTGGATCGGCCAGCAGGGCATCGATGTGGGTCTCGCCGACGGGATCGGCCACGTGGCCCCGGTGATGAAAGAGAAATTCGGCGACAAGACCCGGTTCCGGACCTATGGCCCGCGCCGCCCGCTGATCGGCCGCTTTGGCTTCTCGGTGGTGGACGACACGCTGCATGCCCTGGAGGCGCGCGGTCTCTGGGCACGCTACGGGCTGTGATCGCATGATGATCAAGGCGGTCACGATCTTCCTGGTCGGCATGGCGATCCTCGCCATGTTCGGCAAACTGCGTCTGCCCTATATCGGGCGCGTCTCGCTGAAGAAACCTGTGAAATGCAAGTCCTGCGGCCGCTACCTGCTGTCCAGCGACCCGTGTAGCTGCGGCAAGGGATAGCGATGGACTTCCTCCTTGCGGGCCTCGGCCTCTTCATTCTTGTTCTGGCTGGCGACAGTCTGGTCAAAGGTGCGGTCAATCTCAGCCTGCGCGTCGGGATCCCGGCGCTGATCGTGTCGCTGACCATCGTCGCCTTCGGCACCTCCGCGCCGGAGCTTCTGATCTCAATCGCGGCGGTTAAGGATGGCGCGCCGGGGCTGGCGCTGGGCAATGTGGTCGGCTCGAATACCGCCAATATCCTGCTGGTGCTGGGGATACCGGCCCTGCTGGCGGGGCTGCACACCGCCGATTGCGACACCAGGCGCAGCTACGTGCAGATGCTGGCGGCGACGATCCTGTTCATCGCGGTGTGTTTCCTGGGCCCGATCACCTGGGTGCACGGGCTGGCGCTGCTGGCCGCGCTGGGATGGATGCTGTTCGACGCGTTCCGCGAGGCCAAGGCCCACAAGAACGCCCTCCCCGAGGTCGAAGAGGTCGAGGGTGCGGACCCCGACATGCCCTGGTGGCGGATCGTCATGTTCCTGTTTCTGGGGCTCGTCGGCCTGCCCCTGGGGGCGGACCTGCTGGTGGATGCGTCGATCAACATCGCGCGCGCGTTCGGCATCTCCGAAGAGGTGATCGGCCTGACCCTTGTGGCTTTCGGCACCTCCCTGCCGGAACTGGCCACCACCGTCATGGCCTCGATCCGGCGGCAGGCCGATGTGGCGCTGGGCAACGTGATCGGGTCGAACATGTTCAACCTGCTGGCGATCATCGGGATCACTGCGATGGTGGGGGACATCCCCGTCTCGGCCGAATTCCTGACCTTCGATCTGTGGGTGATGCTGGGGGCGTCGCTCCTGCTCATCCCGTTCGTCTATTTCCGGGTGAATTTGAAGCGAACGGCCGGTGTTGTCTTGACGGGGCTCTATGTCGCCTATGTGGTCGCGCTGTTGACGTGAGGGGCGGGACATGACACAGGCGATGGCAGGGGCGGCCCTGGTGACCGGCGCGGGCAAACGGCTCGGCGCGGCGATGGCACTCTTTCTGGCGGAGCGGGGGCACGACGTGGCCGTGCATTATGCCAGTTCCGGCGACGCCGCCGAGGACGTGGCCGCGCAGATCCGCGCCATGGGCCGCAAGGCGGTGACCGTGCAGGCCGACCTGCTGGTCGAGACCGAGACCGCCACGCTGGTGCCCCGCGCGGCCGAGGCGCTGGGCCCCCTGAGCGTGCTCGTCAACAACGCCTCGATCTTCGAATATGACAGCCTGGAGAGCGCCACGCGCGACAGCTGGGACCGCCATTTCGAAAGCAATCTGCGCGCGCCCTTCGTGCTGACCCAGGCGTTTGCCGCCCAGGCCCCCGAGACCGGGCGCGACGGCAATGACGAGCCTCTGGCGCGCGCGCTGGTGGTCAACCTGATCGACCAGCGGGTGCGCAAGCTGACGCCTGAATTCATGACCTACACCCTGGCCAAGATGGGGCTCTGGGCCTTCACGCAGACCGCGGCACAGGCTCTCGCCCCGCGCATCCGCGTCAATGCCATCGGGCCGGGGCCGACCCTGCGCGGCGGGCGGCAGTCGGTGGAACATTTCGCCAAGCAGCGCGCCGCGACGATCCTCGGGCGCGGGGCCGACCCCGCCGGCATCACCGCCGCGCTGGGCTACTTTCTGGATGCACCTGCCGTGACCGGGCAGCTTTTGTGTGTGGATGGCGGCCAGCACCTGTCCTGGGAGACGCCGGACGTGATCGGGGTGGAATAAACTTCGGCGCAAGCGGGTTTCCGCGGGCGAAAACCCGCTTGGAAGCCTTGACTTGTCCACCGGGCTCAAGCAGCCCTCCGAGAGTGTCATGATTCTTTTACTTTGATTGACAATTAGAGTGTCAGCCTGAATTGTCTCATCTTTCCAGCAGGTTAGATGGCTGCCCAAATTTTAATCAAAGTGAAGAAGTCGGCTGAAACAAAGGGAAAATCCGGGTTGCCGAAAACTTGCCCCCAGAGTTATCCACATAAGTGGTGGACAAAGCTGCACAGGCCAGTCGGAGCAGCAATGAGATGAGCGACAATGGCGAACTGTCGGACGGATTGGACCCCGAAGCGGAGGCGCTGACCGGTCATGCGCGCATCCAGGCCTATCTGAAAACCCTCGACGGCTCGCCCGGGGTGTACCGGATGCTCGATGCGCAATCCCGGGTGCTCTACGTGGGCAAGGCTCGCAACCTCAAGGCGCGGGTGTCGAACTACGCGCGCCCCTCGGGGCACTCGGCGCGGATCGCGCGGATGATCTCCGAGACCGCGTCGATGATGTTCCTGACCACGCGGACCGAGACCGAGGCGCTGCTGCTGGAGCAGAACCTCATCAAGCAACTCAAGCCGCGCTACAACGTGCTTTTGCGCGACGACAAGAGCTTTCCGAACATCCTGGTGGCCAAGGACCACGCCTATCCGCAGATCCGCAAGCATCGCGGGCGCAAGGCCACCAAGGGCGCCTATTACGGCCCCTTCGCCAGTGCGGGGGCGGTGAACCGGACGCTCAACCAGCTGCAGAAGGCCTTCCTGCTGCGCAACTGCTCGGACGCGATGTTCGAAAGCCGCACGCGCCCCTGCCTGCTCTACCAGATCAAGCGCTGCTCGGGCCCGTGCGTCGGCTATATCTCCGAAGAGGATTACGCCGCCTCCGTGCGCGATGCCGAACGGTTCCTGTCGGGCAAGTCCACCGAGGTGCAGGAACGCCTCGCCGTCCAGATGACCGAGGCTGCCGAGGCGATGGAGTTCGAGCGCGCCGCCGCCCTGCGCGACCGCATCCGCGCCATGACCCAGGTGCAGTCGGCCCAGGGCATCAACCCGCGCGGCGTGTCCGAGGCGGATGTGATCGCGCTCCACCTCGAGAACGGGCAGGCCTGCGTGCAGGTGTTCTTCATCCGAGCAAACCAGAACTGGGGCAACCGCGACTTCTATCCGCGCACCGGGGCGGGGGCCGAGGCGCCCGAAATCCTCGAAGCCTTCCTCGGGCAGTTCTACGACCAGAAGGACCCGCCCCGGCAGATCCTGCTGTCCCATCCGATCGACAACCATGACCTCATGGCCGACGCGCTGGGCGAAAAGAGGGGCCGCAAGGTCGAGATCCTCGTGCCCAAGCGCGGCGAAAAGGCCGAGTTGATCGCCGGGGCAGAGCGCAACGCCCGCGAGAGCCTCGCCCGCCGCATGGCCGAAAGCGCCACGCAGACCAAGCTGCTGCGCGGTCTGGCCGAGGCCTTCGATCTGGACGCGCCGCCCAAGCGGATCGAGGTCTACGACAACTCCCATATCCAGGGCACGGACGCGGTCGGTGCGATGATCGTGTCGGGCCCGGACGGGTTCCTGAAATCCCAGTACCGCAAGTTCAACATTCGCGGCACCGACCTGACCCCGGGCGACGATTTCGGCATGATGAAAGAGGTGTTGCAACGCCGCTTCCAGCGCCTGCTGAAAGAAGACCCCGACCGCGAGAGCGAGGCCTGGCCGGACCTGTTGCTGATCGACGGCGGGGCGGGGCAGGTCTCGGCGGTGGCGGAAATCCTCGGCGATCTCGGGGTCGAGGACGTGCCCTTCATCGGCGTGGCCAAGGGCGTGGACCGCGACGCGGGCAAGGAGGAATTCCACCGCCCCGGTGCGCGCCCCACGGCTCTCCGTCACAACGATCCGGTGCTCTACTTCGTCCAACGCCTGCGCGACGAGGCGCACCGTTTCGCCATCGGCACGCACCGGGCGAAGCGGTCGAAATCGGTCTCCCGCACGCCGCTCGACGATGTGCCGGGGGTGGGTGCCAAGCGCAAGCGCGCATTGCTGGCGCATTTCGGCTCCGCCAAGGCGGTCAGCCGCGCCAACCTGTCGGACCTCAAGGCGGTCGAGGGCGTCTCGGCGACCATGGCGCAGACCATCTACGACTTCTTTCACGACCAGAAGGGCTGACACCCCTACCCAGTTTCGGTGATTGCACCCGCGCGTCGGCGGGCTACACTGCCTGCCAAGGGTTCGGACACCAGAACCCAGCGAAAGGGAGCGAACACCATGAAACATCTCGTTTGCGCGGCTGCGGCCGCCGCAATCTCTCTGTCCGTGGCAACCGGCGCGAAGGCCGAGGGCGCGAACTACATCCTGGCCACGGCCTCCACGGGGGGCACCTACTATCCGGTCGGCGTGGCGCTTTCGACCCTGGTGAAGGTCAAGCTGGAGCCGTCCCAGAAGATCGGCATGTCCGCCATCAGCTCGGCCGGGTCGGGTGAGAACGTGCGCCTGATCCGCGAGGGCGAGGCGCAGTTCGGCATCATGCAGGGCCTCTTCGGCTACTATGCGGCCACGGGCACCGGCCCGCTGGAGGAATCCGGCAAGCAGGAAAACCTGCGCTCGGTCACCATGCTGTGGCAGAATGTGGAGCATTTCGTCGTCGCAGCCGACGCAGCGCCCACTGGCACGATCGAGGATCTCGTCGCCCTGAAGGGCGAGGCCATGGCGCTGGGACGTCAGAACTCCGGCACCATCGGGTCGAATGCGACGATCCTGTCGAGCTTCGGGGTGGACATCGAATCCGACTATGAGCTCGTCTTCGGCGGCTACGGCCCCTCGGCGGAGGCTTTGCAGAACGGGCAGGTCAAGGGCATCGGCACCCCCGCAGGCGTGCCCGTGGGCGCGATCAGCCAGCTGATGGCCGCCGCCGGGGACAGTGTCACCCTGCTGAACTTCACGCCGGAGCAAGCCGCCCAGGCCGATGGCGGGCGGGAGCTCTGGACCCCCTACACCATCGCGGCGGGCACCTATCCGGGCCAGGCGGAGGACGTGCAGACCATCGCGCAGCCCAACTTCCTCGCAACGTCTGCCGACCTGCCGGATGAGCATGTCTACCAGATCACCAAGACGATCTATGAAAACCTGCCCTTCCTGAACGCGATCCACCCGGCGACCCAGGCCATGGCCATCGAGAGCGCGATCGCGGGCCTGCCGCTGCCGCTGCACCCGGGCGCGCAGCGCTACTACGAGGAGGTCGGGATCGAAATTCCGGACCGGCTCAAGGCCCAGTAACGGCAACGCCTGCGCCCCGAACCCCGGTCCGGGGCGCAGGTCTTTCAGGGAGGTGCCGATGCCCGACCCATCCGACGACAGCGGCGGCTTGCGCCGATTTTCCGGCCTGCCGGGCACCCTGATCGCGGTCGCCTCCTTCCTGATCGCGGTCGGCCATATCTACGTGGCCTTCGATCCCGTCCTGTCGGAGTTGCAGCGCAACGCCTTCCACTTCGCGGGCTTTGCTGCGCTCGCGGCCCTGTTCTATCCCATCGCGCGGGGGCGGCTGGCCCTCGGGGTCGACCTCGTGCTGGGCTTGGTGGTCGCGGCGGCGGCGGTATATCTCAGCTATGCCGAGGATGGCATCTACGACCGGGGCGTGAAGTTCAACACCGCCGACTGGATCGCCGCCATCATCGTGGTTCTGGGCGCGATCGAGCTGACCCGGCGGCTGACCGGCTGGATCATCCCGGCCCTGATCGTGATCGCGCTCAGCTACGTGGTCTGGTGGGGCAAGTTCGTGGGCGGGGTGTTCAACTTCCCCGGCCTGAAACTGGAATCGGTGCTTTTCCGCTCGGTCTATGGCGACGATGCGATGTTCGGCTCCATCGCCAGCATTTCGTCGACCTACGTGTTTCTGTTCATCATTTTCGGCGCGTTCCTGCTGCGCTCCGGCGCGGGGGAGTTCGTGATCAACCTGGCGCGCGCCGTGGCCGGGCGCATGGTCGGGGGGCCGGGCATCGTGGCGGTGATTGCCAGCGGGCTGACGGGCACGATCTCGGGCTCGGCGGTGGCCAACACCGCATCGACCGGCGTGATCACCATCCCGCTGATGAAGCGCGCGGGCTTCCAGCCGAAATTCGCAGGCGGGGTCGAGGCCGCGGCCTCCACCGGCGGGCAGCTGATGCCGCCGATCATGGGGGCCGGGGCCTTCGTGATGGCGAGCTTCACCGCCATCCCGTACGAGACCATCGTGGCGGTCGCGGCCCTGCCTGCGCTGCTTTATTTCCTGTCGGTGGCCTTCTTCGTGCGGATCGAGGCGCGGCGCCAGAACCTGCCGCCCATGGCCGACGAGGGCCAGACCCTGCGCCGTGCCTTCCTGGAGGGCGGCGCGAGCTTCGTGTTGCCCATCGGACTGCTGATCGGGATGCTGGTGAGCGGGTTCACCCCCACCTATGCGGCGGTGTTCGGGATCATCGCGGTGGTGGCGTCGAGCTGGCTGACCCGCACCCGCATGGGCCCGCGCGCGGTGTTCGAGGCGCTGGTCATGGGCACCAAGGGGATGATCCTGACGGCGGTGCTCCTGTGTGCGGTCGGGTTGGTGGTCAACGTGATCGCCACGGCGGGGGTCGGTAACACCTTCAGCCTGATGATCGCCGCCTGGTCGGGCGGAAATATCCTTGTGGCGATTGTACTTATCGCCTTGGCGAGCCTGGTTCTGGGTATGGGGCTGCCGGTGACGGCGGCCTATATCGTGCTGGCGACGCTCTCGGCCCCGGCGCTGGCGGGCATGATCGCCGACCAGGTGGTGATCGCGCAGATCGCCGCCGGGACCTTGCCGCCCACGGCGCAGGCGATCTTCATGCTGGGCGCGCCCGATCAGATGGCGCTGCTCGCAGCCCCGATGTCCGAGGCCGATGCAACCGCGCTGGTCCGCGGCCTGCCCCTGGAAGTGGCCGCGCCCCTGCGCGACCTGGTGGTGCCGCCCGAGGCCGCGGTCGCGGCCCTTCTGTCGGCGCATATGATCGTCTTCTGGCTCAGCCAGGACAGCAACGTCACCCCGCCCGTGGCCCTCGCGGCCTTCACCGCGGCGGCGATTGCCAAGGCGCCGGCGATGGCGACGGGGGTGGCAAGCTGGAAGCTGGCCAAGGGTCTCTATATCGTGCCGGTGCTCTTTGCCTACACGCCGCTTCTGTCGGGCGACTGGGGTGCGATGGTGCAGGTCTTTGCCTTCGCGGTGGTCGGCATCTACGCGCTGGCGGCGGGGATTCAGGGCTGCATGGAGCGGCCCCTGGGCCTTTTTCCGCGGGTTCTGAGCGGGCTGGCGGGGCTGGCCTGCCTGTGGCCGGGCCTGATCTGGGCCAATGTCGCGGGCGTGGTCTGCTTGGCGCTGCTGCTGGCGTGGAACCTGCGCGACGGGGTGCCGGTGGCCGGGGCGCCGAGGGCCGAGACCGACGCGTGAGGCCCCCGCCCGACCCGGTCGGACATCCGTCGGGCATGTGTCGGGCAAGTGTCGGGCAAACGTCGGGCATGTGTTACCATCTGCCTAACATTTGCCTAACGGGGCCGGTCTAGAAGCGGTCCTGCCGTAGCGCCCCCATTCCGGGCATGTCCTGCGGTTCATTGTCTGGCACTCGTTTTCAGGAGGACCCCATGCCCAGATTTCGGCTCGGTAACCGTCTCGTTTTTCGCGCTCCTTTTCCAACCCTGCACCATGATCCGCGCGACCCGCCCGTGGTCACCTACCGCCCGGCGGTGCCGTCCCTCGACCCCGACAAGATCGCGCAGCTGCGCAAGGTGGACCGGCCCTATGACCGGCATCTGACGCCGTGTTACCACCCGCCTGCGGGGGAGCTGCCGGACCTGCGCCGCCCGCCGCGCGGGGCGTTCGAGTTTCCGCTGATGCCGCGCCCGATCCCGAGCCCGGCACCGCGCCCGGGCGCCGACCTGCCGAGCTATGCGCCCCAGTGGAATTCCGTGGCGCTGTTCTTCAACCTTGACATGCCCGCCGCCGACCGGCCCGACGACTATGCCGCCACCACGGTGGCCACGGCCAGGACCTTCCTCGACGAGGGGCCCGGGGCGCTGTCGCCGGGCATCTCCGAGAGCCTGACCCAGTACTGGGGCGCGCTGTCGAACGGGGCCTTCGCCTTCGGGCTGAACACGCCGCGGGACGGTGCGGGCAAGCCGCTGATCCCCGACATCGCGCCGCCCGGCGGGGATGTGCAGGCCTGGGAGGAACTGATCAGGCGCTGCGTCAAGGCCAATGCCCAGGCCATCTGGCAGGCCGCGGGCGGTCTGATGAAGAACGGCAAGCGCTGGATCCCGTCGCTGGTGCTGGTGCAGAACTACTGGACCCATGCCAGCGCGCGGTTCGGCGGCTACGATATCGACGTCTCGGGTACGACCTATACCGTGGGCGACGTGACCCATATCCGCTTCGGGCTCGACACCTACGCGCCGCCGGAGGCACCGGGGAAGGTCGGCCGAACCTGGTGGGGCACGCTGAACCATGAATACGCCCACAACTTCCTGGAATTCTGGGACCTCTACGGCCCCTCGGGATGCACCGGGTATTGGGACTTGCTGGGCGACAATTCCCCCCCGGGGCGGATGTCCGAGGTTTCCTCGCTCTTCAAGGAGCGGATGGGCTGGCTGTCCTTCAAGCAGGTGATCGAGGGGCCGAACGTGTCGCGGCGCACCCTGTCCCTGCGGCCCTATACGACCGATCACGAAGCGATCAAGGTCGTCCCGGACCCGGAGTTCACGCCCCATGAATATTTCCTGCTGGAGTACCGCAAATCCACCGGGGCGGAGGTCTGGCGCCCCGATGGGGGCTTGCCGGAAGAGGGGTTGCTCATCACCCATGTCAATGACCGGATCGGCGTGCCCAGTACGTGGCTGTTGCGCGATGCGCCCTTCTTCAACACCGAGTTCGCCGATGCGGGCGGGCCCAACGTGGTGGACTGGCATGGCCACAAGGAGCTGACCGGCAAGCTTTTCCCGCAAGGCGCGCAGAACAGCTTCACGCCGGCGACCGCGCCGTCGAGCAACCTTTACGGCCCGCGCAATTCCGGGCTGTCGATCACCGGCATCCGGATCGAGGCGGAGCAGCTGCGCTTCGAGTTGGAGATCAACGCGCATCACAGCATCGGCTGGACCGTCAGCACCGAGGACCGCGCGCTGGCGGGCCGGTTCACGCCCGCCTCGGCGACCTCCGGCGAGGAGATCTTCATCCGCAACGGCAATGCCGCCGCACTTCTGAGCCACGGCGAGGGCCAGTGGAATGTCGAGAAGCGGCAGGACGGCTGGATCGGCGGCTGGAACCTCGGGACCGACAACCGCCAGACGGTCGGCGATCTGGACGGGGACGGCCGGGACGAGATCCTGATCCGCTCGCCCGAGTGGATCGGCGTGCTGAAATGGACCCGCAGCCGGTTCGAGAGTGTCACCGTCCAGCATGACTGGGTGGATGGCTGGAACCTGGGCCCGGACAATCGGGAGCTTCTGGCCGATCTCGACGGGGATGGCGCGGCGGAGGTCTATATCCGCTCGCCCGAATGGGCCGGGGTGATGAAGCTGGAAGGCGGGCGGCTGCGGCTGAAGAAGATCCATCACGACTGGATCGACGACTGGAATCTCGGGCGCGATGACCGGGAGTATGTCGGGCGGTTCTCCACCGAGGAGCGGGACGAGATCGTGATCCGCAGCGACAACTGGATCGGCCTGCTGCGCTGGGATGCGCGGGCGCAGAAACTCGTGCGTGCCGGGATCCAGCATGACTGGGTCGATGGCTGGAACCTCGGCCCCGGCGACTGGCACGCCATCGCGGATGTGGATGGCGACGGGATGGACGAGATCGTGATCCGCAGCGATGGCTGGATCGGGGTGCTGAAATGGCAGGGCGGGCGGTTCCGCGTGCTATGGATGACGAAAGAGCATGTGAACCACCACGAGGACCGGGCGGATCGCCGGATGCCGCTGGACCCCGAGGACCGGATGTATGCGGGCCGGTTCCGGACGGACCGGGACGGGGTGCTGATCCGCAAGGACCAGAACGGGGCGGGCCATTACGGCAAGACCGGCCTCTATGTGCTGGTCTGGCAGGACGGTGAGATGAAGGTGGTCCACGCGATCCACAGCCATTTCAACGGGCGCTGGAACCTCGGGGCGCGGGACCGGTTCGTGCTGGGGGATTTCCACCGCACGGGGCGGGATATCGCGCTGGGCGACCGGGACACGGTGATCGACGGGCTGACGGATGTATTCATCCATAACGGCTGGGGCACCGGCATGGTCGGGGTGAATCACGGGCGGCTCTATCCCGAGGGCGATCCGAACAAGACCGTCTCGCAGATCGGCCTGACCTGGGCGCAGCGCGGGCATCTGGTCAACCTGTGACCGGGGGCCGGGCGTGCCCTGGCTCAAGTCTGAAAATATCCCGGGGAGAGCGCGAGAGGGGCTGGCCCCTCTCGCCCCCGGCGACGTGCGGAGCACGGCGCAAAGCCTTGGCAGGGGCTACGGCGCCCCCGGTCTCGGGGCGCTCGGGATCAGAACGATTTGCGCGCCCGCAGGGCCGCGGTGATCGTCCCGTCGTCGAGATAGTCGAGCTCGCCGCCGATGGGCACGCCCTGGGCGAGGCTCGTGACCGCGACGCCGGTGCCTTCCAGCGCTTCGGCGATGTAATGTGCGGTGGTCTGGCCGTCCACCGTGGCGCCGAGGGCGAGGATGATCTCGGTCGCGCCCTCGCTGACCGCGCGGTCGCGCAGCTTGGGGATGCGCAGCTCTTCGGGGCCGACCGCATCGAGCGCCGAGAGCGTGCCGCCGAGCACGTGGTAGCGGCCCTTGAACACGCCCGCCCGCTCCATCGCCCAGAGGTCCGCGACATCCTCGACCACGCAGATCTCGCCGGTGGCGCGTTTTTCGGATGTGCAGATGTCGCAGATATCGCTGGTGCCGATATTGCCGCAGTTCAGGCAATCGCGGGCGGTCTGGGCCACGGCGGTCATGGCTTCGCCCAGGGGCGCCAGAAGGCGGCGGTTCTTGCCGAGCAGGAACAGCACCGCGCGCCGGGCCGAGCGCGGGCCCAGTCCGGGCAGCCGCGCCATCAGGTCGATCAGCGTTTCGATATCCTTGGGCGCGGTGCTCACGTCCTGTGTTCCCGGCTCATAAGGGCAGCTTCATGCCCTCGGGCAGGTTCAGCCCCTCGGTGACCTTGGCCATCTCTTCGCGCCCCTTGTCGAGCGCCTTGGCCTGGGCGTCCTTGATCGCGGCGAGGATCAGGTCCTCGGCGACTTCCTTTTCCTCGGGGTTGAAGATCGACGGGTCGATGTCCAGCCCCGTGAGCTCGCCCTTGGCGGTGGCGGTGGCCTTGACCAGTCCCGCGCCGCTCTCGCCGGTCACGGTGATGGTTTTCAGGTTTTCCTGCATTTCGGCCATCTTGGCCTGCATTTCCTGGGCCTGCTTCATGACCTTGGCCATGTCGCCCAGATTTCCCAATCCCTTGAGCATGATGTTTCCTTTCGGGAGGTTAGTCGTCTTCGAACGGGTCCCATTCATCCTCGACTTCCGGAAGCGCCTCGATGGCGGCCTCCTGGGTCAGGGCCTCGCGGGTGCGGATTTCGGTGATCCTTGCCTTGGGGAAGGCGGCGAAGACGGCGGCCACGAGCGGGTGGTCCAGCGCGTTGCGCTCCATCTCCAGTTTTTCGGCGTCGCGGGTCTCGGCGATGGTGGGGGCGTCGGCCTCGGCCACCACGGAGACCGCCCAGCGGGCGCCGGTCCAGCTTTGCAGGCGGGCGGCGAGGCGGGCGGCGAGGTCGCGCGGCGCGTTCTCGGTCGGCGCGAACTCGATCCGGCCGGGGCTGTAGGCGGCCAGACGCAGGCAGCCTTCAACCTCGACCAGGAGCTTCACGTCCCGGTGGCTGCGGATCAGGGCGACCACATCGTCGAACCGCCGGAACCGCGCCAGCGCGTCGGGATCGGCCTGGGCCATGGCCAGTGCAGGACCGGCGGAGGCGCGCACACCGCCGCCGCGCGGGGCGGGGGCCGCGCCATGTCCGCGCGCGCTGACGCCCGTGCCGGGGCCGCCGGGGGCCGCGCCGCCGCCGGGCGTGGCGGGTGGGGGCGTCATGGTCTGCAGCTTGCGCACCAGATCTTCGGGGGAGGGCAGGTCGGCCACATGGGTCAGCCGGATGATCGCCATCTCGGCGGCCATCATGGCGTTGGGGCTGATCGCGACCTCCTCCAGCGCCTTGAGCAGCATCTGCCACATCCGGGTCAGTGCGCGCATGGGCAACTCCGCCGCCGCCGCCTGCCCGCGGGCACGTTCATCGGGGCTGACGGTGGGATCCTCGGCGGCATCGGGGGTGATCTTGATCACCGAGACCCAGTGCGTCACCTCGGCGAGATCGCGCAGCACCGCCATGGGATCGGCCCCGTCGGAATACTGCGCCGACAGTTCGGTCAGCGCCCCCGCCGCGTCGCCGCGCATCACCAGGTCGAACAGGTCCATCACCCGGCCCCGGTCCGCCAGGCCCAGCATGGCGCGCACCTGCTCGGCGGTGGTCTCGCCCGCGCCGTGGCTGATCGCCTGATCCAGCAGGCTCATGGCATCGCGCACCGACCCCTCGGCGGCCCGCGTGATCAGTGCCAGTGCGTCATCGGTGATCTCGGCGCGCTCCAGCCCGGCGATGCGGCGCAGATGGGCGATCATCACCTCCGGCTCGATCCGGCGCAAATCGAACCGCTGGCAGCGGCTGAGCACGGTGACGGGCACCTTGCGGATCTCGGTGGTGGCGAAGATGAATTTCACATGGGCGGGGGGCTCTTCGAGGGTCTTGAGCAGCGCGTTGAACGCGCTGGTCGAGAGCATGTGCACCTCGTCGATGATGAAGATCTTGTAGCGCGCGGAGGCCGGGGCGTAATAGACCGAGTCGAGCACATTGGCGCGGATGTCGTCGATCTTGGTCTGGCTGGCGCCGTCCATCTCGATCACGTCCACATGCTGGCCCGCCATGATCCCGCGGCAATTGTCGCATTGCCCGCAAGGGTCCGTGGTCGGCCCGCCCGCGCCATCGGCGCCGGTGCAGTTCATGCCCTTGGCGATGATCCGGGCGGTGGTGGTCTTCCCGGTGCCGCGGATGCCGGTCATCATGAAGGCTTGGGCGATCCGGTCGGCTTGAAACGCGTTGCGCAGGGTGCGGACCATGGCGTCCTGGCCGATCAGGTCCGCAAAGGTCGCCGGGCGGTATTTCCGCGCCAGCACCTGGTAACCGGTGGTGGTGGTGTCGCTCATGTCGCCCCATCTGACTCGCTCGGGCCACAGGGTAGGGCCGCGCAGGGGCAAGGTCCAGCGCCGCGGGGCGGCGGCGCGCCATTCAGGTCGCAACACGCGTCGGGTGGGGGGGTGAGAGGCTGGACAACGACCCAAGCGGGGCTCGTTACGGCTGCTTCCTTCCGGATCTGACCGGGTTGGCGAGGCGCTCGCCCGCGCCAACCTCTCGATTTGCGATATACGCATCCTGCCGTGCGACTGCAAGACCCGGCCTGTCAGGAGGGCGGGGCGGCGATTGCGCCTCCGGGCGTCTCGTGGCAAGCACGGGCGCGGAGGAGGACGCGGCCCATGCCATTCGAAGACAGCATTACCTTTGGCAGCTCCGGTCTGGAGCGCGCGGCGCATCTGCGCATGGACCCGGAGGCCATGGCGCGGCTGGTCGCGGACCCGGCGGCGCGGGCGATCGCCTTCTGGCGGGCGAAACCGGCTGTCGCGCCGGAGGGGTTGGTGAAGCTGCCGCTGGACCATCCGGTCCTGGACGCGGCGACGGAGGCGCCCATTTTCCTGGGCCTGGACGAGGCGGGTCCGCGGTTCGCCTATGACCTGTCGGGCTGGCAGCCGGTCGAAGAGGTGGGGGAGCTGGACAGTTTTCTCGACCGCTCCGAGCAGCAGCATCCCGATCTGCCCGAGGGGCATCTGTTCAAGGAACTGCGCGGGGTGATGACCCTGCTCACCCGGCGCGAGGCGGAACTGGCGGCGGCGGCGCGGCAGCTGCTGGAATGGCACCGCACCCACGGGTTCTGTTCCATGTGCGGGGTCAAGAGCGATCTGGCCGATGCCGGTTGGCAGCGGCTTTGCCCGTCCTGCGGGCGGCGGCATTTCCCGCGCACGGACCCGGTTGTCATCATGCTGATCACCCGGGGCAACAAGGTACTGGTGGGCCGCTCGCCCGGCTGGCCGGAGCGGATGTATTCGTTGCTGGCGGGGTTCGTGGAGCCGGGCGAGACCCTGGAGGGGGCCGTGCGGCGCGAGGTCTATGAGGAGGCCGGTGTCCGCGTCGGCCCCGTGCGCTACATCGCGTCCCAGCCGTGGCCCTATCCGGCGTCGTTGATGATGGGGTGCGCGGGCGAGGCGGTCAGCGACGCGATCACCGTCGACCCGGTGGAGATCGAGGATGCGCGCTGGATGGGCCGGGAAGAGATGATCGACGTGTTCGCGGGCACCCATCCGGAGATGCGCGAGCCCCGAAAGGGCGCCATCGCCCACAGCCTGCTGAGCGCGTGGCTCCGGGACGAGGCGCGCTAGGGCACGAAGGAGAGAGCGGTTTGCAATTCAGAGCTTCCGAGGTGGTCACGGGCCCGATCGATCTGGTGTTCGCGGGCCTGAGCGACATGGCCCATTACGAGCGCGATGCGCTGGCGCGCGGAGTGCAGGTCGAGCGGCTCGACAACCTGCCCCGCCCCGCGCCGGGGATGCAGTGGCGGGTGCCGTTCCGGGCCAAGGGGCGGGACCGGGTGGCGGAGTTCGCGCTGGTCAAGCTGGCCGCGCCCACGGGGATGCGGTTCGAGGGCCGGGTGCAGGGGTTGTTCTTCGAGAGCGATTTCGACTGCCGGGTGCTCGACCCGGACGCCACGGAGGTGACGATCACCACCAAGCTGCGCGCCAAGTCGATCAGCGCCAAGGTGATCCTGCAATCGATGAAGCTGGCGCGGGCCTCGCTGGCCAAGCAGTATCGCAAGCGCGTGCGCAAGTCCCTGCGCGAGTTGGAAGACCGCATCCACGCCCCGCCCGAGGGCGGGCCGGACGCGTCGTGAATGCGCAGGGCGGGGCGGGGTGACCCCCCCGGCCTGCGGGCGCGGCCTCAGGCGGTCTCGTCGCGCCGCGGGTCGGCCGGGTAGACACCGAGGATTTCCAGATGCGAGGTGAAATAGCCCAGCTCGTCGAGCGCCCGCCTGACATTGGCGTCGTCCGGGTGGCCTTCGATATCGGCGTAGAACTGGGTCGCGGTGAAGGACCCGCCGACCATGTAGCTTTCCAGCTTGGTCATGTTCACGCCGTTGGTCGCGAACCCGCCCATCGCCTTGTAGAGGGCGGCGGGGATGTTACGGACCTGGAACACGAAGGAGGTGATCATCTTGCCGGGCCCCCGCCGGGTGAGGTCCAGCTCCGGCGTCATGATCAGGAAGCGGGTGGTGTTGTTGTCCTGGTCCTCGATATGGCGGGCCAGCACGTCGAGCCCGTAGATCTCGCCGGCCAGTTCCGAGGCCAGCGCGGCATGGGCCGGGTTGCCCTCCTGCGCGACATGCATGGCCGAGCCCGCCGTATCGGCGCCGGTCACGGGCTGGATGTCATGGGCGCGCAGGAAGGACCGGCACTGGCCCAGCAGGACCGTGTGGCTCTGGGCGGTGCGGATATCGCCGAGCTTGGCGCCTGGCACGGCGAGCAGGTTGATATGCACGCGCACGAAGGCTTCCTCGATGATATGCAGGCCGCTTTCGGGCAGCAGCCGGTGGATATCGGCCACGCGGCCATAGGTCGAGTTCTCCACCGGGAGCATGCCCAGATCGCAACTGCCGTCATGCACGGCGGCGAACACATCCTCGAAGGTGCGGCAGGGCACGGCCTCTGCATCGGGGCGGGCGTCGTGGCAGGCCTGGTGCGAGTAGGCGCCCGGTTCTCCCTGGAACGCGATTTTCAATGTCATGGCGGGCCTCTGCTCGACGTTTGACCTCTGAACGGTCGGGCGTTTGGTCGCGGTTTCTATACCTTGCCCTCGGGGAGGGGAAGCCATAGTTACCGCCTCAAACTTGCAGCGAGTGGAAGCAACATGTTCGACACAATGACGATGACGAAGATTGTGGGTGGCTTTTGTGGAGCACTCCTCGTGTTCCTGTTGGGCACGTGGGCGTCCAGCATCCTGTACGGCACCTATGGCGGTCCGAAAGCCGGTGAGAACCAGGCCTACGTGATCGACACGGGCGAAGAAGAAGAGGCTGCCGCCGAAGCCGAAGAGGTCGTCGAACTGCCATTCGCCGAAGTTTACGCCGCCGCCGATGCGGGCGCGGGCGAGCGCCTGTGGCGTCAGTGCCAGGCCTGCCACAAGCTGGAGGCGGGCGCCAATGGCGTGGGCCCCTACCTGCACGGTATCGTCGACCGGCCCAAGCACGCGGCCGATGGCTATGCCTATTCCGACGCGCTGCTGTCCCAGGACGGTGCATGGACGCCCGAGAACATCAGCGCGTTTCTCGAGAACCCGCGCGAATATGCGCCGGGCACCAAGATGGCCTATCGCGGCATGCCCGATGTCGAGGACCGCGCGAACCTGATCGCCTATCTGGCGACCTACCAGTAAGCGGATCTGTCGGATCGCAATTCGGGGCCGCCTTCGGGCGGCCTTTTTCATGGGTGGTCCGCGCGCCCGGTCGCGTCGATTTCGGCTCCGACACGGGGCTGATTTTTTGTTTTTTGCTCGCGGCGGCATACTTCCTCGTGAAATGGAGTGATGCAGGCTTGAAAGACGGGGCGGTCGCTCTTTAGCTTGAAGCACTGGGCGCGTGGCCGCGTCGCGCGCCGGGTTACCCAAGAGGTTCAGGAGGACATTCATGCGAAAGCCACAGGTGCGAGCAGCCGACAGACCCTGGATCACCCGCCGATACGGCCCGACCCTGAGCGGTCTGGCGCTCGGCATGGCGCTTGCGCTGGCGGCGCTGCCCGTGCGGGCGGACATGATCACCTCCCACGGCATCTCGACCTTCGGCGAACTGAAATACCCTGCCGATTTTCCGCATCTGGACTATGTGAACCCGGACGCGCCCAAGGGCGGCGAGATGTCGGTCTGGGCCTTCGGGTCGTTCGATTCGATGAACCCCTACACGCTCAAGGGCCGCGCGGCGGGCCTGTCCAACGTGTTCTTCGAAAGCCTGCTCACCGGCACGGCGGACGAGATCGGCGCGGCCTATTGCCTGCTGTGTGAGAGCCTGACCTATCCCGAGGACCGCTCGGAAGTGACCTTCACCTTGCGCGAGGGCATCACGTTTTCCGACGGCACGCCCCTGACCGCGCAAGACGTGGTGTTTTCCTACGAGATCCTGCTGACCAAGGGCCTGCCGTCCTTCCGGGCGCAGCTGGCCCAGAAGGTCGAGAGCGCCGAGGCCTTGGACGACCGCACGGTTCGCTTCGTGTTCAAGGAGGGCATTCCCACCCGCGACCTGATCTCGGACGTGGGCGCGCTGCCGGTGTTTTCCGAGGATTTCTACACCGCGAACGACCGGGACTTCGAAGAGACATCCCTGGAGCCGCTGGTGGGCTCGGGCCCGTATGTGCTGGGCCGGATGGATGTGGGCCAGACGGTGGTCTATGAGCGCAACCCGGACTACTGGGGCGCGGAATTGCCGATCAACCTGGGCCGGAACAATTTCGACGCGATCCGGATCGAGTATTATGCCGATTACAACGCGGCCTTCGAGGGGTTCAAGGGCGGCACCTATACTTTCCGGAACGAGGCGTCGTCCAAGATCTGGGCGACGGGCTATGACTTCCCCGCGATCCAGGAAGGGTCGGTCATCAAGGCGGAATTGCCCAACGGGTCCAAGGCCACGGGGCAGGCCTGGGTGTTCAACCTGCGCCGCCCGCAGTTTCAGGACCCCCGCGTCCGCGAGGCGCTGGGCATGATGTTCAACTTCGAGTGGTCCAACGAGACGCTGTTTTACGGCATCTACGACTATGTGGACAGTTTCTGGGACAATTCCGAGCTGGAGGCGACGGGCCTGCCGACCGAGGCGGAGATCGCGATCCTGCAACCGCTGGTGGACGAGGGGCTGCTCGCGCCGGAGATTCTGACCTCCGAGCCGTTCAGCTTCCCGCGCTCGGGCACGCGGCAGCTGGATCGGGGCAACCTGCGGGCGGCGTCGGCCTTGCTGGACGAGGCGGGCTGGGAAGTGGGCGATGACGGGTTGCGCCGCAAGAATGGCCAGACGCTGAGCGTCGAGTTCCTCAATGACAGCCAGACCTTCGACCGGGTGATCAATCCGTATGTCGAGAACCTCAAGCGGCTGGGCGTCGATGCCCGCCACACCCGGATCGACAATGCGCAGATGACCCTGCGCGAGCGCCCCCCCTCCTATGATTTCGACCTGGTGACCACGATCATGGCAACCCAGTACATCCCCGGCAGCAGCCTGCGGCAGTATTTCGGGTCCGAGACGGCGGATACCTCGACCTTCAACAAGATGGGCCTGCAATCGGAGGCCGTGGACCGGCTGATCGAGGTGGTGCTTGGCGCCGAGAGCAACGAGGAGTTGACGACATCGGTCCATGCGCTGGACCGGGTGTTGCGGGCCGAGAAGTTTTGGGTGCCGCAGTGGAACAAGAACACCCATACGGTGGCTTACTACGACATGTACGAGCATCCCGAGACCCTGCCGCCCTATGCGCTCGGCAATCTGGATTTCTGGTGGTTCAACGCCGAAAAGGCCGAGGCCCTGCGCGCGAAGGGCGCGCTCTAACCCATGGGCGCCTATATCCTGCGCCGCCTGGCGCTGATCATCCCCACGTTGTTCGGCATCATGCTGATCAACTTCGCGCTGACCCAGTTCGTCCCCGGCGGCCCGGTGGAACAGGTTCTGGCGCAACTCGACGGCGGCGGGGATGTGTTCCAGAACATCGCCGGGGGCGGGGATGCAGGCGGGGATGTGGGTGCGGGTGCGGCCTCGGCAGGCGACGACCGCTATCTCGGGTCGCGTGGCCTGCCACCGGAGTTCATCGCAGAGCTAGAGGCGCAGTTCGGCTTCGACAAGCCGCCCCATATCCGGTTCTTCAACATGATGTGGGACTACATGCGGTTCGACTTCGGTGAGAGCTATTTCCGCTCGATCAGCGTTGTCGATCTGGTGATCGAGAAGATGCCTGTGTCGATCACGCTGGGCCTGTGGTCGACGCTGATCGCGTATCTCGTGTCGATCCCGCTGGGCATTCGCAAGGCGGTACGCGACGGGTCGAGCTTCGATACCTGGACCTCCGGGCTGATTATCGTGGCCTATGCGATCCCCGGGTTCCTGTTCGCGATCCTGTTGCTGGTGTTGTTCGCGGGTGGGTCGTATTTCCAGATCTTCCCGCTGCGCGGCCTGACCTCGGACAATTTCGACGAACTCAGCGCGCTGGGCAAGGTCGGCGATTACCTGTGGCACATCACGCTGCCGGTGCTGGCCTCGACCATCTCGGCCTTCGCGACGCTGACCTTGCTGACCAAGAACAGCTTTCTGGACGAGATCAAGAAGCAATACGTGATCACCGCAAAGGCCAAGGGGCTGGGCGAGCGCCAGGTGCTTTACGGCCATGTGTTCCGCAACGCGATGCTGATCGTGATCGCGGGCTTCCCGGCGGTGTTCGTGTCGGTGTTCTTCGGCGGCTCGCTGATCATCGAGACGATCTTCAGCCTCGACGGGCTCGGGCGGCTCGGGTTCGAGGCGGCGGTGGCGCGGGATTACCCGGTGATCTTCGGCACGCTGTTCGTGTTCGGGTTGATCGGGCTGTTGATGGGGCTGGTGTCGGACCTGATGTATGTGTGGATCGATCCGCGCATCGACTTCGCGACGCGGGAGACCTGAGATGGCACTGGCCGAAGAGACCCGCCCCGATCCGGCCGCCCCGCCGGTCTATGTGCCCGAAGAGAAGAAGCGCTTCGGCCTGTCGCCCCTGGGCCAGCGGCGCTGGCGGAATTTCAAGGCGAACCGGCGGGCCTACTGGTCGCTGATCATTTTCGGGACGCTGTTCGTTTTGTCGCTGTTTGCGGAACTGATCGCCAACGACAAGCCGATCATCGTCAGCTACCAGGGTGAGTGGCACTTCCCTGTAGCGCAATTCTATCCCGAGACCGCGTTCGGCGGAGATTTCCGCACCGAGGCCGTCTACCGCGATGCGGAAGTGCAATGCCTGATCATATCGGGCGGGCTCGAGGACTGCTTCGACGACCCGGAGGGGATCATCGAGGATGCGCAGGACGGCGAGGTGCTGGGGCAGGAGATCGAGATGGGCTGGCTGCTCTGGCCGCTGATCCCCTACAGCTTCGACACGATCAACGACATCCAGGGCACGGCACCGTCCGCGCCCGATGCCAATCACTGGCTCGGCACGGACGACACCGCGCGCGATGTGCTGGCGCGGGTGATCTACGGCTTTCGGTTGTCGGTGGCCTTCGCGCTGGTGGTGACGTTCCTGACCTCGGTGATCGGGATCGCGGCGGGGGCGGTGCAGGGGTATTTCGGCGGGCTCACGGACCTCTTGTTCCAGCGGATCATCGAGCTGTGGGGCGCGACGCCGAGCCTTTATATCATCATCATCGTCGCCGCGATCTTCCAGATGAACTTCTGGCTCTTGGTGTTCCTGATGGTGCTGTTCGGCTGGACGGCCCTTGTCGGCGTGGTGCGGGCGGAATTCCTGCGGGCGCGGAACTTCGAATACGTGCGCGCGGCGCGAGCGCTGGGCGTTTCGAACGTGGTGATCATGTTCCGCCATGTGCTGCCCAACGCGATGGTGGCCACGGTCACCATGCTGCCCTTCATCGTCACGGGCACGGTCGCCTCGCTGGCCACGCTCGACTTTCTGGGCTTCGGCCTGCCGTCTTCAGCGCCGTCGCTGGGCGAGCTGACGCTCCAGGCGAAACAGAACCTGCAGGCGCCCTGGCTGGGCTTCACGGCGTTCTTCACCTTCGCGATCATGCTGTCGCTCATGGTCTTCGTCTTCGAGGGCATCCGCGACGCGTTCGACCCCAGAAAGACCTTCTCATGAGCGATGCGGTTCTGCAGGTGCGCAACCTGCGCGTGGGCTTCCGCCAGGACGGGCAAGTCACCGAGGCCGTGAAGGGCGTGAGCTTCGACGTGGCCCAGGGCGAGACCGTGGCCCTGGTGGGCGAGAGCGGGTCGGGAAAGTCGGTGACCGCGCTCAGCACCGTGTCGCTGCTGCCGGATTCGGCGGAGGTGTCGGGATCCATCACCTATGCCGGGACCGAGATGGTCGGCGCGCCGGAGCGGGACTTGCGCCGGGTGCGCGGCAACGATGTCAGCTTCATCTTCCAGGAGCCGATGACCTCGCTCAACCCGCTGCACCCTCTGGAGAAGCAGATCACCGAGAGCCTGACGCTCCATCAGGGGCTCACCGGGGACGCGGCCCGGGCGCGAGTGATCGAGTTGCTGGAAAAGGTCGGGATCCGCGATGCCGAAAGCCGGTTGGGGGCGTATCCGCACCAGCTCTCCGGTGGGCAGCGCCAGCGGGTGATGATCGCCATGGCGCTGGCCAACGGGCCGGATTTGCTGATCGCGGACGAGCCGACCACGGCGCTCGACGTGACGATCCAGGCGCAGATCCTCGATCTGCTGGCGGATCTGAAAGAGGCAGAGGGGATGAGCCTGCTGTTCATCACCCATGACCTGACCATCGTGCGGCGGATCGCGGACCGGGTCTGCGTGATGCAGGGCGGCGAGATCGTCGAGACCGGCCCCACGGCGGAGATCTTCGCCAACCCGCAGCATCCCTATACCCGCAAGCTACTGGCGGCGGAGCCGTCGGGCCAGCCCGACCCGGTGCCCGAGGACGCGCCCGTGGTGGCCGAGACCGACAGCCTGAAGGTGTGGTTTCCGATCCAGCGCGGCATCCTGCGGCGCACGGTGGGCCATGTGAAGGCGGTCAACAACGCGACGCTGAACGTGCGCGCGGGCGAGACCCTGGGCGTGGTCGGCGAGAGCGGGTCGGGCAAGACCACGCTGGCGCTCGCCATCCTGCGGCTGATCTCGTCGGAGGGGCGGATCGTCTATGCGGGCGAGAACATCCAGGGCTGGAAATCCCGCGACCTGCGCCGGTTGCGCAAGGACATGCAGGTGGTGTTCCAGGACCCTTACGGGAGCCTCAGCCCGCGCATGACCATCGCCCAGATCATCGCCGAGGGGCTGGGGGTGCACGGGCTGGAGCCGGGGGCCGACCCGCGCCGGATGGTGGCGGAGATCCTGGTGGAAGTGGGCCTCGACCCGGCCATGATGGACCGCTATCCGCACGAGTTTTCCGGCGGGCAGCGGCAGCGGATCGCGATTGCGCGCGCCATGATCCTGCGGCCCAAGCTGGTGGTTCTGGACGAGCCGACCTCGGCGCTCGACATGACGGTGCAGGTCCAGATCGTGGAGCTTCTGCGCGCGTTGCAGCGGAAATACGGGCTGGCCTATATCTTCATCTCTCACGACCTGAAGGTGGTGCGCGCGCTGAGCCACAAGGTGATCGTGATGCGCCAGGGTGACGTGGTGGAGATGGGCGAGGGCCGGCAGATCTTCGAGCGGCCCCGGTCGGACTATACCAAGCAGTTGCTGGCGGCGGCGTTCATGGATCGTGGTGCGGCCTGAGGCGGCACGCGTGACTTTGCGGGCGGGGCGGGGAGGTTTTGCGCCGTGCTGCGCACGTCGCCCGGGGCGAGAGGGGCCAGCCCCTCTCGCGCTCTCCCCCGGATATTTCCAGACTTGAGAAAGGTTCGGGCGCATCCCCGATGCGCGGGACGCAACTGAGGCGCGCGTCAGCTGCGGTCAGGTGGCGACCGAGTGGCTGCCTGCCGGGGCCTCGTAGCGGTCGAAGGCCCTTGCAATCATCCGGGTCAGGGGGCGTGCATCGGGGGGGATACGGAAGCTGAGTGCCCCGCTGTCGAGCTCGACCATACCGCCGAATTGCTCTTGTGCGGCGCGGAACAGGGCGGTGATCCGGGCCTCGGGCACCTTGAACACGCGGACCAGTTCCCGGCCATCCACGGCGAAATCGCACATGATCATCTCGATCATTCGCGCCCGCATCGCATCGTCCCCGGCAAAGTCGTGGCCCCGCACCGTGGCGAAGCCGCCTGCGCGGATGGCCTTCTGGTACTGGGCGGTGCCGCTGGCGTTCTGGGCGTAGCCTTGCGGGAAGCGCGAGATCGCCGAGGCGCCGAGGCCGATCAGAACGGTTGCGGAATCGTCCGTGTAGCCCTGGAAATTCCGATGCAGGCGCCGTTCGGCGGCGGCCACGGCGAGCCCGTCTCCCTGGTGCGCGAAATGGTCGATACCGATCTCGGCGTAGTTGTCCCAGCGGAACAGGCGGCGGGCGGTTTCGAACAGGTCGAGCCGGGCCTCCGGGGTGGGCAGCGCCTCGTTCGGGATCAGGTTCTGGCGCCGGGCCATCCAGGGCACATGGGCGTAGCCATAGAGGGCGACCCGGTCCGGTTGCAGCGACAGCAGCTTCTGTACCGACTCGGTGATCTTCACCGGTGTCTGGAAGGGCAGGCCATAAAGGATGTCGGTGTTCAGGCTTCGGATGCCGCGGTCGCGCAGGTCCATCACCACCGCCTCGGTCACTTCGAATCGCTGTTCGCGTCCGATCGCCTTCTGGATGTCCGGGTCGAAATCCTGCACCCCGATCGAGGCGCGGTTCATGCCCGCGGCGGCCAGCGCGTCGAGGCGGGCGGTGTCGATCTCGTTCGGGTCGATCTCGACCGAGAATTCCGCCCGGTCGGTGGTGGGCGCTAGGGCGAACATCGCCTCGGCCAGCCGCGTCACCAGGTCCGGCGCGAGCAGGGTCGGTGTGCCGCCCCCCCAATGGATGCGCGACAGGCGGACGCCTTCGGGCAGCGCCGCGCGCAGCAGGGCGATCTCGGCCAGCAGGGTATCGACATAGGCGCGCACCGGTGCGTCGCTCTGGGTGCCTTGGGTGCGGCAGGCGCAGAACCAGCACAGGCGGCGACAAAACGGCACATGCGCGTAGAGGGAAATCTCGCTCCCCGGGGGGATCGCCTGGATCCAGGCCGTGAAATCCCTTGGCCGGGTGGCCTGCGAGAAATGGGTCGCCGTGGGATAGCTCGTGTACCGTGGAACGCGAGCGTCAAAAAGCCCGTAGCGCGCAAGTTGCGTTTTGGGTGTCATGCGACTACGGTGAGGTATCTGCGCATACGCGTCCTTGACCCAGATCAATCCAATGCCGGCCACCAGCCAAGCCATTCAAATCAGTAAAGACTGTAGCGATTGCCCGATCCGCTACCGTGCTGTCTGCGCGCGGTGCGAGACCGACGAGATGGAATTGCTGGAAAGCATGAAGTACTACCGCGATTTCGAGGCGGGACAGACCATCGTCTGGGCGGGGGATGAGTTGAATTTCGTGGCCTCCGTGGTCGACGGGATCGCCTCGCTCAGCCAGACCATGGAGGACGGGCGGCGCCAGATGGTCGGGCTTCTGCTGCCTTCGGATTTCCTGGGTCGGCCCGGGCGTACCATCGCAAGCTACGACGTGACTGCGAGCACGGCCGTGACCTTGTGCTGTTTCCGCCGCGGTCCGTTCGAGCAGATGATGAACACCACGCCCCATATCGCCCAGCGATTGCTGGAAATGACCCTCGACGAGCTGGACGCGGCGCGGGAGTGGATGCTGCTGCTGGGGCGCAAGACCGCGCGCGAGAAGATCGCCAGCCTGATCGCGATCATCGCCCGGCGCAACGCCGCCATTGCCCAGCACGACCACAGAAGTGCCTTCACCTTCGAGTTGCCGATGACCCGGGAGGCCATGGCCGATTACCTCGGCCTGACGCTGGAGACCGTGTCGCGGCAGGTCTCGGCGCTCAAGCGCGACGGCGTGATCGAGCTGCGCGGCAAGCGCGAAGTGACCATTCCGGATTTCTTCCGGCTGATGGACGAAACCGGCGATGACGCCGATGGTGGCCCGCTGGTCTGACCGGCCGGAGGGGGCGTGTCGCTCCGCTGATTCCCTGTTTGTTCCCGTAGCGTCATGCGGCCCGGCTGCATCTGTGGCACGCTGCGCGTTCGGGGCGCCTTGGGCGATCGCGTTGCATCGCGGGGTGGGGGCGACCCTTCAAAACCCCTGAAAAACAACCGAATTCCGTTTCTACGACTAAAGTACGCATGTCTGTGCGCAGGTCTTTTTCGGTCCCCGCCGCGCTCTTTGACATGGATCAATGAGCCTCTTCCCGGAAACCCGCATGAAAACCCCATAATTAACGCCGAGGTGTCCCGCGAGTCGGTCACACGTACGGAAAACGAAGGGACGATCAATGTGGGATTACGTTAAAATCGTACTGCTTGGTCTGGTCGCTCTGGCAGCTGCAATCGCTGCCAACTATGCCCGCGATCTGGCCTATCAGGTCCACGCTGTCTTGATCATGCTCATCGCCGGGGGGATGTTCCTCTGGCAGGTGCGCAAGGTCGACGAACCAAAGACAGTCAATACCAGTGAATACATGGACGATGTCGTGCGGTACGGCGTCGTGGCGACCGCCTTCTGGGGGGTTGTGGGGTTCCTCGCGGGCACGTTCATCGCGTTCCAGCTCGCCTACCCGCAACTCAACTTCGCCTGGGCGGAAGGATATGCAAATTTCGGGCGCCTGAGACCGCTGCACACCAGTGCGGTGATTTTCGCGTTTGGGGGCAACGCCCTGATTTGCACATCTTTCTACATCGTGCAGCGCACCTCTGCGGCACGTCTCTGGGGTGGCAATCTCGCCTGGTTCGTTTTCTGGGGCTACAACCTGTTCATCGTCCTGGCGGCGACGGGCTACCTGCTGGGCGCGACCCAGTCCAAGGAATACGCCGAGCCCGAGTGGTACGTGGATATCTGGCTGACCGTTGTCTGGGTGGCCTACCTGGCGGTGTTCCTCGGCACGATCATGAACCGCAAGGAAAAGCACATCTACGTGGCCAACTGGTTCTTGCTGAGCTTCATCGTCACGGTGGCGATGCTCCATCTCGGCAACAACCTGTCGATCCCGGTGTCGATCTTCGGCTCGCGCTCTGTGCAGCTGTTCTCGGGTGTGCAGGACGCGATGATGCAGTGGTGGTACGGCCATAACGCGGTGGGCTTCTTCCTGACCGCGGGTTTCCTGGGCATGATGTACTACTTCGTGCCCAAGCAGGCCGAGCGGCCGGTCTTCAGCTACAAGCTGTCGATCATCCACTTCTGGGCGCTGATCTTCCTGTATATCTGGGCCGGTCCGCACCACCTGCATTACACCGCGCTGCCGGACTGGGCCTCGACCCTCGGCATGGTATTCTCGATCGTGCTGTGGATGCCCAGCTGGGGTGGCATGATCAACGGGCTGATGACGCTCTCTGGCGCCTGGGACAAGCTGCGCACCGACCCGGTGATCCGGATGATGGTGATCTCGATCGGCTTCTACGGCATGTCGACCTTTGAAGGCCCGATGATGTCGATCCGCGCGGTCAACTCCCTGAGCCACTACACGGACTGGACCATCGGTCACGTGCACTCCGGGGCGCTGGGCTGGAACGGCATGATCACCTTCGGCGCGCTCTACTTCCTGGTGCCGCGCCTGTGGAACCGCGAGAAGCTCTACAGCCTGACCCTGGTCAGCTGGCACTTCTGGCTCGCGACCATCGGGATCGTCCTCTATGCCTCGGCCATGTGGGTCACGGGCATCATGGAGGGCCTGATGTGGCGCGAAGTGGATGCGCAGGGCTTCCTCGTGAACTCCTTCGCCGACACCGTCTCCGCCAAGTTCCCGATGTATGTGGTGCGCGGTCTGGGCGGGGTGCTCTACCTGGCCGGTGCAATCATCATGTGTCTCAACCTGTGGTGGACCGTCACCCGCGGCTCGGAGAAGAAGTCTCCCGCGGCTGTCGCGACCCCCGCTGAATAAGGAGGGACCAGAAAATGGCAATTCTTGACAAGCACAAGGTCCTCGAAAAGAACGCGACGCTGTTGCTGGTGTTCAGCTTCCTCGTCGTGACGGTCGGCGGGATCGTCGAAATCGCGCCGCTGTTCTACCTGGAGAATACCATCGAGGATGTGGAGGGCATGCGCCCCTACTCCCCGCTGGAGCTGACGGGCCGGGAGATCTACATCCGCGAGGGCTGCTATGTCTGCCATTCGCAGATGATCCGGCCCATGCGGGACGAGGTGGAGCGTTACGGCCACTACTCGCTGGCGGCGGAGTCGATGTACGACCACCCGTTCCAGTGGGGGTCCAAGCGGACGGGGCCGGACCTGGCCCGGGTGGGCGGCCGGTACTCGGATGACTGGCATGTGGATCACCTGATCGATCCGCAGTCGGTCGTGCCGGAGTCGGTGATGCCGAAATACGCCTTCCTGATGGATCGGGAACTGGATGGAAAATACATCCAGGACCTGCTGGAAACCCACCGCATGGTGGGCGTGCCCTACACGGACGAGATGATCGCCTCCGCCCGGGCCGACTTCCTGGTGCAGGCCGATCCGGACGGGGACTGGGACGACCTGGTCGCCCGCTATCCCAAGGCCCAGACGCGGAACTTCGACGGTCAGCCCGAGTTGACCGAAATGGATGCGCTCATCGCCTATCTGCAGATGCTTGGCACGCTGGTCGATTTCTCGACCTTCCAGGCCGATGCAAGTCGCTAAGGAGGACGCCTCATGGAAGAGACAGTTACGATCCTTCAACAGGTCAAGGACAACTTCACCCTGGTGTTCCTGTTCAGCGTGTTCGTCGGAGTGGTCCTCTGGGCCCTCCGGCCGGGCAGCAAGGCGACACACAAGGATGTGGCCAACATCCCATTCCGTCACGAGGATAAACCCGCCACGGACCGCCCTTCCGGCCTGCCAGAGGTCAGCGAGCGGATCGCCCAGTTCAAGGAGGCGCGGCTATGAGTAACAAACCCGACGACCACCAGAAGGAACCACCCACCACGGGACATTCGTGGGACGGGATCGAAGAATACGACAACCCGATGCCGCGCTGGTGGTTGTGGACCTTCTACGCCACCATCGTGTGGGCGATCCTCTACACCATCGCCTATCCGGCCTGGCCCCTGATCAAGGGCGCGACGCCCGGGCTTCTGGGGTATTCCACCCGGGCCGAGGTCGCCCAGGAGATTGCCCTGTTCGAGGCCGCGAATGCGGAGCTCGACACGCAGCTGGCCTCGGCGGACCTGACCACGCTGCCCGAGAACGAAGAGCTTTACAGCTACGCGGTCTCCGGCGGGGCTGCGGTGTTCCGGACCTGGTGCGCACAGTGCCACGGCTCGGGGGCTGCGGGGGCGGTCGGCTATCCCAACCTGCTGGACAATGCCTGGCTCTGGGGTGGGTCGATCGAGGATATCCGTCACACGATCGCCCACGGGATCCGGAACGAGAACGATCCGGATGCCCGCTGGTCCGAGATGACGGCGTTCGACGAGATCCTGTCGGATGAAGAGATCGCATCGGTGGTGCAGTATGTCATGAGCCTGTCGGGCACGGAAACCGATGCCACCCTGGTGGCGGCGGGCGAGCCGGTCTATCTCGACAATTGCGCGGCCTGTCACATGGAGGACGGCACCGGCGACATCTATGGCGGGGCGCCGAACCTCACGGACGCGATCTGGCTCTATGGCGGGGACGCGGCCACCATCGAGGAGACCGTGCGCTACTCCCGCTTCGGCGTGATGCCGAGCTGGATCGACCGGCTCTCCGAGGCCGATGTGGCCGCCGTGGCCACCTATGTCCACCAGTTGGGCGGCGGGGAGTAACCCCTCCGAACAAACACCCGGATCGCCCTGAGGCGGTCTGGTCCCGGCGCCGCTCCTCGACCTGTTCGCGCATATTCGAGGGGCGGTGTGCCTTTTCCGGGGAGCGCGGTCCGCCGCGGCCGGCCCCACGCGCGCACCGGGGGTCAGACGGGCCCGGCGCGCACTGTGTCGCAGCGCGGAGAGCCCTTGTTTTCCGGACCGCGCGTCACAGTGCCCGATGGACCCGCAGACTGCGCCCCGTTTGACTCAGGTCAATGTAGAGGCCCGGCAAAAAAGCCAAATGCTATACTAAGCTTTACGTTCAGGAGTCGCACTGTGTCATCCGTTGAAGAGCCGAAGTCGCTCTATGCTCCGCGCGAGCCGATCTTTCCGCGCCGGGTGAAAGGCACGTTCCGCAGTTTGAAGTGGTGGATCATGCTGGTCACGCTCGGGGTGTACTACATCACCCCGTGGATCCGCTGGGACCGGGGGCCGAACCTGCCGGACCAGGCGGTGCTGGTCGACCTGGCGAACCGCCGTTTCTATTTCTTCGTGATCGAGATCTGGCCGCACGAATTCTATTTCGTGGCCGGCTTGCTGATCATGGCCGGGCTGGGGCTGTTCCTGTTCACCTCGGCCATGGGCCGCGTCTGGTGCGGCTATGCCTGCCCGCAGACGGTCTGGACGGACCTGTTCATCGCGGTGGAGCGCTGGATCGAGGGCGATCGCAACAACCGGCTGCGCCTGCACCGCGCGCCCATGAGCGCGCGCAAGCTGCGGCTGAGGCTGACCAAGTGGACCATCTGGTTGGTCATTGCCGTGGCCACGGGCGGCGCCTGGGTGTTCTATTTCACCGATGCGCCGACCCTGCTGCGCGACCTTGTGACCTTCAGCGCGCACCCGGTGGCCTATACCACCATCGCCATCCTGACGGCGACGACCTTCGTGTTCGGCGGCTTCGCGCGGGAGCAGATCTGCATCTATGCCTGCCCTTGGCCGCGCATCCAGGCCGCGATGATGGACGAGGACACCCTCACCATCGGCTATCGCGACTGGCGCGGGGAGCCGCGCGGCAAGCATCGCAAGGCCGAGGGCGCGGAGGAAAAGGGCGACTGCATCGACTGCATGGCCTGCGTGAATGTCTGTCCCATGGGGATCGACATCCGCAACGGCCAGCAGATGGAGTGCATCACCTGCGGCCTGTGCATCGACGCCTGCGACGACATCATGGAGAAGATCGGCAAGCCCCGGGGCCTGATCGATTACCTCGCCCTGTCCGACGAAACCCTGGAGAGGTCGGGCAAGACCGGGCGGCGCCCGTGGCAGCACATCCTGCGCCCGCGCACCCTCCTCTATACCGTGCTCTGGGCCGGGGTGGGCGTCGGTCTGGTCGTCGCGCTCTTCTTGCGCTCGGATATCGAGATGACCGTCGCCCCCGTGCGCAACCCGACCTTCGTGACCCTCGCCAATGGCGACATCCGCAACACCTACGAGGTGCGCCTGCTCAACAAGCATGGCGAGGACCGGCGTTTCGACCTGACCGTCGAGGCGCAGGATCCCGCCGCCGCGGAGCTGATGCTCGACATCGAGGGGTCGGACACCAACTGGGTCATGGTCCCCGCCGACAGCACCCAGTTGTCGCGCGTCTACGTGATCGGCCCGCGCGGCTCGGACGCGGTCGAAAACCACCGCACGGAATTCCGCCTCTGGGTGGAGGACCTCTCGACGGGCGAGCGCGCCTACAAGGACACTGTATTCAACGGAAAGGGCAGCCAATGAGCAAGTCGCAGGAAAAGGAATTCACCGGGCGTCACATGCTGATGGTCATGCTGGGCGCGTTCGGGGTGATCATCACCGTCAACCTGACCATGGCCTATAACGCGATCGGCACCTTCCCCGGCCTGGAGGTCAAGAACAGCTACGTCGCCAGCCAGAATTTCGACAAGAACCGCGCCTCTCAACAGGCATTGGGCTGGACCACCGATGTGCGGCTCGACGACGGGGTGCTGCACCTGGTCTTCACCGACAGGCAGGGCCAGCCCGTGCGCGCGGAGCTGCTCAGCGTCACGCTCGGCCGGTCCACCCATGTCCGCGACGACCAGACGCCGCCCTTCCGCTGGACCGGCCGCGACTTCACCGCGCCGGTCGACCTGGACGGGGGCAACTGGAACATCCGTCTCGTGGCCCAGGCCGAGGACGGCACGCAGTTCAGGCAGCGCATGGTCTTTTACGTGAAGGGATGAGATGTCGGATCTGAGCGCGCATAGCCTCGGCCCCTCGGCCAACTCCGCCTGCCCGGCCTGCGCGGCCGCGCCGCTGGCCGAGCAGCTGAGCAAGCGCCCCGTGCGCGGGGGCATCGTGCTCAGCCTGCCGGGGATCCATTGCGCGTCCTGTATCTCGGGGGTCGAGCGCCTGCTGGACGCAACCCCCGGCGTGGTCGGGGCCCGGGTCAACCTGACCCGCAAACGGGTTCTGATCGACGCCGAGGAAGGGATCACCCCCGAAGCGCTCGCGCAGCTTCTGACCGACAAGGGGTTCGAGGCCTACGAGCTCGACCCCGGCCAACTCGGCAATGCCGAGGCCGACCGTCCGGCCCGTGACCTGCTGATGCGGCTGGCGGTGTCCGGCTTTGCCATGATGAACATCATGCTGCTGTCGGTGGCTGTCTGGTCCGGCGCCGAGGCCGCGACCCGGGACATGTTCCACTGGATCTCCGCCGCCATCGCGATCCCGACCATCGGGTTCTGCGCCCAGCCGTTCTTTTCCAATTCCTGGCGCGCGCTGAAGGCCGGGCGGCTCAACATGGATGTGCCGATCTCGCTGGCGATCCTGCTGGCGGTGGGCATGTCGCTCTACGAGACCGCCAATTCCGGCGCGCACGCCTATTTCGACGCGGCGGTCTCGCTGACCTTCTTCCTGCTCGCGGGGCGCTATCTCGATTTCCGCACCCGAGCCTCGGCCCGCTCGGCCGCGCAGGAGCTTGCCGCGCTGGAAGTGCCCCGGGCGATCAAGCTGGTGGGCGGCACCGAGGTGAAGACCGTGGTGGCCGATCTGACGGTGGGCGACCTGATCCGGGTGACGCCCGGCTCCCGCGTGCCCGCCGATGGCCTGGTCGTGGACGGGGTGTCCGAGCTGGACCGGTCGCTTCTGACCGGAGAGAGCCTGCCGGTTCACGCGGCGCCCGACACGCCGGTGTCGGCGGGCGAGATGAACCTGACCGGGGTACTGACCCTGCGGGTGACGGCGGCGGGGCAGGACAGCTCCCTGCACCGGATGGCCGAACTCGTGGCCGTGGCCGAGAACGCCCGGTCGAAATACACCTCCCTCGCGGACAAGGCGGCGGGGCTCTATGCGCCCGGCGTGCATATCCTGGCGGCGCTGACCGGGCTGGGCTGGATGCTCTATTCCATGGATCTGCGCCTGTCGCTCAACATCGCCAGTGCGGTTCTGATCATCACCTGCCCCTGCGCGCTGGGCCTCGCGGTGCCCGCGGTGGTCACGGCGGCCTCCGGGCGTCTGTTCCGGCGCGGGCTGCTGATCAAGAGCGGCACGGCGCTGGAGCGTCTGGCCGAGGTCGACGAGGTCGTGTTCGACAAGACCGGCACCCTGACCCTGGGCCAGCCGATTCTGGAGAATGCCGACCGGATCGCGGCCCGGGACCTTGCGGTTGCCCGGGCGCTCGCGCAAGGGTCCGCGCACCCGCTGGCGCGGGCGATTGCCGCCACCGACGCAGGTGGGGCCAGCGCAGAGGTCACCGAGTTGCGCGAAGTGCCCGGCTACGGGGTCGAGGGGCGTTGGCAGGATCAGCCGGTGCGCCTCGGGCGGGCCGACTGGGTCGGGGCCGCGCAGGGGGACGTGACCGCGACCTGGCTCCGGATCGGGCAGGCGGCGCCGGTGGCCTTCGAGTTCAAGGATGCCCTGCGCCCCGGCGCGGCGGAGGCCGTGGCGGCCCTGCAGGCGCGCGGGCTGAAGGTCAGCCTGCTGTCCGGGGATGCGCCCGGGGCCGTGGCGCGGGTCGCCCGGGAGCTCGGGATCACCGACTACCGCGCCGAGTGCCGCCCCGAGGAAAAGGCCGCCCATGTCACCGCCCGCGGCGAGGCCGGGCACAAGGTGCTGATGGTGGGCGACGGGCTGAACGACACCGCCGCCCTGGCCGCGGCCCATGCGTCGGTCTCGCCGGCCAGCGCGCTGGACGCCGCCCGGGTCGCGTCGGACATCGTGCTGCTGGGCCAGGACCTGTCGCCGCTGGCCGACATGCTGCAGACCGCGCGCAAGTCCACCAAGCTGATCCGCGAGAATTTCACCATTTCGACCGTCTACAATGTGGTGGCCGTGCCGCTGGCCATCGCGGGGCTCGCCACGCCCCTGATCGCGGCGCTGGCCATGTCGGTCTCATCCATCACTGTCAGTCTGAACGCATTGCGTGTACGCTGAGCCCATGGAAGTTCTCAGCTATCTCATTCCGATCTCGCTCACCCTGGGGGGGATCGGGCTTGCAGGCTTCTACTGGATGGTGAAGTCGCGGCAGTTCGACGACCCGGACGGGGATGCCAACCGCATCCTGTCGGACGAATTCGACGACCGCCCCAAGCACTGATCCGCCCACCCGACGCCCAGGCAGAAAAAAGCCCCGCCAGGACCTCGGTCCCGACGGGGCGGTACGCTCCGTGAGTGGCAGTGCGTATCAGGAAGTCGGGCTCATGGGCGCGCAGGGAATGTTCTGCGCGGTCAGGCGCTTGCAGGCCAGCTCCGCGCTTTCGGCGCTCATCCCGACGAAATTCGCATCGAACATGCCGCCCTTGCGCGCGACCTTGCGCAGCGCCTCGTCCAGCGTGCCGGTCTCCTTCAGCGCGATCTTCAGCAGAACGCGCTCGGCCTGGTAGCGGGTGGTGTAGGAGCCGATATGGATGCCCCATTGGCGCCCGCCCGAGGTCGAGATCCGCGTGACCACTTCGGGCTGCACATCCGGGTCCACATCGGCAAAACGCCGCGGCTCGGGCACGGGCAGGGGGCGCGGCATCACCGGGGCTGCGGCCCCTTGGGCGACCGGGATCTCGGCAAAGCCTGCCTCTGGCTCGGGCGCATTGGCCACCTCGGCCGATCCGTCCTCGGCGGCGAGCTGTTCGGTCGTTGTCTTGACCGCGTCGGACACCGAGGGCGCCAGCATCGCGATCAGCTCTTCGGCACTGTCCACCTGGGGGGCGACGGTTTCCGCGACCAGGGTCGCCACCGGCTGCGGCCGGGCCGCCGGACGCGGGCTCTTGGCCAGCGCCAGGTCCGTGCGGGTCGCCTGGGCAAAGGCCCGGTCATAGCGGGGCGGGGCGGGCTTGCGCACGCTGGCCACGCTCGGGGCCCGCTGGAAGCCGAGGTCGAGCAGTTCGGCCACGCGCTGGTTGCGGGTCGCCGAGGACCGTCCGCCGAACACCGTGGCGATGATCCGTTCCTGTCCGCGCTCGGCGGAGGCCACGAGGTTGAAGCCCGCGGCACGGGTATAGCCGGTCTTGATCCCGTCCGCGCCGCGATAGGCGTTCAGAAGCCGCCGGTTGGTGTTGGCCACGGTGCCCATGGTGGTGTCGGTCGAGCGGCGGGAGAACAGGTTGTAGTATTCGGGGTAGTCGTAGAACAGGTGCCGCCCCAGGGTGGTCATGTCGCGCGCCGTGGACAAATGGCCGGATTCGGTCAGGCCATGGGCGTTCTTGAAGGTCGTGCTGTTCATCCCCAGCGCCTTGGCGGTCCGGTTCATGCGCCGCGCGAACGCCGCCTCGGAGCCGGAGATCGCCTCCCCGATGGCCGTGGCCGCGTCATTGGCCGACCGCACGGCCGAGGCCCGGATCAGGTACCGCAGGGCGATTTGCTGCCCCGGTCGCAATCCCAGTTTCGAGGGCGGCTCGGCGGCGGCCTTTTTCGAGATGCGGACCTTCGTGTCCAGGCCGATCTCGCCCATCCGCACCGCCTCGAAGGCGATGTAGAGGGTCATCATCTTGGTCAGGGATGCAGGGTGCAGGCGTGTGTCGGCATTGCGCGAATGCAGCACCTCGCCGGTGCGGGCATCGATCACCATCGCCGCGTAGGGCGCGGCCTGTACGGGGTGTGCCGAGATTTGCATCCCCAGGCACACACACACAATTGCAATTATTCGGAATCCTTCCAGCCACGGACGTGCCATGTCAACTCGATCCTATTCTGCCTCTGGGCGCGCCTCGTTGGACGCACCGCGTTTATTACATGAAGGATAGCACGCAAATCTTCGTGAAGAAACGGTTTATCCTGGTCTGAATCCGGATAATTCGCGCCTTGAAACCCATATCTTGGGGCCCGCGCGCCACAAGGCGCAAGCATCTAGCGGCGCAGCCCTTCGATCAGCCCGGGCAGCCCCCCGAGATCGGGCAACTCGAAAAACCGATGGGCCCCCTTGGGCGACTCGGCCTGTTCCAGCACCCAGGTCAGGTCATGGGGCACATGCACGGCGAAGGCCCCCGCCGCCAGCGCGGGCAACACGTCGGACTTCAGCGAGTTGCCGACCATCATCGCGCCGGCCGGCCCATGGGGGGCCTTGGCAAAGGCGCGGGCATAGGTGGCGGGCGTCTTGTCGGACACGATTTCCACCGCGTCGAAGAACTCCCCCAGCCCCGATTGCGCCAGCTTGCGCTCCTGGTCCAGCAGGTCGCCCTTGGTGATGAGCACCAGCTCGAACTCCGCGGCCAGCGTCGCCACCGTCTCGCCCACATGGGGCAGCAGGTGGATCGGGTGCTGCAGCATCTCCTGCCCTGCGGCGAGCAGCTCTGCTATGACCTCGCCCGGCACCTTGTGCTCGGTCACCTCCAGCGCCGTCTCGATCATCGACAACACGAACCCCTTGATCCCGAACCCGTAATGGCCGAGGTTGCGCCGCTCGGCCGCCAGCAGCCGCTCCATCAGGTGGTCGGGCTCGGCGAACTCGGCCAGAAGCTCCGCGAATCGTTCCTGGGTAAGCTGGAAGAACTGCTCGTTCTGCCAGAGCGTGTCATCGGCATCGAAGCCGATGGTCGTGATCGGGGTGGACAATCGTGGGCCTCGGTTGGTCAAAGCGCAGCACGGGGGCGGTTTTGTTCGGCTTGAGCCCGGGTTGCTCTTTTCACACGGGCCTCTACACTTATATTGCCAGTTTGACACGCAACACCAGAGTGGCTGCGAATGACAGGAAACACCCCGATCCAGATGTCTGATGAACCCGGCACGCCCAATGACGATACCAGCGTCATCACCAAGACCAGAACCAAGACGGAGAAACCTCCGCTCTACAAGGTTCTGATCCTGAACGATGATTACACGCCCATGGAATTCGTCGTGCATGTGCTGGAGCGGTTCTTCGGCATGACCCACGGCCAGGCGGTCGAGCTGATGCTCACCGTGCACAAGAAAGGCGTGGCGGTGGTGGGGGTGTTTTCCTACGAGATCGCCGAGACCAAGGTCGCCCAGGTGATGGATTTCGCCCGCCGGCACCAGCATCCGCTGCAGTGCACGATGGAAAAGGAATAGCGCCCCGGCGCAGCCCATGACAGCACAACGATTACGGCTGGCCCTGGACGCGGGTCTTCTGAAGTGGCCAGACGGCCCGGTACTCGCCCTGCGCCCGCCGCCCGGGCTCGAAGGGCTGCCGGAGGACCGGGTCCAGATCGTCCACGGATTTCGTCCCGATGTTACCGCCTGGGAACGCCGCGGCGCCCTTGTGCAGCCGCAGGCCGACGGCGCGTTCGCGACGGCCCTCGTTTGCGTGCCCCGGGCCAAGGACCATGCCCGCGCGCTGCTGGCCGAGGCGATCGGCCGGGTCGGGCCCGGCGGGCTGATCGTTCTGGACGGGCAGAAGACCGACGGCGTCGACAGCCTGGTGAAGCTCGCGAAATCCCTGCTGACGGGGGTCGAGGTCTATGCCAAGGCCCATGGCAAACTGCTCTGGGGGCGGGTGCCGGACCCCTTGCCCGATCTGGCGCCGCTGACCCCGCCGCTGACATCGCCCGAGGGCTGGGTGACCGCGCGCGCGGGGTTTTCCGCCGGGGCGGTGGATGCGGGCTCGGCGCTGCTGGCGGCCCATCTGCCCGCGCGGTTGCAGGGCGACGTGCTCGATCTCGGGGCCGGGTGGGGGTATCTGGCCAAGGCCGCGCTTGCCTCGGGGCAGGTCACCGGCATGGATCTGGTGGAGGCCGAGTTCGACGCGCTGGAGGCCGCGCGCCGCAATGTCGACGATCCGCGCGCAAGGTTTCTTTGGGAGGACGCGGCGGTCTTCGCCCCCGGCAAACGCTATGACGCGATCCTGTGCAACCCGCCCTTCCACACCTCGCGCAAGGCCGACCCGGCGATCGGCCACATGTTTCTGCGCACGGCCGCGCGGCTCTTGAAGCCCTCCGGCGTGCTCGGGCTTGTCGCAAACCGGCATTTGCCCTATGAGCACACCCTCGCCGAATGTTTCGGCGAAGCCCAGCCCGTGACCGAGGCGCAGGGCTACAAGATCTTCCATGCGCGCAAGCCGCGCCAGACCGGCGCCGCGCGCGCCTCCTGACCCCCCTCACACCCTGCTTGGAGACGACCGATGTCCTTCTCTATTTCCGGAAAAACCGCCATCGTGACCGGGGCGGCGAACGGGGTGGGCCTCGCCATCGCGCGGCAATTCGTGGATCACGGGGCGAACGTGATGTTCGCGGATCGCGACGAGACGCGGCTGAAGGACGAGGTCGGCAAGATGGGCGAGGACAGCGGCAGCGCGCGCTACTATGCCGGGGATCTGCGGGAACGGCTGACCCAGGCCAACCTGCTCTCGGCCACGATCGACGCCTTCGACCGGGTCGATATCCTGGTGAATGCCAGTCGCCAGATGATGAGTTCGGACCCGCTCGACCCGGACCACGACAATGTCGAGGAGATGCTGGAGCAGAACCTGATGACTGCCCTGCGGCTCAGCCAGCTGGTGTCGAAACGGATGATCAAGCAGTCCGAGGACGAGGACGAGGAACAGCCCGCGGGCGCCATCGTCAACCTGTCCTCCATCGCTGCGCGCCAGACCCATGCGCAACTGCTGGGCTACTCCATCGCCTCGGCGGCCCTGGACCAGATGACGCGCTCCATGGCGGTGGCGCTGGCCGGGCACCGCATCCGGGTGAACGCCGTGGCCTTCGGCAGTGTGATGAGTGCCAGCCTCAAGGACGTTCTGAAAGACAACAAGTCCCTGCGCGGCGAGATCGTGGATTGCACACCCATGTCGCGGATCGCCAAGTCGTCTGAAGTGGCCGACGCGGTGCAATACCTCGCCTCCGCCGGGTCGGGCTTCGTCACCGGGCAGGTCATCACCATCGACGGCGGGCGCACCTTGCTCGACCCGGTCACGGAGCCTGCGCACTAGCCATGCAGGCGTCATAGTCCGTGCGCGCCCGCGCCTTCAGCCCGGGCAGCCGGGCGCGCAGGTCGGCCGCGATCCGTTCCTCCGCGGCCACATCCACCGCCACGGCCCGCCCGCGCCGGGTCTCGTATTGCGTGGTGCAGATGCTGCGCGGCGACAGGGTCGCATAGCAATCCGACACGTCCAGATCGACCCAGGTCTCGTCCACCCGGCGGTAGCCCCGCGCAGCGGCATCCTCGGCCTGCGCGATCAGCGCGTGAACCGTCGCCAGCTCCCGCGTGGCTTGCGCGAAACAGGCGTCTTCGACCGGCACCGTGCAGGCCGCGAGCAGGGGCGCGAGCAGGAAAATTCGTGCTGTCATTTCCACCTGACACCGATTTTTGAATCTGCTAGCCAAAGAGCCAGACCAAGGAGACCGAGATGACCGAAGACTTCACCGAGCGCAAAGCCCGCGCTTCTGCGTGGTTCCGCACCCTGCGGGACGAGATCGTGGCCGCTTTCGAAGCGCTGGAGGACACCCAGACCGAGGGCCCCTTCGCCGATCTTGCGCCGGGCCGGTTCGAAGTCACGGAAACGACCCGCGCCTCGGACGATGGCTCGGATGCGGGCGGCGGCCTGATGAGCGTGATGCGCGGCGGGCGCGTGTTCGAGAAGGTCGGCGTCAACATCTCCACCGTCTATGGCGCGCTGGCCCCGCGTGCCCAGGCCGCAATGGCCGCGCGCAAGGGCGTGCCGGGCATGGACACCGACCCGCGCTTCTGGGCATCGGGCATCAGCCTTGTCGCCCATATGCGCAACCCCCATGCCCCGGCGGTCCACATGAACACGCGGATGTTCTGGACCCCGCAGACCTGGTGGTTCGGCGGCGGCTCGGACCTCAACCCCTGTATCGAGAAACCCGAGGATACGGCGGATTTCCACAAGGTGTTGCAGGACTATTGCGACAAGCATGACCCGGCGCTTTACCCCAAGTATAAGGCCTGGGCGGACGAGTATTTCTTCGTGCCCCATCGCGGGCGCGCGCGCGGCGTAGGCGGCATTTTCTACGACGACCGGAATACCGGCGACTGGGAGGCGGATTTCGCCTTCACCCAGGACGTGGGCCGCGCCTTCCTGCCGGCCTTCCTGCCGGTGACCGAGCGCAATCGCAACCTGCCCTGGACCGACGCCGACAAGGAGGCGCAGCTGGTCCATCGCGGCCTCTATGCCGAGTATAACCTGGTCTATGACCGGGGCACCAAGTTCGGGCTTGAGACCGGGCATGACGCCACGGCCGTGCTCATGAGCCTGCCGCCCGAAGCGAAATGGCCATAACCGGCGACGAAGGTTTGCGCGTGGCACGATGACTCCCGGGCTCAACTCGGCCCGAGCCTCGCGGCAAAAGGCAAAGAACTGGTTAACGCCGGGGTAATCCCGGTTGGCACAAGACCCTTCCGCGCGTACCTTTGCGTCGAAACGGGAGGGAACCATGACACATCTGACAGCAGTGATCGCCGCGCTGATCCTTGGCGCGACCGCGGTCTCCGCCCAGGAGGCCGCCGATGCCGTCGCCCCCGAGGGGGCTGCGGCCACCGGGCCTTTCGCCACGGTCTCGGACGCGGCCCGGGCCGCGCTGGACGCCAAGGCGGCAGGCACGCCGACCCAAGCGCAGGACTGGATGGTCGCCGCCGCCAACCCCCATGCGGTTGAGGCCGGGGCGCGGGTTCTGGCCGCGGGCGGGACCGCCGCCGACGCCATGGTCGCGGTGCAGGCCGTTCTGGGGCTGGTGGAGCCGCAATCCTCCGGCCTCGGCGGCGGTGCGTTCCTCGTTTGGTACGATGGCGCCTCGGGCGAGATCACCACGCTCGACGGGCGCGAAACCGCGCCCCTGGCGGCCACGCCGACCCTGTTCCAGGACGAGGCGGGCGAGCCGCTTCAGTTCTTCGACGCGGTGGTCGGCGGGCTCTCGGTGGGCACGCCGGGCACGCCCGCGCTGATGGCCGAGGCCCATGCGAAATGGGGCAACCAGGACTGGGCGAGCCTGTTTTCCGAGGCGATCGACCTGGCCGAGGGCGGCTTTCCGGTCTCGCCACGCCTGGCGACGCTGGTGGCCAACGACGCCGAGCGGCTGTCGCGTTTCAAGACCACGCGCGATTACTTCCTGCCCGGCGGCACCCCGCTGGCCGAGGGCGATACCCTGACCAACCCGGCCTATGCCGACACCCTGCGCCAGATCGCGGCCCTGGGCGTGGCTCCGTTCTATACCGGCGAGATCGCCCGCGACATCGTCGCCACGGTCCGCACCGCGCCGGGCAATCCCGGCGTCCTGTCGATGACCGATCTCGGCATCTACGAGGTCAAGGAACGCCCCGCCGTCTGCGTGGTCTACCGCGCGCATGATGTCTGTGGCATGGGCCCGCCGTCCTCCGGGGCGCTGACCGTGGGGCAGATCCTCGGGATGCTCGACAGCTATGACCTGGCCGCGCTGGGCGCCGACAGCCCGGAGGCCTGGCGCCTGATCGGGGATGCCTCGCGGCTCGCCTTCGCCGACAGGGGTCGCTACATGGCCGACAGCGACTTCGTCCCCGTCCCGACCGAGGGGCTCGTCGCCCCCGCCTACCTGGCGGAGCGCGCGGCCCTGCTCGACACCGACGCGGCCCTGGCAGAGGTCGCCCCGGGCGCGCCGGAGTTCGACCATGCGCTGAACTGGGCCGATGACAAGAGTATCGAGCTGCCCTCGACCTCCCATATCTCCATCGTGGACAGCCACGGCAACGCCCTGTCCATGACCACCACCATCGAGAACGGCTTTGGCTCGCGGCTGATGGTGCGGGGGTTCCTGCTCAACAATGAGTTGACGGATTTCTCCTTCCGCACCCACAGCGACGGTGTCCCCATCGCCAACCGGCTGGAGCCGGGCAAGCGGCCGCGGTCCTCCATGGCGCCGACCATCGTGATGCAGGACGGCGCGCCGGTGCTGGTCGTGGGCTCGCCGGGCGGCAGCCGCATCATCGGCTACGTGGCCAAGACGATCATCGCCCATCTCGACTGGGGCATGGACCCGCAGGCCGCCGTGGCGCTGCCGCACCTGGTCAACCGCTTCGGCACCTATGATGTGGAAGAAGGCACAACCGCCGAGGATCTCGCCACCCCGCTCACCGAGCTGGGGTTCGAGGTCAATGCCCGGGGCCTGACCTCCGGTCTGCACGCCATCGCGGTGGGCGAGACCCTGATCGGCGGCGCCGACCCGCGCCGCGAAGGCATCGCGCTCGGCCAGTAGGCAAAGCCGCGCCACTGCCAATGCCCCGGGCGCCGCAAGGATGCGTCCGGGGCTTTTTCATGCTATGATGCTTGCATTGAAGAAGTGATTTCCAGGGTACTTTTCGTACCCGCCCAATTTATTCTGATGGAGACCGTCATGCGTATTTTTCGCATTCTGACCGTGTGTCTTGGTATTGTCTGCGCCGTCCCGGTCCAAGCCCAATCGAACCTGCAACTGCAACCGGGCCTGCAAATTCGCCCTGATCTTTTGCCGGACCGGCCGATCGCCCTGCTGTCGGCGGATCTCGACCTGATCGTCGGCTCGGGCGAATTCGTCCAGCTGCGCAAGGACCTGTCGGTCACGGCCCCGCAAGCCCTGCGGTTCGAATGGGGCGTCCGGGTCGACACCGCCGTCTCTGCCCGCTGGGAGGTGACGCGCAGCGATACCGCCGCACTGGTGGCCAGCGGCATCCTCACCCCGGTTCCCGACGAGGGCCGCACGCGCAGCTTCACCCTTGCCGCAAACACCTTCCTGTTGCCCAGCCCGCCTGCACAGAACGTGGAGTTCGAGATCCGCCTCTGGCCGCTGGACGGACAGGGGGCCAGGATCGGTGGCGGCGCCAGTCCGGTGCGGATCACCCAGCTCAGCCCGGACAACATCGCGCCGCCCACGGATTTCGGCGCGGGCGCGGTGTTTCCCACGGTCACGCTGGAACGCAAGACCGAGAGTATCGGGCAGATCCGCCTGACCCAGCTCTACAACACCCATATGGACGTCACGATCCGTGCGGAAAACGCCGGCTCCCAGCCTACCGACCCGATGTTCCTGCGCGTGCAGGACAACAGCCTGCTCTACCGTCAGCAGCAGGTGGTCGAGATCCCCGTGCTCAAGCCCGGCGATGCCACGGTCCGCGAAGTTCGGCTGCACGCGATCCTGCCCCCGGCCGAGAGCCAACTGCCCGCGCGCCAGCAGGTGCGCACATGGCGGGCGCGCCACGGGCAGATGTGCGGGGCCGAACTGCGGGTGCAGCTGGACTGGAAAGGCCCCGCCAGCCAGAGCCCGATCTCGCCCACCCGGATCACGCCACTGGTGCCGGCCGCCTGGCAGAACGTGGCCCTGATCCCGCCCAATCGCCGCGAGTGCAGCGGCGGGCAATGCACCTCCAGCTGCGCGGTGGAGAAAGAGCTGCGCAGGCTCACGAACGGGCGGGTGCAGGGTTACGGCTTCGCGCTGGGTCAGTACCCCCATTCGGGTGGCGGCGGGCTGGCGCGGCGGTCGGAGGATGGGCGTCTGCCCTTCACCGGCGAGACCAAGATCACCGTGGCCAGTGTCAGCAAATGGATCACGGCGCTCGGCACCCTCGCGGTGCTGGCCGATAACGGGATGGACATCTTCGACCAGATCGGCCCGTTCTTTCCGCCCGACTGGGACGTGGACCCGTATTTCCAGGGCCTGACCTTCGACGACCTGCTCGGCCAACGCTCGGGCATCATGGATTACGGCAATATCAAGCAGGACTTCGCCGCCCTGCGCGCCTTCATGGAGCAGCAGGTCGATCCAGGCTGGACCACCGCCTGCCAGCCCGCGAACGTGCAGAACCCGCCGAACCCGGTGAACACTGCACAGATGCCCTGCTATTCCAACTACAACACCGCGCTCATGCGCGTGCTTCTGCCGCGGGTGGCCGGGGCGGTGACCGGCATCGCGGCACCCGGGGCCTATGACACCGCCTACGAGGACTTGATCAACACTTTCGTGTTCCGGCCCGTCGGGGCCACCGGCACAGGCTGCCGCCCGCAGGGCACGGGGGATCACGCCTTCGGCTACAATCGCGGCGAGACCGGTGGCGGCATGGACTGGGGCGATGTGCGTGACGCGTGCGGAGCCGCGGGCTGGTACGTGTCGGCGGCGGACATGGCGGCGGTGCTGACCTCGGTGCTGCAACGGGACGGGCGGATCCTGCGCGAGGACATCACGCCGCCCATGGCGCAACAGATGCAGATGCGCGGCCTCGGCATCGACAATTCCAATAGCTTCTGGATGGAAAAGAACGGCGCCTGGGGCGGGTGCAACGACAATGGCTGCGGCCAGACCGGTACCTCGGCGGCGATCTTCCTGGGCGGGGCGGGCAACGGGGCAGGTCCGGCCATGGTCGGTGTGCTGTTCCTGAATTCCGACGTGGACGCCGATGGCGGACCCGGCAGCGCCCGCGCCCTTTTGCAGCGGGCCTATCAGAACGCCCTGACCCCGCAATAGGCTGAGCGCGGCTCAGGCCACCGCGCGCGGCCCGAGCTTGGCGTGCACTTCGTCGAGGTCGATCTCTCCCGTGGGCATCTTGTTCGCGGGGGTGTCGAAATCGTAGCGGAACAACTCGAAATCCTGTTTGTACATCTCCAGCATCAGGTGCATCGACAGATCGTCGAAGTAATCCTCCACCGGATGAAGCCGCTTGGGCCCGTGCCCTTCGGATTCGTTGAACCGCGGGATCCGGGGCAGGTCGACCGGATGGGGCGTCTCGATCCCTTCCAGCACGCGGCCCATCCCGTCCTGGAACCTCTCGGTGAAGAAAATCTGGTCGTAGCGCCCGCCATTGGTCACCAGGGTCGAGACATGCCCCGACATGGCCGACCAGTGGATATCCGGGTCCATCGGGCGGCGATACTGGATCGTGTCCCGGGCAAAGAGCAGAAATCGCCGGAAACTCGCGATCTGGTCGAAATCGCCCTCCACCTGGACACCATATTTCTGGGTCAGCATCGGCACCAGCTTGCCGCGGTATCGGTTGCCGTTGCGCTGTATCCCCGCGATCTTGTCGAAAAACGCCGACAGGATGCGGGTGTAGGGGTTGCGCACGCAGGTGAAGATGCGCGCCTCATGGGCGCGGATGCCCGCCTCGATCACCGGGCGGCTGTCCTCCTGGCCCCATTTGTGCAGCTTGTCCTTGCTGTCATGGATGTCGCCATCGAAAAACGCGCCATTGTCGGAGTAATACATGATCTGCCCGATGGTCGAGCAGGCGCATTTCGGCACCACCCTGTAGATCAGGGTGCCGCTTTCGGTCATCCAGGTCCCGGGAAATCCCATCTTGCCTCCGCTCTGCGCGCCACGGTTGCAGAAAACCGTGAATGTATCATTGATTTATCAAGGACTCTTGCGGTCTATGAAAGCGGAAAAACAGCGAACCCGAGGTCGCGCGCTTGGCAAGAATTGCCTTCATCCTTCTCTGTCACAAGGACCCGGACGCGGTCATCGCCCAGGCCCGGCGCCTGGTCTCGGCCGGCGACTACGTGGCGATCCATTTCGACGCGCGCGCCCCGGAGGTCGATTTCACCGCCATTCACGCGGCCTTGCAGGACGCGCCCAACGTGGTCTTCGCCAGGCGACGGATCAAATGTGGTTGGGGGGAATGGTCGCTCGTGGCCGCGACGCTGGAGGCTCTGCGTGCCGCCGTGACCACCTGGCCCGACGCCACCCATTTCTACATGGTCTCCGGCGACTGCATGCCGATCAAGACCGCGGAATATGCCCACGCCTTTCTGGACAAGCGCGACTGCGACTATATCGAGGCGGTTGATTTCTTCACCTCCGGCTGGATCCGGACGGGGATGCAGGAAGACCGGCTCTACTATCGTCACTGGTTCAACGAACGCGAGCAAAAGAGGCTCTTCTACGCCTCCCTCGGGGTGCAGCGCGCGCTCAAGCTTGCCCGCGAGGTGCCCGAGGGGATCAAGGTGCATATCGGCTCGCAATGGTGGTGCCTGCGCCGCGCCACGGTCGAAACCCTGCTGGCCTTCTGCGCCGAGCGTCCGGATGTGGTGCGCTTCTTCTCGACCACCTGGATTCCGGACGAAACCTTCTTCCAGACCCTTGTGCGTCACCTGATCCCCGAGGCGGAGATCGAAAGCCGCACGCCGACCTTCCTGATGTTCTCCGATTACGGGATGCCGGTGACCTTCTACAACGACCACTACGACCTGCTGCTGGGGCAGGATTTCCTTTTCGCCCGCAAGATTTCCGCCGAGGCGCAGGAGCTCAAGGACCGGCTCGGCGCGCTCTGGGCCGAGACCGGCCGCAGCTTCGCGATCTCGGGGGAAGGCAAGCGGCTCCATGCCTTCCTGACCGGGCAGGGCCGGGTCGGGCGGCGCTACGTCCCGCGCTTCTGGGAGGCCGAGGGCAGTCTGGGCCGGGAGCGGGAGCTGCTGCTGATCGCGTGCAAGAAATGGCACGTGGCCAAGCGAGTGCTCGCCCGCGCGCAGGAAGAGCTGGACGTTCAGGGCGTGGCTTTCGCCTTTCACGAAGAGGATTGCGTGCTGCCGGACCTGGGCGGGATCGAGAAAACCCTGCAAAAGCGCGCGCGCCATCGCCGCGCCCTGGTGCGGATGCTGTTCGACTATTACCAGACCGACCGGCTGGCGCTCTGCATCGATCCCAGTGCGATCGACCTGATGCAGGACTTCTTCACCGACCGGTCGCGGACCAAGCTGCTGGAGATCGAGTGCGGCTTTTCCGACAGCTACCTGATCGGGCATGCCCGCCGCGTGGGCCTGGCCAGCGATCACAGCCCGGACACGGTGCTGCGCGAGCTTGTGCCCACGATCCGCGCCGAGATCGCGTTCGAGCGGGAGCGGATCCGCGACGCGGGCTTCCCGGAGGTCTACCGCATGTCCGAGAGCCATTCCGCCGAAACCAACGCCGTGGCCCTTGCAGGCTTCTTCGGCGTGCCGGAGATACGGGCCGAGAGCCTTGCCCGCACCGACCATCTTTTCACCGACTGAGGACGCCCATGGCCCATACCTACGATCCCGAGAACATCTTCGCCAAGATCCTGCGCGGCGAGCTGCCGAACAAGACGGTGCTGGAGACCGCGCATACCCTGGCCTTCCACGACATCTATCCGCAGGCGCCGGTGCATGTGCTGGTGATCCCCAAGGGCCCCTATGTCAGCTATGATCATTTCGCCGCCGCGGCGACCGATGCAGAGGTGCTGGATTACACCCGCACCATCGCGAAGGTCTGCGAGATGCTGGAGGTGGGCGAGAAGGGGTTCCGGCTGATCTCGAATGCGGGCGAGCTCGGTGTGCAGGAGGTGCCGCACCTGCATGTCCATATCCTGTCGGGCCGTCCCCTGGGGCGGATGCTGAACCCGCCCGCCTGATCGGGACCAAAATCCTTGAGCAAGGATTTTGGCAAAAGTCTTGTTCAAGACTTTTGCGCCCGGGGCGGGGCGGATGCGCGAGGGGGGCGAAGATCCTTAGAAGGATCTTGGGCCCGGCTCAGCCCGGGCGCATGATCCGGTTGGCGTGGCCCATCTTGCGGCCCGCCCGGGTCTCGGCCTTGCCGTAGAGATGCAGGGCCACGTCGCGCTCCGCGGCCAGTTCCGGCACCCGGTCCATGTCCGACCCGATGAGGTTCTCCATCACCACATCCGCATGGCGCTGCCCGTCGCCGAGGGGCCAGCCCGCCACGGCGCGGATATGCTGCTCGAACTGGTCTATGACGCAGCCGGTCTGGGTCCAGTGGCCGGAATTGTGCACCCGCGGCGCGATCTCGTTCACGATCAGCCCGCCGCGGGTCACGAACAGCTCTACCCCCATCACGCCGACATAGTCGAGCGCGTTCAGGATCCGCCCCGCCAGCAGCACCGCATCCGTGCGCTGGGCATGGCTGAGGCGCGCGGGCACCGTGGTCGTGGCCAGAATGCCGTCCCGGTGCACGTTCTCGCCGGGATCGAAACAGGCCACGGCCCCGTCCTGCCCGCGCGCCGCGATCACCGACACCTCGTGGGAGAACTCCACGAACCCTTCCAGGATCGCGGGCGCCCCGGCCATGGCCGCGAGCGCCTCCGCCGCGTCGCCGGGCGCAGTCAGCCGCGCCTGGCCCTTGCCGTCATAGCCCAGTCGCCGGGTCTTGAGGATCGCGGGCGTGCCGATGGCGGCAAGGGCGGCCTCCAGCCCCGCGGCGTCGTCGACGGGCGCGAAGGGCGTGGTTTGCAGACCGAGCCCGCGCAGGAATTCCTTCTCCGTCAGCCGGTCCTGGCTCACGGCCAGGGCGCGTCGGCCGGGATGGATCGGGCGCAGCGCCTCCAGCACGTCGAGCGCGGCGGTGGGGATGTTCTCGAACTCGTAGGTGATCACGTCCACGCCCTCGGCGAACCGGCGCAGCGCGTCCAGATCGTCATAGCCGGCGGTGGTCACCGCCTCGGCCACCTGGCCCGCGGGCGGGGCGGCCCCCGGCTCGAAGATATGGCATCGAAATCCCAGCCGCGCCGCGGCCATGGACAGCATCCGCCCCAACTGCCCGCCGCCCAGGATCCCGATCACCGCCCCGGGGGCCAGCGGCTCAGTCATCGCTGGGCTCCTCGGGGATCGCCGCCGAAAGGGCCGCGCGCCAATCCTCCAGCCGGGCCGCCACCGCCTCGTCCGAGGTGGCGAGAATCGCCGCCGCCATCAGCGCCCCATTGGCCGCGCCCGCCGCGCCGATCGCCATGGTCGCCACCGGAAAGCCCTTGGGCATCTGCACGATGGAATAGAGGCTGTCGACCCCCGACAGCGCCCTGGTCTGCACCGGCACGCCGATCACCGGCACCCGGGTCTTGGAGGCCATCATCCCCGGCAGATGCGCCGCCCCCCCGGCCCCGGCGATGATCGCCTTCAGCCCGCGGCCTGCCGCGGTCTTGCCATACTCCCACAGCCGGTCCGGCGTGCGATGCGCGCTGACGATCTTCGTCTCGTAGGCGATGCCCAGCTCGTCGAGCAGGGCGGCGGCCTCGCGCATGGTGGCCCAGTCCGACTGGCTGCCCATGATGATACCGACAGGTACGGTCATATCCCTCTCCATCTTCGGGAAGCGGCACTATACCCATGCCCGCCCCATTGGCAATCGCGAGGCACGGGCGTCCGGCTCAGGCGATGATGTCGGGAAAAAGCTCGTCCTCGATCCGCGCGATCTGGTCCTTCAGGGCCAGTTTGCGCTTCTTCAGTCGCTTGAGGGTCAGCTGATCCGGGGCCGGGCGTTCGCCCAGGGCCTCGATCGCCTCATCCAGATCGCGATGCTCGCGCCGCAGCACCTCCAGCTCGTATTTGAGCACTTCTTCACGGCTCATCGCGCCGGTGCCATTCATGCCCATCACTCCCTCTCGCCCACGCTCCAAGGTCTACTGCGTTTGCAGGGCCCGGGGAAGCCCCGCCGGGCGCCTGCGTCAAACCCTTGCAGCCCGCGCCGCGCCTCCCCATATTCAGATGCAGCCCCCGGGTCGCCTTTCGGGGCCCGGGGCGCCACGTCGCTTTTCGAAGGACATAGACCATGACGAAGATGACCCTGGGCGCGCACCCCTTCCTGCTGGGCTTCGATCAACTCGAACGCCTGGTGGAGCGGACCGCCAAGACCGGCAATGACGGCTATCCGCCCTACAATATCGAACAGGCCTCCGAGAACCGCTACCGGATCACGCTCGCTCTCGCGGGTTTTCACGAAGACGACCTTTCGATCACCGTCGAGGACCGGCAACTGGTGATCCGCGGCCGTCAGCGCGATGAGACCGACGGTCGGATCTTCCTGCACCGCGGCATTGCCACCCGCCAGTTCCAGCGCAGCTTCGTGCTGGCCGATGGCGTCGATGTCAGCGGGGCTACCATGGAGAACGGCCTGCTCCATGTGGACCTCAAGCGCGACGTGCCCGAGCCGGTCGTGCAGACCATCCAGATCACCCCTTCCCGGGACCCCCAGAAGAAGGAACGTGCGAAATGACCCATGACTTCGATATCGACACCCCCGGGGCGGCCCCGATCGTCTATGTCCGCCCCGTCGATCAGAGCGAGCTGCCCGCCAATGTGCGCGCCCAGCTCGAAGATGTGTCCGAACTCTACGCCGTGCACGACGCCTCCGGCGCGCGGCTAGCGCTGGTGACGGACCGCGACGCGGCCTTCCTGCTCGCGCGCCAGAACGAGATGTCGCCGGTCCACGTCCACTGAGCGACGCTCACAGGGTGACCAGATCGCCTGCATGATCGATCAGGGTGACCCGCCGCAGGGCGGGCACCCGTGCCCGCACCGCGCCAATCTCTTCACGCCGCATCAGGCACAGCGCCGTGGAGAGCGCATCCGCCACCGCCGCGGTCTCTGCCTCCACCGATACCGTCGACCAGCGCGGCACGCGCCGCCCCAGCGGGTCCAGAATATGTGCCGTCCCGCCGAGGGACAGCGCCCGGGGGCTGGAGGTGGCAATCGCCCCATCGGTGATCTGCCGCGTGCCGACGAGCCCATGCGCCGGGTCCGACAGCCCCACGCGCCAGGGCCCGCCCGCGCCGCGGAACTCCCCGATATTGACCAGCAACCGGCCCATGCCATGGGCGGCCAGCGTCTCGGCCACACGGTCCGTGGCAAAGCCCTGTCCGACCCCGTTGAAACTGAGTGCCTGACCGGGGGCGAGCCGCACCGCCCCCGCGTCCCAGCGCACCCGCGACCAGCCCACCTGCGCCTGTGCAGTCTCGGGATCGAGGCCCCGGGCCAATGCGGACCAGAGCGGCTGGATGCTCGGGTCGAAGCGCCCTTCCGTGGCCTCGTACATCTGCCGCGACAACTCCATCAGCGCCAGGAACATCGGCTCCGGCGCCTCCAGCCGCCCGGTCGCGTTCAGCCGCGCCAGCGCTGAGGTGGGATCATAGAGGTTGAATTGCGCCTCCACCGCGCGCAGGGCGGCGCGCGCCGCGTCCAAGGCTGGCTGCGCCTTGCCCGGGGGGGCGTGCAGGGTGATCTCGCATTCCGCCCCCAGCGCCTCGCCGCGCCAACGGGTGAAGCCCGCGCCCGCCGCCGCGACCGGGCCCGCGGCCATGGCCGCCGCGCTGATGCTGAGAAACCGACGCCGATGCAGGTTCATTTCGCGGCCACCCCCTTCACACGCTGGTCCTTGCGCGCCTCCAGGATCAAAGGCACGCACATTTGCTTGCTGTCATGGATCGTCACGCAATCGAGGCATTGGAAACATTCGGAATAGGCGATCTCGCCCGTGGGCTGGATGGCGCCGTACTCGCATTTGACCCGGCACAGCTGACAGGGGGAGCCGCACTCCGCCCGCCGGGCGATCCAGTCGCGCCCGCGTAGCAGCCCGCCTAGTGCCATTACAGCCCCCAGCGGGCAGACATAGCGGCAAAACCCCTTGAACAGCACCAGGGCGAGCCCCAGCCACAGCACCGCATAGGCGACGTAATACCATTCGCGCACGAAGAAGACCGTGATCGCGGTCTTGAACGGCTCCACCTCGGCGACCGTGTCCACATGCTGCGGCGCGATCAGGACCGTGGCGACCAGCCCGGCGAGCACCACGTATTTCAGCCCCTTGAGGCGGCGGTCCCAGGCCTCTGTCGGCTCGATCCGGGGCAGGCGCAGCTTGCGTCCGACATGGTGGGCAAACTCCTGCAGCGCCCCGAACGGGCAGAGCCAGCCGCAGAACAGCCCCCGCCCCCAGAGCACGAAGCCCAGGATCGTCACCCCCCAGATGACCAGCGAGAACGGGTCATAAAGCAGGAAGGCGAAACTCGCCCCCTCCAGCGCCGTGCGCAGCACCCCCAGCACCGTGACGATGGACAGTTGCCCCTGTCCCCACCAGCCGATGAACACCGTCACGAAGGCGAGGATCCCCAGCCGGACAGGCGTGAACTGCGCCAGCCCCGCCAGCCAGTTCATCCGCGCCGCCAAGAGCGCCAGCAGCCCCGCCAGGAACACCGCCAGCACGATCAGGTCGGTCTGGCGGTTCAGCAACGCCTCCTGCCAGGGCGGCAGGGGGCCGGTGATCTCGGGCCGCAGGAAGAAGCGCGGGTCCGAGGCATAGGTGGCGGTCAGGGTCACACTGCCGATTTCGGGCTGCAGCATGCCGTGGCTGCGCACGGCCTCCACTCCCAGGGTCCATTCGCGGGTCGGATCGAAGCCCAGCCGCCGGTCCGTGCGCAGAATCATCGCCACCCCGTCCTGCAGGGCGTCGGGCAGATCCGGGTGAAGCTCCACCAGGATATCGCTGTCGCGCAGGGCCACGGGCAACCCGTCTTGCGTGACCGACAGCCAGGCAGGCGCGGTGTTGCGCACGAAATCTTCCGAGACAAGGCCGTGGCGCCCGGTCTCGATCATCAGGATCGGCTCGTCGGAGCCCGAGATTTCAAGGAAATCCTGCAACTCCGCATAGCCGTCCTCCGACAGCAGCGCGCGCGCCACGGCGGGCGGGCCGAGATCCGCGATCCACAGGTCGAGATAGGGCGCCTCGGGTTCGTCCAGCGCCGCGGGGTCGTCATCTTCCCAGATCGTGTCCGCGAACTGCGCCTGTACCTCGGCGTTGCTCACCACTGTGCGCGTCAGCAGGCCCTGATCGATCAGATCCTGAAAGCTCAGGATCTCGGCGTTGTTTGGGTCCGGATAGGCGGGCGGGCCTGTGGCCACGCCCTGCATCTTCTGTCGTGCGACCTGCAACGTCGCGGCGAGGATCGACTCGTGGGCGATCCGCACGCTCGCCGTGGCCTTGGTCACCCCGTCGAGATAGATCAACCCGCCCCCCGCATCGCCGCCCCCGTAAGGCGTGCCGACCACGAGGCTGTCGGAAATCGACCGCCCCCGGTACTGCTCGAAAAACGCATGGAACGGCGCCTCGCCGAGCCCCGAGACGAAGATCGGCTCGTTATGCTCCAGCAGCACCACGTGTTCGAACCGCCCCTCCAGATCGAGCAGCACCAGCAGGTTGATCGGCGCGCCGGAAAAGCCCGGCAGGGGCGCCATGGGTTCGGTCTCGAACACGTAGCCTGCCTGGGTGCCGCCAGCATTGAGCAACGACCACACCTCGTTCTCGCCCAGCGGCTCGCCAAGCGTGAAGGGCGGCAGGATCTGCGCGGCCATCTCCTCGCGGCTCAGGGGCTCGGCCCGCCCGGCAAGGGGCAGGAGCAGGAGCGCCACGAGGGCCAGACGCATCAGAACCGACATCATTCCGCGACCCTAGGAGCCCGCCCGGCGCGGGCGAATTGGACCAAGGTCGCAAAGCCGGATGTCTCACAAGGGTTTGACTGCGCCCGCCGAGGTGCCAGACTGCGCCCATGGACATCAAGGCCAAGACGGAGAAGACGCGCACGACCCTGATCTCGCTGGTGATGCTGGGCATCGCCTGGCAACTCGCGGCGTTGGGGCTGGCGGATTCCTCGGTCCTGCCCCCCCCGGCGGAAGTCTGGGCGATCCTGGTGGGCGAGTGGCGCTCCGGCGAGCTGGTGTTCCACATCACCCAGACCCTGAAACGGGTCGCGGCCGCGTTTTTCCTCGCCATGGGCATCGGCAGCGTGATTGGCGTGGTGCTGGGCAAGATGCCCGCGCTGGACCGATGGCTCGACCCCTGGGTGGTGTTCTTCCTGAACCTGCCCGCGCTGGTGGTGATCGTGCTGTGCTACCTGTGGATCGGGCTGAACGAGACCGCGGCGATCGTGGCGGTGGCGCTGAACAAGACCGCCATGGTGATCGTGATCATGCGCGAAGGGGTCCGCTCGCTCGACCCGGACGTGGCGGAAATGGCGCGGGTCTATCGGTTTTCGGCCTGGAAACGCCTGCGCCACGTGCTGATCCCGCAGCTCGCGCCCTTCATCTCCACCGCCGTGCGCAACGGGCTGGCGGTCATCTGGAAGATCGTGCTGGTGGTGGAATTCCTCGGCCGGTCCAACGGGGTGGGCTTCCAGATCCACCTCTATTTCCAGCTCTTCGAGACTGGCTACGTGCTGGCCTATGCCCTGAGTTTCGTGGCGGTGATGCTGGCGCTGGAATACGCGCTGGTCCAACCCTGGGAGGCGCGGGCGCGCAAGTGGCGGCGGGTGCAGACCCCGGCCTGAGTTTCCGTTGGTGCCCCCGGACACGAGGTTTTGCGCTGGCCTGCGGCCATCGCCGGGGGCCGGACCTGCGGTCCGGCCTGCCTGCGGCGCGGATATTTGAAGACTTGAGAATTGCGGGCGTCGGGGAAAGGTGGGGTGGTCTTGCGCTGGGTAATGTCGAACAGGCGCACCGCCGGGCGCGCTCAGGCCGCCCCGGCCAGCCGACCCAGCACCACCGCACTCAGCAGCCCGTTGCCCGACAGATACCCGTCATCGCCCGACCCCGACACGCCGCAGGCGGCCCCGCCCACCGCATAGAGGTTCGGCAGCAGCCCGCCGGACGCCCGCCTGACACGGCCCGTGCCGGTCACGTCGAGCCCGCCCTGGGTGTGAAACAGCGCGCCGGTCACCCGCACCCCGTGATAGGGCGGGCGCAGCCGTTTGGTCGGGTCGAACACCCGCCCGAAGTTGCAGGTCGTCGTGCCTTCGATCTCCACCATCGTCTCCACCAGCGCGCCCCCGGGCAGATCGAGCCGCGCGGCCAATGCTTCGGGCGTGTCCGCGGTCACGATCGCGCCCGCGGCCTCGGCGGCGCGAAAATCCTCGAACTGGCGCGCGATGCTGGCAATGCGGCTGTCGAAGATGGCATAGGCCTCGCCCCCTGGCTGGGCGATCACGGTGCGCGCGGCCTCGGAATAGCCCTGCAGCTCGTTCCAGAACCGGCGGCCGTCACGGTTGACCTGGATGCCGCCCTCCGAAAGCACCGCCCAGGTCACGAGGACCCCATGGGGATGCGCGACGTTGCCATGGCCCTGATAGGCGCCCAGATGGCGCATCCGCGCGCCCAGCGCCTCCCCCCAGCGAATCGCGTCGCCGGTATTGCCCGCATGGCCGAAATAAAGCGCGTCGCGGATCTCGGGCGTGTATGCGGCCACCATCTCGGGATTGCCGCCGAACCCGTTGCAGGCCAGGATCAGCCGGTCGCAGCCCACGGTTTCCAGCCCGCCATCGGGACGCGCGTAGCCGACACCCTGCACCCGGCCCGCAGCATCGGCAAAGAGCGTGGTGACATGGGCGCCGGTCAGGATGTCGATGCCGCGCGCGGTGCAGGTGTTGCGCAACCGGTCCACCAGTTCCCGCCCCGCCCGGCTGGGCAGACCGTGCATCCGGCGGCGCGAATGGCCCGGGTAGTCGAAATCCGACACCACCGAGAACGGCATCCCGTGGGTCCCGGCCAGCCAGTCGAGCGTCGGACCCGAGGCTGCGGTCAGGGCCGCGACCACCTCCGGATCGGCCTCACCCCCGGCCTTGCGCTGGATATCGGCGGCAAAACGCTCTGCGCTGTCGTCGATCCCCGCCTCGGCCTGCAGGGCGCTCCCCGCCGCCGGGATCAGCCCGGCCGAGAGCGCGGTCGACCCGGTCTGCACAGCGTCCCGCTCCAGGATCACGCAGGCGCGCCGGGCCTCCTGGCAGGCGAGGGCCGCGGTCATGCCCGCCGCGCCGCCGCCCACGATCACCGTGTCCACCGTGACCGAAAACCCGTCCTCGGGCGGGGCCGTCACGGTCATGTGCCCGGTCCTTCATAGGCCTTTCCGCGCGCCAGCATCTCCGCCGTGCCCAGCCGCGCGTTCAGGTCCTGGAAGTCGAACATCCGGTCGCGGAAGGCCGCGTTCGATCCGGTCTCCGACAGGCTCAGATAGTAGGCTTCCGCCGTGCGGGCGAGGGCCCGGACGATCCCGCCGGGAAAGATGACCAGCGCATATCCCAGCGCTTCGAGTTCCCGGGCGGATTTCATCGGGGTCTCGCCGCCCTCCACCATGTTGGCAAGCAGGGGTACCCGACCCCGGAACCGTTCGGCGATGGCGGTCAGTTGCGCTTCCGATTGCGGGGCCTCGATGAACAGGATGTCGGCCCCGGCCTCCAGGTAGGTCTCGGCCCGCTCCTGCGCGGCCTCGAACCCCTCCACCGCCACCGCGTCGGTGCGCGCGATGATCAGGGTTTGCGCCACGTGGCGGGCATCGGCCATGGCGCGGATCTTGCCGGCCATTTCCTGCGCCGGGATCAGCGTCTTGTCGGCCAGATGCCCGCAGCGCTTGGGGTAGGCCTGATCCTCGATCTGGAGCGCATTGGCCCCGGCGCGCTCATAGAGCCGCATGGTGCGCTGGGCATTGAGCGCATTGCCGAAGCCCGTGTCCGCATCGATGATGATCGGCGTGCTGACCCGGTCGCGGATCAGCGACAGGGTCTCGGTCATCTCGGTCACCGAGGTCAGGCCGATATCGGGCCGCCCGAGCCGTGTGTAGGAGACCGCCGCGCCCGACAGGTAGAGCGCGGGGAACCCCGCGGCCTCGGCCAGCGAGGCGGTCAGGGCGTCATAGACCCCGGGCGCCATCACGATGCCGGGGCGGGTGAAATCCCAGCTCGGGGTGGCCGGGCCGCTCACAGCATCGCCTCCGCCTCGGCGCAGCTGCGGATCTCGGTGACCGTACCGAGGGAGGTCAGGGTGGCGTCGTGCACCGCCGGGTCGAAGGCGCCGCTGCCATCGCCGAGCAGGACGGTATGGATGTTGCGCAGATGGGCGTCTCGCACGGTGGAGGCGACGCCGCCATTGGTCACGATCCCGCCGATGATCAGCGTATCGATCTCCAGCGCGCGCAGGATGTATTCCAGACGGGTCTGGTAGAAGGCGGAATAGGCGACCTTCTCGATGGTGAAATCCGCAGGCGCGAGCGTGTCCACAAGGCCGTGCCCCCAGCCACCGGGGCGGAAATCCCCGCGCCCGAGGAAGGGGCGCAGGCGTTGCAGATGCTCGGCGATCAGCGGATTTCCGTCCCGGTCGGGCACCAGGGTGAACTGGGCCGAGATGAAGGTTCCGCCCTTTTCGCGCAGCCGGTCGCGCAGGGGGGCGATCCGGTCGGGCAGGGCCACCAGGTGCGGCGCGGTCTGGCCCGCGCGCCCGTAGGCGCCCTCTGGGTGAAGGAAGTCGTTCTGCAGATCGATGGTCAGCAGGGCGGTGCGTTTGGGGTCGAGGGGGGCGCTCATGGGGCGGGCTCCGCAGGCTGCGAGAAGGTCAGGATGAGATTGCCGAACCTGTCCACCGTGCCCGTCTGGCCGGGCTCGATCAGGATCGTGGTGTCGGGTTGCTCCAGGATGGCCGGGCCCCGGATCACCGTGCCCACGGGCAGGGCGAGGCGGGCGTAAAGGGCCGTCTCGTGCCAGCGGTCGCCGAAATGCACGGGTCGGGTGGCGCGCGGGGTCGCGGGGGCCGCGTTCGTCGGGGCGAGGGAGGCGAGGTCGAACTTGGGTCGCCGCCCGATCACCGAGGTCCGCAAGTTCAGCACCCGCCGCACGCCCCCGGGCAAGAGCCGTCCGAAGGCCGCGCCATAGGCCGCATCGAAGGCCGCGGCGATCTCGTCGACCGTGGGCGGCTCCACACCGTCCGCACCATGGCGCACCGGGATCGGCACCGCCACCGTATGCGTCTGGCCGAGATAGGCCATGTCGAGGCTGACCTCCACCTCGCGCCGGGCGAACCGGCTCCGCGCGGCGTCGAGGGTCGCCATCCCGTCGGCCACATGGGCCTCCAGCAGCGGCGCCAGCACCCCCGGTGTCTCCGGCCCCAGCATCCCGCCCACGGTCTGCACGAAATCCTGCCGCATATCCGCGATCACGCAGCCCATGGCCGAGGTCACGCCCGGATAGCGCGGGATGATCGCGCGCCCCAGCCCCACCTCGCGCAGCAGCGCCCCGGCATGGAGCGCGCCGCCCCCGCCGAACGGCATGAAGGCGAAATCCTTGGGGTCATGCCCGCGCTCGATGCTCACCAGCCGGATCGCCCCCGCCATCCGCGCATTCGCCACGGTCAGGATCGCTTCGGCCGCCGCCAACGGGTCGAGACCCAGCGGAGCGCCCACATGGGCCGCGATGGCCGATCGCGCCGCCGCCACGTCCAGCCGGTCCAGCGCGCCGCCGATGGGATTATCCGGGTCGATCCGCCCCAACACCACGTTGGCGTCCGTCACCGTGGGCCGCGTGTTGCCTTGCCCGTAAGCCACCGGGCCGGGGGTCGAGCCCGCGCTCTCCGGCCCGATCTGCAACAGCCCGCCCTTGTCGACCCAGGCGATGGAGCCACCGCCCGCGCCGATGGTCGCGATCTCGATCATCGGGGTGCGCACGACCATGCCGAAATCGATCGCCGTCTGCGGGCTCAGCGCCGGAGTGCCGTCGGTGACCAGCGCCACGTCGAAGCTCGTCCCGCCCATGTCGCCCGTGATCACGTCCGGAAACCCGGCGCTTTCAGCGATATAGGCCGCCGCCGTCACCCCCGCCGCGGGCCCCGACAGCGCCGTGCGCACGGGCCGGGCACACGCCGTCTCGACGCTCATCACTCCGCCATTGGACTGCACGATCAGGAACTCGCCGCCAAAGCCGCCGCGCCCCAACGCCCCGCCCAGCCGGTCGAGATACCCCGCCACTTCCGGCTGCAGGTACGCGTTCAAAGCGGTGGTCGAGAACCGCTCGAACTCCCGCAATTCCGGCAGGATCTCGGCCGAGCCGCTGACATGGGGCGTGGGCCAGAGGGCGCGCACCGCCTCCAGCGCCGCCGCCTCGTTGGCCGGGTTGGCATAGCTGTTGACGAACAGCACCGCGATGGCATCGCAGCCTGCTTCGCGCAACTCCAACGCCGCCGCCCGCACCGCGTCCAGATCCACGGGCGTGTGCACCGTGCCATCGGCCAGCACCCGCTCGGGCACCTCCAGGCGCAGGTCGCGGGGCACCACGGGCGTGAAATCGCCCCGCAGCCCCCAGGTCTGCCGCCGGTCCCGGCGCCGCATCTCCAACACGTCGCGGAACCCTTGCGTGGTGATCACGCCCACCTTCGCGCCCTTGCGCTCCAGCAGGGCATTGGTCCCGGCAGTCGTGCCATGGACCACCGCGCCCAGGGCGCCGAAATCCGCCACATGCACGCCGATCCCGTCGAGGAACCCGCCCGACTGGTCGGGCCGCGAGGTCGGCACCTTGGCCACCCGCGCGGTGCCCGCCGCCTCGTCGAGAACGAACACATCGGTGAAGGTGCCCCCCACGTCCACGCCCACCAGAACGCTCATACCGGCAGCTCCTGCCAGGCGGGACCGTAGGTTTCGGTCGCCACCTCGGGGCTCAGATAGCCAAGCGCCACGTCCCGCGCGACACGTTCCGGCGCGCGCGCCGCCGCCGGGCCGTAGCCCCCGCCGCCCGGCGTCTCCAACCGGACCCGCTGCCCGCGCCGCAGCTTCATGCCCACGGCTTTCGAGGCCAGCGCCGGGGTTTGCCAGCCTGCGTCGGTCTCATGGGCGAACACATTGAGCGCCGCCGCCCCGCCGCCCGCGACCCCTTGCGGCGCGAACCGCCCGCGCTCGCCAAACAGGAACGCCTCGGCCTCCTCCTCCAGCAACTCGATCTCGTAAACCGCGCCGAGGCCCCCACGTTGCGCCCCCGCGCCCGCGCTGTCGGGGCGCAGCGCCCATTGCCGGAACATCACGGGATAGGCCGCCTCCAGGATCTCCGCAGGAGGGATCGTGGCGGTGGAAATCGGTGCATTGCCGTGGTTCAGCCCGTTGCTCTCGAGGCTGCCACCATGCCCGCCGCCGTAGAAGGAAAACATCACCCAGCGCGCCCCGTTGGCCCGCGTCCCGGCAATCGACAGCGCGTTGATCGTGCCATAGGCATTGGCAACCACCCGCTCTGGCGCGGCCTGGGCGGCGGCGGAAAAGATCACGTCGATCATGCGCAGGATGGTCTCGGTATAGCCCCCCGTGGGCCGCGGAAACTCTGCGGCCAGCAGCGATCCCTCGGGCACCGTCACCGTGATCGGGTGCATCACCCCGGCATTGGCGGGCAGGTTCGGAAAGATGTGCTTGATCGCCACGTAGGCCGTCGCAATCGCCGTGGACAGGGCGATGTTGACCGGCCCCTTCACCGCGCCCGCCGTGCCGGTGAAATCGAGGGTCAGCCGGTCGCCCATGACCTCCAGCGCGACCCGGATCGGCAGCGCCTCCGGGTCGATCCCGTCATTGTCGAGGAAATCCTCCGCCTCCCACCGCCCATCGGGCAGGGCTTCGATCTCGGCCCGCATCAGGGTCTCGGCCCGGTCGGTCAGGGCGGTCAGGGCCGCCTGCACGGTGTCCGTGCCATAGTCGTTCAGCAGGGCGTCGAGCCGTTTTGCGCCCAGATCCAGTGCGCTCAACTGCCCGTTCAGATCGCCCTGGGCCGAGGCGGGCAGGCGGGTGTTGCGCAGCAGGATATCGACGATGTCCTGTTGCAGCACACCCGCGCGCACCAGTTTCACCGGCGGCAGGACGAAGGCCTCCTGGAAGACCTCCGTGGCCGCGGGGTTGTAGTTGCCCGGCACCGCCCCGCCCACATCGTGCCAATGGCCGACCGAAGCGAGGTAGCAGACCAGCTTGCCATCCCGGAAGAACGGCCGCACCAGCCGCATGTCGCTCAGGTGGGTGCCGCCGATATGGGCGTCGTTGAAGATATAGACATCGCCCTCGGCCAGGTCGCCGTCGCGCGCGGCCTTGTCGATCACCGCCTTCACCGCAAAGGCCATCACACCCACGAAGATCGGCAGGCCGGACTTGCCCTGCACCAGCGTGTCGCCGGTTTCCGCATGGTAAAGCCCGTGGGAGGCATCATGCGCCTCTGCGATGATCGGGTTGAACGCCGCGCGGAAGAGCGTCGCGTCCATCTCGTCGGCGATCTGCTCCATCCGCCCGGCGAGCACGGCCAGGGTGATCGGGTCGATCTCGGGCGTGGTCATGCAGGGTCTTTCCGGGCCTGCATCGCGGCGGCCATGTCGTTCCAGACCTCCTGGCGGGTGATCTTGCTGTCGGTCAACTCGAACCGGTCGATGAAGCGGATGCCCTCGAACGGCGTGTCGTCCGGCCAGAGGCCCGACAGGGTGCCGTGGCAATGGACCACCGCGCCGGTCTCGGACGGGGCGGTGTCGATGCCCTCGAAGGTCTTGGTGACCCGCTTGTAACGCTCGGCGGACCAGGCCACGAGCGCGTCGAGATCGGTCATGCGGACCCCGCCCGGAAAGATCATCTCGAACTCCGCGCCCAGATACCCCGCGGCGGTGTCGAGATCGCGCGCCTCCATCGCCGCGAGGTACGCCTGCACGGTCTCGGCCGGGTCGGGCAGGGGCGGCGCGGGGAAGCGGTTCTGCCCGCCGCGCATGTAGCCAGAGGCCGCGACCTCATGGGTCAGCACGGTGATCCCGTCGGGGTCGGCCGGGATGACCAGCCGTGCGCCATCGGTCAGGGCCTTGCCCAGCCGGGTCTTCACCTCGTCCCCGTATCCCGCGATCAGATGTACCTCGATAACCGGCATATGCGTCGTCCCTCCCCCTCTTGCAGATCGTGACCTGTCTGCTTTGCAATACAGGTCATGGTATCTCAAAAACCGCAAAAGTGTAGTCTGTGTCGTGCCATTTCTTGCGCTTTGCGCGGACCGGGCTAATCTTCACCGTGGAGAAGGAGGGGTTTCAGTGGACGGTGGCAGCGGCACCCATCTGCCCGAAGGCGGCAAGGCCCGGCGGGTCTACCTGCAGCTGCGGGACATGCTCAGCCGTGGCGCGTTGCGCCCGGGCGATACCCTGCCGGGCGAGCAGAAGATGGCCGCCCAGTACGGTGTCAGCCGGGTCACGATCCGCCGCGCGCTGGAGGCCCTGGCCGATGACGGGTTGATCGACAAGCGCGCGGGCGCGGGCAGCACCGTGCGCGAGGCCGCCCAGGACACGCCGCTGGCGGGCAACCTCGCCTCGCTCATGCCGCAGCTGGTGGAGATGGGCCAGCGCACCGAGGCGCGGCTGCTGGCCTTCTCCTATGGGGCCGCGCCGGCGGCGGTGGTCCGGGCGCTGGGGCTGGCGGAGGCGGTCACGGTGCAGACCGCGGTCCGCGTGCGCCTGCTGCGCGGGGTGCCGTTCTCGCACCTGACGACCCATGTGCCCGCCGAGATCGCGACGAACTATTCCGAGGCGGATCTCGCGACAACGCCGCTCTTTCGCCTGCTGGAGCGCAGCGGGGTGCGGATCGCGTCCGCGCGCCAGTCCGTGACCGCGACCTTGGCCACGCCGGAGGTGGCCGCGGCGCTCGATGTGAGCGTCGGGTCGGCCCTGACGGCGCTGACCCGGATCGTGACCGATGATCAGGGGCAGTGGGTGGAGTACCTCTCGGCGCTTTACCGGCCGGACCTTTACCGGTTGGACATGACCCTGAGCCGGGTCGGCGCGGGGGAGGATCGCCATTGGCAGCCGGTGATTGGCGCGCCGCCGGAGACCGACCCATGAGCACGCCGCGGACCCTTCTGGAAAAGCTCTGGACGGCCCATGAGGTTACCCGCCGGGAAGATGCCGCGTCGCTTCTGTGGGTGGACCGGCACCTGCTGCACGAGGGGTCGCACCATGCCTTTGCCAAGCTGGCCGAGCGGGGCCTGTCCGTGGCCGCCCCGGCGCAGACCTTTGCGGTGATGGATCACTACGCGCCGACCCGGGATCGGGCGGCGGAGGGGGCGACGCCGGAGATCCGGGCGATGATCGCCCGGCTGCGCGAGAACGCGGAAGTTCACCAAATTCGGCTTTTCGATCTTTTCGACCGCGATCAGGGGATCGTCCATGTGATCGGACCGGAGCAGGGGCTGACCTTGCCGGGGCTGACGATCAATTGCGGCGACAGCCATACCTCGACCCATGGGGCGTTCGGGGCGCTGGCCTTCGGGATCGGGGCGACCGAGGTGGCCCATGTGCTGGCGACCCAGACGATCTGGCAGACCCGGCCGAAGACCTTGCGCCTGCGGTTTGACGGGCGGCTCGGGCCGGGGGTGGGCGCCAAGGACATGGCACTGGCCTGGATCGCGGCCCTGGGCGCGGACGGCGCGCGCGGCCATGCCATCGAATACACCGGCGAGGCGGTGCGGCGCCTGTCGATGGAGGGGCGGATGACGCTCTGCAACCTGTCGATCGAAGGCGGAGCGAAGCTGGGCCTGATCGCGCCGGACGAGACAACGTTTGCTTACCTGCGGGGAAGGCCCCATGCGCCCGACGGGGCCGATTGGGACCGCGCGGTGGAAGACTGGGCCGCCCTGCGCAGCGACGAGGACGCCGTGTTCGACCGGGAAGAAACCCTCGATTGTGCGGCGATTGCGCCGGTCGTGACCTGGGGCACGCGGCCTGACCAGGCCATTCCGGTGACCGAAAACCTTCCCCGCGGGGAAGGTTCCGAGGTTAATTCTGCGTTAACTTATATGGGGTTACGGGCCGGCGCGCCGATTGCGGGCACGCCCGTGGACCAGGTGTTCATCGGCTCCTGCACCAATGGCCGGATCGAGGATCTGCGCGCCGCGGCCGCCGTGCTGGCCGGGCGGCGCGCACGGGTGCCCGGGCAGGTCACCCCCGGGTCCGCGCGGATCAAGGCGCAGGCGGAGCAGGAGGGTCTGGCGGAGATCTTCATTGCCGCAGGGCTGGAATGGACCGAGGCGGGCTGTGCCATGTGCGTGGGCATGAATGGGGACCTCGTGGCGCCGGGCAAACGCTGTGCGTCCTCGACCAACCGGAATTTCCGGGGGCGGCAGGGGCCGGGGGCGCGGACGCATCTGATGTCGCCCGCCATGGTCGCCGCCGCCGCCGTCACCGGCGAGATCACTGATGTGCGGCCCCTTCTGGCCGGGCGGGCGGTGGCATGAGCGCGCGCGGCTGGACCCGGCACACCGGGCGCGCGGCGGCCCTGCCGATGGAGGCCGTCGATACCGACCAACTGATCCCGGCGCGGTTCATGTCCACGCCGCGGGCCGAAGGGTACGGGCGATACCTGCTGCATGATCTGCGCTTTTGCGATGGCTGTGTGCCGCGGCCCGAGTTCGCCCTGAACCGGGTCGAGAATGCGGGTGCCACGATCCTGGTGACGGGGCGGAATTTCGGGTCCGGCTCGTCGCGGGAGGCGGCGGTCTATGCCCTGATGGATTTTGGTATCCGGGCAGTGGTCGCGCCGAGCTTCGGGGACATTTTCGCGGCCAACGCGGTGAATAACGGGCTTTGCCCGGTGCAGGTGCGGCCCGAGGATGGCGCGGCCCTGCTGCGCGGGCTGGAACGCGGGGCGCGGCAGATGACCGTGGATCTGGAGGCTTGCGCGCTGCGCGGGCCGCTGGGGACCGTGGGCTTCACCCTCGACCCCGTGTGGCGACGCAAGCTGATCGAGGGTCTGGACGATATCGACCTGACCCGCGCCTACGGGGCGGAGATTGCGGCGTTTCGGGCAGCCGATGCCGCGGCGCGGCCCTGGGCGGCGCTGGACATGACAGAAAAGACCACAGGGAGGGGCCGCCCGGAGCGGTCCGCATAAAAGGGAGAAACCAGAATGAAACACTACGTACTGAGCGGCGCGCTGGCCGCAGGCCTCGGCCTTGGCGGGGCGGCGCAGGCGACCGAGACGCTGACGGCGGTCCACGCCTTCCCCACGACCCTGATCTATACCCAGAGCTTCCTGGAGTTCGTGGACAAGGTGAATGCCGCGGGCGAGGGCGTGGTGCAGATCGAGGTGCGCGGCGGGCCCGAGGCGATCGGCATGTTCCAGCAGCCCGACGCGGTGCGCGACGGGATCGTGGACATGGTCTATACGCCGGGCTCGTTCTACGGCGGCACGGTGCCCGAGAAGGACGCCATGGTGGCGTCCAACCTGACGGCGGTCGAGGCGCGCGAGAATGGCGGCACCGACCTGATGAACCAGATCCACCAGGAGAAGATGGGGGTCTATTACCTCGGCTGGTTCGACAGCGGGGTGTCCTACAACCTGTGGACCAAGGATGAGCCGCAATTCGAGGAGAACGGCGATCTGAGCGTGGAGGGCATCAAGCTGCGCGGCAACGCGGTCTACAACGCCTTCTTCACCGAGTATCTGGGCGCGCAGGTGATCGACCTGCCGACCACGGATGTCTATGCCGCGCTGGAGCGGGGCGTGGTGGATGCCACGGGCTGGACCCAGATCGGGCTGATCGACCTGAAATGGAACGAGTTCCTGAACTACCGGATCGAGCCGAATTTCTTTTCCACCGACCTGGGCGTGATCGTGAACCTGGAGAAATGGGAGAGCCTGAGCGACGAGGCGAAAACCATCCTTCAGGATGTGGCGATCCAGCATGAGAGGGACAGTGTCGAGGCCCTGCGCGCCAAGCGGGACGCGGATTTCGCAGCGCTCGAAGAGGGCGGCATGCAGGTCGTCAGCCTGGAGGGCGAGGCCAAGGAGCGCTACCTCGCGGCGGCGCGGGAGAAGACCTGGGAGCGGATGCGCGGCCTGATGGCGGAGCATCCTTCGGGCGACGGCAATTACGACACGCTGATCTCTCTCTACTACGATCCGGCGCTGGACTGAGTGTGCGGCGCGCCGGCGGGATCGTCGGCGCGCCTTGCCCGCGATGCGCGTGCTCAGCCGGACATATGATTTCATGATCCTAGCCATGGCGGTGCTCGCCGGGGCGGGGCTGGTGTGGTTGATGGTGTCGGTCATCGCGTCGGTGGCGATGCGCAATCTGGGGATGCAGCCCTTCGCGTGGCTGTTCACCTCGGCCGAGTACAGCATCCTCTATCTGACCATGCTGGGCGCGCCGTGGCTGGTGCGCGAGAAAGGGCACGTGCATATCGAGCTTGTCACCGCCGCCTTGCCCGAGGGGCTGCGGCAGGTGGTGAGCCGGTTCGTGGCGCTCTTGTGCGTTCTGGTGTGCGTGGTGCTGGCCTGGAAGGGCGTGGAGCTGTGCCTGCGCAACCTGGAGCGCAATGATTTCGACGTGCGGGCCTATTTCTACCCGCGCTGGTTGCTGACGATTTCCTTCCCCATTGCCTTCGGCTTCATGGCGGTGGAGTTCGCGCGGTTCGTGTTCGGGCGCGAGATCCTGCATTCGGGCGAGGCGGGGATACACGAGTAGATGGACTGGTTCGAGGCTTTGGCCCTGCTGCTGGGCGCGATCGTGGCGCTCATGGCGTTGGGCATGCCCGTGGCCCTGGCGTTTCTGGCGGCGAATATCCTCGGGGCCTGGGTGTTCATGGGCGGCGAGCGGGGGATCGTGCAGCTGTTGAACAACGGGTTGGGGGCGTTGACGACCTATGCCCTGGTGCCGATCCCGTTGTTCCTGCTGATGGGGGAGATCTTCTTTCATACCGGGCTGGGGGGGCGGATGTTCACGGCCATCGACCGGCTTCTGGGGCGGCTGCCGGGGCGGCTGAGCTATGTCACGGTGCTGGGGGGGACGGGGTTTTCGACCCTGTCGGGCTCGTCCATGGGGTCCACGGCGCTGCTGGGCAGCCTGATGGTGCCGGAGATGAATGCGCGGGGCTACAAGTCGCACATGAGCATCGGGCCGATCCTCGGGACCGGGGGGCTGGCGATCATCATCCCGCCCTCGGCCCTTGCCGTGCTGCTGGCGACGCTGGCGCAGATCGATGTGGGCGCGTTGCTGATCGCGGGGGTGATCCCGGGGCTGATGCTGGCGGGGTTCTATATCGCCACGATCTGGATCCAGACCCGGCGCGACCCCAGTGCGGCCCCGGCCTACGAGGTGGCGGAATTGCAGTTGGGCGCGAAGCTCTGGCTGCTGTTGCGGGACGTGGTGCCCATGGTGGGGGTGATGGTGGTGATCGTGTCGCTGATGATCTTCGGCATCGTCACCCCGTCGGAGGCCGCGGCCTTTGGCGCGCTGGGCGTGATCATCCTCGCGGCGGCGTTCCGCTGCCTGACGGTGGAGGCGCTGCGGCGCTCGGTGGTGGGCGCGCTGAAGGTGACGCTGATGGCCTACATGATCGTGTTCGGCTCGGCCACGTTCAGCCAGCTTCTGGCGTTCTCCGGGGCGTCCGGCGGGCTGATCGGCTGGGCCACGGGGTTCGACCTGGACCCGATCTGGATGCTGCTGGCGATGTTCGGGGTTCTGCTGGTGCTGGGGATGTTCATGGAGCAGATCTCGATCATGCTGCTGACGGTGCCGATCTTCTTCCCGCTGGCGCAAAGCCTCGGGTTTGATCTGATCTGGTTTGCGCTGATCATGCTGCTGGCGCTGGAGATCAGCTTCACCACCCCGCCCTTCGGGCTGCTCCTGTTCGTGATGAAGGGGGTGGCGCCGCCCAGCACCACCATGCGGGAGATCTATCTCGCCGCGATCCCGTTCATCGCGTGCTCGCTGTTGCTGGTGGCGCTCTTGATCCTGTTCCCGCCTCTGGCCACCTGGCTGCCGGGGCTGGGCGGCTAGACAGTGTTGCGCGGGCTGCTCTAGCCTGCGCGCACCCAGACGGGGACGAGGATCTTTCGATGAACTTTGCGCTTTGGCTTCAGAGGACTGCGGCGCGCTGCCCGGATGCGCCGGCGCTTTACACCGGCACGCGGCTGGAGACGGATTATGCCGGGTTCGCGGATCAGGCGGCCCGGATCGGCGCGGCCCTGTCGGCGCGCGGTCTGGGCAAGGGCGACCGCATCGGCGTGTTCATGAAGAACAGCACCGATTACCTGCGCGTGCTCTATGGCATCTGGTGGTGCGGGTCCGCCGCGATCCCGATCAATTCCAAGCTGCACCCGCGGGAGGCGGCCTGGATCCTGTCCGATGCGGAGGCTGCGCTGTGCCTCGTGACCCCGGACCTGGCCGAGGGCTTGGCGGAGGCTGCGCCCGACTGCGCCTGCGTGGTCACCGGCAGTGCGGCCTTTGGCGAAATGCTGGCCGCCCCGCCCATGGCGGCACCGGTGGCACGGGCCAGCGGCGATCTGGCCTGGCTGTTCTATACCTCGGGCACGACCGGCAAGCCCAAGGGCGTGATGATGAGCTTTGCCACGCTGACGGCCATGACGCTGAGCTATTTCGTGGACGTGGACGAGGTGACAGCGCAGGACGCGATCCTCTATTCGGCGCCCATGAGCCACGGCGCCGGGGTCTACAACTTCATGCATGTGCTGCGCGGCGCGCGCCACGTGGTACCCGAGAGCGGCGGGTTCGACCCGGCGGAGATCTTCGATCTGGCCCGCGAGATGCGCCAGGTGAGCCTGTTCGCCGCGCCGACGATGGTGCGGCGGATGATCGATGTGGCCAAGGCGCGCGGGGATACCGGCGACGGGATCAAGACGATCGTCTATGCGGGCGGACCGATGTACCTGGCCGATATCATCGAGGCGGTGGAGGTTCTGGGCGACCGGTTCGTGCAGGTTTACGGGCAGGGGGAGTACCCCATGAGCATCACCGCGCTCAGCCGCGCGGATGTCTCGGACCGCAGCCACCCGGATTGGCAGGCAAGGCTGGCCTCGGTCGGGGTGGCGCAGACGATCAGCGAGGTCGCGATCCTCGATGCCGAGGGCCGGCCGGTACCCCCGGGCGAGACCGGCGAGATCGCGGTGCGCGGCGCGGGGCTGATGCTGGGCTACTGGAACCGGCCGGAGGCGACGGCGGAGACGATCAGGGACGGCTGGCTCTGGACCGGCGACATGGGCCGGATGGACGCGGACGGGTATGTCACCATGGTGGACCGGTCCAAGCACATGATCATCTCGGGGGGCTCGAACGTCTATCCGCGCGAGGTGGAAGAGGTGCTTCTGACCCATCCGCAGGTGGCGGAGGTGTCGGTGGTGGGTCGGCCCCACGCGGAATGGGGCGAGGAGGTGGTGGCCTTCGTGGTCCCGGCCCCGGGGGCGGAGATGGATCCGGGGGTGCTGGATGCCCATTGCCTGTCGCAGATCGCCCGGTTCAAGCGGCCCAAGGCCTATATCGCGCTGCCCGAATTGCCGAAGAACAATTACGGCAAGGTGCTCAAGACCGAGCTGCGCGCGCGGTTGAGGAAAGGCTGAGCGTGCCGCCGGGCGCAAAATCCTTGAGGAAGGATTTTGCCAAGGATTTTGCTTAAAATCCTTGGCCCGGGCGGGTGGCGAGGGGCGCGCGGTAGACATAGGCCGTATACTCGTAGAGGTCGTAATCGGCCCGCAGGATCACCCGCCGCCCGGCCAGCGCGTAGAGCCAGCGCAGGAGCGCATCCGCCTCCACATGGAAGAGGTCCTCGCGTTGCCAGTCGACCACCGCCGACATCACGTTGAAGGCCATGCCCACCCGGGTCATGTCCCACATGGCGGTGGTGGCGGTGCGCAGGAAATCCCACATTTCCGCCGCGCTCAGGCTGTCCTTCACGGTGAAGAGCCCGTTGGCGACCACGTAGTCGAACTGCCCCGGAACCGGGTCCGCCAGCAGGTCGTGGACGGCGAAGCGGTCGGCCCCGTGCTTGGCCCGGGCGGTCGCAATGGCTGTCTCGGAGATGTCGAGCCCGAGATAGCGCGCCGGGGGCGTCGCGGCCGCGTGCAGGTGGTCGAGAAAGGCGCCGGTGCCGCAGGCAAGATCACAGAGATCCTCCATCCTTCCGTCCGGGGCGAGGGCGCGCATGACCGCGAAGCGCGTCTGCCGATCGGCCTCGTTCGGCCAGCCTGCGCCCTGGGCCGTGTCGCCATGGGCGGCGAGACGGCTGTCGTAGTAGCGCCGCAGGGCGTCGGGGCTGCGCAAGCTCAAAGCAGGGCCCTTTCCGGGGCGGGTAGGCGGGCCAGCTCGTCCTGCAGGGCGGCGACGGGCTGCGTCGCGAGGGCATGAAGCAGGGAGGCGTGCGGGCCGGCATAGGGGGCGAGAAACGACAGCTCCAGCCCCGCGGCGGCGAAGGTGGCGGGATCATAGAGCGGGCGCCCGCCGGGCAGGTTCACGTAGTGATCCGCCCCCAAGGTCCGGGCGGCGGCGATCACCCGGTCCGTGCCGCGCGCGGCCCGAGGCAGGTCGAGCGCCGAGCTGCGCAGGAGCGGCGTCGTGATCCCGAGCCGCGCGCAAACCCCGCGCAGCTGGTCGACCAGGTAGCCGGTGACATCCGCGCCGAGGGGGGCGAGCCGGGCGGTAAGCTCCGGGCCGAGCCAGGGCAGGGCGGCAAGCCGGTCGGACCAGAGCCGCTGTGCTGCATCCGCGAAGCGCAGCGCCTGGATCGTCGTGTCCCGGGGCTGGGGCGCAAGCGGCAGGGTCAGCCAGCCACCACCGGGCAGGGGCGCGCGGTGGACCCGGCCGCGGCGGGGGAACTGCACGCAGTCGAACACCACGAAGCGGTCCACCGAGGCGATCAGGTGAAAATAAAGCGGGTAGGGGTAGAGATAGGGCTGCATCACCGCCAGCCGCATCAGGTTTCCGCCGCTTGCGCCTTGTGGGCGGCGGCCTCGGCCATCCGGCGGGCGAAGATATCGTTGGCGGTGGCCACCCGCCCTTTGGCCCGCATCTGGTTCAGCGTCTTGGGCGGGAAGAACTGGCGGGCGTATTCCTGGGCCAGCTCGCCGTTCTCGGCGATCTCAAGCCAGCGGCGCCAGTGCCAGCCCCGTGCGCCCGAGTGATCGGCGTCGAACCGATCGAACACCTTGGCGATGTTCTGGATCTTGCGCTCGAACCTGGAAAAGGTGGTGAAGGGCAGGTGCGCGATCAGGACGCCGCCCGCTTGGCCGCGCCGCAACTCGGCCCCGGAGGCGCTGGTGGCGTCGTGCATGCCCAGATCGAAGCTGGCGACCATGTCGGGACGGACCATCACCTTGGGCGGGTCGTGATGCTCTACCCAGCGCAGATCGGGATTCTCGGCCATGATCGCGCGGGTCATGCGCCGGCGCTCCACCACGAGAGGCAGGTTGCACAGGGCAGCCTGGCTGTCGATCATTCCCGGGTCGATTTTACCACTGGAGAGTGCAGCATTGAACCGGTCGACCACCAGCACGTCGCAGGTCCGAAGGGCGGGCAGGCTGCGCAGGTCCCCGGTGCGGGGGATCCAGAACTCGTCCGGGTCGCCCACCAGCAGCCAGTCGGGCCGGTCCCGCGCGATGATCGGCCCGAACACCGGCCCGTCCATGGACAGCGCGTCCTGCAGGTTCTTGACCCTTGGGCAGATATGCACGTTGGGCAGGACGGCGTGCAGGGTGTCGAGCGCGATCGCGGTGCCATCGGTGGACCCGTCATCCATGATCGAGACCGAGTACACCCCGGAGCGCAGCAATTGTGCGACCGCGTAGGGCAAAAGCGCGACCTCGTCCTTGCACCACAGCACGGCGCTAATTCTCATGTGTTTCCCCTTGCAGGCGCGCTCGGCGCGTGTCCCCGTCGCCCCGGATAGATCATACACAAGGTCCCAAATGGCTCAAGCAGCGCTGGGCGCGCCGGGGTCCGGTCCAGCTGTGACCGCATGTTTTCCGAGGCGCAAGCTCTTGCCGGATGGCAGGAGCGGGCCGTGTCCGGATTGAGACGCCCCGGCAAATGGTATGCCGTGCAAATTGAGAAAATGTTTCCGCATGGCCGGTCTAAGTGATAAATATCGTCCATGTCGATAGATTTTCGCAAAGTTTGTAGTCCCTTGTTGCCGAGCGCGTCCGAGATCGCATCCTATCTTGAGACGCTGGACCGGACCCGATGGTATACCAACCGCGGGCATCTGGTTCAGGAACTGGAGACACGGCTGTCGCGCTGTTTCGGAACGCAGGCCTCCGCGCCGGATGTGGTGGTCACGACCGCCACGGGTACCGCGGCGCTGGAAGCGGCCATCCTGGCGACAAGCGGCCGCGCGACGGCGGAGAGGCCGCTGGCGCTCTTGCCCTCCTATACCTTTGCGGCGACCGCGCTGGCGGCAGAGCGTTGCGGATACCAGCCCTTCTTTCTCGATATCGATTCCGAGACCTGGGCGCTCGACCCGGACCTTCTGCTGACCCACCCCGCCGCGCCGGAGGCGGGTGTGATCGTGGCGGTGGCGCCCTATGGCCGCCTGCCGGACATGCGCGCGCTGGAGCGGGTGCAGGCCCGCCTCGGCGTGCCGGTCGTGGTCGACGGGGCGGCGGCCTTCGAGCAGGTGCTGGGCAGCCCTGAGGTGATTTCGGACGTGGTGCCGATCGCGGTCAGCTTCCATGCCACCAAGACCTTTTCAACCGGGGAGGGCGGCGCGGTCCTGTGGCGCAATCAGGAAGGTCGGGAGCTGATCTGTCAGGCGACGAATTTCGGCTTCCTCCATTCGCGTGAATGCCGGATGGCGGGGTTCAATGGCAAGATGAGCGAATACCACGCCGCCGTGGGTCATGCGATGCTGGACCGGCTCGAGGTGCGTCTGACCGCCTATGAGGCGGTGGCCGCGGATTACAAGGCGGCCGTGGCGGCCCATGCGCTGCCAGGCACGCTGTTCGTCGGCGGTGCGGTCAGTTCGGCCTATGCGCTGTTCCTGGCGGAGACCGTGGCGGAGGCACAGGCCCTGCGCGACGGCCTGCAGGCCTCGCGCGTCGGCTGGCGGCGCTGGTACGAGGAAGGGCTGCACGCCATGTCTCATTTCGCGGGCTGTCGGGCCGACCCGTTGCCGGTGACGGCAGATATCAGCGCCCGGCTGATCGGCCTGCCCATGGCACCTGATCTCAGCCCCGGCGACATCGCGCGCGTGGTGCAGACCCTGTCCCGGGCCTTGCCCCCGGCGCGGGCCCACGACCCGTTGCAGGCGGCTGTTCCCGGGCAGGTCCTGACCTTCCCGTGATCCAACGCCCTCAAGCCGTTCCCGAACCGCTCTGGCGACAGACCGTCAAACGATGTGCCCTACGGCCGAACGGCATGGCGACCTCGCTGATGAACGCGATGCGGGCCAAATGCGATCTGGCGGCGCGTCTGCCGATGGACGAGGCATTCGAGGTTTTCTGCGCCTTGTCGGAGCTGGATGCGGCCCATGCGTTGCGCCGGCGCCCGCTGTGCGATCTCGGTGCGGTGCTGGAGGCGGAGGCGGCCGAGCCGGTCATCGTGCTGAACCCCGGCGGTGAGCCGCGGGTGAACCGCGCGCCCGAGATCCATGGGCCGGGCCATGTACCCGAGCTGCGCAACACCGGGCGGCGGATCCTGGCGGGATGGCTGGAGGATGCGACGGTCTTTGCCCGCTCGGCGCTCGTGGCGCGGGGAGAGGAATTGCTGCGTGATGCGCAGCACGACGAGCTGACCAGTCTTCCCGAAGAGTTGGCCTTCGATCCGGTCGTCTTTCGCAGGACCGGCGCGGCGGAGGTGGCCTTCATCGAGGATACCGGTCCGGGCCGCTGCCTGCATCTGCCCCGGGCGCTCTCGCTGCTGGGGATCAACGCGGACTCGTTCGGGCACTGGATGCTGGAGCAGCTGCCGCGGTTTCTGGCGACGCGGGCGCTTCTGGGCGCGGCAACGCCGCCGCTGCTCGTGGATGCCGATATCCCGGCGCAGCATGCGGAGGCGTTGCGCTTCTTCGGCGGGGAGGACGGCCCCGAGATCATCGAGGTGCCGCGCGGCCTGCGGGTCCGGGTCGACCGGCTGTTCTGTGTGCTCGACTGGGCCTATGCGCCGCATCTGATCACCACGGACGAGGGGCTCGATGTCTCGAAGGTGCATGCGGTGGTCCCGTGGGTTGCCGGGGTTTACGCGCAGGCCGGCGCGCGGGCCGATGCGCGGATCGCCGAGCTCGGGGTGGCGGTTGCGCCCCAGATCCGGGTGCAGCGCCGGGTGTTCTGGGCGCGAAAGCCTGCCCGCCACCGGTCCATCGCCAACTGGGAAGCGCTGCGCGACAGGCTGGATGGGCTTGGCTATGTCACGGTCTTTCCCGAGGAAATGGGCTTTGCCGCGCAGGTTGCCACTTTGCGTGCGGCGGATCGGATCGTGGTGCAGAACGGGTCCGGGTCGCTGGGGCTGCCGCTGGCCCGGCCGGGGACGCGGGTGCTCTATCTCAGTCATCCGGAGATGTCGCGCTTCGCCTGGCAGTCGGAGGCCTTTGCCTGCCTCGGGTTCGACCTGCGGGTGCTGTCGGGGCCGTTCACCGAAAGGTCACAGCCCTGGGTGGACCAGTCGAACTACGAAATCGAGATGCCGGTCGCGGAAGCCGCGCTTGCCTGGATGGAGGCGGACCTGCCGCACGGGCGCGGCCGTGCGATGCAGACCGCGAGACCGCGCCCGTGAGCCAGCTCGATCACACGCCCGAAGGGCTGGATGCGGCCCTCGGGCCGGTGCATGCAGAGCTTGCGAAGATCACACGCAAAAAGCTGCCGAGCCTGGTCCATGAGGTGCACACCAAGACGATCCTGCACCGGCACTGCGCGCCCGAGGACGGGTTCGCGCGGTTGCGGGGGGGGCTGGACCTCGATGACCGGCTGCGGCTGCGGGGGCTGCCGATCGCGCAGCTGTGGGACGTGTTGCAGGCGGAAGGGACAGGGCTGCGGATCGTGGACCGGCTCACGGCGCCCTGCACGCTGGAGCCGCCCCGGGTGGTGTCGGGCGGGTGGCTGAAGGATGTGACGCTCTTTGCGCGCAGCCCGGCGATCCGCAAGCGGGACCGGCTGATCCTTGATCAGCAGGGGGACGAGTTGGCCAGGGTGCCGGTGGAGTTGGGGTCCGATCCGGCGATCTGCCAGCAGGACGGCGACCATGTGTACCATATCGAGGATCGCGCCGAGGATCGGGTGGTGCGGCGGGATCGCGCGATTTCGGTCATGGGTCTGAGCGCGGAGGCTTTCGGTCACTGGTTGTACGGGCTCTTGCGGCTGTGCCTGACCCTGCGGGACGATCCCGAACTGGAGGGCGTGCCGGTCCTGATCGACGCGGACATGCCCGGGCAGCATCGGCAGTCCATCGCCCTGTTCTCGGGCGGGCGGCACGAGATCATCCGCGTGCCGCGGCGCCACCGGGTTGAAGTGGGGACGCTGTTCCCCCAGACTTCGTGGCTCTACAATCCGCAGTTCGTGCGCGGCGACCATCTGTCCGAGGACGGGGTCGTGCGGGATCTGAACATCTTTGGTGCCCATATGCCAAAATTGGCACGGCTTTTTCGCGACGCAGGCGCCTGGGCCGGCACGGTGCTGACGCCGCAGCCGGAGGACGCCAAGCGGCTCTTTATCCGGCGCACGCCGCCGCGCTATCGCAAGCTGGTCGACACCGGGAGATCGACGGCTATCTCGGTGCGCTGGGCTACCGCGATTTCCGCCCCGAGACGCACAGTCTCGCGGAGCAGGTGCGGATCATCCGGGCCGCGGAGCAGGTGGTCTGCATGGCCGGGTCGGCCAGTCACGGGATGTTCTTCGCCCGTCCCGGCACGCGGATGTGCCTGCTCAGCCATGGAGCGATCGACCTGATGACGCTTTATTCCAGCTGCATCGACCGGATCGGCATCGATCTGACCATCGCCACGGGACTCTTCGTGCAGCGGCACGGGGCCTATCTTGACCGTTCCGACTACGAGGTGCCCCTGGCGCGGGTGCAGCAGGTTCTGTCGGATTGGCCCGACACCGGAGGCGGGCGATGAGTCGCGATCTGGTGATTTTCGGAACCGGCGACATGGCGGCGGTGGTGGCGGTCTATCTGCGCACCCATGCGCCGGAGTTGCGGATCGTCGGGTATACCCTCGATGATGCCTATTGCGAGGGGGACACCCATGATGGCTTGCCGCTGGTCCCCTGGAGCCAGCTTGAGACGCGCTTTCCGCCCGACATGTTCGATCTGCTTGGGCCGTTGACCTATCAGCGGATGAACACGATCCGTCGGGATCGGTACCTGGAGGGCAAGGCGCGGGGGTATGCGTTCGCGCGGTTCATCCATCCCGATTGCAACATCTATACCGATCAGATCGGTGAGAATTGCGTGATTCTGGAGCGCAATGTCCTGCAACCCTTCTCGCGCGTCGGGAACAACTGCATCCTGTGGAGCGGCAACCATATCGGGCACCATGTCACCATCGGGGACCATGTGTTCATCGCCTCGCAGGTGGGCATCGCGGGCTCCACGGTGATCGGGGACGCGTGCCATATCGCGGGCCAGGTCGGGATCACGCACGGGCTGACCATCGGGGCGGGCTGCGCACTGGTCAACGGGGCGTTCGTGTCGCGCGACCTGGCGCCGGGATCGGTGGTGATGGGGCAGAGCTCCGAGATAAAGCCCTTTGGCAGCGACAAGATGCACAGGTTGCTGTGAGCGCGGTGGCGGAAGGCGACCTCGGGGCGCTCTGGACCCGGCGCGGGCTGATCCGCACGGCGCCTGACGCGTCGGTGCCGGGTTGGGCGAGCCATGCCCAGTGCCCGACGCCGCTGATCCTGGGTGAGCGGCTCTGGCGGGTGTATTTCTCGGTTCGGGATCCGGAGAACCGCTCGCGGATCCTGTTCGTCGATCTCGATCCGCTGGACGACATGCGGGTGCTGTACCAGAGCACCGCGCCGCTGCTGGAGCTGGGCGCGCCGGGGCTGTTCGACAGTGCGGGGCAGGGGGCGAGCCTGGCGGTGCGGCGCGACGGGGCGGTGTGGCTCTATTACCTCGGGATGCATCTGCGGCGCGATGTGCCCTACGGCCTGGCGATCGGCTTGGCGCGGAGTACGGATGGCGCGGCTTTCGAGCGCGTTGCGGATGGCCCGATCCTGTCCGTCGGGCCGCGAGACCCCTATTTCGTGTCGCTTCTCCATGCCCGGCCTGCGGGCGCGGGTTGGGAGGGGTGGTACATGAGTGCCACCGGCTGGCAGGCGCGGTCGGACGGGCCCTGGGATGCGGAGTATGGGTTGCGGCGCGCGGTTTCCGAGGACGGCGTGGCATGGCGGGGGACCGACGTGACGCTGGCGCTGGGCGAGGGGCTGCTGCCCCGGGGCGGGGGCATCGCGCGGCCCTGGGTGGCGCGGGTCAACGGCCGGGACTGGTTGTTTTTTTCGCGCCGCCAGAGCGCAGGGTTCCGGACGCAGCGCGATGCCGCCTATCGCATCATGGCGGGGCCGCTGGACCCGGCGGGCACACCGGCCGGCGTGCCGCGGCCGGTGCGCTTTGCAAACCCGCCCGAACCCGAGGACTGGGACGGGTTCATGCAGGCCTATCCGGCGGTGCTCCCGCTCGGGGAGGGCCATGTGATGTTCTACAACGGCGATGGGTTCGGGCAGGGCGGATTCGGCTGGGCGACCTGCGGTTTGTGACCTGCAGGGCGTGATAGGCCGTCAGGGTGCGATTCGCGCGCGCGGCTCAGGCGCGGTCGTCGACGAAGCCGAGTCGCGACAGGGCGCGGCGCGCCGCTTGGGCGGCTTCGGCACTGCCGTCGAGGACATCGTTGTTGAGCGATTGCACCAACTGGCTCAGACGTTTGCGGGCGATCTGCTCGCGCAGAAACTCCCCGATATCGTCGTCTTTGAGGGCCAGAACAGCCGCCGCATCCGTGTGAAAGTTGTCATGCATCATGGCAGCGCCTTACCGAAAAATGGTGTCCAACCCCGAGCTCCGAATAGCAGAAAACCGCGGTTTCGGGCGAGTCAAAATGCACGGGTCTGTGACAGTCTACCGCTGCGCTGCCTCAGGCCCAGCTTGGGCGGCGCGTGGTGTCGATCAGGGACACGGCCGGTGCCGCAGGCCCGCCCAGGGCAAGCGTGACCCGGCGCAACATCTCGATCCCGTCCTCGCTGCGCGCGGGCAGGGCCGCCGCCGAGATCGGCGCGCCAACGGTCAGGCGGTAGGGCTGTCGCGCCTTGTTCAGTGTCTCGTGGAACAGGGTGATGTCGCGCAAGGTCGGATGCATCAGATCAAACAGGTAAAACAGCGCCGAGTTGCGCGCTTCGATATGCAGCGGGATCACCGGCAGATCGAACTTGCGCGACATCATCGCCGCCGAAGCCATCCAGGGCCGCTCGAACAGACGCAGCCCCCGCCGTTTGGCCAGTCGCCCGGACGGGAAGATCACCCCGAGCCGCCCCTCGGCGATGGCGCGGCGGGTATAGGCCATGGTTTCGCGGGTTTTGGTCATCGAGCGCTTCTCTCGCCGCCATTCGACCGGCGCGATCACCGCTTCCATTTGTGGCAGCACCCGCAAGATGTCGGAATTGGCGAAGTAAAACAGATCCTTGCGCCGTTCGGACAGGGCCGCGTGCAACATGATGCCATCGGCAATCCCGGTGGGGTGGTTGGCCACCACCAGCGCCGGACCCCGGCGCGGCAGGTTGTCGAGCCCGCGCACGGTCAGGTCGCGGGCCAACCGTTCGGCCATGGTCGCCATGATCTCGCCACTGCTCAGGGGGGCCAGCTCCGTGCCGAGCGCCACCGTGCGTGGATAGCCCAGCAGTGGCGTCAGTACCCGGCGCGCGAGCCCGGGCAGGGCCCCGGCCTCGAAAAGCCAGGGCGCGCGCTCGGCAATCAGAGGGTCGAGACGGTCCTGCATGGGCCGGTTTCAGCAGACCAGTGCAACATCGGTGTGACGGGGTGCGGACCTTTGCCGACGCGCCCCACTGGCCAAGGCGCGCAAGGCCGGTACACTGGGCGCGGGTGACGAGGGGAGAAACCATGCCGAACAAACAGATTTCCGCCGCGGCGGCTGCCGAGCTTATTCGCGACGGGGATACGGTGACGACCTCCGGCTTCGTCGGGATCGGTGTGCCGGAGGAATTGCTCGTGGCGCTGGAGACCCGGTTCGTCGAGACCGCGCGCCCGCGGGACCTGACGCTGTTTTTTGCGGCGGGCCAAGGGGACGGCAAGGACCGGGGGCTGAACCGGCTAGGCCACGAAGGATTGCTGGCACGGGTCATCGGGGGGCACTGGGGGCTGATCCCCAAGGTGGCGGCCCTGGCCACGGCGGGCAAGATCGCGGCCTATAACCTGCCCCAGGGGGTGATCAGCCACCTCTATCGCGACATTGCCGCGGGTCGGCCCGGCACGCTCAGCCGGGTGGGGCTGGGCACCTTCGTCGACCCGCGCCTGGAGGGGGGCAAGATCAACGATGTCACCCATGACGAGATCGTCTCGGTGCTGGAGGTAGGCGGGGCGGAACACCTGTTCTACCGCGCCCTGCCGGTGCATGTGGCCTTGCTGCGCGGCACCTCCGCGGACCCGGCGGGCAATATCTCGATGGAGCGCGAGGCGCTGGTGATCGACAACCTTGCACAAGCCATGGCGGCGAAAAACTCCGGCGGGGTGGTGATCGTGCAGGTCGAGCGCATGGTGGCGCGCCACGGGCTCAACCCGCGCGACGTGGTGATCCCCGGGGCGCTGGTGGATGCGGTGGTGGTGGCCGCCCCCGAGAACCACCACCAGACCTTCGCCACGCCCTACAGCCACGCGTTTTCCGGCCAGTTCCGGGTGGAGGCGGACACCGTGCCCGAGATGCCGCTGACCCCGCGCAAGGTGATCGCCCGGCGCGCGGCCTTCGAGTTGCCGATCAACGGGGTGGTGAACCTCGGGATCGGGATGCCCGAGGGGGTGGCCGCCGTGGCCGGGGAGGAGAAGCTCTTGCCGCATCTGACCCTGACCGCCGAGCCGGGGGTGATCGGCGGGCAGCCGGCGTCGGGGCTGGATTTCGGGGCCGCGGTGAATACGGACGCGATCGTGCCGCAATCGGCGCAGTTCGATTTCTACGATGGCGGCGGGCTGGATATCGCGGTGCTGGGCATGGCGCAGGTGGACGCGCGCGGTAATGTGAATGTCTCGCGCTTCGGGCCGAAGCTCGCCGGGGCGGGCGGGTTCATCAATATCAGCCAGAACGCCCGGGCGGTGGTGTTCGCGGGCACCTTCACCTCCGTTGGATTGGACCTGGCCGTGTCGGAGGCGGGGGTGGAGATCCGGTCCGAGGGCCGGGTGACCAAGTTCGTCGAGGCGGTGGAGCAGGTGACCTTTTCCGGCCCGCTTGCGGCGGCAGCGGGCAAGAAGGTGCTCTACGTCACCGAGCGCGCGGTCTTTCGGCTCCGCCCCGAGGGGGTGGAACTGGTCGAGATCGCGCCGGGGATCGACCTGGAGCGGGACGTGCTGGCCCATATGGCCTTCGCGCCGGAAATGGCCCCGGAGATTGCCGAGATGGACGCGCGGCTCTTTGCCGAGGGGCCGATGGGATTGCGGGTGGACCTGCTGCATCTGGACCTCGATGACCGCGTGGCGCTGTCGGCGGACAAGGCGCAGCTGTTCCTGAATTTCGAGAAGATGCGGGTGCGCGCGCCCGGCGACGTGAACAAGGTCCGCGCCCGGGTCGAGGCGGTCTGCGCGCCGCTGGGGCACCGGGTGGACGTGGTCGCCAATTACGACGGAGCGCGGATCGACGAGGAGGTCGAGGACGCCTGGGTGGCGATGGTGCAGCAGATGGAAGACCGCTTCTACGGGACGGTGACGCGGTATTCGGGCTCGGCCTTCATGCGGATGAAGCTCGGCGCGGCCTTCGCCCGGGAGGTGCGCCCCCATGTGTTCGAGACCGCGACCGAGGCGCGCGCCTTCCTGTCGGCGGCGCGGGGTGGATCGTTTCTGTGAACCTGCGGCGCGGGGTGCCTGCGGCGGGGGCATTTGCGGACTTGAGTTGGCATTGAGGTGCGCGGGATGGGACGGGCGGGATATCTTGGGCTGGGGGCGGTCTGGCTGCTGGCGCTGCCTTTCGTGGCCTATGCCGCGGCGTTCGGCTGGCGCGGGCTTGTCGCGGATCCCGGGGCGGAGAGTTACCTGTTCGACACCGGCGCGCGGGGGGCGGAAGTGGCGCTGGCGGCGCATATGCTGGCCGGTGCGCTGATCACCGCCCTGGTGCCGATCCAGGTCTTGCCGGTTTTGCGGCGCCGCTGGCCGGGGCTGCACCGGGCCGCAGGCCGGGTGATCGCCGGGGCGGCGGGGATGGCCGCGCTGGGCGGGCTGGCCTTCATCGCTGTGCAGGGGACCATCGGCGGCGCGGTGATGGATTTGGGCTTCGGGCTTTACGGGGCGTTGATGTTGCTGGCGGCGGTGCAGGCGGTCCGGCGCGCGCGGGCGCGGGATCTCGCGGGGCATCAGATCTGGGCGCTGCGGCTGGCGGTGCTGGCCATGGCTTCCTGGGCGTACCGGGTGCATTACGGGCTGTGGTATGCGTTGACCGGCGGGCTGGGGTCGAACGAGGCGTTTACCGGGGCGTTCGACCGGGTGCAGGTGTTCGCGTTCTTCCTGCCCTATCTGCTCTTGGTGGAGCTTTGGCGGCTGCGGCGCGGGGCGGGCGCGTGCTGATGCAGGCCCGCGCGGGCGGCCTGGCGCAGGGCCGCGGTGAGCGGGGCGAGGGCAGGGGCCGACAGGCGCCGGACCTGCCAGAAAAGCGCGGTGTCGAGCGGGGTGTCGGGCACCAGTTCGACCAGGCGTCCGGCGGCGAGGTGGTCGCGCACCAGCGGTTCGGGGTTCATCCCCCAGCCGAGCCCGGCCAGGGCCGCGTCGACAAAGGCGTGGGTGGAGGGCAGCAGGTGGGTGGGCGGCAGGACCGGCCGGCCCCAGACCTGCGCGATCCAGTCCCGCTGCAGCCGGTCCTTGGGGTTGAAGGTCATGCAGGGGGCCCGTGCCAGGGCGTCGGCGGTCACGCCCGCGGGGAAGTGGCGCGCCATGAAGGCGGGGCTGGCCGTGGCGCGGTAGCGCAAGCGCCCCAGGGCGGTGACGTCGCAGCCGGTGACCGGGGTGCCCCGGGTGCTGAGCGCGGCCAGCACCTCCCCCCGCTGGAGCCAGTCGGCCGCGTGGTCCTGGTCGTCCACCACCAGATCGAACAGCATGTCCGCGCAGGCCGCCAGCGCCGGGATCACCCAGGTGGCCAGGCTGTCGGCGTTCACCGCGAGGCGCAGGTGCGGCAGGGCGGCGGGGCCGAGGGCGGGCAGATCGCGGGCGAGGGCGGCCTCCAGCAGGGCGACCTCGTCGGCATGGCGCAGCAGGCGCTGGCCCGCCGCCGTGCCGGTGCAGGGCTGGGTGCGGTGCACCAGTGGTGTGCCCAGCCGATCCTCCAACCCCTTGATCCGCTGCGAGATCGCGGAGGGCGTGAGGCCAAGGCTGCGCGCGGCGGCATCGAAACTGCCGGTGCGCAGCACCTGCGAAAGGGCGATCAGGGCCGGGTCGCTCAGCATTAGAATTCCTTAAGATACTCCAAGAAGTTTAACTGGACGCAAATCGTTTGGGAAGTTAGCCCGGGCGGGTCAATCGCGCAGGTGTTGCCCATGCTTTCCCCCACTCTTCTCGCGGCCGGGTCCGGCTTTGCCCTCGGGCTGCAACTGATCGTGGCGATCGGAGCGCAGAATGCGTTCCTGCTGCGCCAGGGGCTGCGGCGGAGCCATGTGGGGGCGCTGGTGGTGATCTGCACCCTGTCGGATGCGATCCTGATCGCGGCGGGGGTGTCGGGCTTTGCCGCGATAGAGGCGCGGATGCCGTGGCTTGCGCCGGTCACACTCTGGGCGGGGGCGGCGTTCCTGGTCTGGTACGGGGCGACCCATGCGCTGGCGGCCTGGCGGGGCGGCGCGGCGCTGGACCCGGCGCGGTCCGGGGCCGAGAGCCTGCGCGCCGCGGTGCTGACCTGTCTCGCGCTGACCTGGCTCAACCCCCATGTCTATCTCGACACGCTGGTGGTGATCGGGGCGCTTTCGGCGCAGTTCGGCGAGGCACGGGGCGCCTTCGGGGTCGGGGCGGCGGCGGCGAGCCTGGTATTTTTCGCCGCCCTCGGTTACGGCGCGCGGGCGCTCAGCCCGGTCTTTGCCCGCCCCCGGGCGTGGCAGGTTCTGGACCTGATCATCGCGGTGACCATGTGGGCGCTGGCAGCAAAGCTGCTGATCCGGGGCGTGCCGGGATAAAGCGCGCGCCACGGCTTTGTCGCAAGCTGTCGGCATCTGCGCGCTAGACTTTGCCTTCGGCGGTGCCTAGGTCGCTGAGGGCAAGAGGCAAAGGCGGCGCGGATCATGTCAGACCATTCCTTCCTGTCCAGGATCTGGCAGGCACTGAAGGCCGCGCTCCTGTCGATCTTCGGTCTGCTCAGCTTCGGCACGTCCGCCGCCCCGGCCCGGGGCCTCGACGAGATGGCGCTGCAGGGGCGTGAATTTCTGCTCTACCGCGCCGAGAGCGTGCAGGGGCAGGCCGCGCCGCTGGTCATGGTGCTCCATGCCGGGTTCCAGAGCGGTGAGAAGATGTACGAGACCCTGCCCCTAGCCGAGGCGGCGGAGCGGGTGGGCTTCAACCTGGTCTATCCCACGGGCACGGCCCTGAAGCTGAACCGCAGCGGGCCGATGATGGAGGCGCGCGGCGGCATGAACGCCTGGAACGCGGGGATGGAGGGGCGCGGGGCCATCGACACCACGGTGCAGGATGTCGCCTATCTGGAGAACATCATCCTCGCGCTGGTCGAGCAGGGGCTGGCGGACCCGGACCGGATCACCGTCGTGGGCCATTCCAACGGGGCGATGATGGCCTACCGGCTGGTCTGCGAACGGCCCGGGCTGGTTCAGACGGTGATCGCGATCTCGGGCACCCCGGCGATCGATCGGTGCATGGGGCCGCTGCGGGGGCTGCGTATCCTGCATATCCACGGCACCGAGGACGAGAACCAGCCCGCCCAGGGCGGGGTCGGGCCGAAGGGCGTGTCGGGGCACAATGCGCGCTCGGTCGCCGACACGGTCGAGATGATGCAGCGCGCGGGCGCCGAGATCCAGGTGCGGCTGGTGGAAGGGGGCGGCCACCGGATCGACACGCTCGACGGGTTGCTGCGCGATCAGTACGGGGCCGATATTCTGACCACGGTGGCGGAGGTTGTGGCGGCCACGCGGTAGCGCGCGGCTCTTGCACAGCCCGCGCATTCCGTGGCACGCCAACGCCATGACGGACAGCCAATCACGGCCCTTGGCGGGGATGCTCTGGATGGTCGCCACGGGGGTGAGCTTCGTGGCGGTCACGGCGCTGGTCAAATCCATCGGGAGTGACATTCCGGCCGCCCAGGCGGCCTTCCTGCGCTACGTGCTGGGGCTGGTGTTCATTTTGCCGGTGCTGGCCTCGCTGCTGCGGACGCTGCCGTCGCGGGCCAACCTGTCGATCTTTGCCCTTCGCGGGCTGATCCACACCGGCGCGGTGATCGCGTGGTTCTTCGCCATGACCCAGATCCCCATCGCCGAGGTGACGGCGATGAACTATTTCTCGCCGGTCTATGTGACCATCGGGGCGGCCCTGTTTCTGGGCGAGAAGCTGGCCGCAAGGCGGATCGCGGCGATCTGCGTCGCGCTGCTCGGGGCGCTGATCATCCTGCGGCCGGGGTTTCGGGAGCTGTCTCCGGGCCATTTCGCCATGCTCGGCACGGCGCTTGGCTTTGCGATCAGCTACCTGTTGGCCAAGCGGCTGGTACGGGACCTGTCGCCGGGGCTGGTGGTGGCGTGGCTGTCGATCTTCGTGTCCATCGGGCTGGCGCCCTTCGCGATTGCCGTCTGGGTGACGCCGAGCCCTTGGCACCTCGTGGTGCTGTTCGGCGTCGCCTGTTTCGCGACGTTGGGACATTACACCATGACCCGTGCGTTTCAGGCCGCGCCGATGTCGGTCACCCAGCCGGTGACCTTCCTGCAGCTGGTCTGGGCCACGGCGCTGGGTGCGCTGGTCTTCGGCGAGGCGGTGGACGGATTCGTGGTGCTGGGCGGCGGTCTGATCGTGGCGGCGATCTCGTTTCTGTCCTGGCGCGAGGCGCGGTTGCGCCGGGGGGTGATCACCCCGTCGGTTTCGGAGCCGAAAACCTGAAAATCCGTGGGGTGTTTGACCCGGATCAAGGTGGTGCGCGGCAACGGCCCTAGGGTGGGGACGTAACAAGAGAGGGAGAGGTCCATGTCTCATACGCCCCATGAGTTGGCCGAGGAATTTCCGGACAAGGTGGAACTGATCGCGCAGCTGCGCGAGAGCAACGCGCATTTTGCCAAGCTGTGCGCGGAGTATCACGAGGTCAACCGGGCCGTGCACCGGGCCGAGGCGCGGATCGAGCCTGTCTCGGACGAGGCGGAGGAAGAGATGCGCCGCCAGCGGATGCGCCTGAAGGACGAAATCTACGGGATGCTGACGGCCGCGGCCTGAGCCGCGCGCGGCATCAGCCGGTATCCACCTCGTAGGGCAGCACACCGCGCAGCCCCGGATCGACGCTGAGCTTGCGCTCCAGCGGCGGGACGGAGCGTTGGTGGCAGGCGCTGCGCTCGCAGATGCGGCAGGAAATGCCGATGGGCTCGAACCCTTGGCTGAGGTCGAGCCCGTCGCCATAGACCAGCGCCGGGGCATGGCGCACCTCGCAGCCTAGGCCGATGGCATAGCGGCGGGTGGGCGCGCCCCAGCTGCCGCCGGATTTCGACACATCGCGCGCCAGGCACAGGTAGCGGACCCCGTCCGGGGTCTCGGCCAGCTGGCGCAGGAACCGGCCCGGTGTCTCAAACGCCTGGTGCACGTTCCACAGCGGGCAGGCCCCGCCATAGCGGGCGAATTGCAGCCGGGTGGCCGAGTGCCGCTTGGTGATCGTGCCCGCCTGATCCACCCGCACGAAGAAGAAGGGGATGCCCTTGGCGCCCGGGCGTTGCAGGGTCGAAAGGCGGTGCGCCACCTGTTCGATCGAGGCGCCGAACCGGTCCGCGAGCCGTTCCAGGTCGTGGCGGGTTTCGGCCGCCGCCGCCTGGAATGCGCGATAGGGCAGCAGCACCGCACCGGCGAAGTAATTGGCCAGGCCCAGCTTGGCGATGGCGCGGGCCTCGTCGGTCTGGAACCGGGCGAGATCCAGCGTCGCCTCCAGCAGGTCGTTCTGGGTTACCAGCCCCAGTTGCACCAGCAGCTGGAACCGGCGGGTGGGCGCGGCCGCCCGGGTCGACAGGGTCAGCACCCCCGATTGCGGATTGAAGTGGCGCAGATCGGCGCTGTCGCTGTATTGCACGGCCAGCCCCTTGCGCGACAGCAGGCGCCGGGCGCCGGATTCCAACTCTCCGTCGATCTGGTTGGCGATATGCTCGGCGGCGTGGTCCACGGCGTCGATGTAATTGTCGCAATAGTGGAAGAAATCGCGCACTTCTTCCCAGGGCGAGGGTTGCAGGCTGGAGCCTTCGCGCCCGAGCGCCTCGTCGAGCGATGCCAGCCGTTCATGGGTCTGGCGGTAGTGGCGATGCAGTTCGAGAAAGGCGCGCGCCAGGGCCGGGGCGTTGGACGCCGCGAGCCGCAGATCGGCGAGCGGTGGCGGCGTTTCCCCGAAGACCGGATCGGCCAGCGCCTCGCGCATGTCCGACACCAGCCGCTCCGCCTCCCCGGTGCTGAGCTGGGTGACGTCGAAGCCGAACTCCTGCGCCAGCGCCAGCAGCACGGTGCTGGAGACCGGGCGATTGTTGTTCTCCATCTGGTTCAGATATGGCAGGGACACGCCCAGTTTCTCGGCAAAGAGCTTCTGGGTCAGGCCGAGCCCGGTGCGGGTCTCGCGCAGCTTCGCGCCGGCATAGAGTTTCTGGGTGGCCATGGGTGCCCCGCTTGTTTGCTAACCCTGTTCTAAGGTTTGCAAACAGGCGGGTCCAGAGGGTCAGGCGCTGGGCTGGGCGGTCAGGTCGCGCTCCCGGCGCATCACGTAGATCACCGCGACAGTGGAGCCGAGCGAGGTCAGAAGCATCAGTGCCTGCAGCGGGTAGGGACCGGTGCCCAGCGGCAGAAGGATGCCCGCCAGCACCGACATGGCCGCGCCGCCGCCCACCATGATCGCGCCACCCAGCCCGCTGGCGGTGCCGGCCAGGTGCGGACGCACCGACAGGCTGCCCGCGGTGGCGTTGGGGATGATCATGCCGTTGCCGATCCCCACCGTGGCGGTCAGGGCAAAAAAGCTCAGCGGATGGGTCAGACCGGCGGCATAGATCAGGATCGACGCCGCCATGCCCACCGAGGTGATGAGCGAACCCCAGAGGATCATGCGATTGATCCCGATGCGGATGGAGAACCGGCCCGACAGGAAATTGCCGAGCACGTAGCCGAGCGCAGGCGCCCCGAAATAGACCCCGAGAATGGCGGGGCTGAGCCCGAACACCTCGGAGCCGAGATAGGGCGCACCGCCCAGGAAGGCGAAGAAGACGCCCGATGCAAAGGCGGCCGCGGCGACATAGCCCCAGAAACGCCGGGCCTTGAGCAGTTCGGGATATTCCGCGACCTGCGCCCGGAAGCCGCCCGAACGGTTGGGTGCGGTCTCGCCCAGGTCGCTCCAGATCAGCCAGAGCATCGCGACGGCAGCGGCAAAGAGCAGCCAGAAGCTCGCTCGCCAGCCGAAGGTTTCATCCAGCAGGCCGCCGAGGGCGGGGCCGATCATCGGCACGATCGCCATGCCCATGGTGACATAGCCGATCAGCGAGGCCGCCTCGGCCTGCCCCACCATGTCGCGCACGATGGCCCGGCTCAGCACCAGGGCCGAGGCGATCACCGCCTGGGCCATGCGGCAGGCCAGGAACACCTCGACCGTCGGTGCGAAGATCGCCCCGAGGGTCGCCAGGGCAAACAGCGCCGTGGAGATCAGCATCACCGGCCGCCGCCCGTAGCGATCCGACAGCGGCCCCACCAGCAGCTGCAATAGGGCGGTCATCATCAGGTAGAGCGAGACCGACAGCTGCATCACCGCGTACTCGGCGTCGAAATAGACCGCCATGCCCGGCAGGGAGGGCAAAAACACGTTCATCGACAGCGCGGCGACCCCCGCCATGAGCACCAGCGTGGCCAGATGCGGGGGGGTACTGCGGTCAAGAAAGCGGCTGGCGGGGCGTTTTGTCATGGGCCAGAGCTATGCGGGCGCGGGGGCAAAGTCCACTCCTGCACAGCTGTTGTGCATGTCGCTCAAAGCGCGGGCTAATTGTCACGCCCGGCACCATGGTCGCGGTTCTGGTCGGGTCTGCCGCGGCGCGGGGCGGTCTCTGGCGGGGCTGGGACGGCCCTGATCCACGCCGCGCGGGGTGCTTCGGGCTTGATATCCCGGCATTTTACCAGTCCAGGGACAGTTGTGTTTGCATATTTGCGATATGCACTCATATCTTTTCACTTAGTTTGCAAATTTTCGGAATTCCTCTTTCCGCCGCGCGGGGGCCTCCGTAGGGTCCGCCACAAATCGCGACGGAGATGACCAGATGAAAGACATTCAGCACGAGCTCGACCAGCGGCGTTTGGATGCCCGGATGGGCGGCGGCGAGAAACGGATCGCCAGCCAGCACGCCAAGGGCAAGTTGACGGCGCGGGAGCGGATCGAGCTTCTGCTGGACGAGGGCTCTTTCGAAGAGTTCGACATGTTCATCACCCACCGCTGCACCGATTTCGGGATGCAGGAGCAGAAGCCCGCGGGCGACGGCGTGGTGACCGGCTGGGGCACGGTGAACGGGCGGCAGGTCTATGTCTTCAGCCAGGATTTCACGGTTCTGGGCGGGTCGGTGTCGGCCACCCATGCCAAGAAGATCTGCAAGATCATGGATATGGCGATCGAGAACGGCGCGCCGGTGATCGGGATCAACGATTCCGGCGGCGCGCGGATCCAGGAAGGGGTCGACAGCCTCGCGGGCTATGGCGACGTGTTCCAGCGCAATATCGAGGCCTCGGGCGTGGTCCCGCAGATCAGCATGATCATGGGGCCCTGTGCGGGTGGTGCGGTGTACAGCCCCGCCATGACCGACTTCATCTTCATGGTGAAGGACAGCTCCTACATGTTCGTGACCGGCCCGGACGTGGTCAAGACCGTCACCAACGAGGTCGTCACCGCCGAGGAGCTGGGCGGCGCGAGCACCCATACCCGGAAATCCTCCGTCGCCGATGCGGCCTTCGAGAATGACGTCGAGGCGCTGGCCGAGGTCCGTCGCCTGATCGACTTCCTGCCGCTCAACAACCGCGAGAAGGCGCCGGTCCGGCCCTTCTTCGACGACCCGGCGCGGGTGGAGGAAAGCCTCGACACCCTGATCCCCGACAACCCGAACCAGCCCTACGACATGAAAGAGCTGATCACCAAGGTCGCGGACGAGGGGGATTTCTACGAGATCCAGAAGGATTTCGCAGGCAACATCATCACCGGTTTCATCCGGCTGGAGGGGCAGACCGTGGGCGTGGTGGCGAACCAGCCGATGGTTCTGGCCGGCGTTCTGGATATTGACAGTGCGCGCAAGGCGGCGCGGTTCGTGCGGTTCTGCGACTGTTTCGAGATCCCGATCCTGACCTTGGTGGATGTGCCCGGCTTCCTGCCTGGTACCGGGCAGGAGTATAACGGCGTCATCAAGCACGGGGCGAAGCTGCTCTTTGCCTATGGCGAGGCTACGGTGCCGAAGGTGACGGTGATCACGCGCAAGGCCTATGGCGGGGCCTATGTGGTGATGAGCTCCAAGCACTTGCGCGGCGACATCAATTACGCCTGGCCGACGGCCGAAGTCGCCGTGATGGGGGCCAAGGGGGCGACGGAAATCATTCACCGCGCCGATCTGGGCGACCCCGAGAAGATCGCGGCGCGGACGGCGGAATACGAGGACCGGTTTGCCAACCCGTTCGTGGCGGCCGAGCGCGGCTTCATCGACGAGGTGATCATGCCGCAATCCACCCGCCGCCGGGTCGCCCGGGCCTTCGCCGCCCTGCGCAACAAGCGCGCGGTCAAGCCGTGGAAGAAGCACGACAACATTCCGCTCTGACCTCTGAACGAGCGTATCGAGATGGATCGGCACATACACGACCACGACACCGGGAGGAGCGAGGGGATCGCAGATGCGGCCTTCGTCGGTGGGGGACGCGTGTCTGATCCCGGGGCTGGCGGCGCAGGTCGCCAGCCCTCGCGCCATCGCCGGCGCGGCTGGATCGAGCGGCGCGCGGGCGCCGTTCTGACCCTGTCGCGGCGTCCCGGGGCGCGGTTCGATCTCGCCGCCGCGACCCGGATGCCGCCCGTGGCGGCGCGCGGGCGCCTGGCGCATCAGATCCGCCAGGATCTGTGGCGGGCGCTGCAGGGGCTGCGGGGGTTCTCGCCCGTTGTGCAGGTCACGGCGGGCCCGGAGGGCACAGAGGTGATCGCCGGGGGGCAGCTGGTCGCGGCGCGCGCCCCCAAGGCCCAGATCGAGGCGCGGATCGCCGCCCTGCTCGAAGACCCGCAGCACCGCGCCCGGTGGCTGCGCCATGCCGGAGTTGTCCATGCCTGAATTTCATTTCATCGATGCGGCCCCGACCCCGGTCGGCCCGTTCTGCCATGCGACCGAGACCGATGGCTGGGTGTTCCTGACCGGCCAGATGCCCACGGACCCCGGTGACGCGGACGCGCCCCTGCCCGAGGGGATCGAGGCGCAGGCGCGTCGGGTGATGGACAACCTCGTGCTTGTGCTGGAGGGGGCGGAGCTGGGCCTGGGCGACGTGGTGCAGTGCCGGTGTTACCTGACAGAGTTCGAACGGGATTTCGACGCGTTCAACCAGGTCTACATGTCCTATTTCCCCGAAGGCGCGCGCCCGGCGCGCACCACGATCGGGGTGACCGCGCTGGCGGTCGGTGCGCTGGTCGAGGTCGACATGGTGGCGCGGCGCCCATGATCGCGCTTGCGCCATATCCCGGACCGCGCCCCCCCGCGCATCTGGCGGGTCTGGTCGAGGACCTGCCCAGCGGCCTGCGCCCCATCGCGCTGCCGGCGCTGGTGGAGGAGCAGGCGGGCGAGCCGGTGCTGGTCCTGCGCTATGTCGCGCCGGAGATCGCCCGGGCGCGCGGGCTATACGACTACGACGCGCTGGCCGAGGATTTCCTGGCGCTCTGCGCGCGCGATGCGGAAGCGGACGGGCCGGAGAAGGTCATCGTCGTGCTGCAGGACCGCGCCATGCCCCGGGGGCAGGCCAACCCGGACGCCACGCAATATGTCGAGAGTTTCCGCCGCACCGCCACGGGCTGCGATTGGGAGGGGTTCTGATGCCGCTGCCGGAGATGACCAAGCACCGCGGGTTTCCCGGGCGCCTGCCGGGCACGGATTTCCAGTTCGTCCTGCGCCGGGCCAGCAAGAAGGGCGCCACGCCGCTGGTGGCGCGGGAACGCTATGCCGACCGCCGCCCCGCCGATCGCCGGGCAGATGAAGGGTTCATGGAGGCGCTCTGGACCCATTTCGGCGACCAGCCTTTCGAGCGTGGCAATCTCGATGCCGGGCGGCTCAACTGGCTCTTCGGGCGGGAGGTCGTTCCTGCGGAAACCCCTTTCGATCCCGCGTCCTACCAGTCACTTTTGCGGATCGATGTGGCGGTGGCGCGGCGCAGCTTTCCGGACCTGTTCGACGGGGAGGGCGGTCAGTGAGACATGCGGTACAGGGCCCGGACCGGCGGATTTCGGCCAGTGGGCACAAAATTCTCTTTCCCCAACGTCAAGAGTATGTTCTCCTCAAGGTTGTGGCGGACGTATTTTGGTCGCCCCAAACACCACCCCTACGCACTGGAACGCTTCAGGGGGCCGCCACCAGACCTGGCAGCCCTCTGATGGCGCGTGCATGGCGGACCGCTCCCCCGACATATCGCCCGCGCAGGCCCGCTGCGCGCCCCGCCCCACACCCGGCCCCCTGCGTGCTGCGCGCAGCGGGGCCCTGCAATGCCCGGACCCGCGCGGTTCCGGGACCGCGGTCGCGTGCCGCGTGACTGACAAGAAGAAGGAAGAGGCCATGTTCAAGAAAATCCTGATTGCCAACCGTGGCGAGATTGCCTGCCGGGTCATAAAGACCGCGCGCAAGATGGGCATCCAGACGGTTGCGATCTATTCGGATGCGGACCGCAATGCGCTGCATGTGCGGATGGCCGATGAGGCGGTGCATATCGGCCCGTCGCCCGCCAACCAGTCCTATATCGTGATCGACAAGGTGATGGACGCCATCCGGCAGACCGGCGCCGAGGCGGTGCATCCGGGCTACGGCTTCCTGTCCGAGAACAAGCTCTTCGCCGAGGCGCTGGAGAAAGAGGGCGTGGCCTTCATCGGGCCGCCCGCGAATGCCATCGAGGCGATGGGCGACAAGATCACCTCCAAGAAGATCGCGCAGGAGGCGAATGTCTCCACCGTGCCGGGCTACATGGGGTTGATCGCGGATGCGGACGAGGCGGTGAAGATCTCGGGCGAGATCGGCTACCCGGTGATGATCAAGGCCTCCGCCGGGGGCGGCGGCAAGGGGATGCGGATCGCCTGGAACGACGCCGAGGCGCGCGAGGGCTTCCAGAGCTCCAAGAACGAGGCGGCGAATTCTTTCGGCGACGACCGGATCTTCATCGAGAAATTCGTCACCCAACCGCGCCATATCGAGATCCAGGTGCTGGCCGATACCCATGGCAACTGCATCTACCTGGGCGAGCGGGAATGTTCGATCCAGCGCCGCAACCAGAAGGTGGTCGAAGAAGCGCCCAGCCCGTTCCTCGACGAGGCCACGCGCAAGGCGATGGGGGAGCAGTCCTGCGCCCTGGCCCAGGCCGTGGGCTATGCCAGCGCCGGGACCGTGGAATTCATCGTCGATGGCGACCGGAATTTCTATTTCCTCGAAATGAACACGCGGCTCCAGGTGGAACACCCGGTGACCGAACTGATCACCGGCGTCGACCTGGTGGAGCAGATGATCCGCGTGGCGGCTGGGGAAAAGCTGCCCATGACCCAGGACGATGTGACCCTGACCGGCTGGGCCATCGAGAACCGGCTTTACGCCGAGGACCCCTATCGCAACTTTCTGCCCTCCATCGGGCGGCTCACGCGCTACCGCCCGCCGGTCGAGGTCGCGGCAGGACCGCTGGAGGCCAATGGCAAGTGGCACGGGGACGCGGCCTCGGGCGAGACCGCCGTGCGCAACGATACCGGCGTCTACGAGGGCGGCGAGATCAGCATGTACTACGACCCGATGATCGCCAAGCTTTGTACCTGGGGGCCGGACCGCCCGGCGGCGATCGAGGCGATGCGCAACGCGCTCGACGGGTTCGAGGTCGAAGGGATCGGCCACAACCTGCCCTTCGTGGCGGCGGTGATGGACCACCCGGTCTTCATCAAGGGCGAGATGACCACCGCGTTCATCGAAGAGCAGTACCCCGACGGCTTCGAAGGCGTGACCCTCGGCGCGGCCGACCTGACACGGCTTGCGGCGGCGGCGGCGGCGATGTTCCGGGTGGCAGAGATCCGGCGCACCCGCATTTCCGGTACGCTCGACAACCACGAGCGGATGGTCGGCACCGACTGGGTCGTGACCGCCCAGGATGCCCGGTTCGATGTGACCATCGACGCGGATCCGGGCGGCTCCACCGTGCGCTTCGCCGACGGGACCGCCCACCGGGTGACCAGCCGCTGGACCCCGGGCGACAGCCTCGCCACGGTCGAGATCGACGGTGCGCCAATGGTGCTCAAGGTGGACAAGATCACCAGCGGTTTCCGGATGCGGTTCCGCGGAGCGGATGTGAAGGTCCATGTCCGCACCCCGCGCCAGGCCGAACTGAATGACCTGATGCCCGAGAAGCTGCCGCCGGATACGTCGAAGATGCTGCTCTGCCCGATGCCAGGGCTGGTGGTGAAGATCGACGTGGAGGTCGGCGACGAGGTGCAGGAGGGCCAGGCGCTCTGTACCGTGGAGGCGATGAAGATGGAGAACATCCTGCGCGCCGAAAAGACCGCCACGGTCACCAAGATCAACGCCGGTGCCGGCGACAGCCTCGCGGTGGATGACGTGATCATGGAGTTCGAGTGATCCGCACCGCCCGCCATACCAGCGCCAGGACGCCTGATGCAGGCGCGCCTGGCGGCTGCGCGGGTTATCCCGCGGTGGCCTTGCGCAGGCGGATCTCTTCCTGCCGGAGGGGCATCTTGTCGATCTGGCGGGTGATCTCGCGCACGGTCCAGGGGGACGGTTTGCGCAGCTTCACGCCGCCATCCTTGCCCACGATCACCATCATGAAGCCGCGCGGGCGCAGCTTGGTGCGCAATTCGGACTTCGCGTCGGGGTCGGTATCCACGATCACGACGACGTCGCGCACGGCGAGATCCTCGATCCGGGCCTCGAGCAGGGTCATCTGCTCGACGAAGCGGGGATCGGCGGGTGTGTCCGCAAACACCACGACCGGGCGCGCAACCCATAGAAAATCGTTCAAATTGACTTCACTTGCCTCGAGCGGCGGCCAGATCACGGGGATGTCGTCCGCCGCTGCCGCGCCTGACGCCGTCGTGAGAAGTCCAGCAATTACAAAGGGTATCAGTCGTTTCATGGTGCCTCCGGTTGCTCCGAATATATGCCGTGCAAACGGGATTTCTAAGCCCTCGATGCGCTTTTTGCCGCCCGGTAACGTTAATTCGTCCGGAAGGGTCGCTGCCTAATGTCTCTCGCGATGACATATCCTGCGCGTTTTGCGCCGGACCGAGGGATAATGAGGCGTATCTTGGACGTTATTCTGCATGTGGGCGCCCACCGGACGGGCACGACAAGTTTGCAACAGACGCTACGGCGCAATGCCTCGCGGTTGCGGGCAAGTTCGGTCGCGGTATGGGAGCCGAATGTCACGCGTGCGGCGCTCTTTGACGGGTTGGTCAAGGCCGCCGACCGGGTCACGCCGGAGGTGGCCGCGCAGGCCCGGGTGTCCAGCGCGCGGGTGCGCGGCGAACTCGACCGGCTGCGCGGGACCGGAATGCGGACCCTGATCGTGAGCGAAGAGAACATGCTGGGCGCGATCCCGGCTTGCGTGGCCAGCGGGCAGCTTTACCCGGATGCGGCACGGCGGATGGCGCGGTTCCGCCCGGCCTTCGGGGCGCAGTGTACGCGGATTGGCCTCGCCATCCGCAATTACGAACGGCACTGGACCTCGATGCTCGGCTTCACGGTCAAGCATGGCGGACGGGTGCCCGACCGGGACCGTCTGGGCACGCTGGTCGACCAGCCTCGCCGCTGGCGCGACGTGATCCGCGAGTTGCAGGTGGTGTTCCCCGGTGCCGAACTCGTGGTCTGGCCCTTCGAGGCGCTGGTGGATGTGCCGCATCTGCTGGTCTCCGGACTGACGCGGCGGGTGTTGCCCGCCCCGCTCGAGCCTGTGCCCTGCATCCACAACGCGTCGCCGGATGTGGCGCTCCTGCGCAAGGTGGTGGCCGAGGGCCCGTGCCCGCATCACCTGGCGCGCCTGCCGGAGGCAGGGCCCTGGCGCCCCTTCTCCGCGGCGCAGATCGCGCGGATGCGGGCGGCGTATGACGACGACATCGCATGGCTGCGCTCCGGTGCCGCCGGCGCGGTCACCTACATAGAGAGCCCCGAGTGCATCGCGGGCCTGACAGGACCAGAAAGAGGAGTGGACCATGACGAAAGGCAAAGACGCGTGGGCTGACCTCGCCGCCAAGGAGTTGCGCGGCAAGCCGTTGGAGACGTTGACCTGGAAGACGCTGGAGGGGATCGACGTCAAACCCCTCTATACCGCCGAGGACCTGGAGGGGCTCGACCATCTCGGCTCGGTCCCCGGTCAGGCGCCCTTCACGCGCGGGGTGAAGGCCACGATGTATGCGGGCCGCCCCTGGACGATCCGGCAATATGCGGGCTTCTCCACCGCCGAGGAGAGCAACGCGTTCTACCGCAAGGCCCTTGCCGCCGGGCAGCAGGGCGTGTCGGTGGCGTTCGATCTGGCCACCCACCGCGGCTATGACAGCGACCATCCCCGGGTGGAGGGCGATGTGGGCAAGGCCGGCGTGGCCATCGACAGTGTCGAGGACATGAAGATCCTGTTCGACGGCATCCCGCTCGATCAGGTGTCGGTCTCGATGACCATGAACGGCGCCGTGATCCCGATCCTCGCGAATTTCATCGTCACCGGCGAAGAGCAGGGCCATGACCGGTCTGTCCTGTCGGGCACGATCCAGAACGACATCCTCAAGGAATTCATGGTCCGCAACACCTATGTCTATCCGCCTGAGCCCTCGATGCGGATCATCGCGGACATCATCGAATACACCTCCGCCGAGATGCCGAAATTCAACTCGATCTCGATCTCCGGCTACCACATGCAGGAGGCTGGCGCGAACCTTGTGCAGGAGCTGGCCTTCACCCTGGCGGATGGGCGCGAATATGTCCGCGCCGCCATCGCGCGCGGCATGGACGTGGACAAGTTCGCCGGGCGGCTCAGCTTCTTCTTCGCCATCGGCATGAACTTCTTCATGGAAGCCGCCAAGCTGCGCGCGGCGCGGATGCTGTGGCACAAGATCATGTCCGAGTTCGAGCCGAAGAACCCCCGTTCGATGATGCTGCGTACCCATTGCCAGACGAGCGGTGTCTCCTTGCAGGAGCAGGACCCCTACAACAACGTGATCCGCACCGCTTACGAGGCGATGAGCGCGGTTCTGGGCGGGACGCAATCGCTGCATACCAACGCGCTGGACGAGGCGATTGCCCTGCCGACGGAATTCTCGGCGCGTATCGCCCGGAACACCCAGCTGATCCTGCAGGAAGAGACCGGCGTGACCAACGTGGTCGATCCGCTGGCGGGCTCTTACTACGTAGAAAGCCTGACCAACGAGCTGGCCGAGAAGGCCTGGGCCCTGATCGAGGAGGTCGAGGAACTGGGCGGCATGACCAAGGCCGTGGCCTCTGGCATGCCCAAGCTGCGGATCGAGGAATCCGCGGCCCGACGCCAGGCGATGATCGACAAGGGCACGGAAGTGATCGTGGGGGTCAACAAGTACCGCAAGGACAAGGAAGACCCGATCGACATCCTGGAGATCGACAATGCCAAGGTGCGCGACGGGCAGGTGGCCCGGCTCGCGAAGATCCGCGCGGAGCGGGACGAGGCGGCCTGCGACTCGGCCCTGGTCGAGGTGGAGCGGTGCGCGGCTGAGGGGGGCAACCTTCTGGCCGCGGCGGTGGAAGCGGCTCGCGCGCGGGCCAGTGTGGGAGAAATCAGCATGGCGATGGAGAAGGTGTTCGGCCGCCACCGGGCAGAGGTGAAGACGCTCGCGGGCGTCTATGGCGCGGCCTATGAGGGCGATGACGGGTTCGCCGCCATCCAGAAATCGGTGGAGGAGTTCGCCGCCGAGGAAGGGCGCAGGCCCCGGATGCTCGTGGTCAAGATGGGCCAGGACGGTCATGACCGCGGCGCCAAGGTGATCGCCACCGCCTTTGCCGATATCGGGTTCGACGTGGATGTGGGGCCGCTCTTCCAGACCCCGGAAGAGGCCGCGCAGGACGCCATCGACAACGATGTGCACGTCATCGGCATCTCCAGCCAGGCCGCCGGGCACAAGACCCTTGCCCCCAAGCTGGTCGATGCGCTGAAGGCCCAGGGCGCGGGGGATATCCTGGTGATTTGCGGCGGGGTGATCCCGCAGCAGGACTACCAGTACCTCTATGACCGCGGGGTGAAGGCGATCTTCGGGCCGGGCACGAACATCCCCGAGGCGGCCCAGGACATCCTGCGCCTGATCCGGGAATCCCGGGCCGAAGCGGCCTGATCGGGCCGGTCTGTGTCGGGGGGGGGGCGGGGGCCCGCCGGGTCTGCGCGGCGCGGCCCGGCTCCGTCCGAAGCCGCAACCGACCGAGCGCCGCAGCCATGTTCGGGCCTTATGTCAGGAACGGGCGGATGCTTCCCTTGCGCCGTCTGGCACGGCCCTCCGGCTGAGACCTGCGCTCAGCTCTCGACCACCAGTTCCGGCCAGCGCGCCCGCACCACGTCACGGATCACCTGTGCGATCTGCAAGTAGGCCCCCGTGCGTCCCGCCCGGGTGCGCCAGACCAGGCCGACGGACCGCGCGATGGGTGCGCCGCTGAGACGGCGGACCACCACCTCCGCTCCGCGGCCCTCGATCTCCGACCGGACATAGAGCGCGGGCAGAAACGTGATCCCCATCCCCATCCCCACCATCTGGCGCAGGGCATCCAGCGACGTGCCCTCGTAGTCGCGCGCAAGCTGTGCGCCGGTCTGCTGGCAGATCGCGGTGATCTGGTCGTGCAGGTGGTAGGCGGGGCTGAGGCTCAGCACCTGCTCGCCCGCCAGATCCCGCGGCCGCAGCACCTCCTTGTCGAGCAGGGGGTGATCGGCGGGCAGGGCCAGCAGCAACGGTTCGCGGAACAGCCGCGCGGTGGTGTAATCGGCCCCGGTCACCGGCAGCTGCGTCAGGATCACGTCATGCTCGCCGCGCGCGAGGTCCTGTTCCAGCAGCCGTGGCGCATCCTCGCGAATGTAGATCCGCAGGTCCGGGTGCGCCGCGTGGAGCGCGCCGACCACATGGGGCAGCAGGTAGGGCCCCAGCGTCGCCTTGGCCCCCAGCCGGATGGTGCCGACCACCCCGTCGCGCGCGGTGCCCGCGAAATCGACCAGGCTCTGGACATCGTCGAGGATGCGCCGGGCGCGCAACACGACCTCCCGGCCGACCTGGGTCAGGCGCACGCCGCCGCGCCCACGCTCCACCAGGGCAACGCCCAAGGTGTCCTCCAGGTTCTGGATCTGTGCGCTCAGGGACGGTTGGGTCACGCCGACCCGTTCGGCGGCGCGCCGAAAATGGGCCGTTTCCTCGATCGAGACGAGGAATTGCAATTGTCTGAGGGTGGGGCCGGCCATGGGGTGCCTTTGATAGGAATAAACTATCAAAATTTCTTAAGCCATCGGCTTTTTATTTTCAATACCGGTCGCATATTCCTAACCATCGAAGGCGGCAACGCCACGGGAGGTAACGATCTTGTCCACGTCCTTCATGTTTCCTCATGTCGGGCAGGATTGGAACCGAGATACGGGCCACGACCAGAGGAGAGTTCCTTTCCTCTAGGCCTGTGCCGTCCTCTGGACGGCTGAGGGTCGCGCCACATCCGGGGCCGTGGCGCGACCCTTTTATTTAGATTGCCCCAGCTGCCTACACAGCTAGGTACTAACCAGACGCGGTGCAGCCCTGTACCCCAACTATAGAACGTGTGCCCATGCCCCGGCTCCTGACTCTTGTTCCCGCAGCTCTGATGGCTCTGACCGCGGCGTGGTTCGCGCAGTTCATCCCCCAGGTCGCCTCCGGAGAGATCCTGACCTGGTCGCGGCCCTGGATTCCCGGCCTCGACATCGAGGTCGCCTTCCTGCTGGATGGCCTGTCGATGCTATTCGCGCTGATGGTGACGGGGATCGGTGCGATCATCTTCCTCTATTCCGCGGTCTATTTCAAAGGGCATCCGAAGCTGACCATGCTTCTGACGCTTCTGTTCCTGTTCGCGGTGTCCATGCTGGGCATGGTGCTGGCCGACGACATGGTCACCTTCTTCGTGTTCTGGGAGGGCACGACGATCACGTCCTTCCTGCTCGTGGGTTTCGACCACGAGAAAACCAAGGCGCGCGACAACGCTCTGCAGGCGCTGCTGGTCACGGGGCTGGGTGGTCTGGCCTTGTTGGCGGGGCTGATCCTGCTGGGGGCTGAGGCTGGCACCTTCCGGATCTCCGAGATGAACGCGGCGGCGGGCGCGATCCAGGCTTCGGCCATGTATGTGCCGATCCTGGTGCTGGTCTTCATCGGGGCGTTCACGAAATCCGCGCAATTTCCCTTCCACTTCTGGTTGCCGGGGGCCATGGCGGCCCCGACGCCCGTGAGCGCTTATCTGCACTCGGCAACCATGGTGAAGGCGGGGATCTACCTGCTGGCGCGGTTCACCCCGGCCTTGGGCGGCACGGAAGTGTGGTTCTGGACCCTGACCATCGTCGGTGCGATCACCATGGTCTGGAGTTCGGTGCTCGCGCTCAAGCAGACCGACCTGAAGCTGATGCTCGCCTATACCACGGTCATGGCACTTGGCGCGCTGACCATGATGCTGGGTGGCGGGACGCGTTACGCGGTGATGACCGTTTCGGTCTTCCTGGTGGTGCACGCACTTTACAAGGCCGCGCTGTTTCTCACCGTGGGGCTCATCGACAAGGGCACCGGCACGCGGGAGGTCGGGCAACTCGGCGGGCTGCGACGGGAAATGCCGATCACCTTCTGGATCGCCATTCTGGCGGCCCTGTCCATGGCCGGCCTGGCGCCCTTTGTCGGCTTCATCGGCAAGGAGCTGATGTACGAGGCCGCCCTCGGGGTCGAGACCGAGCCGCTCTTCGTGGTGACCGCGGCGCTCCTTGCCAATGCCAACATGGTGGCGGCGGCGGCCCTCGTGGCGATCTCGCCCTTCTTCGGCGCGCGCGTTGCGCCGCCCAAGTCACCCGCGGACCCGACCCCGTGGCTCTGGATCGGTCCGGCGCTCCTGGCGGCGCTGGGCCTTGCTTTCGGGCTTGTGCCGGCCTTGATCGATGGTCCGATCATCACCCCGGTGGTGCAGTCCATCCTGCCGGGCGAGGAGGCGGTGTATCTCAAGCTCTGGCACGGGGTGAATCTGCCACTGATGCTGTCGATCCTGACCTTTGCCCTGGGCTTTGCGCTCTATTACGGGCGGGACAAGATCCGCGGCTCGCTGCAGAGCGCGAATTTCACCGGCGGGCTGGATGCCAACGACACCTACAATCTGCTTCTGACCTCCTTCAAGCGCTTCGCGGCCTGGTCGGCGCGGACCGTGCAGGGCGGCAAGATGACGGTCTATCTGCGCACGGCCTTCGCGGTGCTGGCACTTCTGATGTGGGGCGCGCACCTGGCCTCGCGGGATGCGTTCAACCCGCCGGTCGAGGGCATCGCGCTGATCCCGATGGTGATCTGCCTGTTGATCGCGGTGTCGGCGGCGGTGGTGCTGACCACGGGCTCGCGGCTCTACGGCCTCACCGCCCTGGGCATCACCGGGGCCGGGGTCGCGATCCTGTTCGTGTTCTATTCGGCCATCGATGTGGCCATCACCCAACTGCTGGTCGAGATGCTGGTGGTGATCATCCTCGCCGTGGCGCTGGTCAAGCTGCCCAACATGCCACGGGAGCCGAATTTCCGCGCCGGTGACGCGCTGATCGCCACGGCGCTCGGGCTGGGCGTGGCCTTCGTGGTCGCCTCGGTGCTGATGCAGCCCTTCGATCCGCGTATCAACGAGTTTTTCAACGCCGCAAGCTACCCCGAGGCGCTGGGCCGCAACGTGGTCAACGTGATCCTGGTGGACTTCCGGGCGCTGGATACCCTGGGCGAGGTGGCCGTGGTGCTAGTCGCCGCGATCTCGGCGGCGGCGGCCCTGACCGCGGGGCTGCGTGCCGGGCGAAAAGAGAAAGAAGAATGAATTCCACGATCCTGAGAACCGCGACGCGGGTGCTTGTCCCGCTGTTCCTGCTGATGTCGCTGCTGATCCTGTGGCGCGGCCACAATGCGCCCGGAGGGGGCTTCATCGGTGGCCTGATGGCGGTGATCGCCGTGGCGCTCTATGCGCTGGCCGAGGGCGTGGCCGAGGCGCGGCGGTTCCTGCGGCTCGACGCGCTGTCGCTGGCGGGGCTGGGGCTGTCGATGTCCATCGCGGGCGGGCTCTGGGGTGCGGCGGTGGGCGGCGCCTTCCTGCAAGGGGTCTGGCCATTCTACGGCTACGTGCCCGGCGAAGGCACGTCGGGCTGGCCGGTGGGGTCGATCCTGCTGTTCGATACGGGGGTGTTCGTGACCGTGCTGGGCGCGGTCTGCGCGATCCTGTTCGCGCTCGAAGACGCGGTCGATGCCGAGCCGCAAGAGGACCAGCGCTGATGGAACTGGTCATTGCCGCCCTGGTGGGCTTTCTCGTGGCCGGGGGCGCCTACCTGATGATGAGTGGGCAGCTCATCCGGTTCCTGTTCGGACTGGTGCTGCTGTCCAACGCGGCCAACCTGGGCATTTTCGCCTCCGGGCGGCTGACCTACGCGACACCGCCCTTCGTGCCCGAGGGGTCCACCGCGACCGCCGTGACGGCGGCCAACGCGTTGCCGCAGGCGCTGATCCTGACGGCGATCGTGATCGGCTTCGGCCTGCTGGCCTTTGCGCTGGCGCTGGCCTTCCGCGCCTGGCAGAGCCTCGGGACGGTGGAGATGGACGCGATGCGCGCCTGTGAACCGCTGGAGCCGCCGACCCCGCCCGTGGCCAGTACGCCGACCCCGGTCACGGGCAGTCGCAGGGAGGCCGCGGAATGATCCTCGTCTGGCCCATCGTCATCCCGATGATCACGGCGGTGATCACACTGCTCTTGCGCAAGACCGCGCTGGCCTATCACGTGTCCCTTCTGGGGTCCGTGGCGCTGCTCGGCTCTGGGCTGATCCTGTTGCGGGCGGTGCTGACCGGTGGCCCCATGGCCGCGCAGATGGGCGGCTGGGAGGCACCGTTCGGCATCACGCTCTTTGCCGATATCCTGTCGGCGGCGATGGTGGTCATCGCGGGCATCGTGGCGGTGGCGGTGATCGTCTACAGCCGGTTCGACGTGACCGAGGATGAAAAGCGCGTGGGCTTTCATGCCCTGAGCCATGCCCTGCTCGTCGGGGTCTGCGGTGCGTTCCTGACCGGCGATATCTTCAACCTCTATGTCTGGTTCGAGGTGATGCTGATCGCGTCCTTCGGCCTGCTGGTGATCGGCGGGCGGCGGGACCAGATCGATGCGGCGGTAAAATATGTCGGCCTGAACCTGGTGGCCACGCTCGCCTTCCTGACCGGCGTCGGGATCCTCTATGGCGCGGCGGGCACGCTGAACATGGCCGACCTGCACCTGGTGCTCGCGGACCGGCAGTCCGAGACCGCCGTGCTGGCCTCCGCGGCGCTCTTGCTGTTCGCGTTCGGGGCCAAGGCCGCGATGTTCCCGGTCTTTGCCTGGCTGCCCGCGTCCTATCACACGCCGGCCTTTGCGACCTCGGCGCTTTTTGCGGCGCTGCTGACCAAGGTGGGGGTCTATGCGCTCCTGCGGGTGTTCACGGTGGTCTATGACGGCGGCGGCGGCTTCATCCAGCCGATCCTGCTGATCGGTGCGGTGCTGACCATGGTGATCGGCGTGCTCGGGGCCGCGGCGCAGAACGATGTGCGTCGCATCCTGTCGTTCCACATCATCAGCCAGATCGGCTACATGGTTCTGGGCCTTGCCCTCTTCACGCCTTTGGCGATCATCGGGGCGATCTTCTACCTGTTCCACCATATCATCGTGAAGGCGAACCTGTTCTTCGTGGCGGGCCTGATCAAGCTGAAGGCCGGGTCGGAGGAGCTCGACAAGATCGGCGGGTTGCTGAAGGCCTCGCCCCTGCTGGCCATCCTGTTCCTGATCCCCGCGCTCAGCCTCGCGGGCATCCCGCCGCTCTCGGGTTTCTGGGCGAAGTTCATCATCGTGCAGGCGAGCCTGGAGGCGCGCGACTGGTGGGTGGCGCTGGCAGCCCTGGCCGTGGGGCTGATCACGCTCTTCTCGATGACGAAGATCTGGCTCGCGGCCTTCTGGAAGGATCATCCGGACGCGGCCTTCGCCAAGGGCCCCGTCATGCCGCGCAGCATGACCGCCCCGATCGCGGTACTGGCGGTGATGACGGTGATCATCGGTCTCGGCGCCGGGCCGCTCTATACCGTGGCCGAGGAGGCGGCGATCACGCTGCTGGATCCGCTGGCTTATGTCGAGGTCGTGCTGGGGCCCGAGGTGGCCGAGACCGCCCGGGCCGAGCGGGCGGCGACCCAACTGGCGGAGGTGTCGCAATGAAGCTGGTGCTGCGGATCTATTACTCGATCAATCTCTTCGTCTATTTCCTCTACGAGCTGGTGGTCTCCAGCGTGCAGGTGGCCTGGGACGTGCTGACGCCCGAGATGAAGGCGCGGCCCGTCCTGGTGGTCGTCCCGCTCGACGCCAAGACGGACCTGGAATTGATGCTGACCGCCAATATCATCTCGCTCACGCCCGGAACGCTGTCCATCGATCTGAGCGCCGATCGCACCGAGTTGCTCGTGCATTCGATGTTCGGGGCCAAGGATCCGGAGGGCGAGATCGCGGCCATGAAACACGGGATCGAACGGCGCGTTCTGCGCGCGACACGGGGGGTGCATCTTGCTTGAGTTCTTCAGTTCGCTGCTGATCGAGACCCGGCAGACCGGGCCGCTGGGCGTGGCGGTGCTGCTGTCTTTCGTGATGGTGGTCGCGGCCCTGGTGCTGTCGACCATCCGCCTGTTGCGCGGCCCGACCCTGCCCGACCGGGTGGTGGCCCTCGACCTGATCTCGATCCTTCTGGTGGCGCTGCTGACGCTGTTCGCGATCTCCAGCCAGGTGGACGCCTATCTCGACGCCGCCATCGTGCTGGCGCTGGTCGCCTTTCTCGGGACCGTGGCGCTGGCGCGGTTCGTGCTGCGCTCGGGGCGCAACTACAAGAGCGGTACGCCGATGCCCCCGGGGGAGGAGCGGCCATGACCTTGCTGGAATGGATCGCCGCGGCGCTGCTGGTGGGGGGCGGGTTCTTCTCGCTGATCGCGGCCTTGGGCGTGGTGCGGATGCAGGATGTGTATATCCGCATGCATGCCTCGACCAAGGCGGGCACCTTGGGCGTGGGCATGATCGCCGGCGCGGTCGCCCTGCTGACCAGCGGCGAATCCGTGGCCAAGGAAATCGTGATCATCCTGTTTCTGCTCTTCACCGCGCCCATCGGCGCCCATGTGATCGCGCGCGCGGCCTTTCAGTCGCGGGTGCCGCTCTGGGGTGAGAAGCCGGAGGACATCAACCGCGACAACTTCAAATGCGAGAATGGCCAGGACTGAGCCGACATATCGGCTCGACCACCTGGCCATCGCCGCCGAGACGCTGGCCGAGGGCGTGGCCTGGGCCGAGGCGCGGCTGGGCTGCGCGCTGGCCGGGGGCGGGGCCCATGCGGCCATGGGCACCCATAACCGTCTTTTGTCGCTCGGCCCGGACCTCTATCTCGAAGTGATCGCCATCGACCCGGAGGCCCCGCGGCCGCCCCATCCGCGCTGGTTCGGGCTGGACCGGTTTACCGGCCCGCCCCGGCTGCATGCCTGGGTCGTGGCGGTGGACGATATCGCCCATGCGCCCGCGGCTGCGGGCCGCCCCCTCGCCCTGGCCCGCGGGGACTTGCGCTGGCAGATGGCGGTGCCGGAGGCGGGCGCGCTGCCCTTCGACGGGGTGCATCCTGCCGTGATCGCGTGGGAGGGGGCGGGCCATCCCGCGCCGCGCCTGCCCGACCAGGGCCTGCGGCTCACCTCGCTCACCGTCTCGCACCCGGAGGCCGCGACCCTGCGAACCACGCTCGCCCCCCTTGGCGACCCGCGCGTGACCCTGACCACGGGTGCGTCCGGTCTCAGCGCGCGCCTGTCCGGCCCGCGAGGCGAGATCCTGCTGTGATCCGCCCGGCGACGCAGAACGACGCGGCGCAGATCGCGGCCCTCTGGTCCGCCCTGATCCGGGACACCACGGTCACCTTCAACAGCCACGAGAAGACCGCCGCCGACATCACAGCGCTCCTGGCCGACAAGGCCGCCGCCGACCAGCCCTTCCTCGTGGCCCTCCACGCAGGCCGGGTCGCGGGGTTTGCCACCTACGGCCCCTTCCGCAACGGCCCCGGCTACGCCCGCACGATCGAGCATTCGATCCTGCTCGACACCGCGGCGCGCGGGCAGGGGCTCGGCCGCGGGTTGATGTCCGCCCTGGAGGATCACGCAAGGGCGCGGGGCATGCACACGCTCTGGGCCGGGGTGAGCGGCGAGAACCCCGCGGGCGTCACCTTCCACCGTCATCTGGGCTTTGCCGAGGTCGCCACCCTCCGGGAGGTCGGCTTCAAGTTCGGCCGCTGGATCGACCTTGTGCTGATGTGCAAACGGCTGTGATCCGGGCGGGGTGCGACACTTGTCCCCTGACGGTCGCCCCGTCCTTCCGGTAGCCTGCGGCCCATGTCACTCTGGACCCGCATCGCTGACGCCATTTCGGCCTATCGCTCCGGCGAAAACCTGTCTTCGGTGTTCGAGAAACTGCGCTCTCCACCCGAGCGGAGCGTGGCCTTCACCATCGCGGTGATCGCGCTGAGCGCCAAGATGGCCAAGGCCGACGGGCTGGTCACCCGGGACGAGGTGACGGCCTTCCGCGAGGTGTTCACCATCGCGCCCGCCGACGAGCCCCACGCCGCCAAGGTGTTCAACCTGGCGCGCCAGGACGTGACCGGGTTCGAGATCTACGCCAGCCGGATCGCCGAGATGTTCGCCGACGATCCCGACACGCTGACCGATCTGATGGAGGGGCTCTTTCACATCGCCATGGCCGACGGCACCTACCACCCTGCGGAGAACGCCTTTCTGGCCGAGGTGGGCGAGATTTTCGGGCTGAGCGAGACCTGTTTCCGCCGCCTGCGCGCGCAGCATGTGCCCGACGCGGTGCCAGACCCCTATGACATCCTCGGGATCGCCCCCGACGCTCCGCTGGCAGAGGCCCGCAAGGCCTGGCGCGCGCTGGTGCGCGAAACCCATCCCGACCGGATGATGGCAAGGGGCGTGCCCGAAGAGGCGGTCAAACTCGCCGAGCGCAAGCTCATCGCGATCAACCGCGCCTGGGAAGAAATCCAGCAGGTGAAATCCGCCTGAGGCCCGCCCCGGTGGCCTCGCGGCGGCGCCTGCGCTAGACTTGGGCCAAGGAGAGTCCCCATGCGCCGTCTTGTCGTGATCTTCGCCCTGCTTCTGGCCGCGCCGATGCCCGTCGCGGCGCAAACCGAGTCCGACGAGGTGCAGGAAGGGCTCGACCTGCTCACCGAGGGGGCGCGTCGTCTGCTCGAAGAGTTGACCGAGGAGCTCTCGCCGTTTCTGCGGCAACTGGAGATGCAGCTCGACGAGTTGCAGGCCTATGAGGCGCCCGAGATCCTGCCCAATGGCGACATCCTGATCCGCCGCAAGCCCGACCCGGAGGGCGCGCCCAGGCCGCCCGAGCCCGCCCCCGAGGGCGAAGAAGACGCCCCAATCGACCTCTGATCCGGCCCGGCCAGCCTCAGATCAGCACGCGCGGCTCGGCTTCCAGCGCGGCAGCGAGGGACTTGAACCGGGCCTGGGCGACCTCCCCGAACAGATCGCGGGTCTCCACCGGCATGCGCAGTTCCAGCACCTTCTTTTTCGGGTAAAGCTTCAGCCGGCCCATCTTGCTGGGATCCTGCGCGGCCAGCATCGCGCCGAACCGCATGGCCTTGCCCAGCACCTCGGCCTTCTTCTGGTCCTTCTCCGGTAGCAGTTCGAAGAAATGCTCGAACCGGCTGCCGGAGCGGCTGTTCTTGTAGCGGTGCAGCAGCGCAAGCCCGAGGAAGATCCGCTCCGAATGGGACAGCCCGCCGAGATTGGCCCGCGTGGCGGTGTCGAAGCACACCTCCGCCCGGTAGTCCGGATGCGCGCGCCAGCTGATGTCATGCAGCAGGCAGGCCGCCTTGATCAGCCGCCGCCCGCTGGCTTTTTCCGACGAAAACAGCGGCTTGAGAAACTCGTACAGCCCCCTGCCGAAGCCCGGAATGCGGGAGGACTGCGCCTCCATGTAGCGGCAGGCCTCGATCAGCGGGTCGCGGTTGCGCAGCTTCTGCGGCATCTGCTCGTAAAGCAGACCCTCGCGGATCCCGTAGGCCGAGACCGCGATTTCCTTGGGTCGGAAGGTGCGGATCAGGGGCCCGAGCACCTGTGCCGCCTCCGGCAGCAGGGACATCCGCGCCTCGCCGATGCCGGACATGGCGCGCAGCGCCTCGGGCGTGGTGTTCTGGATCATCGCGATGGTTTCGGAGACCGCGCGCGGGCTCATGCGGTACTCATGCAGCACGGCCAGCGGGTACTCGCGGCGGATCATGTCCAGCCGCGCGATGGCCCGCCAGGAGCCGCCCACCAGGAACAGCCGGTCGTAGCTGCCGTCGATCCGGGCGCGCAGAGTGTCGAGTTCGGACCGGATATGGGCCTTCAGCCCCTTCTTGCCCCCGGGCACGTCGCGCAGCTTCAGCGGGCCGAGGGCCGAGGTTTCGCGCTTGCCGACCTGCCCCTCCGACAGCTCCGCCAGTTCCAGGGACGAGCCGCCGATATCGCAGACCAGCCCCGTGGCCCCGGGCCAGCCCAGCAACACGCCCTGCGCACTGAGGCGGGCTTCTTCGGCGCCGTCGATAACCCAGAGGCGGAGGCCGGTCTCCTGCGTCAACTCCTCCCTAAACGCAGGACCGTCCTCCGCCTCCCGCATTGCAGCTGTTGCAACAGCTACCAGCGGGGACACGTTCATGGATTGCGCCAGCAGGACAAACCGCTTCATCGCATCCATGGCCCGGATGCGGCCCTCTGGATTGAGCCGCCCGGACTGGCTCAGGCCGGCCCCGAGGCCCGCCATCACCTTTTCATTATAAAAATACGCGGGCGACCGCGCCGCCCCGTCAAATACCACCATCCGGACCGAGTTTGATCCGACGTCGATGACACCCACCCGGCCCAAGGCCTGAGCAGACGGGTCTTCGAACAACGCCTTTCCGAACGGTCCCCAGTCTTCGTCTTGCACGGGATCTCCGCTCGCTCCCCACTCGCTCGCCGGGTGACCGTAGTCAAACAGGCGCAGTTCCGTCAATTCCTTTTCCGCCGATTTGCGCGCCGGTCAGTCCCTGGAATGGGTCAGTTCCGGCACATCCGACGCCCCGGCGGACCCGCGGCCCGACAGCGACGGGTTTTCCATGAAGAACCGGTGGCAGCTGAAGAGCGGCTCGTCCGGGCGCTCGGTCTCGCGCTGGAACGAGCCATCGGGCGACAGAACCCAGCTCTGCGCGGTGTCGGCGAGGTTGGCGGCCATGATCTGGCTGACGATCTGGGCCTTCACGGTGGCGTTCTTGATCTCGACCAGGGTCTCGACCCGGCGGGTCAGGTTGCGCCCCATCCAGTCCGCCGAAGAGATGAAGACCCGCGCCTTCTTGGCCGGCAGGCCGTGACCGTTGCCGAAACAGACGATGCGGGAGTGTTCGAGAAACCGGCCCACCACGGATTTCACCCGGATATTCTCCGACAGGCCCACGACACCGGGCCGCACGCCGCAAATGCCCCGGACCACCAGGTTGATCTTCACGCCGCGGTTCGACGCATCGTACAGCGCGTCGATCACGTCCGGCTCGATGATCGCGTTCATCTTGGCCCAGATCTCCGCCGGGCGCCCGGCCTCCGCATGGGCGGCCTCGGCGCCGATCAACTCGATCAGACGGGCCTTCATCATCGTGGGCGAGATGGCGAGGTTTTCCAGGGTCTCGGGCTCGGCATAGCCGCCGATATAGTTGAACACCTTGGTGGCATCGCGCCCCAGCGCGTCGTCGCAGGTGAAAAAGCTCAGGTCGGTGTAGATCCGCGCGGTGATCGGGTGGTAGTTGCCGGTCCCGTAATGGGTATAGGTGACCAGCTTGTCGCCCTCCCGCCGGACCACGGTGCTGATCTTGGCGTGGGTCTTGTAATTGATGAACCCGTAGACCACATGCGCGCCCGACCGTTCCAGTTTGCGCGACTGGCGGATGTTCGCGGCCTCGTCGAACCGGGCCTTGAGCTCCACCAGCGCGGTGACGGACTTGCCGTTCTCGGCCGCCTCGCATAGCGCGTCGACGATCGGGCTCTCGTTCGAGGTGCGGTAGAGGGTCTGCTTGATCGCCACCACGTTGGGATCGCGCGCGGCCTGGGCGAGAAACCGGATCACCATGTCGAAGGTCTCGTAAGGATGGTGCAGCAGCATGTCCTTCTGGCTGATCGCGGCGAACATGTCGCCGTCGAAATCCTGCACGCGCTCGGGCACCCGCGGGGTGAAGGAGGGCCATTGCAGGTCGCGGCGGGTGTCCAGCACCAATTCGTTGAGGTCCGACAGCCCGATCAGCCCGTCGATCTCGATGATTTCCTCCTCGGTGACGCGCAGTTCCTGCACGATCACGTCGCGCAGGGATTTCGGCGCGTTGGCCGACAGTTTCAGCCGCACGACCTCGCCCCGGCGGCGGCGTTTCAGCGCCACCTCGAATTCGCGCACCAGGTCCTCGGCCTCGTCCTCCACCTCCAGGTCGCTGTCGCGCAGCACCCGGAAGGCGCAATGCCCCTTCACCCGGTAACCCGGGAACAGGTCCGGGATCTTCTGCAACAACAGCTCTTCGAGCGGCAGGAACCGCTGGGTGCCGTCCACCTCGGGCAGTTGCAGGAAGCGGTCGATCTGCGCCGGGATCGGCAGCAGCGCCTGAAGCCCCCGCTTGTCGCGGCTGCGCTCCAGCTGCAGGGCGAGCGAGAAGCCCTCGTTGGGGATGAACGGGAAGGGATGCGCGGGGTCGATGGCCAGCGGCGACAGGACCGGAAACACATGGGACATGAACACCGCGTCGATCCGCGCCAGATCGCTCTTGGTCAACTGGTCGCGGGTCAGCACGTCGATCTTCTCGTCATGCATTTCCCTCAGCAGGGCATCCAGCGTCGTCTGCTGGGTCTCCATCAGCTTGCGCGCATCGGCGTTGATCAGCACCAGCTGCTCTTCGGGCGTGCGGCCGTCCGCGGCGGGGGTGTGATTGCCCTCGCGGGCCAGCTCGCGCAGCCCGGCCACGCGCACGGAATAGAATTCGTCCAGATTGGTGGCCGAGATCGACAGGAATCGCACCCGCTCCAGCAACGGCACCCTGGGGTTCGCGGCCTCCTCCAGCACGCGGAAGTTGAACGCCAGCCAGCTCAGCTCGCGGTTGAAGAAGCGGCCGGGGCCCATGCGCTCTTCGTCGGGCAGGGTGATCGCGGGCGGAAAGGGGTCGGTCAGGAAATTGGCGTATGTCATGGGCTGTCTGTCGCCTCGTGATGTGACGGTGGGATCACCCTAGCCGGGCGCGCGGTCGAGAGAGGTCAGGATTTCCGCCGCCAGGGCGGTGCCGATGGCGCGGCGCTCGCTCAGGGCGCGGTGGTCCAGTTCGGCCACGACCGCGCGGGCGGCGGCAAAGGACCGCTCCATCCGGATGAGCAGGAAGGGGATCAGGTTGGGCGGCGGCGCGATCTGCCGATCCTCGAACAGCTTGGCCAGCAGCGCGCCCAGCAGCGCGTCGTCCGGCGCCGACAATTGCGCCAGCGGCATCGCCTGCAAGCGGCTGGCCAGGTCGGGCAGGGCTATGGACCAGCGCGCGGGCGGCGCGGCCCCGGTGATCAGCAGCGCGCCCTCGGCCTCCGCCGCAAGCCGGTTGTGCAGATGAAACAGCGCCTCCTGAGCCTCACCCATCCCGAAAAGCTGATCGGCATCCTCGATGGCCACCTGCGCGGGTAGCTCCGCCACCATGTCGAGCGTCAACAACCGGGCAGGCAGGGTCTCCGCCCGGGCCTTGGCGGCCCAGATCTGCGCCAGGTGGGTCTTGCCCGAGGCCGGCGGGCCGCACAGCACCAGCCGCGGCGCGGGCCATTCGGGCCACGCGTCGATGCGTGCCAGGGCCTCGGCGTTGCAGGGCGCTGCGATAAAGTCCGCGCGGCCTAGGGCGGGCCAGGCAGGCAGGGGAAAGGCGAGCTGTTGCGGCGCGCTCATCGGGCCTCTTCATCCGGCGGTGGACGACTGCCCGACAGGCCGCGATAGAGCAGCCCGCCCCGATACTGCCCGATGGCGAAGCGCACCAGCACCCCGATCATGGCCGAAACCGGCACCGCGACCAGCATACCGACGAAGCCGAAGGCCGTCCCGAACGCCGACAGCGCAAAGAGCAGCCAGACCGGGTGCAGCCCGACCGAGTCGCCCACCAGTTTCGGCGTCAGGTAATTGCCCTCGATCATCTGGCCGAGGATGAAGATCAACGCCACCGCCACGATCCAGCCCGGATCGCCCCAGAACTGGAAGATCGCCAGGCCAATGGACAGCGTTCCGCCCACCAGCGATCCGACATAGGGAATGAAAGTCAGCAGCCCCGCCACCGCGCCCACCACCAGGCCGAATTGCAGCCCCACCAGCATCAGCGCGATGGAATAGAAGGTGCCCAGGATCAGGCACACGGTCAGCTGGCCCCGCACGAACCCGGCCATGACCCCGTCGACCTCGCCGGCCAGCTTGCGGATCGTGGCCTTGTGATCGAGCGGCAGCAGATCGTCGATTCGCGCCACCATGTTGTCCCAGTCCAGCAGCAGGTAGAACGCCACCACCGGGCAGACGATGATGAAGATCACCGCGTTGATCACCCCGAGGGCCGAGGCGAAGACCTTGTTGACCAGCTCGCCCGAGCGCGAGCGGATCATCTCCCCCAGGGTGGCGAGGGATTCCCGGATGGTGCTCTCGGGATCGTTCAGGCTGGGAAAGCGTTCGGACAGGAAAGCCTGCAATTGCGACAGGATCTGCGGGATGGCCTCGCCCAGGGCGATCGTCTGCTGGATCAGCGTCGGGATGATCAGAAGGGCTGCGATGATGAACACGAACACCGCCACCAGCGCGATGATCGCGGTGGAGATCGTGCGGCTCAGCCCCATCGCCTCCAGCCGGTCGGCCACGGGGTCGAGGAAATATGCGATCGCGCCGCCCACCACGAAGGGCAGGATGACATCGCCCAGAAGCCACAGCAGCGCCAGGAAGACGAGCGCTGCGATGCTCCAGGACAGGACTTGTTGTCGAACAGGTAAGGCCAAGGGCGTGCTCCTTTGGAGTGTTCATCGCGCGCCCGGAGCGCAGTTTCAAGCCCGCGCAGGCAGTTTCCGGCCCCGAGGCGGGAACGGATTGCATCCTCGGGGGGTTGACCCGGCGATTGCCCCGGGCGCGGCCTGTGCCGGGGTCTTGGCGAAGGATGCCCCATGCGTTTGTCCCGTCTGCTGCCCTGCCTTGTTCTTCTGGCGCTGATCCTCGTGGATCTCCGCCTCCTCCAGGCGGTGGCCCAGACCTCATCCGCGCCCGCGCCCTCCGAAGAGGTGGTGGACACCGACCAGACCGTTTCCGTGGATGCGGGCATTGCCGATACGCAGATCGCGCGACGCTTGGCGGGCATTCTCGAGACCACCGGCTGGTATGACGACGTGACCCTGCGCGTGGAGGACGGCATCGTGTTCCTCGACGGCACCGTGACGACCGAACAACGGCGCGACTGGCTGCGCGATCTGGCCGCCAAGACCGACGGGGTGGTGGCCATCGTCAACCGGCTGCAACTGGACCAGGAGGTGCAGCTGACCCTCGACCCGATCGAGACCGAGATGCGCGCGCTCTGGGACCAGGCCGTCGCGGCGGCCCCGTCGATCCTGGCGGCGGTGCTGATCCTGCCGCTGGCGCTGCTGCTGTCGCGCCTTGTCGGGCGGCTGGCGCGCTGGATGCTGCGCGGGCGCGTGCGGTCGGCCTTTCTCGGCGATGTGCTCGCCCGCCTGATCGCGCTGCCGGTGTTCCTGATCGGGGTCTACGTGGTGCTCCAGGTGGCGGGCCTGACCCAGCTGGCGCTGTCGCTTATCGGCGGCGCGGGGATCGTCGGCATCGTCATCGGGTTCGCCTTCCGCGACATCGCCGAGAACTTCCTCGCCTCGCTGCTGCTGTCGATCCGCCAGCCCTTCCACCGCAACGACGTTGTCCGCGTGGGCGAGCATCTGGGGGTGGTGCATTCGATGAACACGCGCTCCACCGTGCTGGTCTCGCCCGAGGGCAACCATATCCAGATCCCCAATGCGCAGGTCTTCAAGACCACCATCGAAAACTACACCACCAGCGCCTCCCGGCGGGAGACCTTCACCGTGGGCGTGGGCTACGACGTGCCGATCTCGGAGGTGCAGGACATCATTCTGGAGGTGCTGCGCGGGCACGAGGCGGTGGTGCAGGACCCCGAGCCGATGGTCCTGGCCGACAGCCTGGGGGCGGCGACGGTCAACGTCATGGTCTATTTCTGGTTCGACGGGGCGCGGGTCTCGCCGATCAAGCTGCGCTCGGCCCTGATCCGCCGGGTCAAGCAGGCGCTGACCGAGGCCGGCGTGTCCATGCCCGACGAGGCCCGCGAGGTGATCTTCCCGCAAGGCATTCCGATCCACCAGGCCGACGCGCCCCCCACCGCCGCCCCCGCCCCGCCGCGCCCGGCCCCCGCGGCGCGGGAGACCGACGTGTCGGAGGCCGAAGGCGATCTGCAAACCGACCTCGTGGACCTTGACGCCCAGATGGCGGCGGAGGTCGAAGGCAGCGGCGAAGAGAACCTGCTGCGCGGCTGACCGGCCCGCCGGGTCCGGGCACTCTTGCCAAGCCCGCCGCCGTGGCGCAAAACCCCGTGAACTGTCTGCAAAGGTACCGCCATGCGCCTGTCCCGCTACTTCCTGCCCGTGCTCAAGGAAACCCCCGCCGAGGCCCAGATCGTCAGCCACCGGCTGATGCTGCGGGCAGGCATGATCAAGCAGGCCAGCGCGGGGATCTATTCCTGGCTGCCGCTGGGCTACAAGGTGCTGCGCCGGATCGAAGAGATCGTGCACGAGGAACAGCAGCGCGCGGGCCATATCCCCATGCTGATGCCCACCCTGCAATCGGCCGACCTGTGGCGCGAGAGCGGGCGCTACGACGATTACGGCCAGGAGATGCTGCGCATCACCGACCGGCACGGGCGCGACATGCTCTACGGGCCCACGAACGAGGAACTGATCACCGATATCTTCCGGTCGAACGTGGGCAGCTACAAGGACCTGCCGCTGACGCTCTATCACATCCAGTGGAAATTCCGCGACGAGGTCCGGCCCCGGTTCGGCGTGATGCGCGGGCGCGAGTTCCTGATGAAGGACGGGTATAATTTCGACCTAACCAAGGAGGCGGCGCTGCACGCCTACAACCGTCACCTGGTCAGCTATCTGCGCAGCTACGAGCGGATGGGGCTGCAGGCGATCCCGATGCGCGCCGATGGCGGCCCGATCGGCGGGGATTATACCCATGAATTCCTCGTGCTGGCCGAGACCGGCGAGAGCGAGGTGTTCTACGACGCCGAGATCACGGATCTCAGCTTCGGCGACCGACAGATCGACTATGACGATGTGGGCCAGTGCCAGGCGGTGCTGGAGGAGTTCACTTCCCGCTACGCCCGCACGGACGAGACCCATGACCCGGACGCCTTCGCCAAGGTGCCGGAGGCGCGACGCCGCTCCGCGCGCGGGATCGAGGTCGGGCAGATCTTCTATTTCGGCACCAAGTATTCCGACGCCATGGGCGCCACGGTGATCGACAAGGACCAGAATCAGGTGCCGGTGCACATGGGCAGCCACGGGATCGGGGTCAGCCGCCTGCTGGGCGCGATCATCGAGGCAAGCCATGACGACAAGGGGATCATCTGGCCCGAAGGGGTGACGCCGTTCCATTGCGGGATCGTGAACCTCAAGCAAGGCGATGCCGCGGCGGATGCGGCCTGCGAAGGGCTCTATGACGCGCTGACCAAGGCGGGGCTGGAGCCGCTCTATGACGACCGGAACGAGCGGGCGGGGGGCAAGTTCGCCACCATGGACCTCATCGGCCTGCCCTGGCGGATCACCGTGGGGCCGCGCGGGCTGAAGGCCGGGGTGGTCGAGCTGACCAGCCGCAAGACCGGCGAGAGCGAGGAGCTGTCGCCCGAAGCCGCGGTGGCCAAGGTCGTGGCGCGCTACGCAGGGGCCTGAGCCAAGGCTCTTGCAAGAGCCTTGCCAAGGATTTTCGGAAATCCTTGGTCCCGGCCCGACCGAGTGCGAGACAGACAGCCGCGGGGGGCGGTTGGGCCTGACCCGGCGGCCCGGTGCAACAGACCGCGGGATGGTCCCGGGCAAGGATTTTCGAAAATCCTTGGCCCGGCTCGGAGGGAAGGGAAGACATGACAGGTCAGCACGGCTTTGAAATCGAGTGGTCGGAACTGCCCAAACCCGTCGATGACGGGGCGGCGGCACATCTGCCGGGCATGGTCTTGCCTGCCGTGGCGCTCCCCTCGACGGGCGGCGGCACGGTGGCGCTGGACCGGCTCCCGGGCACCGCGGTGCTCTATGTCTATCCCATGACCGGCACTCCCGGCGTCGCCCTGCCCGAAGGGTGGAACGACATCCCCGGCGCCCGGGGCTGCACCCCGCAATCCTGCGCCTTTCGCGACCATTTCGCGGATCTCCAGGCCGCTGGGGCAGCCCATGTCTTCGGGATCTCCACCCAGTCGCCCAGGGATCAGGCGGCGGCAGCGGCGCGGCTGCACCTGCCGTTCCCGCTGCTGTCGGATGCCGCCGGTGCCCTGACCCGCGCCCTGCGCCTGCCCACGTTCGAGGCCGATGGGATCACCTGCCTCAAGCGGCTGACCCTGATCGCGCGGGACGGGCGGATCGCCACGTGTTTCTACCCGGTCTTTCCGCCGGACCGGAACGCGGCGGAGGTCGAAAGCTGGCTCAAGGCCGCGCCAAACCGCTGACCACGGGCGGAAAAATCTCTTTGCAGTTGCGTGGTTTTGCCGCACTCTACCCCGGATTGCGCCGACCGGATGGCGGCGCGCGACACGGGGGATAAACATGTTCAAACGTACCTTGGCCGAATTCATCGGCACCTACTGGTTGGTTTTCGGCGGCTGCGGTGCCGCGTTGCTTGCGGCCGGCGTCCCCGAGGTGGGCATCGGTTGGGTCGGGGTCAGCCTGGCCTTCGGGCTGTCTGTCCTGACCATGGCCTATGCGGTGGGCGGCATTTCCGGCGGCCATTTCAACCCGGCCGTGACCCTGGGGCTGACCATCGCGGGTCGGTTCGAGGCCAAGGACATCCCGCCCTACTGGATCGCGCAGCTTCTGGGCGGGGCGGCGGCGGCGGGAACGCTGTTCGTCATCATGTCGGGCCAGGCGGAGTTCGCCAGCGTCGGCAGCTTTGCCTCCAATGGCTACGGCGTGGCCTCCCCGGGCGGGTTCGGCATGATGTCGGGCATGGTGGCCGAGGTGGTGCTGACGGCGGTCTTCGTGATTGTGATCCTCGGGGCGACCTCGCATATGGTGCCCGAAGGCTTCGCGCCCATCGCCATCGGGCTGTGCCTGACGCTGATCCACCTGATTTCGATCCCGATCACAAACACCTCGGTGAACCCGGCACGCTCCACCGCCATGGCGATCTATGCGGACGGCCCGGCTTTGGGCCAGCTCTGGCTCTTCTGGGCCGCACCGCTCGCGGGCGCGGTGATCGGGGCGCTGATCTGGGCGGCGCTCGACGAGGATTGATCTCGCGCAACGATTGACCCTGCCCGTGGGCAGGCTAAACCGGGCGGGCACCCAGACAGGAGCCCGCCCGTGGTCCGTTCCCCCCCGCCCTTTGCCCGTTTCGAATGGCTGATCGCCTGGCGCTACCTGCGGGCGCGCCGCTCCGAGGGCGGGGTGAGCGTGATGACCTGGATCAGCCTGGTGGGCATCACGCTCGCGGTCTTCGCCCTGATCGCGACGCTTGCCGTGCGCAGCGGGTTCCGGGCGGAGTTTGTCGACACCATCCTCGGCGCCAACGCCCATGTCACGGTATACGGCGCGATCTATGACGCCGAGACCGGGGCGACCTCCCGTCTGCTGACCGAGTACGCGGCGCGGACCGAGGCGCTGGCGGCGGTGCCCGGCGTGACCCGGGCCGCGCCGCTGATCCGGGGGCAGGTCATCACCACACATGACGGCCGCACGTCCGGGGTGGAGGTGTTCGGGCTGTCCGAGGGCGACCTGCGTTCCCTGCCCGGGATCGCGGCGGACGAGACCGCGCGGGGCGACCTCGACCGGTTCTCCGAAGGCATCGCCATCGGCTCCGGCGTGGCGCGGGAGCTGGGCGTGGGAGTAGGCGACATGATCCGGCTGATCTCGCCCGACGGGGTGAAGACACCCTTCGGGACCAGCCCGCGGGTCAAGGCCTATGAGGTGGTTTACGTGTTTTCGCTCGGCCGGTTCGACATCGACCGGACCCGGGTCTACATGCCCTTCGCCGAAGCTCAGGCGTTTTTCAACCGCGAGGGCGGAGCGGACGAGATCGAGGTGATGGTGACCGATCCCGAAAACCTCGACCGCTATACGCTGGGGCTGATGCAGGCGGCGGGGCAGGGGGCGCTCTTGTGGACCTGGCAGGACGCGTCGGGCGGGTTCCTGCGGGCGCTGGAGATCGAGGACAACGTGATGTTCATCATCATGTCGATCCTCGTGCTGATCGCGGCGATGAACATCATTTCGGGCCTCGTGATGCTGGTGAAGAACAAGGGCCGCGACATCGGGATCCTGCGCACCATGGGGCTGAGCGAGGGCGCGGTGCTGCGGGTGTTTTTCCTGTGTGGCGCGGCCACGGGGGTGATCGGAACCGCGCTTGGCGTGGTGCTCGGCTGCCTCTTCGCGATCTATATCGACCAGGTTTTTTCCTTTGTGAACTGGGCCTTGGGGGGTGGTGTCTGGGATCCGAGCATCCGGGGGATCTACAATGTGCCGGCCAAGCTGGAGTTTGGGGATGTCGCCTCGGCGGTGGCGCTGTCGCTGGGGCTGTCGTTCGTGGTGACGCTCTTTCCGGCGCGGCGGGCGGCGCGGATGAACCCGGTGGAGGCGCTGCGCTATGAGTGAGCCGGTGCTGGTCCTGGAGGGGATCACCAAGACCTACAATGCGGGCACGCCGGGGGAGATCGCGGTGCTGCGCGGCGCGTCCCTGACCGTGGCGCCGGGGGAGGTCGTGGCGCTCGTTGCGCCCTCGGGGTCGGGCAAGTCGACGCTCTTGCATATCGCGGGGCTGCTGGATGTGCCGGATGCGGGGACGGTGACGCTGGCGGGTACGGCGGTCGCGGGTCTGCCGGACCGGACACGCACCGGGCTGCGCCGTCGCGAGGTCGGATTTATATATCAATTTCATCACCTTCTGCCGGAATTCGATGCCGCCGAGAACGTGATCCTGCCGCAGCTTGCGGACGGGGTGCCGGAAGCCGACGCGCGGGCGCGGGCCGAAGGGCTGCTGCGCTCTGTGGGCCTTGGCGCGCGGCTGACGCACCGTCCCGCGGCGCTGTCGGGCGGGGAGCAGCAGCGGGTCGCGTTCTGCCGCGCGCTGGCCAATGCGCCCCGGGTTCTGCTGGCCGACGAGCCGACCGGGAACCTGGACCCTGCCACCTCGGACACGGTGTTCGACGCGATGATGGCGCAGGTGCGGGAGACCGGGCTGAGTGCGGTGATCGCGACCCACAACATGGCGCTGGCGGGCCGGATGGACCGGGTGGTGCGGATGGAAAACGGGATGCTTTCCGAGGCCTAGAGGGGGCGCCCGACAGGGGTCGGATCGGCGTCGGCCTTGCGTCGGCCATGTGTCGGGCAAGTGTCGGGCACCTTCGCACGGTGGGTTAGGGATTGGTTTACGATTGCGGTCCGGGGTTGGGGTGGCGGCGCCGGGGCGCGCCGGGGTGAAACCCCGGCCTACGGGCGGTGTGGGCGGTGTGCGCCGCGCGCCGCTTGGTGCGGGGTTTTGTGCGCAGGTGCAGGCCGGGGTTTCACCCCGGCATCGGGGCGTGCACCGCAGGCGTGCGCAGGTCGGTTGCACGATGCAATGCACCGTGCGGGAGGGGCCGACATTGCTCCGGTGGCGCCAAGCGCCCCAGCGCGGGACAAGGCCGGAGGGCGGTGCGTGATCCTAGCGTGCCGCGCAGCGGCACGCGTAGGCCGGCAGCGTATTGCGCAGCAATGCGCGAGAGGCGCCGACATTCCCCCTGTTTGGCTTTGTGCGTAGCGCGGGACAAGACCGCAGGCCGCCGCGTGATCCAAGCGTGCGCCTTTGGCGCGCGCGTAGGCCGGCAGCGTATTGCGCAGCAATGCGCGAGAGGGGCCGACATTCCCTCATTTCGGCTTATCCCCTAGCGCGGGACAAGGCCGGAGGCCGCCGCGCGATCGCCGACCCGCCCCCCGGGGCGGCGATTGGTTGGGGTTGGTGCTTAGTTCGGAGCGGGGAATGTGTTTGGCTGCCATAAAGCGCGCCGCTGGGCTGTTGGAACGCCACCCCGCGGGTCGGCGACCGCGCGGCTTGGTGTTTGGCGGGGAGGATGCTTCTGGGACGGTTGGAGTAGGGTTGCGAACCGGTTTCTGGCAGCAGCGGGTTAAACCCCGGGCTCGGACCCTTGTTGACCGGTTTGGTGAATGGACTAAGCGCCGAAGTGGCTGTCTCCGAGCTCAATCCCTTCTTTTTCGGCCTGCAATCTTACATAGCCGCGAAGCATAGGATCGGTGAACTCGTACCAGCCTGAACGGGATTTCCTTAAAAAACGCCGTTTCGAAAGGCTTTCAAGTGCATTCCGAATATCCTGTCCGTTGTTCTTGATCGTATTGTATCTAGGTCTTTCCGGCCGCTCCTTCATGATCTCTTCATAGTCAGTGCAGATCTGCTTGAATTGCTTTGCAAGATGAGGGCCGTTGGCCAAAGCAAACAAAAGTTCTATATACCGGTCAGTACCTTTCTGCACGGCGCTGTCATAAGCGGTTCTCAGTCTAGTCGCCGCCTTGTCTGAAGCATTGTTTAGCGCAGATTTAAAAAGATCATCCGAAACGTTTGAGGTAGAAATTTTATCCTCGAACATTCTCAGAAGAGTAGATTTCAAGATTAGATGTGCAAAGTGTGGGTAGCCGCAAGAGATCTGACTTATTCTTGTGCGTTGGCCCTTATGAAAGGATACGCCAAACTCTTCTTCTACGTCGGTCACAATCTCCCAAATTGCATCGTGAGACAGGGGGGCTAGCTCTACTCCTTGGACATATCTATCGATTGACTCATGGGCGCTCAACAGGTCGTCTAGATCACGCGTTACCCCGCAGAAGATAATCTTCGCCCGAGAGTTTCGAACTGACATTTGCTTGAGCATATCAGAAAGACATTGAAAAGTATCATCGTTCTCCAATCGGTCAAATTCATCGATTATCAAGCAAGGAGTAAGGTCAACATCGTCGCCCACTATTACTCTATCAATCAAACTGGCAGCTTGGTTTGGGCTTATCGTTTCGCCGACTTGAAAAAGATCAAGGGTTTCTCCTGCTATAGTCAAACCCAAAAAACTGAACTGCCCTTTGGCCTTGATGCTCTTTAGAATAGACGGATTTTTCTCCGTCGAGGCATCTAGAATGTCCTGAAGCAATGATCGAAAGGAGGTGTCTTTTCCGCAGGCAACCGCCGCGCGCAGCTCGACCACGTTGTCAAAAACAATGCAGGCGGTGTGGCCTACTGAGGTTTTGCCTATCCCGCGTGCGCCCCAGATAAACGGATGTGCGCCAGGAGTTTCAAAGGCATCGAGCATCTCCGCAAGAGTTTTTTCTCGCCCTTTGAGCTGCGCGGCCAGTTCAATGTGCCGGGACGGATGCAGAAGGTAATCAAGACGATTGCGAAACTCTTTCCGATCTATTCCTACAGAATTAGACATCCAACTCCTCCACGAACCGGGCGTTCTCCTGGATGTACTCGAAGCGCTTTTCTGGCTTCTTCCCCATCAGGCGCTCGACCAGATCCCCGGTCTCGCCGGGTTCGTCCTCGTCGATGCTCACGCGGATCAGTTTGCGGGTTTCGGGGTTCATGGTGGTGTCTTTGAGGTCCTTGGCGTCCATCTCGCCGAGGCCCTTGAAGCGGGAGACGTCGATCTTGCCTTTGCCGCCGAGGCCTTTTTCCAGCCAGGCGTCGCGTTCGGCCTCGTCGAGGCAATAGACCCGTTTCGCGCCTTGGGTCAGGCGGAAGAGAGGCGGGCAGGCCAGATAGAGGTGGCCCGCGTCGATCATCGGGCGCATCTGGGTGAAGAAGAAGGTCATCAGCAGGGACGCGATATGGGCGCCGTCCACGTCGGCGTCGGTCATGATGATGATCTTGTCGTAGCGCAGATCCTCGATGTTGAACTTGCTGCCGAGCCCGACGCCGAGGGCCTGGGTGAGGTCGCTGATCTCCTGGTTGGAGCCGAGTTTGGACGACGCCGCGCCGAGCACGTTGAGGATCTTGCCGCGCAGGGGGAGCAGGGCTTGGGTCTTGCGGTCGCGGGCCATCTTGGCGGAGCCGCCCGCGCTGTCGCCCTCGACGATGAACAGTTCCGTGCCCGCGCGGTTGGTGGCGGAGCAGTCCACCAGCTTGCCGGGCAGGCGCAGGCGCTTGGTGGCGGATTTGCGGGCGGTTTCCTTTTCCTGGCGGCGGCGGAGGCGCTCCTCGGCGCGCAGGACGAGGAAGTCGAGGATGGCGCCGGCGGATTTGGTGTCGGCGGCGAGCCAGTTGTCGAAGTGGTCGCGCACGGCGTTCTCGACCATGCGCTGGGCCTCGACCGTGGCGAGGCGGTCCTTGGTCTGGCCGACGAATTCCGGCTCCCGGATGAAGCAGGACACCAGCGCGCCCGCGCCGGTGGTCAGGTCCTCGCGGGTGATGGTGGCGGCCTTGCGGTTCGAGACAAGCTCGCCATAGGCCTTGATGCCCTTGAGGATGGCGGCCCAGAAGCCCGCCTCGTGGGTGCCGCCCTCCGGCGTGGGGACGGTGTTGCAGTAGGACTGGATGAAGCCGTCGCGGGCGGGGGTCCAGTTGATGGCCCATTCGACCTTGCCGGGGCGGCCGAATTTCTCGAAGGACACGGTGCCGGAGAACGGCGCGTCGGCATAGGTGGCGGCCTGGCCGAGGGTTTCGTTCAGGTAGTCGCTGAGCCCGCCGGGGAAGTGGAAGGTGGCCTCGGCGGGGGTGTCGCCGTCGTCGATGGCGGTTTTCCAGCGGATCTCCACGCCGGAGAAGAGGTAGGCCTTGGAGCGGGCCATCTTGAACAGGCGCGCGGGTTTGAGGGCGAGGGAGCCGAAGATCTCCGGGTCCGGGTGGAAGGTGACGGCGGTGCCGCGGCGGTTGGGGGCGGCGCCGATTTTCGCCAGTTTGCCCTGGGGGACGCCGCGGGAGAATTCCATGGCGTAAAGCTCGCGGTTGCGGGCGACTTCCACGCGCAGGTGGTCGCTGAGCGCGTTGACCACGGAGGAGCCGACGCCGTGCAGGCCGCCCGAGGTCTCGTAGCTGTCGCCGGAGAACTTGCCGCCCGCGTTGAGGGTGCAGAAGATCACCTCCAGCGCGGATTTGTCGGGGGTTTTCGGGTGCGGGTCGGTGGGGATGCCGCGGCCGTTGTCGCGCACGGAGACATGGCCGTTTTCGTGCAGCTCGACCTCGATCCAGGTGGCGTGGCCCGCGACCGCCTCGTCCATGGAGTTGTCGATGATCTCGGCGACCATGTGGTGCAGGGCGCGGTCGTCCTTGCCGCCGATATACATGCCGGGGCGCAGGCGGACATGTTCCATGTCCTCCAGCACCTGGATCGAGGAGGCGTCATAGGTGGCGGCGGTGTCGGCGCGCGCGCCCGAGAGAAGGTCGTTGGCCATGGGACTGCTCATTCTTGGTGTTTGCGCCAGTATGGCAGGGCGGGGGGGAGGTGGGAAGTGGCCGCGAGGGGCGAAGGGGGGCGGGGATGTCGCCGCCCGGGCGGGCAGGCGCACGACCTTGGGGGCTGAGGCCGGTGCGTCGGGTGAGCGCGGGGGCATCATTCGTCGCGGGGGCGATGATCGCCGCCCGGAGCGAGAGCGGCGAGTTCGCCGGTCGTGACGCGGTGCGCGACCAGGGGCGGTCTGCGGTTTGCGCGCCGGGTGTGGCGGTGGACGCCGAGTTCAGGTGCCGCTGGCGGGGCAATCGCGTGCGCGGGGTGGCGTGCCCGCCGCATGTGCGATTGGTCGCGACAAGTCCGTGCCGGCCACGTAAAGCCCGGGCCGGGCGGGGCGTGCAGGGCGCGGGGCGCAGGGCCGGAGGGGACGAATCACGGCCTCCAGGCTGGTGCGAGGGCGGCGGTTCGCGCGGGCCGCTAACGCGCCCTGCGCTGGGAACGCGGTCGAGACTGCTGCTTATTTGTGCAACTTTCGACCGCCTGCGCGTGAAGACTGCCGATTTGGCGCGGTGTTAAGACAATCTTTACAAAGTTTGACTTCCGCGGGCGCAGATGTGATAGTGATATTTGGTATTTGGACTACAACGAGTGGAAGTGTGACGATGACATTCAAGACAGGACTACTGGCGACCGCAACGGCGCTGGCCCTCGGGGCGGCACCGGTCTGGGCGGTTTCGATTTCGGTGCAGGAATTCGACGCGACCAGCTTTGGTTTCATCGAGGGGCTCGGCACGTTCAACGGAGAGGACTTCGAGAACCTCGGGCCGGGCGGCGGAGCGACCGTCGAGGGTCAGGTCGGCTTCCAGGGCTCGCCATTGTCCACCGCTGTGGGCAACTTCGAAACGGTCGGCGGCACAGGCGGTGGCGGGACCGTGACGGGAAGCGGCTTTCCAAATGATGGGACCGGGCTCGCCCTGCGCGACGGGACCGTGTTCGGACGCAGCAACAAGATTCCCACGACCGGGTCGTGGTTCCTCGACAGCAACGATACCCACGGGATCGAGTGGGATGTGTCCCTCGGGGGAGCTTCCTTCGACGCGATCTTTTTCACCCTGACCGATGGTAGCGACCAGGGCGCATTCCTTCGGATCGACGCGGGTGGCGGCAACACGTTCGAGCAACGCGTCGGTGGAAAACTGCCCGATGGGAATTCCAGCATCGTCGTGATCGAATTCAGTAGCGCAGTGACCGCTGCGGATATCGATTTCTTCAACTTCGAGTCGGATGGCGTGACCTTTCGCAAAGACGACGGTTTCTCGCTTGACGGTATGAGAGTGGGCATCGGTGGTCCGGGCTTCGGGGCGCCGCCCGCGCCGGTTCCGTTGCCGGCGTCTGGTCTGTTGCTGATCGGGGCGCTTGGAGCGGTGGCCTTGCGGGCACGCAAAGCCCGCGGCTGAGCTTCGGCCTTTTGAAAAATATAGAGCCGCTCACAGGGATGTGGGCGGCTTTTTTATGTCTTGTGCCCCGTGGTCGGGGGACCTGCGCGCCTTGTCAGGGCGTGGCAGGAGTTCTTGACTCGTGTCAAAGTCGGCGCTGCGCGAACCTGCTAGGCCGTCGGGGAACCTCAAGGAGCGCCTATGACCGACCAGACCCCGATCGCCGATCTTCCCAAGTCCGAGACCAAGTCCAACGGTCAGAGTGCCGCGGCGCCCGCGCGGAGCCCGTCGCCGAGCCCCGAGGCCGTGCGGCAGGCCTTTGAGACCGGGCGATATCCCTATCGCCGGAAGATGGCGCGCCGGGCCTACGAGGCCGAGAAGGCGCAGTTGCAGGCGGAGTTGCTGAAGGTGCAGCTCTGGGCGCAGGAGACCGGGCAGAAATTCGTGATGCTGTTCGAGGGGCGCGATGCCGCCGGCAAGGGCGGCACGATCAAGCGGTTCACCGAGCACCTGAACCCGCGCGCGGCCCGGGTCGTGGCGCTGAACAAGCCCACGGACGAAGAGCGCGGCCAGTGGTATTACCAGCGCTATATCGAGCATCTGCCGACCGCGGGCGAAATGGTGTTCTATGACCGGTCCTGGTACAACCGCGCCGGTGTGGAGCGGGTGATGGGGTTCTGCTCGCCCACGGAATACCTGGAATTCATGCGCCAGACCCCGGAATTCGAGCGCATGCTCACCCGGTCGGGCATCCGGCTTTACAAGTACTGGTTCTCGGTCACCCAGGCCGAGCAGAAGCGCCGGTTCGACAGTCGCGCGACCGATCCGCTGAAGCGTTGGAAGCTGTCGCCGATCGACAAGGCGAGCCTGAGCAAGTGGGACGAGTACACCGAGGCCAAGGAGGCGATGTTCTTCTACACCAACACCGCCGACGCGCCCTGGACCATCGTGAAGTCGAACGACAAGAAGCGCGCGCGGCTCAACTGCATGCGGCATTTCCTGTCGACGCTGGACTATCCGGACAAGGATTACGACATCGTGACCCCGGCCGATCCGCTGATCGTGGGCGGGGCGGGGCATGTGGTGCATTCGGCCGAGCATATCCTCGGCGCCTCGCTGCATCCCGATACCCGCCGCAGCAGTTGAGCGGCGATTGAGGTTGCGGGGCGGAGCGACTATCTTCGCCCCATGAAAGCTTTGCGCGCCTTTTGTGCGGTGTCCTGGCTCGCCCCTGCCTGGGTTGCAGCGGCGAGCCTTCCTGCGTTTGCCCATCCGCATATCTTCATCGATGCGGGCGCGACGCTCGTGTTCGACGAGGAAGGCCGGTTGGGGGCCGTGCGGATCGTGTGGGCCTACGATTCGCTGTTCTCGCTGGTGGTGGTGGAGGAGCAGGGCCTCGACCCGGATTTCGACGGTGTGCTGGAGCCCGGCGAGGCGGAGCAGCTGTCGGGCTTCGACATGAACTGGATCGAGGGTTTTGCCGGGGACAGCTATCTGCTGGCCGGGGGCGCGGAGGTGCCGCTGACCCGACCGTTGGAGTATGACGCGGCCTATGACGAGGGGCGGGTCGTGTCCACCCATCTGCGCGCGCTGGAGACGCGGGTCGCGGTGGGGGCGGAGCCGGTGATTTTGCAGATCTACGATCCGACATATTACACGTCCTACGAGATCAACCTGCCCGTGCGGCTGGAGAACGCGCCGGAGGGTTGCGTGGCGGAGGTTTACGTGCCCGACCCGGAGGCGGCGTCGGAGCAGCTGGTGGCGGCCTTGCAGGAATTCGCGGGCAGCGACGATCCGCTGTTCGAGGACGATTTTCCGGCGGTCGGGGATCTATTTGCCCATGAGGTGCGTGTCACATGCGGGCCCTAGGCGCGGGCGCGGCGCTGCTGCTGCTGGGGGGGCTGGCCTTCCTGCTCTGGGGCGGGGGCGGCGACGGGATCGCGCGCTGGGCCGCGAGCCAGCAGCGCGAGGTGCAGGACGCGCTGGCGGGGCAGTTGCGCGCGCTGCGGGTGGGCGAGGCGGGCGCGCTTGCGGGGTTCCTGGGGGTCTGTTTCGCCTATGGTTTCTTTCATGCGGCTGGGCCGGGGCACGGCAAGGTGGTGATCGGCGGCTACGGCGTGGCGCGGCGGATCTCGATGCTGCGGCTGTCGGGGGTGGCGTTGATCGCGAGCCTCGGGCAGGCGGCCACGGCGATCGTTCTGGTGGGCGTGGGCGCCTGGGTGTTCCAGGCGAGCACGGCGCAGCTGACGGGCGTGGCCGACGACTGGTTCGCGCCGGCGAGTGCGGCGGCGATCCTGGTGCTGGGCCTGTGGCTGGTCTGGCGCGGGGTGGCGCGGTTGCGCGCGGCGCGGCGGGTCGAGGCCCATCACCATGACCATCACGACCATCACCATGGGCACGACCACGATCACGACCACGATCACGACCATGGCCACGGCGACGGGGCTTGCGAGACCTGCGGTCATGCCCATGCGCCCGACGCGAGCGCGGTGCTGGCGGCGCGGGGCCCGCGGGAGATCCTGGCCCTGATCGGGGCGGTGGCGATCCGGCCCTGTACCGGCGCGCTCTTCGTGCTGATCCTGGGGCTGCGGTTGCAGATCGAGGCGGCGGCGGTGGCCGGTGTGGTCGCCATGGCGCTGGGCACGGCGAGCGTGACCGTGGCGGTGGCCGTGGCGGCGACGGGGCTGCGCGAGAGCAGCGCGCTGGCCTCCGGCGGCTGGAGCCAGGCGCGGCACCTGGGCAGCGTGCTGGAGATCGGGGCGGGGGTGCTGGTGGCGCTGCTGGCCTGGGGCCTGTTGCAGGCGGGGATGTAGGAGAGGCCCATGTGGAACGCGCGCTACGACCGGCCCGATTACCTGTTCGGGCGCGACCCGGCGGCGTTTCTGGTGGCCCAGGCGGGCCATATCCCGGACGCGTCGCGGGTGCTGGTGGTGGCCGATGGCGAGGGGCGCAATTCGGTGCACCTGGCCGGGTTGGGCCATGAGGTGACCGCCTTCGATGCGGCGCCCAACGCGGTGGACAAGGCGCGCAAGCTGGCCGCCGAGAAGGGCGTGGCGGTGGATTTCCACGAGGCGGACATCTTCGCCTGGGACTGGGCGGCGGCGCCGGTGGATGCGGTGGTCGCGATCTTCATCCAGTTCATGGGGCCGGGGCCGCGGGCAGAGGTGTTCGCCGGGCTCGATGCGGCGCTCAAGCCGGGCGGGGTGCTCTTGCTGCATGGCTATGCGCCGAGGCAGGTGGGCTACGGCACCGGCGGGCCCCCGGCGGAGGCGAACATGTACGAGCTGGAGATGCTGCGCGCGGCCTTCCCGGGCTACGCGGTGCTGCACGCGGCCGATTACGACGCGGAGATCGACGAGGGGCCGGGCCATTCCGGGCGCTCGGGGCTGATCGACTTCGTGGCGCGCAAGCCGGGCTGAGCGGCCTTGCCCGGGGGGGCGCCGTGATCTAAGGCCGGATCATGTCGCAGACGCTCACCTCCTTCGGCCATGCCCGCGCGATCCTGAAACTGGGTCTGCCGTTGATCGGCAGTCACATGGCGCAGATCGCGATTTCGGCCACGGATACGGTGATGCTCGGCTGGTATTCCGCCGAGGCGCTGGCGGCGGTGGTTCTGGGTTCGTCCTCGATCTTCTTTGCGTTGCTGATCGTGGGCTCGGGCTTTGCCTGGGCGGTGATGCCCATGGTGGCCAAGGCCGCGAGCGAGGGCGACGAGGTGCAGATCCGGCGGGTGACGCGGATGGGCTTCTGGCTGGTGCTGATCTTTGCCGCGGTGGTCACGCCGCCGATGCTGTGGTCGGCGCCCTGGCTGGTCGCGCTGGGGCAGGACCCGGGCACTGCGCAGCTGACCCAGGAGTACCTGCGGATCGCGGGGCTGGCGCTGGGTCCGGGGCTGCTGGTCATGGTGCTGAAGGGATATCTCTCGGCGCTGGAGCGGACGCAGGTCGTTCTCTGGGTCACGATCGGGGCGGCGGTGCTGAACGCGGGGCTGAATTACGTGCTGATCTTCGGGCGGCTGGGGATGCCGGAGCTGGGGATCCGGGGTGCAGCGCTGGCGTCCCTGAGCCTGCATCTGGTGTCGCTGGTGGCGCTGGTGATCTATGCCCGGCGCAAGCTGCCCGAGCATGACCTGTTCCGGCGGCTCTGGGTGCCGGACTGGTCGGCGTTCCGGGCGGTGTACCGGCTGGGCTGGCCGATCAGCGTCACGAGTTTCGCCGAGAGCGGGATGTTCGCGGCCTCGGCCATGATGATGGGCGCCATCGGGACCCTGCACCTGGCGGCCCATGGCATCGCGCTGCAGATGGTGGCGATCACCTTCATGGTGCATGTCGGCCTGAGCCAGGCGGCGACCGTGCGGGCGGGCCGGGCGCTGGGGCTCGGGGATGCGGCCGCACTCAAGCGCGGCGGGGCGGTGGCGATCGCCCTGTCGGCGGGGTTCTCTCTGTGCACGGTGGTGGTGTTCGTGACCATGCCGGAGGTTCTGATCGGGGCTTTCCTGTCGCCGGATGAGCCCGCGCGGGCCGAGATCCTGGGCATCGGGATTGCGTTGCTGTTCATGGCGGCCCTGTTCCAGTTCGCGGACGGAGCGCAGATCATGGCGCTGGGCCTGTTGCGCGGGGTGCAGGACACGCGGGTGCCCATGGTGATCGCGGCGCTGGCCTATTGGGGGGTGGGCTTGCCCGTGGGATTTGTCCTGGGGTTCTACACGCCGCTGGCCGGGGTCGGGATCTGGGCCGGGCTGGTGGTCGGGCTGGCGCTGGCGGCGATGTTGTTGATGTGGCGGTTCTGGGGGCGGCGCGGCTGGCAGGCGCGGGGTCTAGTGCGGGAGTAGCAGGGACAGGCCGCCCACGAGGATCAGGCTGAGCGCCCAGACCACGTCGAGGTTGAACCAGCTGCGCGACAGGAATTTCAGCCCCAGCCAGTGATAGACCCCGAGGGCGAGCGCGCCGCCCGCGAGTGTCATCGCCAGCGTGTGGGCGACGGCGACGGATGCGGCGATGGCGAGGTTGCCTTGCATCAGCGTGGCGGCGGCGGCGTGGCCCGCATCGCTGTCGAGGGTCTGGCAGATGCCGAGATAGATCGGCACCAGCATCAGGCCCGCCCCGTGGGCCATGGCCGCGAGGAAGGACCACAGTGCCAGGCGGCTGGGCGGGACGCGGGCGAGAAAGCGCGGATGGCGGCGGTTGATCAGCAGGTAGATCCCGAGCCCGATCACGAGGCAGGCGGCACCGATCTGGATCTGGCGCTGCCAGTCCACGAGAAACATCAGCACCGCGAAGGGAAAGAGCACCGCGACCATGGCCACCAGGTGGCCGAGCGCGAGGGCGACCAGCGCCTTGAACAAAGCGCCGGGCGTGCGGTCCATCAGGGCGGCGGACACCGCCAGCGGCCAGCCCATGCCCGGGTTGATCCCGTGGTAGAGGCCCGAAGCGACAACGGCCCCCCAGAGGGCCGTTGCGGTGGTCAGCGCGTCCACGTCTCAGACGGAGGGGTAGCAGAAGCTGTCGGTGGAGCAGTCCCCGCCTTCGAGGCGGATCTGGTGGCTGCGGTAGCCCTTGGGGAACTCCACGTAGAAATCCTTGTCCAGCGTCAGCCCGCCATTCTCGCCCACATGGGCCATGACCATCTGGCCGCCCTCCTCGCCCGGGTAGAACTGCTCGTCCCATGTGGAATAGAGCGAGTTCGTCCAGTAGACGCGCTTGCCGTCGCGGCTGATCTCGACCATCTGGGGGCCGAAGACGAAGGGCTTGCCGTTGGGGTGGGTGGTCCCGCGCCCGATGCCGCCCAGTGCGACCTTGCCCGCGAGCTTGGGGTGCATCGGGTCGGAGACGTCGTATTGGTGCATCTCGCCCAGGCCCCAGCAGGAGACGTAGAGGTACTTGTCATCGAGGCTCAGGTCGATGTCGGTGATCAGCGGCGGGACCGCCCCGAAGCCTTGCAGGAGCGGCGGCAGGTTCGCTGCGTCCTCGGGGCGGGGGTCGATGGTGAGGGTTTTCTTCGCCTCGAAACTGCCGTCGTCCTTCTGCCACCAGGTGAAGATCGCGCCTTGCAGGTTGGTGGTGTCCACCACCACGCCGCAGAAGCCGTAATCGCGGGACGGGTCGTGGGCGGGGCGGATTTCCAGCGCCATCTGGTGATTGGCGCCCAGGTCGATGGTCTGGACGTTCTTGCGTTGGCGCAGGTTCCAAAAATGGATGGAATGGCCGTACTTGTTGGCCAGCAGGTCCTCGGCGACGATCCCGTTCTCGAATTGCGGCGGCAGGCCCCATTCGGAGCTGACCATGTAGTCGCGCGGCAGGTTCCACCAGAAATCATAGTGCTTGTCCTGCTTGCCCCGGTCCATCTCGTAGCGGCCGAGGATCTCGAAGGTTTCGCAATCCATGATGAAGATGCCCGGCGGGCCGTCCATGCCGTCCGCGCCGCCGCCGCCCAGGGTCGAGACATAGATGCCTTCGGGGCCGCAATGGATGGTGTGGGGGCGGGAATAGCCGGTCTTGGCGAAGACCTCTTCGGGTTCGATGATCTTGTGGATCTTGGCCTTCAGCGGCTCCTTGACGTCGATGATGTAGATCCGGCTGGAGCGGATGCCCGGGATGATCAGGTAGCGCCGTTCGAGGAAGGCGTGCCCGCTGAGCGGGGAGAGCGACGAGGAACAGGCGTTCCAGCCGAAATGGTGAAACTCGTCGCCTGTATTGGGCATGATCACCTGGTGGACGATCTGACCGTAGGTTTCGGAGGCGGGGTTCACGTCGACCACCGCGAGCCCGTCCGGTTGCGCGCCATCGGGACTGAGCATCAGGGTGAAGGCCAGAGTTTCGGGCGGCGCCTCCATGGCGAGCTTGGGGGTGGCGTGGAATGTCGGGTCCGGTCTCAGGTTCATATGTGTCTCCTCCCATGTCCGGATGCGGTGCAAGTCTTGACCGTTACTTCCGCATCAGGCCGAAAGCGTGCCATGGATGGGGGATTCTGGGAAACAGTTTTGCATCAGGGCGCGGATCGGGCCGTTGTTCCGGTTTTCTGCGGTCTGGCGCAATATTGGTCCGGTCAGGGGCCGTCGCGCTCCTGGGCGGCGCGGGCGTTGTGTTCCATCCGGGCCAGCAGGTCGAAGGCGAGGCTGCGCTCCGTGGGGGTAAACCCGGCCAGCAGGGCCTCGTTGATATGGTCGTAGAAGCGCGCGAGGTGGTCCAGAGCCTGCCCCGCCGCGGTCACGGCAATTTGGACGCTGCGCCGGTCTTCGGGGTCCTTGCGCTTGACCAGCAGGCCGCGGTCTTCCATGCGATCGACGATCCGCGAGGTCGCGGGCAGGCCGGTGCCGACCCGCTCGGCCAGCAGGCCGATGCTGATCTCGCCTTCCCGCCACAGGCACGAGAGCACCACCCATTGCGGCAAGGACAGCCCGTGGGGCGCCAGCCAGGCCTGGCAGAGCGCGTTCATCTGGCCCGTGGTGAAGTTCAGTTGGCGCCCGAGGGAGGGCGGGAGCGGATTTTTGTTTGTCATGTAAATTAGTCTGTGTTTTAGTTTACGCGTAAACATTCATAGGCCGCCTCGGATCCGGGAGCAATCCTTGTTTGCCTCGACCGGTCCGGGGGCGGCACAAGGCACGGAGGAGACATGGATGGCAAAGAAGGTTCTGATGGTGGGCTGGCACCCGAGCGTGGTGGCGTATGGCAAGTGGCCGGGCTTGACGCCGGAGAAGCTCGAAGCCGGGTTGCGGGCCGATGCGGCGGCGTTGGAGGCGGCCGGGTATGAGACGGAGATCGGATTTATCCGGAGTGGTGAGACTGCCACCGACCAGGTGGCCACGCAGCTGCGCGAAACAGCCTATGACGTGGTGATGATCGGGGCGGGCGTGCGCCGGGATGACGAACATTTCCTGGTATTCGAGACCCTGGTGAACGTGGTGCATGAGCATGCGCCGCAAGCCCGGATCGCCTTCAATACCGGGCCGACCGATTCCAGGGCGGCGATCGAACGCTGGGCATAAGCCGGCCCGGGTCGCCGCGGTGCCTTCTAAGCAGGACCATGAAAAAGGCCGATGCGCTTGCATCGGCCTTTGACATGCAGGTGTTGGGCGAGATCGGCTCTTGCGCTTGCGGCGGCGCAGCGCGGCCGCACCCAGAAGGCCGGAGCCCGGCAAAAGGGCGCTCGTCCGCGGTTGTCCCCGCGGCGGCGGTGCCGAACGCAGGGCCGTGACGCGCACGGAGCCGATGTCGAATCCGGCGCCGGAGGTCGGGTCGAGGGTGTTGACGGCGCCGATCTCGACGAACTTGGCGTCGTCGGTGCCGCGCCGCTGGCTGCGAAGGACACCCGCGATCACGGTGCCTGTCAGAATGTGTTCATGGCGGCCCTTGGGAGACCCGTCAGACACAGGTGAGGATGTCACGGATAAGGCGCCAGTCTCGGGAGAGGGCGGAATTGTTGCCCCCCGTGCGGCGTGGTGGGACATGTGCGCGCCACCGGGTGGAGGGTTGGCACGCGCTGGCTTCTAGCTGCGCAGTCGTCGGACCCGGATATGGGTGCCGCCGACCACGGCGGCCCAGAGCGCCAGCAGCGGTGTCCAGCCGGTTGCGGCCAGGGGCAGGACCAGCGCGCCGGCCCCGACCGCGACCAGGTCCCGGGTCTGCCAGCCATCGGCCAACAGGTCCGGCAGCAGGCCCAGAAGGCTGCCCAGCATCCCGGCGATGGTTGCGGTGACGATCCCGCCGAGCCCGGCCAGCAGCCAGCCGCCGAGCCCCTGTCGCCCGAACAGCCCCGACAGCAGCGCCCCGCAGAGCGCGCCGCCCGCCGCCATCGCCACCAGGTAGCGCAGCACCAGCCCCCAGGGCAGTTCGGCCTGCAGCGTTGCCATGAGACCGCCGAAATCCTCGGCCAGAAAGACGATGAAGAGCAGCGCGCTGCTCAGGGCCATCATGCCGGCCACGAGTTTGCGGGGGCTTGCGGCGGGTGCCGGGGCTGGCGGGGTGGACATGGCGGTCTCCTTCGGCGGGGGCGGTGTCAGTCGTCCTTGGGACGTGCCGCCATCACCCGGTCGGCCTTCTTGCGCACCAGCAGGCTGCGCAGGTCGTGCATGGTCAGCAGCAGGGTGTCGGTGATCTCTTCGAGCTCGTCATCCGTGGCGCGGGACTGGACCCATTGCGCAGTGTGGTTGAGAAAATCCACCGTTCGGTGCACGTCGTCCATGTGGCGCGCATCGAGCACGGCGCGGCGGGTCTCGATCCAGGCTTCGATCTCGGTGCGCTCGGTGTCGGAGATGTCCTTGTTGTTCTGCACCTTGATGTCGCCATTGCGGATGTTCACCGTGGCGACCTGCGTCATGTCGAGCCGGTTCTGACGGGTTTCGGCGGTCACCCGAAACACTGTCGCGCCGTTCTCCTTCACCCGGAAGTAGAGGTTGGGTAGGGACAGGGACACCGCCGCCTCAGCTGAGCCCTGCGCAGAAGTCCTGGATGCGGGTACAGGCTTCGGTCAGGGCGTCGTCGGAGGTGGCGTAGCTGACCCGGAAATTGGGGCTGAGCCCGAAGGCCGCTCCGAAGACCACGGCGACGCCTTTTTCCTCCAGCAGGGCCTTGGCGAAGGCCTCGTCATCGGTGATCTTGGTGCCCCCGGCGGAGGTCTTGCCGATGCAGCCCGCGATGGAGGGATAGACGTAGAACGCGCCCTCTGGTTTCGGGCAGCTGATCCCCTGGGCGTCGTTGAGCATGCCGACCACCAGGTCGCGGCGGCGTTTGAAGGTCTTGTTGTTCTCGGGGATGTAGTCCTGGGTGCCGTCGAGGGCCTCGACCGCGGCCCATTGGCTGATCGAGCAGGGGTTGGAGGTGGACTGGGACTGGATCTTGCGCATCGCGCCGATCAGCTCCTTGGGGCCCGCGGCATAGCCGATCCGCCAGCCGGTCATGGCATAGGCCTTGGAGACCCCGTTGCAGGTCAGGGTGCGGTTGTAGAGTTTCGGCTCCACCTGGGCGGGGGTGGCAAACTCGAAATCGTCATAGACCAGGTGCTCGTACATGTCGTCGGTCATCACCCAGACATGGGGGTGGCGCAGCAGCACATCGGTCAGTTCCTTGAGCTCGGCGGCGGTGTAGCCCGCCCCGGTGGGGTTCGACGGCGAGTTGAAGATGAACCACTTGGTGCGGGGCGTGATCGCCGCCTCCAGCTGGTCGGCGGTCAGCTTGAAGCCGGTCTGGATCGAGGCCTCCGCGATCACCGGCTCGCCGCCCGCCAGGAGCACCATGTCCGGGTAGCTCACCCAGTAGGGCGCGGGGATGATCACCTCGTCGCCGGGGTTCATGGTCGCCATCAGCGCGTTGATCAGGATCTGCTTGCCGCCATTGGCCACGGTCACTTGCGTGGTGTCATAGTCCAGGCCATTGTCGCGCTTGAACTTCGCGACGATCGCCTTTTTCAGCTCGGGGATGCCGTCCACGGCGGTGTATTTCGTTTTCCCGGCATCGATGGCCGCTTTTCCGGCATCCTTGATGTTCTGGGGCGTGTCAAAATCAGGCTCACCGGCGCCGAGACCGATCACGTCCCGCCCGGCGGCCTTGAGCTCGTTTGCCATGTTGGTCACCGCGATGGTCGGCGACGGTTTGACACGGGCGAGAGAGGTCGAAAGGAAGGACATTTCAGGGGACTCCGGTTTGCATAACCCGGGTCCATGTCTTAGGCTTGCGGCATCTGCCAATCAAGCCGAAACGCAAGGGAGCGGAGCGCAATGCCCGAAGACCAGGACTGGTATTCCGAAGCGACGGCCACCTTCGGGGACAGGCTCGCCGGGGCCCGGGAGGCGGTGGGGCTGACCCAGGCGCAACTGGCCAAGCGGCTGGGCGTGAAGGCCAAGACCCTGCGCGACTGGGAAGAGGATCTGTCGGAGCCGAGGGCGAACCGGATCCAGATGCTCTCGGGGCTGCTCAACGTGTCCCTGAGCTGGCTGATGACCGGGGAGGGCGAGGGGATCGACGCGCCCGATCTCGGCAGCGACATGCCCGGGGATGTGCGCGCCGCCCTGACCGAGCTGCGCCAGGTGCAGGCGGAGATGACGCGCCTGAGCGGGCGCATGGCCCGGCTGGAAAAACGGTTGCGCAAGAGCCTGGAGAATGCGCCATGAGCGAATTTCACCTGACCGAAGCCGCCATGGGGGTCGTCACCCCCAACGAGACCCCGGAGGCCCGGATCAAGCGCATGAAGATCCGCGCCTGGCGCCGGGGGATCAAGGAAATGGACCTGATCCTCGGGCCTTACGCGGACACGCACCTCGCCGGGATGAGCGAGGCCGAGCTCGACGCGTTCGACGCGCTGCTGAAGGAAAACGACCAGGATCTCTATCAATGGGTCTCCGGGCAGGCCGCGCCACCGGAGCGGTTCGCGGCACTGGTGACGCGGTTGGGACAGACCGGCCGGTGACGGACCCGGGCAGGTTTTTTTGATTTTTCCGACAATAGAAGCGTTTGCATTAAGGGATTGTTGGGGAAATTCCCCGAGTGTCGGCCTCAGGTACTGATACTCGGAGAATGACATGAGCTTGCACGCGCGACTGGAAGACGCCCCCGATCTCGGTGTTCTGACCGGGTATCTCGAAAGCTTGTCGCTTGTGGAACGTCTCCATCGTCTGCTGCTCGATGTGATCAAGGACGAGTTCGAGCGGGTCGGTGTGCTGGAGATCAACGCGGTGCAGGCGCTGCTGCTCTACAATATCGGCGATAACGAGGTCACGGCGGGGGAGCTGAAATCCCGCGGCTATTATCAGGGCTCCAACGTTTCGTACAACCTCAAGAAGCTGGTGGAGATGGGCTACATGCATCACCAGCGCAGCGAGATCGACCGTCGGTCCGTCCGGGTGCGCCTGACCGAGGAGGGGCACAAGGTGCGCCGGGTGGTCGGCGACCTGTTCGCGCGCCATGCAAGCGGGTTGGAAAGCAAGGGCGTTCTGGGGCGCGAAAGTCTCGAAGAGATCAACACCGCCCTGCGGCGGATGGAGCGGTACTGGGCCGACCAGATCCGCTACATCTACTGAGAGGGCGCGGAATGGACCTGGTGATGACCGGTGTGCTCTGGCTGGGCGCGGTTGCGTGCCTCGGGGCTGCCCTCGCGCTCAGCGCGGCCCGGAGGCCAGCTCCGAGAATTGCAATACGCGTATCTCGCGCAGCAGCTTGCGACGCATCGCCATCTCGAACCCTTCGAAGCCCAGGGCAACCTCGGTAAACGCGCCCGGACCCCGGATCACGTGGCGCTGGAAATAGGCGACCATCTCCCCGATATGGGCATTGCGCCGGGTGGCGTCGGTGCCGGACCCCGCGCCGATGACCAAACCGTTGATGGTGATCCCGTCGAGGCGCGGATCCTGCGCCAGCATGCCCGGGGTCGGCCCGTCATTGTTCTTGCCATCCCCCGACAGATCCAGCGTCTTGCGCCAGCAATCGGCCACCTGCCCGAAGGCGCGGGCGGCAAAGAGCGCGGCCCCGCCGATCGCCGTGGCGTTCTCGTTGCGCGGCCCGGAGGGAGCGGCCAGCACCGAGGCCGCAGCGCGCAGATCGTCCCGGGACCGGATCGGGGTCCAGGGCAGCAGGACCGTCTGGCTGCGATAGCCGCTCCACTCGAAGATCATCAGCGTCACGGGGGCATCGGGCAGGGCGGTGAAGGCCGCGACCACCGCCGGGTCGAGCAGGGCATGGGCGAGGCCATCCCGTTGCAGGCGGTATTCGGCGGCGTCGACCGAGGCCGACACATCCATCCCGAGCGCCAGCGCCTGCCGACAGGGGGTCTCGGCCCGGGCCAGGCCCGGCCCGAGCCCGACAAGGGCGGCGAGCGCCAGGGCCACCGCGCGCATCATCCTACCAGTGCCCGGTGTTTTCCATTTGCGCCCAGGGCTCGGCCGGGGGCAGGGCATCGCCTTTCTGCAGAAGCTCGATCGAGACGTTGTCGGGCGAGCGCACGAAGGCCATGTGTCCGTCCCGCGGCGGGCGGTTGATGGTCACGCCCGCGTCCATCAGGCGCTGGCACAGCCCGTAGATGTCGTCGGTCAGGAAGGCGAGATGCCCGAAATGACGGCTGTCGCTCGGCAGGCCCTCATCCCCGTCCCAGTTATAGGTCAGCTCCAGCGGCGGCGCGCCGGTGTCGCCCGGGGCCTTCAGGAACACCAGGGTGAAGCGGCCCTGTTCGCTGTCGCGGCGGCGGACCTCTTCGAGGCCGAGCAGCTTGTAGAAGGCGAGGGAGGTGTCCAGGTCCTTTACGCGGACCATGGTATGATAGAATTCCAGCATGAGTCTTGTCCGTTAGTTCCGGTGCCCAACAGGTAGCCGGAACCGGGGGCGGAGCAAGCCGGACCCGGGTTATCCACAAGATTCTGTGGGGTGCAGCACGCACGAACACATTTTGTGGTAGAAATCCCGGTCCGAATCCACAGAATGTAGATATGTCAGGAAAAGAGGCGCTTCCCATGAACGACCAGGCCGACACGCCCCAGACACCCGAGGCCGAGATCGCGGCCCTGCGCTCCAACCCGCAGCCGACCCTTCGGGCGGTCGCCCCGGGGATGGAGGCGCATCTCTATACGCCGCAGCCGGTGCTGGACCACGGCTTCGTGCGGGTGGTGGATTACATGGGCGACGACGCGGCGATCGTGCAGGCGGCGCGGGTCAGCTACGGCGCGGGCACCAAGAAGGCGCGCGACGACAGCGGGCTGATCCGGTACCTGATGCGGCACTGGCATTCGACGCCGTTCGAAATGTGCGAGATCAAGCTGCATGTGAAGCTGCCGGTCTTCGTGGCGCGCCAGTGGATCCGGCACCGCACGGCGAATGTGAACGAGTATTCCGCACGGTATTCGGTGCTGGACAGGGAGTTCTACATCCCCGCGCCGGAACAGCTCGCCGCCCAGTCCCGGGTGAACAACCAGGGGCGCGGCGAGACCCTGCAGGGCGCGGAGGCCGAGCGGGTGCTGCGGCTTCTGAAGGAAGACAGCATGCGGGCCTATGACCATTACGAGGACATGCTGAGCCAGGACGGCCAGCAGGGCCTGGCGCGGGAGTTGGCGCGGATGAACCTGCCGGCCAATGTCTATACCCAGTGGTACTGGAAGGTGGACCTGCACAACCTGTTCCATTTCCTGCGGCTGCGGGCCGATGCCCATGCGCAGTACGAGATCCGGGTCTATGCGGATGCGATTTGCGAGATGGTGAAGGACTGGGTCCCGGCGGCCTATGCCGCGTTCGAGGATTACCGGATGGGCGCGGTGCAGCTGAGCGCCAGGGGCGTCGATTGCCTGAAGCGGCGGCTTGCAGGCGAAACCGTCACCCAGGAGAATTCCGGCATGAGCAAGGGTGAGTGGCGCGAGTTCGAGGCCGTCTGGGGCTGAGCCCGCCGGCGATCTGGACAGGTGCTTGGGCCGAAGCGCGGACGCTTCGGGTCTTGGTGCATGCGGGGCTGGAGGGGGAGGGTCGTGTCAGCCCACGACCTTCAATTCGGTCGCGGAGGACCTGCCGTCTCGGCCTTCCCTGAGCTCATATTCGATCTTGGTATTGTCGGCCAGGCCCGTCAGGCCGGCCCGTTCCACGGCCGAGATGTGCACGAACACATCCTTGCCGCCTTCGTCGGGTGCGATGAACCCGTAACCCTTGGTTGTATTGAACCACTTCACGGTGCCAGTCGGCATGTCCGCGTCTCCCTTCTCGGTAGTCCTCAGATGCCGAAGGCATCGTTTTGCTGGTTTTCGTATCCGGGTCCGCGCCCCGGGCAGGGTGCAAATGCGCCTTGAAACCAAGGTCATTTACAAAATTACACGTGGGTCGCCCGTTTCATAAGTCAAAGAAAATTTGGGCTTGAGCCGCGCGGTCCGGCGGTGTTCATTTCTGCGAGGAACCGGGGAGGACAGGATGCGGGTTTACGGGATCAAGACATGCGACACGTGCCGGAAAGCCGTGGGTGCGCTGGGCGCGGAACTGCGCGATATCCGCGTCGAGCCCCTGACGGCGGCGGAGATCGACAGGTTCCTGGCGGCCTTCGGTGACGCGCTGCTCAACACCCGCTCGACCACCTGGCGGGGGCTGGACGAGGCGGCGCGGGCGCAGGCGCCCGAGGCGTTGCTGGCGGCGCATCCGACCTTGATGAAACGCCCGGTGATCGAGACCCCGGGCGGCACGCTTCACCTGGGCTGGGGGGCGGATGTGAAGGCGCGGCTGCTCTGACGCAAGAGCGCGTCGACCGAGACCGGTCCGGCGCCGCGCAGCACGAGGTAGCCCAGCACGAAGACCCAGAACGCCCGTTGATCCAGGATCAGCGACGAGGGGTCGCCGTCGAAAAACGCGCCGACATCTTTCGGCCCGAGCCCGTGACCGGTCACGTCGACCCAGCTTTGCACCACCACGAAGCCGATCATGCCGAGCGCGGCCAGCCGGGTGAAGAGGCCGAGCACGATCAGGACGGGCAGGATGAATTCGGCCCAGGTGCCCGCCACGGCGACGGCCCAGTGGAAGACGCCCAGTTGCGAGGTGTCGTAGCCGAGTGCCTCGACGGTTTTGGGGAAGATCTGGATATAGGCGCCGGTGGAGGGGAAGAGGAAGCCGAAGACTCCGTCGCCGAGCTTGGTCAGGCCGGAATTCCAGTAATAGACGAAGAGCACAGCCGCGAAGAGCAGGCGCGCGGCGGTCGGGGTCAGCCAGTGGGCGATGTCGTCGAGAATATCGGTGACACGGGCGTAGAGCGTCAGCATGGGGTCTCCTCCGAGAAGAGTTGCTCGGAAAAGGCGAGCGACAGGGTTGTGGTCAGATCGAAAGCGGGGGCCTCGGCGGTGGCGGCGGTCAGGGCCGTGCCGAACGGCTCGCCTGCTTGCAGGGTCTTGAGGAAGGTGAAGGCGCCGGGGGCGAGGGTTTGCGGCGCGGGATCGAAGCCCGGGCGCGTGACCGCGATATCCTGTGGACCCGGGCCCGGGGGCGGCGCGTCAGCCGCGGTGTTGGCACGCCAGATGTCGAAAGCCGCATGGGGGCTGCGCAGCAGGATCAGGGACGGGGCGAGGGCAAAGCGCGTCTGCACCAGGGTGTCGGGCGGCAGCGCGGCGAAGCGCGCGGGCGGCAGGGTCCGGTGGTCGGCGGCGTGGTAGCTGATGCGCAGGGCAAGCTCCAGCCGCGCGACATCGGCGAGATAGGGCAGGTGGGCCACTGGCGGGAAGGTTTCGAGAAACGCGGGCAGGGCGGTGCCATAGCCGCTGATCACCGGGGAGCGCGGCGGGTGTGCGCGCAGAAACACGCCCGCCATGGCCTTGAAGAACGCGTCGCCGACGAGTTTGCGGATCACCGGGAAGCCGGTTTCCAGCGCCTCGGTGAGAGAGGCCGCGACGTTGTTGCGGTAGATATTGAAGCGTTTGGTCGAGATGCGGCCCTGCGGGTCGGTGATGCCCGTGGGGACCGGAGCGTCGGGGCGCAGCAGGGCGTCGGTGAAGGCGGTCTGGCTCATGGTGCGACCGGGGATGCCAGCGGGGCCAAGAGGTCGGCGGCCCGGCGGGCCTCGGCGGCGAGCACCGGCCAGTCCGGCACATCTGTGTCCCATTCGATCAGGGTCGGGCGGGGCCCGGAACGCGCTAGGGTGTGGGCGTAGAGCGCCCAGACCGGGTCCACGACCTCTGCCCCATGACTGTCGATCAGCAGGGGGGCGCCGTACTCGTCGGCGTCCTCTTCATGGCCGCCGAGATGGATCTCGCCCACGGCGGCGAGCGGGAAGGCGTCGATATAGGCGCGGGCATCCCAGTTCTGGTTCGTGGCGGAGACGAAGACGTTGTTGACGTCGAGCAGCAGGCCGCAGCCCGTGCGCCGGGTAATCTCGGTCAGAAAGTCGATCTCGGACATCTCGCTGTCGGTGAAGGCCACGTAGGTGGAGGGGTTTTCCAGCAGCATCCGGCGCCCGAGCGTGGTTTGGACCTCGTCGATATGGGCGCAGACCCGGGCGAGGGTGGCCTGCGTGTAGGGCAGCGGCAGCAGGTCGTTGAGGAAGTGGCTGTCATGGGTGGACCAGGCGAGATGTTCGGAGAAACTCGCCGGGTCGAGCCAGCCGACGAGGTGCTTCAGCCGGGCGAGGTGGTCGGCATCGAGCGGGCCTTCGCCGCCGATGGACAGCCCGACCCCGTGGACCGAGATAGGGAAGCGGTCGGCCAGGGCCTTGAGCTGGGCGATGGGGCGTCCGCCGGCGCCCATGTAGTTCTCGGCGTGGATCTCCAGCCAGGCGACGGGGGCGGGGGCGTCGAGGATAGCCTGAAAGTGCTGCGCCTTGTAGCCGACGCCGGGGGCGGCGGGCAGGGGGCGGTCGGGAGAATGGTCGAACATGGCGCGTCTTTCAGGTCTCGGGCAGGGAAGAAAGGCATGGGTGCCGGTCGGGGGATCGACCCCCGTCCGGCACCCCGGCTGCACGCATCCGGTCCCCGCGGAGACCGGGCGCGTGGTGCGGCGCGCTCAGGCCGGCAGGTCGCGGTCGAGGGCTTCGAGGGAGCCCATGCGGTCGCCGGGCACTTCCATGGTTTCGCAGGTGCCAGCGGGCACGAGGGTCCAGGCGTTGCCCTGGTAGTCCACGGTGGAACTGCCCGCGCAGGTGGTGCCGGGGCCGGCAGCGCAGTCGTTCTCGCCCGCCAGGGACACGCCGAAGCATTTCTCTTGTGCCTGGGCCTCGGCGGTGGTGGCGTGACCGGTCAGAGCGGCGGCAACGGCCCCGGCGAGAGCGACGGCGGTAATGGATTTCGACATGGATTTCTCTTTCGTTTTGGGTTGTCCATCCCCCGCTCCGGTCTGTGTCCGGGGATGCGGGGCTCGCGTCTTGCGATGCCCTGACCGTAGGCCAAGGGGGCGCTCACGCCCTACTCACCGGCGCGTGTGTCACGGAGCCGTGTTGCGGAGAAACATTGTTTCAAAAATGCCCCCGGTTTCGCGTGGTCTGTTCACGGGGATGTTTGGGCGCGCGAGCGGGTTGGGGCTTTTCGTGAGGAGGCCCGCGGGATTGCTGCGCTGCGGCTGAAACAAAGACAAAAGGGGCGCTGCCGTCCCGTGGCGCACCATGGGGCGGGTCGTGAGGACATGTGAGCGCTGCGCCCTGTACCCCTCGGTGGACGCGTGGGATTTTGGTCTCCCACACAAGGACCGCGTCAGGGCCCTTGTCATGGGCCGTGGCCATTCCCCCGTGCCCATGCCATCGTCGGGCAAGGCGTCGCGGATACTGCGCTCTGTCTCAGGGCGATCCGCCGCGCATCGACACGCGCCGCCGCGCGCCATGGCCCGCAACCGGAGGATCACCCCGCATGAGCCGCAACGCCTACCGCATCGCAGTCATTCCCGGCGACGGGATCGGGACCGAGGTCGTGCCCGAGGGGCTGAAGGTTCTGACGGCGGCGGCGCGCAAGTTCGATATCGGGCTCGAGTTCGAGACCCATGATTTCGCGTCCGCGGCCTATTACCAGGCCCATGGCCAGATGATGCCCGATGACTGGAAATCCCGGATCGGCGACAGCGATGCGCTCTATTTCGGGGCTGTGGGTTGGCCCGACATGGTGCCGGATCATGTGTCGCTCTGGGGATCCCTGCTGAAGTTCCGGCGGGAGTTCGACCAGTATGTCAACCTGCGCCCCGTGCGGCTCATGCCCGGGGTGACCTCGCCTCTCGCGGGTCGCGCGCCGGGTGAGATCGACTTCTGGGTGGTGCGCGAAAATACCGAAGGAGAATACTCGTCCATCGGTGGGCGCATCTTCGAGGGCACAGAGCGGGAAACCGTGATGCAGGAAACGGTGATGACCCGTGTCGGTGTGGACCGCGTCCTGCGCTTTGCCTTCGAACTGGCGCAGAGCCGGCCGAAGAAGCACCTGACCTCGGCCACCAAGTCGAACGGCATTTCCATCACCATGCCCTATTGGGACGAGCGGGTGGTCGAGATGGCGAAGGGATACCCGGAGGTCGCGGTCGACAAGTATCATATCGATATCCTGACCGCGCACTTCGTGTTGCACCCCGACTGGTTCGACGTGGTCGTCGCCTCGAACCTGTTCGGAGACATCCTGTCGGACCTCGGCCCGGCCTGCACGGGGACCATCGGCATCGCGCCCTCCGGCAACATCAACCCGGAGCGCGATTTCCCGTCGCTGTTCGAACCGGTCCACGGCTCTGCCCCGGATATCGCGGGCAAGGGCATCGCCAATCCGGTGGGCCAGGTCTGGGCGGGGGCGATGATGCTGGATCATCTCGGGCAGGGCGAGGCCGCCGCCGCGATCGTCGCGGCCCTCGAAGAGGTGCTCGCGGACCCGGTGCGCCGGACCGCCGATCTTGGTGGACAGGCGGGAACGGTGGCCTGTGGTGATGCGATCGTCGCGGCCCTCGAAAGGCTGTGAACCGCGATCCGGCGTGGTGTGACGGGGCGGTGTGAGCCTGCTGGCGCGTTCCCGCCTGGGCGCGGCTTTTCCCCGCGGTCCGTCTTGTCCGGGTGAGGCCGAACGCCGTGGCGGCGTGGCGCTTCGCGGGGCCGCGGGCCCTCGGGAGACCGGACCGGGCGGGTTTCTCGCGCATGGAGGCGGAATGTCTCGTCCGTCGGGGATCATCCTGTCAGATTTTCTTGACAGTTGGGAGGCCCAGACCATCTGTCTGAGGAACTGCATGAAAGGGCCGGGACATGCCTGCATCGGACGACGCCGAGCCCCGCAAAACCGAGACCGAGACAGAGACAGGCATCGGGGCGTCCCCTTCGGAAGACACGCTGATGACGGTGGTCAAGCTCGCGCTTGAGAACGTCGCCACCCGCGTGGCCCGACCGGAGGTGCCCGCCTCCGAAGATTTCATCGAAAGCCTGTGTACCCTGCTCGTGGCGCGCGACATCGAGGCCTCCGAGGCGATGGTGCGGAGCCGGATCGGGCAGCGCCAGGGCTATGCGGATCTCGCCGACGGGATTTTCGCCGCCTGTGCGCGTCGTCTCGGAACCCGGTGGGAGGAGGACAGGTTGTCCTTTGCGGACGTAGCGATCGCCGTGACGGAGTTGCACAGGCTGCACCAGCGGGTCGGGCGGCGGTACGTGCCGCTGATCCGGAAGGCGGACGAGTCCCACGCGGTCTTCGCCACGCTGCCGCGGCAGACCCACACGTTCGGGATCATCCTCGCCGCGGAGGCGTTCCGGCAGGCAGGCTGGCAGGTGGACCTGCAGCTCGAGATGCTGCCCAAGGAGATCGTCGACCGTATCCGGCGGTTGCGACCCGACGCGGTCGGGCTCACGGCCAGCAAGTTCGACCCGGTTCAGCCGCTAAGACTGCTGATCGGTCAGATCCAGAAACTGCCTTTCAATGTCCCGATCCTGCTGGGCGGGGCCGGGGCGGCGGACCTGCACGGGACGCTCCAGCCCGGAACGCCCGTGCAGGTCGTGCACGATATCGACTCGGCCCTGCGCGCGGTTCAGACGGCGGGTTGATCCGGGCGCTGGTCCGGCGGGGTCGCTTCGGCGGCGAGATCCGCCACCAGCGCATCGAGGCCGACGACCGAGGTCTGCTTTTCGCCCAGCCGCCGCAGGGTGACGGTGCGTTCCTCCATCTCGCGGCGGCCCACGGCGAGGATCACGGGCACCTTGCCGACGCTGTGCTCGCGCACCTTGTAGTTGATCTTCTCGTTGCGGATGTCGGCCTCGGCGCGGATGCTCGCCCGGGTGAGGGCCGCCACCACCTCGCGCACGTAATCATCGGCCTCGGAGATGATCGAGGCGACGACCACCTGGCGCGGGGCGAGCCAGAAGGGCAGCTTGCCTGCGAAGTTCTCGATCAGGATGCCGAGGAACCGCTCGAAGGAGCCCAGGATCGCGCGGTGCAGCATGACGGGGCGGTGTTTCGCGCCGTCCTCACCGATATAGGTGGCATCGAGCCGTTCCGGCAGCACGAAATCGGCCTGGAAGGTGCCCAACTGCCATTCGCGGCCGATGGCGTCGGTAAGCTTGAAGTCGAGCTTCGGCCCGTAGAACGCGCCTTCGCCCGGATCGAGTTCGAAATCGTCCGTCACCGTGCGGATCGCGGCCTCCAGCGCGGCCTCGGCCTTGTCCCAGACCGCGTCGGAGCCTGCGCGCACCTCGGGGCGGGTGGAGAACTTGATGTCGAAGCTCTCGAAACCCAGGTCGCGATAGATCGTGCTCAGCATCCGGATGAAGCGGGCGGTCTCGTCCTGGATCTGGTCCTCGGTGCAGAAGATATGGGCGTCGTCCTGGGTGAAGCCGCGCACCCGCATGAGCCCGTGCAGCGCGCCGGACGGCTCATAGCGGTTGCAGGCGCCGAACTCGGCCATGCGCAGGGGCAGGTCACGATAGGATTTCAGGCCCTGATTGTAGACCTGTACATGGCAGGGGCAGTTCATCGGTTTCAGGGCATTGATCGCCTTTTCGCGGGCATGTTCTTCGTCTACTTCGACGATGAACATGTTTTCCTGGTATTTGTCCCAGTGGCCGGAGGCCTCCCACAGCTTGCGGTCGACGACCTGCGGGGTGTTGACCTCCACATAGCCATTCTCGCGCTGACGGCGGCGCATGTAGTCCTGCAACGTGGTGTAGACGGTCCAGCCGTTAGGGTGCCAGAAGACCTGCCCGGGGGCCTCTTCCTGCATGTGAAACAGGTTCATCTCGCGGCCGAGCTTGCGGTGATCGCGCTTGGCGGCTTCCTCCAGCATGTGGAGGTGTTTTTTCAGGGCGTCGCGGTTCTGGAACGCCACGCCGTAGATCCGTTGCAGCATCGGACGGGAGCTGTCCCCGCGCCAATAGGCCCCCGCGACGGACATCAGCTTGAAGCTGTCCGCGGGCACTTGCCCGGTATGTTGCAGGTGCGGGCCGCGGCAGAGATCCTGCCAATCGCCATGCCAGTACATGCGCAGCGGCTCGTTGCCCGGGATCGCCTCGATCAACTCGACCTTGTAGGGCTCGCCATTCGCCTCGTAATGGGCGATGGCGCGGGGACGGTCCCAGACCTCTGTGCGGACGGGATCGCGGGCATTGATGATCTCTTTCATCTTGGCCTCGATCTGGCCCAGATCCTCGGGGGTGAAGGGCTCCGCCCGGTCGAAATCGTAATAGAAGCCGTTCTCGATCACCGGGCCGATGGTGACTTTCACATCGGGCCAGATCTCCTGCACGGCGCGGGCCATGATATGGGCGCAGTCGTGGCGGATCAGTTCCAGCGCCTGGGCGTCGTCCTTGAGCGTGTGGATCGCGATGCTGGCATCGGCGTCGATGGGCCATTGCAGGTCGTGATGCGCGCCGTTCACGGTGGCGGAGATGGCCTTCTTGCCGAGGGAGGTCGAGATGCTGGCGGCGACCTCCGCCGGGGTGACCCCTGCGTCGAAATCGCGTGCATTGCCATCGGGAAAGGTGAGAGAGATCTGGGCCATATCGGCTGCCTCGTCGGTTCGGCGCCCACGGAACGCCCGGTTGCGGGAATATGTGTGCCGGTCACATGCCGCCCGGGGGCGGGCGCGTCAAGGGCGCAGTCGGGCGGCGGGGGGCCGCAGGCCCCGGCTCAGGGCTTGACCCGGCGCGCGCGCTCGGCGGCGGCCCTGAGTTCCTCGGCGATCTCCAGGGCCTCGTCGGGGTCGAAATCCAGGGGCAGGTCGACGCCTTCGGCCTCCACATAGATCCGCACCATCCCGAGCGAGGTCGGGCCGATCTGAAGATTGGCGGCAATGTCGCTTTGCTTGTCGATGCCCATGGGAAGCTCCTGAGGTTGCGCGGCCCGCAGGTACTCCGCCACGGGCGAGGGGGCAAGATGCAGATCGCTTGACACAAGCATGGAAATAGCTTGCAGTATGCAAGTAAATGGGAGGCCAACATGCCGCATGATCCATCCCCCGGCACCGCTGCAGCGGCCCTGCCGCCGGAAACGGTCGAGAACATGCGGGCGCTCAATCGCATCGTGACGCGGGCGTCGGGCGTGCTGAGCCGTACGGCTCCGGACGGCGACATGAGCCTGACCGAGATGCGGATCCTGCATGAATTGGGGCTGGCGACCTGGACCGCGCGGCAGCTTGCCCGGCACCTCGCGCTTGACGAGGGCCATGTCAGCCGGGTGTTGAAACGGTTTGCCGCGCAGGGCTGGCTGCGCCGGACGGCGAGCCCGGAGGATGGGCGCGTCGCCCTGCTGGAGTTGACCGAGACCGGGGCGGCCCGCCGTGCGGCCCATGAAGAGGTGGCGCGGCGCCAGGTCCGCGACAGCCTTGCGGGCCTCAGCGATGCCGAGCGCCCCGCGCTCGACCGGGCCATCGCGCGGGTACGGACGGCGCTGGGCGATCCTGGGCTCGCGGCCTCCGCGATCACGATCCGGGACATGGCGCCGGGGGATCTCGGCTGGCTGATCCAGCGTCACGCAGAGCTTTACCGGATCGAGGCGGGTTTCGATGCGAGTTTCGAGCGGCTCGTGGCGGAAGTCCTCGTGGAGTACCTCAAGACCCGCGACCCGGCGCGGGAGCGCGCATTCATCCCGGTGCGCGACGGTCTGCCCTTGGGCTCGGTGTTCTGCGTCCGGGGGCCCGCGCCGGACATGGCACAGCTGCGCCTGTTCTGGCTGGAGCCGTCCCTGCGCGGCACCGGGCTGGGGCGGCGGATGCTGGCCGACTGGCTCGGCTTCGCCCGCGCGGTCGGGTACCGGCGCGCCGCGCTCTGGACCCATGAAAGCCATGCAGCGGCCGGGCGCCTCTACGCCGCCGCCGGGTTCGAGATCACCGGGACCAAGCCAACTCGAAACTTCGGGCGGGATGTGGTAGAACAGCACTGGGAGATGACGCTCTGAGGGTCGAAAAAGCACGGCGCGGGCCGGTTCCGCCTCTTGCAATCGGGAAATCTCGGGGCTAAACCCTCGCAGCGTGCCGCCGTAGCTCAGTTGGTTAGAGCGCCTGATTGTGGATCAGGAGGTCCCCCGTTCGAGCCGGGGCGGTGGTACCACCCCCCCTTCCTTTGCCAGTCTACGCGTCGCCGCGATGCGCGTCGAAGAACGCGATCATCCGCGCGATCAGCGGGTCGCGCTTGTCGGGTGATTCCATCAGCACCTCGTGTTCGCCGCCCTCGACCAAGACCAGCTCGCCGCCGGGCCAGCGCGCCATGCGCTCGTGGATCACGCCCACATCCACGATCCGCTCGTTCGTGCCCAGCAAGGTCAGGCAGGGCAGGGCGGGGGAGGGCTGCGTCGCGAGCCATTTGCATTCGCAATTGGCCTCGTGCACCCAGATCATCGTCGGCCCGGCCAGGGCAAAGCCCGGCTCGGCCCGCATCTGGTCGGCCATGTCCTGATACTCGGCCCGGTCGGTGGTCAGCAGGTTGTCGTGAAAGGGGGCGGTCAGGATATAGGGCTCCGGGCTGGTGCTGGGCGCGTATCCCTCGCCGAGCCCGAACCACGAAGACAGCGTGCCCAGAAGCCCCGCCACGGGCCGCGCCCAGAGCGGGAATTTCACCCCCCAGAGCGGCCCGGAGAACACCGCGCCGCGCACCGGCAGGTCCTGCATCACCGCGCGCAGGCCGATGGCGCCGCCCATGGAATGCGCGATCAGGAAATAGGGCTCCGGCAACCCTGCATCCCGGGCGCAATCCAGCGCGGCCTGCACATCCATCTGGTAGTCCGGAAAATCGGCCACATGGCCCTTGAGCGGATCATCCAGCAGGCGGTCCGACAGACCCTGTCCGCGCCAGTCGATAACCAGCGCGCTGTAGCCCGCGGACGCCAGATCCCCGGCGACCCGCCCGTATTTCTCGACCCACTCGGTGCGACCGGGGAAGATCAGGACCGTGCCCTTGTCGCCCGTGGCATGGAGCGCCACCCGCAAGCGCACACCGTCATCGGCGCGCACCCAGACGGCGCGCGCGTCCTGCGGGGCCCGTGCGAGGTCCGCGCGATAGGGGGCAGGGTCCGTCAAGAGATCAGCTCAGCGCGCTGCCGAGTTTCATCGCCATCCCCATGTCACCGTCCAGCTTCAGCTTGCCGGTCATGAAAGCGGCCGTGGGATTGACGTCGCCGGACATGATCCCCTGGAAAGTGTCCGAACTGGCGGTCAGGGTGCATTCGGCGTCCTCGTCGCCGGCGCGCACGCCGTTTTCGTCCACCATCACGGCGCCTTCGTCTTCGATGACGAATTTCACCGTGCCGTCGAACCCGTCAGGCAGACGTTGCTGCAGGGCCTCGACGGCCTTCTCGATCACTTCGCTCATGGATTTCCCTGTCGCTCCAAGTTGTGACTGCCGGGCTCTCGCTTTTTCCGGCGGCTGCGTTACCATAAGAGCCATGATGACCGGGATTGTTCAACGCCTCAACGCTGCCTTCGCGGCAGGTTTTCTCTGCGTCGCACTGGCGGGCGGTGCGGTGCAGGCCCAATCGGCCGATGTCGAGACGCTGATGGAGCGGCTCCAGGCGCCGGACCTGCAGAACTGGGAGGCGGTGGAGCGGCGCATCTACGACGCCTGGTCGCAATCCGGCTCTCCGGCGGCGGACCTGCTGCTGGACCGGGGGCGCGATGCGATGGAGGCCCAGAATTACGATGCGGCCATCGAGCATCTGACCGCGCTGACCGATCATGCGCCCGAGTTCGCCGAGGGCTGGTATGCGCGGGCGACGGCCTATTTCCTTGCCGATCTCTACGGACCGGCGCTGAGCGATCTGGGCCGGGCCCTGACCCTCAACCCACAGCATTTCGGCGCCCTGTCGGGCGTGGGCCGCATCCTGAGCGAGATGGGTGAGCCGGAAGCCGCGCTTGCCGCGTTTCAGGCGGCCAAAGCTATACATCCCAAGCGCCCCGATATAAGCGAGGCGATAGAAAGTCTGGAGCGGGAGCTGGGCGGCCAGAGCCTCTGACCAGACCGCGCCACATGACGACCGGGCCACTGGGGACCTCATCACCATGCGACACGACGCGCGGATCACCGCGGTCCTCGGTCCGACCAATACCGGCAAGACCCATTACGCCATAGATCGGATGCTGGGCTACCGGACGGGCGTGATCGGGTTGCCCCTGCGGCTGCTTGCGCGGGAGGTCTATGACAAGATCGTCGCCCTGCGCGGCCCGTCCGTGGTGGCCCTGGTGACCGGCGAGGAACGGATCGTGCCGGACCGGGTGCAATACTGGGTCTGCACGGTCGAGGCGATGCCGCAGGAGATTGGCGCCGATTTCCTCGCGGTGGACGAGATCCAGCTTTGTGCCGATCCCGAGCGGGGCCATGTGTTCACCGACCGCCTGCTCAGGGCACGCGGTCTGCAGGAGACGCTGTTTCTGGGAGCCGAGACCATGCGCGGGGCGATTGCAGCGCTGGTGCCCAAGGCGCAATTCCTGCGCCGGGAGCGGTTTTCCGAGCTGACCTATACCGGGGCCAAGAAGATCAGCCGGATGAAGCCGCGCTCGGCCATCGTCGGGTTCTCGGTCGACAATGTCTATGCCATGGCGGAGCTGATCCGGCGGCAGAAGGGCGGTTGTGCCGTGGTGATGGGCGCGCTCAGCCCGCGCACCCGCAACGCCCAGGTGGACCTCTATCAGAACGGCGATGTGGATTACCTGGTGGCGACGGACGCCATCGGGATGGGGCTGAACCTGGATGTGGCCCATGTCGCCTTCTCCAGCCTGTCGAAATTCGACGGTCGCCGGATGCGGGCGCTGGCGCCCAACGAGCTGGCCCAGATCGCCGGGCGCGCGGGGCGCTACATGACGCCCGGCACCTTCGGGGTGACCGGCGAGGCGCCCGAAATCACGCCGGAGGTGGTCGCGGCCATCGAGGCCTCGCGGTTTACCCCGATTCGCAAGCTGCAATGGCGCAGCGCCCGGCTCGACTTCACCGGGCCCGGGCGGCTCATCGCCTCGCTGGAGGCCGCGCCAGAGGACGAGTGGCTTGCCCGATCCCGGGAATCGGACGATCTGGCCGCGCTCAAGACCCTGGCGGCAGAGGCCGAGGTCGCCGCGCGCCTGTCGGATGCGCGCGATCTGCGGCTTTTGTGGGATGTTTGCCGAATCCCCGACTTCCGCGGCATCTCGGCGGGCGAACACGCGGGCATGCTGACGCGGATTTTCGGCTTCCTGCATGACGAGGGCCGCGTGCCCGAGCCGTGGTTTGCGCGACAAGTCGCCCGTATCGACCGGACAGATGGCGACATTGACACATTGTCGAAACGCTTGGCGTATATTCGCACATGGACCTATGTCGCCCAACGCAAGGGGTGGGTCGAACAGGATAGCCATTGGCGCGGCGAAACCCGCGCTGTAGAAGACCGCTTGTCAGATGCCCTGCACATGGCACTGACCCAGAGATTTGTCGACCGCCGCACATCTGTGCTCCTGCGGCGGTTGAAGCAGAAGGAGAGCCTGGTGGCTGACGTAAACGACAAGGGTGAAGTAACCGTTGAGGGCGAGCTGATCGGCCGTCTCGAGGGGTTCCGCTTCCGCCAGGACAAGACCGCGACGCCGGAGGAGGCCAAGACCGTGCGCGCCGCCGCCGTGGCCGCGCTCGCGCCGGAGTTTCATCTGCGCGCCGACCGGTTCTACAACGCGCCGGAGACCGAGATCGACTATACCGAGCAGGGTGGCCTGATGTGGGGCGAGCATGCGGTGGGCAAGCTCGTGAAGGGCGCCGACCCGCTCAAGCCCATGGTGCAGGCCTTCGTCGATGACGAGGCCGGGCCCGAGGTCGCCCAGAAGGTCGAGCGCCGCTTGCAGCATTTCATCGACCGCAAGATCGCCGCCCTGTTCGAGCCGCTCATGGCCATGAGCCGGGACGAGGCGCTCACCGGGCTGGTGCGTGGGTTCGCCTTCCAGTTGGTCGAGGCGCTGGGCGTGCTGCCGCGCGGGACCGTGGCCAATGACGTCAAATCGCTGGACCAGGATGCCCGCGCGCTCCTGCGCAAGCACGGGGTGCGGTTCGGGCAGTTCACGATCTTCCTGCCCCTGTTGCTGAAGCCCGCGCCGACCCGGTTGCGGCTGGTCCTGTCGTCGCTGGCCAAGGAGCGCGACGTGTTCCCCGAAAGCCCGCCGCCGGGCCTCGTGACGATTCCGACGGTCGAGGGGGTCGCGCAGGAGATCTACACCGAATCCGGGTATCGGGCCGCCGGGGCGCGGGCGATCCGCATCGACATGCTGGAGCGTCTGGCCGACATGCTGCGCAGCGTCGATACCCGTGGCGGGTTCGAGGCAACGCCGGACATGCTCTCGATCACGGGTATGACGTTGGAACAGTTCGCCGACCTGATGCAGGGGCTGGGCTATGCCGCCGAGAAGGGCGAGCGGCCCAAGGTGAAGCCCGCGCCGGTCGCGGCTGCGCCGGCAGAGGTGGCGGAGACGCCGGAGGGTGAGCCGTCCGACGTGCCGTCAGAGACGCCCAACGAGACCCCCTCGGAAACCCCGCCGGAGGCGCCAAGGGAAATGCCCGTCGAAGTCCCGCAGGAGGCCCCGGCAGAAACACCGCCCGAGGCCCCGACGGAAGACCCTGTCGAGGCCCCGACCGAGACCCCCGAGACGCCGCCCGCGGAAATACCCGACGCGACGGCGGAGCCTGCAGAGCCCGGCGCTGCCGAGGCCGTCGGCGACGTGGTTGCCGAGAAGGCCGAGCCGGAGGTGGAGGTGTTCTACACCTTCCGTTGGTCCCCCCGACCGCGCCGCGGCGAGGCCCGAGGGCGCCGCCAGGGTGCCGAGAGCGGCGGGCGGCCCAATGCCAAGACCGGCGGCAAGCCCGGTGGCAAGCCGAGGGGCAAGGGCAAGCCCGGTGGGCGCCCTGCGCGCGAGACCGGGCCCAAGACCTACCAGTCCCGGCCCGAGCGCAAGGACAAGATCGACCCGGACAACCCCTTTGCCGCAGCCCTCATGGGGCTCAAGGACAAGTCCTGACCGCGACCGGCGATCCGCAGCCCGCGCGCCAGCGGCTCGACAAGTGGCTGTGGTTCGCGCGGTTCTTCAAGACCCGCAGCCTCGCGGCGAAACAGGTCAGCGGGGGCCATGTGCGGGTCAACTCGGCGCGTGTGACGAAGCCCGCGGCCTCGGTCGGGGCGGGGGATGTGCTGACCTTCGCGCAGGGGCGGCAGATCCGCGTGATCCGCGTCGAAGCGGCGGGCATGCGGCGCGGCCCGGCCCCCGAGGCACAGGCGCTCTACACCGATCTGACCCCGGTGCCGGACCCCTGCGAGCCTCCCCCGGTGCGCAAGGGGCCGAGGCCGACCAAGAAACATCGTCGCGACTACGAGGAATCCCGGCGCCCCCCGCTTGAATGATGCGTCCGAGGGTTTTAATGCAGGAGCAGCACACGAAGGAACGCGCCCATGACCTATGTCGTCACCGACAATTGCATCGCTTGCAAATACACCGATTGCGTCGAGGTCTGCCCGGTGGATTGTTTCTACGAGGGGGAGAACATGCTTGTGATCCACCCGGACGAATGCATCGATTGCGGCGTGTGCGAACCCGAATGTCCCGCCGACGCGATCCGTCCCGACACCGAGCCGGACATGGAGAAATGGGTCGAGTTCAATCGCAAGTATTCTGAGGCCTGGCCGGTCATCATCACCAAGAAGGACCAGCTGCCCGACGCCGAAGAACGTGACGGGGAACAAGGCAAGCTGGAGAAGTATTTCTCCGAAGCGCCCGGCGAGGGCGGCTGACCGATTCGCCCAGCGGGGCGCATGCGCTGCGCTGGCCCGCGGAATGGCGCGTTGATTTCGCTCAAATGCCCTGAAAAACCGGGTTTTGGGCACAGGTTGCGTTTGCACCTGCGGCAAGTGCCTTCTCAAACCGCCTTTTTTTTGGTATGGTGGCAAGATACATTGACGTGGAGAGCCCACCGAAAACGCTTCAGCCTGTGTGCCGATGCGTTTTTTTTACCGCGACAGACAGAGGCCTGACCGTGTGAAATCCCGGTTCCAGATCGTTTGCGGTATCGGTGGCGTCCACCAGCAGGAGTGGAAGTGCATGAGCAAGGCGAACAAATCCAACGAATTCCGTCCCAACGAATACGTGGTGTATCCGGCCCATGGGGTCGGACAGATCGTGTCGATCGAGGAGCAGGAAGTCGCCGGACTGACGCTTGAGCTGTTCGTGATCTCCTTCGAAAAAGACAAGATGACCCTGCGGGTGCCCACGAACAAGGCGACCGAGGTCGGGATGCGGAGCCTGTCGAGCCCCGACATCGTGTCGAAGGCCATGGACACGCTCAAGGGCAAGGCGCGGGTCAAGCGCGCCATGTGGTCCCGCCGCGCGCAGGAATATGAGCAGAAGATCAATTCCGGGGACCTGATCGCCATTGCCGAAGTGGTGCGCGACCTGCACCGCAATGACGACCAGCGCGAGCAGAGCTATTCCGAGCGCCAGCTCTACGAGGCGGCGCTGGAGCGGCTGACGCGCGAGATCGCGGCCGTCAGCGGCGATGACGAGGGCAATGCCCAGAAGCGCGTCGATGACGTGCTGGTGTCGCGCGCGGCCTGACCTTCCAACAGTTCACGATGTTCAAAGCACGGCTTCGGCCGTGCTTTTTTCATGTGCTCTGGGCAACAAGCGTCGCGAGCGCCAAAAGTCCGAGGATCTCGGCAACCTGCTGCGTCGCGCCCAGGATATCCCCGGTCTGCCCACCGATCCGGGACCGGGCCAGCCGCCCAACCAGGATCGCGGCGATCCCGCCCGCAAACCCCAGAACCACCGCCGCCACCGGTCCCAGAACCGCGAGGCCGGTGCCAAGGCCGACCGCCGCGGCCAGCCCGGCGGCCCAGCCGGGCACGGTGCCCACCCTGTGCGAAAGCCCGTCATTTCGTGCGAGGGGCAGGGCCCGCATCACGCCCACCATGGCTGCGCGGGACATCGCCCCCACCGCGACCAGGGCGGCCAGCGTGGCAACCGGTCCGGTCTCGGCCAGAAGTGCCGCAAGGCAGCTCCAGCGCAGCAGCAGCCCCAGTCCCAGCGCCAACACTCCGTAGGCGCCGATCCGGCTGTCGCGCATGATCTCCAGCCGTCGCGCTGCGTCCCAGCCGCCCCAGAGCCCGTCGGCACTGTCGGCCAGCCCGTCCTCGTGTAACGCCCCGGTCACCATGACCAGGGCGGCGAGCATGACCGCGGCGGCAGGGCCCGCCGGCACGCCAAGCGCCGCCAACGCCCAGCCCAGCCCGCCCGCCGCACCGCCCAAAGCCGCGCCCACCAGCGGATAGGCCCAGGCCGCCTGCGCCGCGCGGGCCCCGGCGGCGGCATGGTCCTGCGGCACCGGCACCCGGCTCAGCAGGCTCAGGGCGATCCCGAGATCGACAAGGCGGGGGCGGGACATCGCAGGCTCCGATTGCTGTGGCGGACTGTCGCGTGGCAGGGGCGGGCCGGTCGGTAAACAGTGCCCGCACGTCTCTTTCTTCAGGAATTTGCCCGGATGTCCAGCGTGCCGCCCCCCTCCAATGCTCCCTTCACGACCCTCAGCGCCTTCCGCGCGGCCCTTGCACATGCACCGGGGCCGAATGGCCCGGCCGAGGCCCGGGCGCGGGCCCGCAACGGCGTGCTGACCAAGCCGCCCGGGGCGCTCGGACGTCTGGAGGATCTGGCGATCTGGGTGGCGTCCTGGCAGGGGACCGAGACGCCGCGTCTCGATGCGCCGCAGGTGGTGGTCTTCGCAGGCAATCACGGGGTGACGGCGCAGGGGATCTCGGCCTTCCCCGCCGAGGTGACGGCCCAGATGGTCGCCAACTTCGAGGCCGGAGGGGCCGCGATCAACCAGCTCTCGCAGGCCTTCGGGGCGCAGATGACGGTGCAGGCGCTGGATCTGGACAAGCCAACGGCGGATTTCACCCAAGGCCCCGCCATGACCGAGGCCGAGGTGGTCGCGGCCCTCGCCACGGGCTGGCAGGCGGTCGATCCCACGGCGCATGTGCTGGTGGCAGGGGAGATGGGGATCGGAAACACCACCGTGGCGGCGGCCCTGTGTGCGGCCCTTTACGGCGGCGACGCGGAGGGGTGGGTCGGGCGTGGCACGGGCGTCGACGACGCGGGCCTCGCGCGCAAGGCCGACGCGGTGCGCGCGGCCCTCGCGGTCAACGCGGGGGCGCTGGGCGATCCGCTGGAGGTGCTGCGCTGCCTCGGCGGACGGGAGCTCGCGGCCATGGCCGGAGCCATCGCGCGGGCGCGCGGCGAGGGGATCCCGGTGATCCTCGACGGGTTCATCTGCTGCGCGGCGGCGGCCTGCCTGGCCGAGGCCGTGCCGGGCGCGCTCGATCACGCGGTGGCGGGGCACCTGTCGGCCGAAGGCGGGCATGAGGCCCTGCTGGCGCGGCTGGACAAAACGCCGCTGTTGTCGCTCGGCCTGCGTCTCGGCGAAGGCTCCGGCGCGGCGCTGGCGCTGGGCATCCTTAAGGGTGCGGTCGCGTGCCATTCCGGCATGGCCACCTTCGCCGAGGCGGGCGTGTCCGACGGCTGAGGCTCAGGCGGTGGGCTTGCGGCTTTGCTTCATCGCGGTCTCGGATTCCAGCGTCGCGAACCGGTCGCTGTACCCGGTCACCGCCTTGCCCTCGTCCAGGGTGCTGACCAGCGCGGTCTCCAGGTCGCGGTTCAGCTCCTTGGCGCGTGTCACATAGGCCGTGTTCTCGGTGACCGGCACGCCCGGCTTCCAGAGCACCGCCAGATCGCGCATCGCCTTGCGGTCCATCCGGAAGAACGTGTGCTCCGCATCCGCGGCGTCGAACTCGCTCATCCCCATGTTTTCCAGCACATAGCGCGCGGCCCGCAGGGAGCTGTCGAAGGTCTCGCGCACGATGTCATTGGCCCCAGCGGCATAGAGCTCGTAGACATGCACCCGGTCCCGGGCGCGGGCGACGATATGCAGGTCGGGCCGCATCCGCCGCGCGTATTGCACCAGGCGCAGCCCCGCCTCCCTGTCGTCGAGCGCCACCACCAGCACCCGCGCCTTGTCGAGCCCCGCCGCATGGAGCAGTTCGGGCCGGGTGGGATCGCCGAAGAACCCCTTGAACCCGAAGCGCCGCATCAGCTCGATCATCTCGAGGTCGTGGTCGAGCACCGTTGTCTTCATCCCGGTCATCTGCACCATGCGGTTGACCACCTGCCCGAACCGGCCGATCCCGGCGATGATGATCGGCTGCTGCTCGTCGATCTCGTCATGGGGCTGTTGCGGCCCGCTGGCTTCCTCCATTCGGGCGGAAACCTGGTCATAGACGATGAACAGCAAGGGCGTTAGCAGCATCGACAATGCCACCACCAGCAACAAGGTCTGGCTCAGCTCGGCGGGCAACACATGGGTACCCACCGCGAAGCTGATCAGCACGAAGCCGAACTCCCCCGCCTGGGCGAGACCGAGGGTGAAGAGCCAGCGATCCCGCCCCCTGATCTTGAACAGTATCGCGAGACCCAGAAGGATCACTCCCTTGATCAGCATCAGACCCAGGGTGAGCGAGATCAGCAGCACCGGATCACCGAACAGGACGCCGAAATTGATCCCCGCCCCGACAGTGAGGAAAAACAGGCCCAGCAGCAGTCCCTTGAAGGGCGCGATATCCGCCTCCAGCTCGTGACGGTACTCCGAGTTGGCCAGCACCACGCCCGCCAGGAAGGTGCCGAGCGCCGGCGACAGGTCCACGATCAGCATCAGCGACGCGACCCCGGTCACGAACAGCAATGCCACAGCCGTGTTCATCTCGCGCATCCGGGCCGCATGGATGAAGCGAAACACGGGCCGCGTCAGGTAATGCCCGCCGAGAATGATCGCCGCAATCGCCGCGATGGTGACGAGGGTCAGTCCCCAGCCAGGCAACTGGTCCAGCAGGTGCATCACCGCGGTTGCGGAATGATCGTCATGCCCATGCCCGTCGGTGCCGCCCGGGGCGAGCTGAACGCTGCCATCGGGGGCGGCGGTGATACCGGCAAGACCGCTCGCGGGGCTTTGGGCCTCCGGTGCATGGGGCAGGATCGACAGCGCCAGAAGCGGCATGAAGGCCAGCATCGGGATCACCGCGATATCCTGGGTCAGCAGCACCGAGAACGCACTGCGGCCCCCCGGGGTCTGCATCAGCCGCTTTTCGTTCAGGGTCTGCAACACGATCGCGGTCGACGACAGCGCCATGATCATCCCGATCGCGAGGCTCACGGGCCAGGCAAAGCCGAGCAGGATGCAGCCGCCGGTGATCGCCGCCATGGTCAGCCCGATCTGCAAGCCGCCGAGTCCCAGAAGCCGGTCGCGCATGTCCCACAGGGCGCGCGGCTCCAGCTCCAGCCCGATCAGGAACAGCATCATCACCACGCCGAACTCGGCGAAATGCTGCAACTCCTCCACATCGGTGCCCACGAGGCCCAGAACCGGACCGATGATGACCCCGGCCAGCAGGTAGCCCAGAACCGAACCCAGCCCGAACCGCACCGCGAGCGGCACGGCAATGACCGCCGCCAACAGGAATATGGTCGCTTCGATCAGAAATGCGGTCATCGGGGATCCTGGCTTGGGTCGTGGTGGATACTGGGGCGCGTGGGGCTACTCTACCGGGCGCGGCCTGCGGGTAAAGCGTTCCGGCATGCGGCATTATTGGGCGCCGGGACGGAAGATCGCGCGCCCATGGCCTGCCTGCGGGTCAGCCCCGGGGCATCTCCAGGGTGATGTTGCGCCCGCCCTTGGTGTATTGGACCGACGCTTCGCCGATCGCGGCGACACGGCCGCCATCCACCCGGTCGCCGACCTCCACCTTGACGTAGCGGCCCGAGGCGAGCCGGATCAGCGCGCGTCGGCTGTTCGGCGTGCCATAGACCCCGATCAGGTTGATCCGGTTCAGCGGCAAGGCGTTTTCCAGTGTCGCCTGACGCGCCACCGAAGCGGTGGTGGGGATGCTCGGTGCGGTTTCGCGGACTTCCGGTGCCGGTGCCGGTGGCGCGACCGCGGCGAGGGAGGCCGAGGGGGCGCTGCCCCGGGATCCCGAGGGCGCCTCGGCCCTTGCCTGGGTGCGCGCGGCGCGCAGGCTTGCCACCCTTGCCGCGAAATCCGACGGGCGCGCATCGGGAACCAGCGAGGAGGCCATGCCGCTCGCCTCGGCCTCCGCTGCGTCGGGCGCCTCGGCCAGGTCCTGGATCGAAGCGGGCCGGGCCGGCGGCGCGACCGAGGCCAGCTCCGCTCGGCTGCGCCCATCCAGCACCGCGCGCTCCCTGAGTTCGGTGGCGTTTTCGGGGCGCGGCGGCGGGCGCAGCCCTGACAGGGTCTCGCGCAAGATATCCGCATCGGTGGTGGCCGGGGTTATGCCCGGGCGCGGATCGGGCCGGACCTCCGGGTCGCTGAAGACCAGCACCCCGTCCGGTGTCAGGGCCCCATCGGGCGTCGGCGGAACGAGCCCGTCCGCGTCCAGCTCGAAGAACTGCCCCGGCGCGATGGGCGGTCGCGGCGTGACCGGGCGCAGATCCCGGTCGTCGCGATAGGCAGGCAGGGCAAGCGCGTCCTCGATCGCGATATCGCTGTCGAGGGCGGCCACGTAGAGATCCTCGATCCCCGGGGGCGTCAGGGGCAGAAGCGGATCCGGGCTGCGCTGCCAGATGCCCGTGGCGGCATAGCGGGTCTCGGTCTCGATCAGACCGGGGTTTTGCGGGTCGGCCGCATCCGAAGGCGGTGGCGTGTCATCCACCGGCAGTGCATCGATATCCGGCAAGCCCGGCGCGTCGGGCAGCGACGCCATATCCTGTGTCGGGGCGTCTGCCACATTGGCCTCGTCGCCCTCGGCCACCTCTTCCGGTGTCGGAAGGCTGGCAAACGGGCTGCTCGGCGTGGCCGGAGCGAGGGCTTCGGGCCCGGTGGTCATGGCGACCACCGGCGGGGTTGCGGCATCTGGCGCCGCCTCTGCGACCGCGTCGCCGCTGTCCTCATCGGCGACCGGCGGTCCCTCTTCGGCGGTTTGGCGCGGCGCCTGCTCGGGCGTGGGTGCTGCGACCGCCTCCGGTGTGGTCTCTTCCGCGGGCGGCGGCCTGGTCTCGGCTGCCTCGTCACCGCCTGTCAGTGCCGCGAACACACCCACCAGGACCATAACCACCAGCAGCGCCACGGTCAGCAGCAGACCGACAGGACGCGTTTTGGGCTCCGCGGGCGGGGGGGCGGCGGGCGGTGTTTCCACCTTGGACCGCACCTCGGCCGACAGGTTGATCCGGGGCGCCATCGGGTCCTGCGGTGCCTCCGGGGACGGGGCACTCGGGACGGCCGCGCCATCGCGGGTGCGGGCACTGGCAAAACTCGGCTTCGGCGCGTCTTCGGCGGCCGGTTCGGTGCCCTCCACGGCCGCCTGCGCGGCCTTGTCGGGGGCCTTCGCCGCCCCGGTCTTGCCCGCCGCAGGGTCCGCGGCCTCTGCCTGTGCCGCAGGCGGTTTCGGCTTCGGTAGCGGCGCAGGTTCCGATGCCGGGCCCGGGGCGTCGGCGCCCTGCGCCTCTCCCAGCAGCACCACGGGTGCCATGTCCCGCTCCAGCATCTCGCCCGGACCCAGAAGGTGCTCGGCCGCCTTCGTGGTGCCGAACATCACCTCGCCTGAAAACGCCCCCTTGGGCGGTACGGCAGCAAAACAGACGGGCGCCAGGCGATGCTCCACCGCGAAAGCCTCCGCCTCGGCCAGGGTCTCGCGCGCCACGACCGCGACCTGCGCTTCGCTGCCGCTGACCACGTAGTCATAGCACAGCTCGTCCAGTGCATAGGGCGTCCGCCCATCCAGACTGTCGCGGATCGCCCCGTCATAATCGGGGCTGGTGACACCCTCGACCGAGACCGTATGATAGAGAACTTCGCTGTTCGGCAGGACCAGTTTCGTGCGCAACGGGGCCAGGTTGCGCGCCTTGGCGATCTCCACCGCCTGCACCCGCAACTCGGCCAGCGCCCCCGCCACGTCCGGCGCATCGAGCGAGACCTCGCCGATGCGTAGCCAGCCCTCGCTGGTACGGTGGCTCAGGGTCAGCCCGTCATGGGACAAAAGGAGCGCGAAACCTGGTTTCATCGGTGGATATGCGGGCCTTGCAATGGCCCCCTCCCATCGGCACGTTGTACCCTGTTTCCCTCCGCAGGAAAAGGCCGCAACCCGGCCTGTGTTCCGCGGAATCCCCGATCCCAGGAGGCCTCATGACCCAGCCCGCCCGCAACTGCCGTGCCCCGCTCTCTCGTCTTGTGCTGATGCTTGTTCTGCTGGCCGGTCTCGGTCTGTCCCCGACCGCCCGCGCCGAGGAGGCCGGGCCGGGCCTGCTCAGCGTGACCGGAGAGGCCAGCGTGCCCGCAATCCCCGACATGGCCACCCTGCGCCTTGCGGTGGTGACCGAGGCCCGCACCGGCGCGCAGGCGCTTGCCGAGAATACCGAACGCATGCAGGCGGTTCTGGCAGAACTGCGCGGCTTCGACATCGCGGAGCGGGATCTGCAGACCTCGGACCTGACGCTGAATCCGGTCTATGAGCAGGGGACGGAGCTACGCAATCTGCCGCGCCGGATCGTCGCCTTCCGGGCCCAGAACGCGCTGACCGTACGGGTGCGCGACCTCGAACGGCTGGGCGAGATCCTCGATGCCAGCGTGCGCGACGGCGCCAACAGTTTCGGCGGGCTGAGCTTCGGCGTGCAGGCACCCGGCCCGCTGGAGGTCGAAGCCCGCGAACGGGCGATGCAGGACGCGCTCGCCCGCGCGCGCACTCTGGCCGAGGCCGCCGGCGTGGCCCTCGGTCCGATCCGGTCGATCACCGAACAGGGCGGCATGCGCGGCCCGATGATGATGCGCTCCGAGATGGCCATGGCCGACAGCGCCGTGCCCGTCGCCGCCGGCGAGGTCAGTGTCCGCGCTGCGGTGTCCCTGGTGATCGAACTCGTCCAATAGGCCGCGCCGGGAGTGTCCGGTCGGGCAGGGGCGCCGCCCATCGGGGGCGGCGCGCCGGTCAGCCCACGACGTTGTAGCCGCGCCCGCGCATGCAGTTCTTGATGATCGTCTCGCGATCGGCGTTCTTGCGCAGCGCGTCCGAGGCGAGCCCGACAACCGCCCCGGCCGCAGCGGCCTCGGCGAGGTTGTCACTGTTGTCGTTGATGATCACGCTGCCGACGGCCGCTGCGCCCGCGGTGGTTGCGGCGGTGGTCGCGGTGTTGCCGTCGAACTGGTCCTGGGAGGCAGCGAGGCCTTGGCACTGCTGGAGGTCCACGTTGAAACTCGGCCCCACGGGACCGTCGATCACGGGCACGTAGTTGGAGCCGGAGTTGCCGCAAGCCATCAGCAGGGCCGCCGTGGCGGCCATGGCCGCGATAGATGTCGTCTTCATCGTGTCTCCTCCCCCGGCGGACGGCATGCCGCGCCGGGCTTTCACGCATATGGTTGGTTGCAGGATCACTGTTGCGCCGGATCCGGAAGCCGTCAAGCAGCACGCGGGCGCCCCGCGCAGGGCCGACATGAAAAGGCCCCGCGTCTGCAGGGCCTTCGGGTCTGGGTTTATGCGGTTGCCTTGGACAGGGCCTGATCGAGATCGGCGATCAGGTCGTCCGCGTCCTCGATCCCGATGGACAGGCGCACGACGTTGGGCGCGGCCCCGGCGGCCTCCTGCTGCTCCGGGGTGAGCTGCCGGTGGGTGGTCGAGGCCGAGTGGATGATCAGCGACCGCGTGTCCCCGAGGTTGGCCACGTGGCTGAAGATCTCGAGACTGTCGACCAGCTTGATGCAGGCCTCGTAGCCGCCCTTGACCGCGAAGGTGAAGAGCGCCCCCGCGCCCCGCGGGCAGACGGTCTTGACCCGCTTGAAATAGGGCGAGGATGGGAGCCCGGCATAGGTGACGAACTCCACCCGGTCGTCGGCCTCCAGCCATTTCGCGATCTTCTCGGCATTCTCCACATGGCGCGCCATCCGCAGCGACAGCGTCTCGATCCCCATAAGGGTGTAATGCGCGCCTTGCGGGTTCATGGTCATGCCCAGGTCCCGCAGCCCCACGGCGATCCCGTGGAAGGTGAAGGCGAGCGGCCCGAAGGTTTCGGCGAACCTGAGCCCGTGATAGGCGGGCTCGGGCTCGGACAGGGACGGGAACTTGCCCGACGCGGCCCAGTCGAACTTGCCCGAATCCACCACGCAGCCGCCGGTGACCGTGCCGTTGCCGGTCAGGTACTTGGTGGTGGAATGCACCACGAGTGTGGCACCATGCTCGATCGGGCGGCACAGATAGGGGGTGGCCGTGGTGTTGTCGATGATCAACGGGATGCCGGCGGCATCGGCGATGTCGGCAATCGCGCGCACATCCATGATATAGCCACCCGGGTTGGCGATCGCCTCGCCGAACACCGCGCGGGTGTCGTCGTCAATCGCCGCCCTGACCGCATCGAGATCGTCGAAATCCACGAATTTCGCGGACCATCCGAAGCGCTTGATCGTCTGGCCGAACTGCGTGACCGTCCCGCCATAGAGCCGGGTCGAGACCACGATGTTGCACCCCGGCTGCATCAGCGGAAAGAGCGCCATGATCTGTGCCGCGTGGCCCGAAGAGCAGCAGACCGCGCCGACACCGCCCTCCAGCGTCGCGATGCGTTCCTGCAGCACCGCAACCGTGGGGTTGGTCAGCCGCGAATAGATGTAGCCGACTTCCTGCAGGTTGAAGAGGGCCGCGGCATGGTCCGCGTCGCGGAACACGTAGCCCGTGGTCTGGTAAATCGGCGTCTGCCGCGCGCCGGTGGCCGGATCGGGCCGCGCGCCCGCATGGATCTGCAGCGTGTCGAAGCCGTAGCTGGGGGTGTCGTCGGACATGGGTCTCTCCCTCGAAGTCGATTTTGCGCGGACCATGCAGGGTTTCGCGCGGCAGGGCAATGGTCGGCGGCGGTGGCGGTATCGCCCGGGCTTGGCAAGGCCCGGAGCGCGTGCCAAAAGGCGGCGACAGCCCGAGGATCTGCCCATGCGCCGCGCCACCATCACCCGCAAGACCGCCGAAACCGACATCTCGGTCGAAATCGATCTCGATGGGACCGGGGTTTATGACAACCGCACCGGGGTCGGGTTTTTTGACCACATGCTGGACCAGCTCAGCCGCCACGCGCTGATCGACATGACCGTCCGCTGCCAGGGCGATCTGCATATCGACGACCACCACACGGTGGAGGATGTGGGCATCGCCCTGGGTCAGGCCCTGGCCGAGGCGGTCGGCGACAAGCGCGGGATCGTGCGCTACGGGTCCTGCCTGCTGCCGATGGACGACGCGCTGGTGCGCGCCGCGCTCGACATCTCCGGACGGCCTTATTTGGTGTGGGATGTGGCCCTCCCCACCGCCAAGATCGGCACCTTCGATACCGAGCTGGTGCGCGAGTTTTTCCAGGCGCTCTCGACCCACGGCGGGCTGACCCTGCATGTGACCGCGCTCGCCGGGATCAATTCCCACCACATCGCCGAGGCCGCGTTCAAATCGGTTGCCCGCGCCCTGCGCGATGCTCTGGAAACCGACCCGCGCAAGGCCGATGCCATCCCCTCCACCAAGGGGTCGCTCTGACGTGCTGACGGTTCTGGTCGATTACGACAGCGGCAACCTGCATTCGGCGGAGAAAGCCTTCGAACGTATGGCGCGGGAGGTGGATGGCGGGAAGATCCGCGTGACCTCCGACCCCGACCTCGTGGCGCGCGCCGACCGGATCGTGCTGCCTGGCGACGGGGCATTCCCGGCCTGTCGCGCGGGGTTGGAGGGGTTCGGGGGGCTCTTCGAGGCGATCGAGGAGGCGGTGACCACCCGTGCCCGCCCGTTCCTCGGGATCTGCGTGGGCATGCAACTGATGGCCACCACGGGGCGCGAATACGAAGACACGCCCGGCTTTGGCTGGATCGATGGCGAGGTGGTGAAGATCACGCCCTCCGACCCGGCCCTCAAGGTGCCCCATATGGGCTGGAACGACCTGGTGATCGACCGCCCGCACCCGGTGCTGGACGGGGTGGCCACGGGCAATCACGCCTATTTCGTCCATTCCTACCACATGCAGGTGACCGACCCCGCGACCCTTCTGGCCCATTGCGACTACGGCGGCCCGGTCACGGCCGTCGTCGGGCGCGACACCATGGTCGGCGCCCAATTCCACCCGGAGAAAAGCCAGGCTGCGGGCCTGCGCATGATCGCCAATTTCCTGACCTGGCGGCCCTGAGCGGACGGCGCAAGGGGGCGCTGCCCCCGTCGCTGACGCGACCCCCCGGAGTATTTCGTCAAAGATGAAAAAGGCAGGGCGCCGTAAAGGTTATTGCGCCCAACAGTGCCTGTTTCATCTTTGCCCAAATACGCACGACACCACGTGGCAAACGAAGATCGGTTCGGTTGAACGTGATCCGGTTTCCGTTCACACCCCGAGGCACCAGCGCATGACCGCCTTCTGGGCGTGGAGCCGGTTCTCCGCCTCGTCGAAGATCACCGAGTGCGGGCCGTCCATGACCTCCGAGGTCACCTCCTCGCCCCGGTGCGCCGGCAGGCAGTGCATGAACAGAGCATCGGGCTTGGCCTTGTCCATCAGCGCCCGGTCCACCTGGTAGGGGCGCAGCTGGTTGTGCCGCCGCTCCTTGGTGGTCTGGCTGTCATGCATCGACACCCAGGTATCCGCCACCACCAGGTCCGCGCCCTGCACGGCCACCGCCGGGTCGCGCTCGATCTCCACGGTCACGCCCTTGGCTCGCGCGCCCTCCACGAACTCCGCTTCCGGATCCAGGGTCGGCGGCCCGGTGAAGGTCATGTCGAACCCGAACTGGCCCGCCGCATGCAAAAACGAGGCGCAGACATTGTTCCCGTCCCCGCACCACACCACCTTCTTGCCGGCGATCGGGCCGCGGTGCTCTTCAAAGGTCATCACGTCGGCCATGATCTGGCACGGATGGGTGCGGTTGGTCAGCCCGTTGATCACCGGGACGCTGGCATGCTCGGCCATCTCCAGCAGGGTGGTCTCCTCGAAGGTCCGGATCATGATCAGGTCCACATACCGGCTGAGCACCCGGGCCGTGTCCGCGATGGTCTCGCCGTGGCCCAGTTGCATGTCCGCCCCCGACAACACCATGGTCTGCCCGCCCATCTGGCGCACGCCCAGATCGAAGGACACCCGCGTGCGGGTCGATGGCTTCTCGAAGATGAGCGCCACCATATGCCCGGCCAAGGGTTGGTCGTCATCCGATGCGCCCTTGGGCCGCCCGGCGCGCGCGGTCTTCATCGCGCGACCCCGGTCGAGCATCGCCCGCAGGTCGGCCGGATCCGTGGTGTGAATGTCCAGAAAATGCGTCATATCAAGTCTTTCTCGTCCGCGGTCCGGCCGGAGTCCAACCCCTCGGGCCACATGTCCATTACAAGAACGGGCGCCCCGTCCTCGGCCGCCTTCATGCCAAGGGGGCGAAACCCGGCCCTGGCAAAGGTTGCCACCGCCCGGTGGTTCTCCGGGTCCGGATCCACCGCGAGCGCCGGTGTGCCCTGCGCGAAAAGCGCTGCCGCCCGCGCCTTCAGAAAGCCCGCGCCGTGGCCCGCACCCAGATAGGCGGGATCGCCCAGGAAGATGTCCAGCGCCCGCGCCTCATCGGGAAGATGCCCGTAATGGGGCGCACCATAAGTCCGGACGGGATAGTCCTGCACAAACCCGAAGGGCCGGTCGGCCCAGACGATCCGCATGTCGCAGAAACCGGCCCCGAGATCCCCGTCGATCAGGGCGATCTCCGCCTCCGGCGCGCCCCACCAGCCCGCCATGTGCGGCTGGGCCAGCCAGCGCCGCAGCATCGGGTAATCGTCACGGCTCACGGGCACGAAGCGATATTCATGCGGCATCGGCCTGCACCGAAGCCGCCGCCTTGCGCAGCCGCGCCAGCGCCTCGCGGATCTCCGCGTCCGTGATCGTCAGCGGCGGCAGCAGCCGCACCACGTTCTCCGCCGCGGGCACCACCAGCACCTCCGCGCCGTAGCCCGCCTGAACCACGTCCGTATTCGGCGCCCGGCACACCAGCCCGAGCATCAGCCCCGCGCCGCGCACCTCCGCGAACACGCCCGGAAACTCCGCCACGAGGCCCTCCAGCGCCTGCCGCATCAGCCCCGCCTTGCGCCGCACCTCTTCCAGAAACCCGTCGGCGCACACCGTCTCCAGCACCGCGCAGCCCACAGCACAGCCCAGCGGGTTGCCGCCATAGGTCGACCCGTGGGTCCCCGCCGTCATGCCCGAGGCCGCATCGGCCGTCGCCAGAACCGCCCCCAGCGGGAAGCCCCCGCCGATCCCCTTGGCCACCATCATGATATCCGGGCTCACCCCGGCCCATTCATGGGCAAAAAGCCGCCCCGTCCGGCCCACGCCGCATTGCACCTCGTCGAGGATCATCAGGATCCCATGCTGGTCGCACAGGTCGCGCAGCCCCTTGAGGCACGCATCGGGCAGGGCCCGGATGCCGCCCTCGCCCTGCACCGGCTCCACCATGATCGCCGCGGTGCGGTCGTTCACCGCGCTCTGCAGCGCCTCGTGATTGCCGAAGGGCAGGTGCCGGAACCCGGGCAATAGCGGGCCGAACCCCTTGGTCATCTTCTCGGACCCCGCCGCGGCGATCCCCGCCGAGGACCGGCCGTGGAACGACCCCTCGAAGGTCAGGATCTCGACCCGCTCGGGCTGGCCCGCGTCATGGAAATGCTTGCGCACCATCTTCACGGCCAATTCGCAGCTCTCGGTCCCGGAATTGGTGAAGAACACCGTGTCGGCGAAGGTTTCCGCGACCAGCATCTCCGCGAGCTTCTGCTGCGCCGGGATCTGGTAGAGGTTCGAGACATGCCAGAGCGCCTGCGCCTGATCCGTCAGGGCCGCCACAAGCCGCGGGTGCGCGTGGCCGAGCGCGTTCACCGCGATCCCGGCGCCGAGGTCGAGAAAGCGGCGCCCATCGGCCTCGATCAGCCAGGCGCCTTCGCCCTTCACGAAACTCAGGGGCGCGCGGTTATAGGTCGGCAGGATCGCAGGGATCATCTTGAAAATCCTCTCGGAACGGAGAAGCCCCATAGGTGCCAAGGGCGTGGGCCCGTGTCAATTTGGAAGCCATGTCAATCTGGAATGAGGGGGCCGGAAAAGGGGAGCCGGGCGCGAGATGGGCGGTTGGCCCGGGGCACCGGGGCGCGCGGATCACGCGCGGGGCAAGTCTCGTCGGAGCTGCAGCTCGAGGGTCATCGGCGGTATCCCGTGTGGTGCCCGGGCGAGGTAGCGCACCCGGGCCGCCGACGCAAGCTGTCCGGTGGTCAGCTCTTGCAGGGGTCGTGGCCCCAGTTCATCAGCGAATAGCGCCAGTCGGATGTCTCGATGCCGGTGTCCGGGCCGCCCTGGCTCAGATGGCGTTTGATATAGCCCACGACCGTGGCCATGTGATCCCACTGATCGTCGCTCAGATCGGCCTTGTCGGTGCGCTTGATCTCAACAATACGGCGGCCGGATGCGTGCCCGGTGGATTCGCCGTCCGTACAGTCGCCGACGCTGTGGCTCTCGTCCGTTTCCAGCCAGTCGGACAGCTCTTTTGGCGCCATGTTGACCAGATCCCGCCATTCATCCCAGATCTGAGTGCGCGATTTCGAAGAGGACATGGGGCAAACTCCATTCTGATGTCCCATGCAAAACCAATCGGGCGTCCGTTGGGTTCCCTGCAGCGCCGCCATGCATTGACGAGGCGCGCGCGCAGCTCGATCTCCAAGCCCTCTGGTGCGCGAGTATTGTCCGAAGCTTCGGCAATGCCGCCGGGCGCCGCCCTAGACCAACAGCGCGCTAAGCTTGCCCGCCGCCTCCTGCAAAGGCGCCAGGGCACGCTCCGCAAGGCTGTCGGGGCTGTGGCGTTGCATCGGGGCGTGGATAGCCAGGGCCGTCAGGAAGCGATCCTCTGTGTCGTGGATCGGCACCGCGATGGCGCACATCCCGTCCATGAACTCCTCGTGGTCGACCGAGTACCCCCGCGTCCGGGTCTCGGCCAGCTCCGCGCGCAACGCGCCCGCCTCGGTCAGGGTATGGGGCGTCTGGCGCTCCAGCGGCAGAGCCGAGATCAGCCGCGCCAGCTTGTCCGCGCGCAGGCTCGCGAGGTAGCACTTCCCCGACGCGGTGCAGTGAAACGGCACCTGGGTTCCGATGGGCAGCTGGATGCGGAGGGGCCAGTGGGTCTCCACCCGGTCGAGATAGACCATGCCGTACCGCCCGGGGGCGGCGAGGTTGCAGGTCTCTTCCACCGCCTCGGCCAGCGCCCGCATGATCAGGAGCCGTTCGGTCCGCACCCGCTCCGACGACAGGGTGTGCGCCGCCACCTGCCGCAGCCGCACGCCGGGCCCATAGGACCGCCCGTCCACATGGCGCTGCACGAACCCTTCCTCCTCGGCGGTGGTCAGCAGCCGGTGCACCGTGGGTTTCGGCAGACCCAGTGCCTCGACCAGCGCGCCGGGCAGCACCGGCACCCCGGCCTTCGCCACCTCCTCGATCACCCGCAGCAGGCGCAGATTCGTCGGGATCTGCGCCTTGTCGTCCGGAGGCGGTCTGACTTCGGGCATGGGGTCCTTAGCGGTTGGGCAGCAGGAACAATGCCAGCTCCGGGGTCAGCGACACAAGGATCCAAACGGAGATCAGCGCCACGAGATACGGCACCGTGTAACGCAGCAGCCGGAAATAGGGCACCCCCGTCACCCCCGAGGCGACATACAGATTGAGCCCGTAGGGCGGCGTGATGAACCCGATGGAGGCGCCTACCAGGAAGATCACCGCGAAATGGATCGGATCGACCCCGACGCTGGCGGCAATCGGCGCCAGGATCGGCGCCAGGATGATCGTCACCGGCAGGGACTCCAGCACCATGCCCGAGAAGAACACGATCACCATCGCCGTGAACAGCACCGCGTGGTAGCCGCCCATCGACGTGACGAAATCCCCGATCACCTGCTGCGCCCCCAGCAGTGACAGGATCTGCTGCATCACCACCGAAATGGCGATCAGGGGGGCAAGGATGCCGGTGATCTCGGCCGAACGCATGGTGATGCCGGGGATCTGGCGCAGGGTGAAGCCCTCCACCACCAGCATCTCGCCATAGCTCTTCTCTTCCCAGGTCTTGTCCGACCGCAGCCGCAGCACCCGCGTCAAAACCCACGACACCAGCCCCGCGATCACGCAGAACCCGACCGTGACCCCGGCGGCCTCGGTGGGGGAGAACTTGCCGGTGTAGATCCCCCATAGCACCAGACCGATGGCGAAGAAGCCTAGCCACGCGCCGAAGGCGGTCTTGAGCACCCGGTTCAGTTGCAGCGGGATGATGAAGCCCCAGCCGTTGATCCGGCAGATGATCCAGCAGGCCAGCTGCATGCCGATCACCATCAGTGCGCCGGGGATGATGCCCGCGACGAACAGGTCCGAAATCGGCAGGTTCATCAGGAACCCGTAGACGATGAAGATGATCGAGGGCGGAATGATGATCCCCACCGTACCGCCCGCCGCCGCCGTGGCTGCCGAGAACCGCTCGTCATAGCCGCCCTTGACCATCTCGGGATGCAGCATGGACCCGATGGTCGCCGTGGTGGCCGAGTTCGACCCCGAGATCGCCGCGAACAGGCCACAGGCGCCCAGGGACGCCATGGCCAGACCGCCCCGCAGCCAGCCGAGGCAGGCATAGGCGAAATCCGACAGCCGCCGGGCGATGCCGGACTTGTTGATCAGGTCCCCCGTCAGGATGAACAGAGGCATGGCCAGCAGGGCAAAGCCCTTGTTGAATACGTTGAGGATCTCCGCCCCCATGTTGTCCAGCGTCAGGCCCAGCACGAAGGAACAGCCGATCACCCAATAGGCGATGACCAGGAACACCGGGACCCCCAGCATGAACAGAAACGTGACCCCGACGGAGATCAGCGTGACAAGCGTGCCATCGGTCATCCCGCATCCCCCCCGATCACGGCCTGGCTGATCAGCGGCTTGTCGTTGCGATAGTTGTCGATGTCGTCCTGGATGTTCTCGACCGCCCGCGCGGCCATCAGCGTCGCCGCGACGGGGGCCGAGAGCAGGAACCACCACTGCATGGTGTTGTCCGTGCCCAGCACGATCTGGAAATTCGACGCCGAGAGCGCCACGACCCGCGCGGTCGTGACCAGCAGGATCACCGCGAAGCCGAACCACAGGGCGAAATCCAGCCACAGGCAGGCGAACTGCGCCCGGCGCGGCATGTTCGTGCGAAACTCCGAAAAGCTCAGATGGGTGCGCAGCCGGATGTTATAGGCCGCGCCGAACAGCGCCATGATCATGAACAGGAAGGGCGGAATCGTCGTGGACCAGGGCTGCTGGTTGGAAAAGACGAACCGGTCGATCACCCCCCAGAAGATGATGCCCGCCGTCGCGAGATAGCAGGTGACCATCACCGTGCGTTCGAAATACCGCTCGATGATCGGCACATGGTGATAGACCCAGGCCAGCGCTAGCCCGGAGACCACCAGAAACGCGGTTGCGAACACATAGACCGTGTTCGGGGCCAGGGCTTGTCGGATCGTCCAGGAATCCTGACTGCCAAGAGCGCTGATCAGGGCGCTCAGATCGGACCAGAGCTCCATCTGCCCCTCCTCCCTTTTTGTCGTATCGCCGGGTTGTCCCGGTCTCGGTGCCCCCATGGGCACCGGCCCCGCACATGGCGGGACCGGCTCTGATCATGCACCTGACGTCAGGCGCTGCGCCACCAGCGGCGCGGCTCGACATTCTCGGCCAGGGTGTGCGGGTTCTTGCGCACCTCGTTGTAGATGTCCTGGTAGGTGTCGATGCCACCGGCCCAGTTGTTGATCCGCTCGCGCCACTGCTCCCACAGCTGCGGCTGGAACTCGGGCGAGCACATCTCCTCGGCCTTGCGCACCTCCGCATCCGACAGGGGCGCCACGCGCACGTTGTTCTCGGCGAAGATCGTGCCGGGTCGGGGCGGATCGGTGTGCCCCACGGTGTTGACCAGCGCTGCCTCATTGGCGGCCTGCACATGCACCTGGGTCAGGTAGGACGACTCCATCACCGCATCCTGCAGGTACCCGTCGAGCCCGTCGAAGGTCTCGGAGCGCATCGCCGTATGCTCGGTGCCGCAGAAGAAGCGCAGATCGACCACCTGGCTGACCACCGGCGACATGTTGGCATAGGCCACCGCCGACGCCCAGGTCTCGGCCCCGTCGATCAGGCCCTGCTTGAGCCCGTCGAGGGTCTCTTCCCAGGCCACGGGCACCGGGTTGAGGTTGAGCGCCTCCATCGCGATCCGGCCCAGCTGGGTGCCGGTGACGCGGTTCTTGGTGCCCATGATGTCCTCGATGCGGGTCACCGTGGGCTTGTCGGCGAAGTTCTGGCCCATCATGATCCCGCGCAATTCGGCGTGGGTGAACAGGAATTTCAACCCGTGACGCTTCTCGAACGGGTCACGCAGGATCCGCTGGGACTCGGGGCTGTACATGAAATAGTACTGATCCGCCCGGCTGCGGAACATGTAGGCATAGTCCAGCACGTTGAGATACGGCGCGCCCCCGGCGGAGTTCTGCGTGGATGCCGCATAAATGTCGATGATCCCCTGCTGGGCCTTCTCGACGCAAGAGAGCTGCCCGCAGATCTGGTTGTTGCCGATGAACTCGATCCGGATCTCGCCATCGGTGCGCTCTTCGAGATCGCGGGCAAACTCCAGGCACCCGGCCCGCTCGATCAGCAGGTTCTGCGGGTTGAAGCCCGCGGCGCCGAACTTGAGCGTGTGCTTGGGCTCCTTGCCGAAGCGCTTGTCATAGGTCGATTCCGCCGCCTTCGCGAGGTTCGCGGCAGTCATCGCACCCCCGAATGCCCCCGCCGCCAGAAGCGTCGAGCTCATCCCGTAAGTCCCTGCGATCCTGAAGAAATCCCGGCGCGACACGCCCTTGATACGATCTCCGATTTTCATTGCTTACCTCCCATGTGAGCAATTATTGAGATATTTTGTATCAAAAAAGACTAGAATACGTTTCCCGTTTTGCATAGACACAAATTCGCCAGCGGGGAGGATTTTCGACATGGAAGCGGACTATGTGGTCATCGGTGCCGGCTCCGCCGGCTGTGTCGTCGCCAATCGCCTCAGCACGGATGCACGCAACAAGGTCGTCTTGCTGGAGGCGGGCCCGCCCGACACGAACCCCTGGATCCACATCCCCGTCGGCTATTTCAAGACCATGCACAATCCGACCGTGGACTGGTGCTACAAAACCCAGGCCGACCCGGGCCTCAACGGGCGGTCCATCGACTGGCCGCGTGGCAAGGTGCTGGGGGGCTCGTCCTCGCTCAACGGGCTGCTCTACGTGCGCGGCCAGCCCGAGGATTACGACCGCTGGCGCCAGATGGGCAATGCGGGCTGGGGCTGGGACGATGTTCTGCCGCTCTTCCGGCGGGCCGAGGCGAACGAGCGCGGCGCCGATCCCTGGCACGGCGATGACGGCCCGCTGGCGGTCTCGAACATGCGCATCCAGCGCCCGATCTGCGACGCCTGGGTCGCCGCAGCGCAAGCCATGGGCTACCCGTTCAACCCCGACTACAACGGCGCCAGCCAGGAGGGGGTGGGCTATTTCCAGCTCACCACCCGCAACGGCCGCCGCTGCAGCGCCGCGGTCGCCTATCTCAAACCCGCCAGAAAACGCCCCAACCTGAGCATCATCACCCGCGCGCTCGTCACCCGGATCGAGATGGAGGGCAAGCGCGTCACCGGGGTGACCTATACCGACGCGGGCGGGCGGGCCCACACCGTCACCGCCCGGCGCGAGGTGATCCTGTCCGGCGGTGCGATCAACTCGCCCCATATCCTGATGCTGTCGGGCATCGGCGACCCCGACCAGCTCCAGGCCCATGGCATCACGCCGCGCCACGCGCTCCCCGGTGTCGGCAAGAACCTGCAGGACCACCTGCAGGCGCGTCTGGTGTTCAAATGCAACGAGCCGACCCTGAACGATGAGGTCCGCAGCCTCGTCAATCAGGCGCGCATCGCCCTGAAATACGCGCTTTTCCGCGCGGGGCCAATGACCATGGCCGCCAGCCTCGCCACGGGCTTTCTGAAAACCCGGCCCGACATCGCCACGCCGGACATCCAGTTCCACGTCCAGCCCTGGTCCGCCGACAGCCCCGGCGAAGGCGTGCACCCGTTCTCGGCCTTCACCATGTCCGTGTGCCAGCTGCGCCCCGAAAGCCGTGGCGAGATCCGCCTCGCCGGGCCGGACCCGCGCACCTATCCCACGATCCACCCCAACTACCTGTCGACCGAAACCGACTGCGCCACCCTCACCGAAGGCGTCAAGATCGCGCGCCGGATCGCGCGGGCCGACCCGCTGGCGGGCAAGATCGCCGAGGAATTCCGCCCCCCCGCCGATCTCGCGCTCGACGACGACGATGCCACGCTGGACTGGGCGCGGAGCAACTCGGTCTCGATCTACCACCCCACGGGCACCTGCAAGATGGGCACCGGCCCCGGCGCCGTGGTGGACGCCCGGCTGCGGGTCCACGGGCTGTCGGGCCTGCGCGTGGCGGATTGCTCGATCATGCCCGAGATCGTCTCGGGCAACACCAACGCCCCGGCCATCATGATCGGCGAGAAGCTCTCCGACATGGTGCTCGAAGACGCCAGGGACACCGCCCAAGCGGTCCCGGCCTGACCCCTGACCCCTTCACCGAGAGGAAACCAGACGATGCGGATGACGACGGAAGAGGCGTTTA